>DASVAE010000026.1:0-15054 GCA_036376495.1 Candidatus Sulfotelmatobacter sp. | reverse complement strand
AACCAGCGCTTTGCTATAGACCCTTGCTTGCCCTCCTTCTCAACCTTGCGGTCAGAGAAGGTGACTTCGCTTGAGCCCCGGACGCCGCACCAACCGGAAAAACTTAAGAAGCTGTCAAAGAACGATCCTGTTGTACTCCTTATATTTTTTCAGTCAACGAAAAATACGCCTTTGTAAGTACACGTCTTTTCAATGCAGTGCACGCCATCCACAACCCCCTGACCGGAAATGGTGCAGCATTAAAATCAATTCTCCCCAGAAGCCGCGCCTGACACGGCTTTCCCCTGAATTCATTCCAGTAAATGAATCTTCTGCAGAAGTCGCGGCTGTGCAGCGCTCCTGTGAAAATCGCGCACGTCCTGCGTCAGGCAAGGCTTAGGGTCACGCCAGCTTCGCCTGGGGCCCCGCTCCGAAATCCCAGAACAAAACATCCGCGACGCGGCGAAAGAATGCAGCACGGCGCAAGCCGTGGGTCTGTGGGTGCAAAAAGAACCCAGCCCCGGAGGGGAAAGAACACGTCTGTCCCGACTATCCGAGCTCAACTTCTTCGTCGGTGAGGCGTTTGTCCGACTCGCCGGTGCCTGATAGCTCGAACGAGTTCGTGACGGCAGCTTTTCCCTTCTCCACACTGGTGATCACATAGGAGCACCCGATCCAGTGCGCCTCTTCATAATCGGTTTTTGACCACTGCGCGGGATGATCAGGGTGCGAATGATAGAAGCCCACAATGTCTTCCCCCCGCTCGCGCCCTTCGCGCTGGATTCGCACCAGTTCGCGTGGGTCGATGTTGTACCGGTTGTGAGCGGAGTCCGTGCGCGTGTTGCCGCAACGGGCAGTGCTCGTTACCCTGCGGGTACCGTCTTCATTCAAGCTGCCCAGGAGAACTCCACAGCACTCGTGCGGGTAAGTTTCTTCGCCGTGGGCTCGCATCGCGTCGTAGTCTTTGCGGGAAAGCTTTAACATTGGGGGAGTTCGTCTCCGTCTTAACAAGCCAACGTGGGGCACCCGGGATGATTGGTCATCGATGATTGAGAATTAGGGCCTCGAACCCTGCGATTTTCCAGTCAACGTCCACCAATCAGCGAGTCTTACTCTTCGCTCCAGAAGCGCTCGCTCAAATACTTGTCGCCGGAATCGCACAGAATAGTCACAATGACTGCTTCCTGATTTCTTCTCAGCTCTACTTCGCGGGCAATCTTCAAACACCCGACAATCGCCGCCGCGGCGGAGATTCCCACCAGCAATCCCGCGTTTCGCGAGAGATGGCGCGCCATGGCGTAAGAGTCTTCCGTGGAAATCTCCAGATTCTGATCGGCCAGAGTCGGATCGTAGATCTTCGGGACGATAGCGCTGGCCATATGCTTGGCCCCTTCGATCCCGTGGAACGGAGCGTCGGGCTGAAGCGAGATGCACTGGATGGAAGGATTGAGTTCCTTGAGGCGTCGGGTAGTTCCGACGAACGTACCACTTGTTCCGAGCATAGACACGAAGTGCGTGACCCGCCCCTGCGTCTGTTGCCAGATCTCGCTCGCCGTGTAGCAGTAATGTGCTTTCCAGTTCGCGTCGTTGGAATACTGGTCGGCGTAGAAATATTGCTCCGGATGCTTGGACGCAAGTTCGCGCGCCATACGAATGGCTCCGTCCGAACCGTCCGCGGGATCGGTGTACAGAATGTTAGCGCCGTACCCTTGCAAAATCTGCTTGCGCTCCCGCGAAACATTCTCGGGCATGCAGAGCGTGACTGGGAATCCTTCGGCCGATCCCAGCATGGCATACGCGATTCCTGTGTTGCCGCTGGTCGCATCCAGAAGGATCTTGCCCGGACGAAGCAGCCCGGCTCTTCGCCCCTCGGCCACGATGTTGCATGCGGCACGATCTTTGACCGAACCGCCCGGGTTATACCACTCTGCTTTGCCCAACAGTGCTACGCCTGGAAGATCGCGAGTGAGTTTGTCCAGACGAAGCAGCGGAGTATTTCCGATGCGCTCGACCAGGCTGTGACCGAGCGTTTCCCCTAGACTTCTCGGGTGCTCCTGAGCGTCCGAATACAAGATGGAATCTGAACTGCCCGCCATTTTCCCTGAAGCCTGTGCCATGGGTGAACTGGATCGCTGTGACTAACGTAATGTGCTATGTAGTCCCAAACACGGTATGTAGTATTTTGTTTAGATGAATCAGCTTCGCCCGGCGATGCACCCCCTGTAAAGTTACGCCCGGTCTTTTATAAATACGCATCTAACGAATGGACGCGAGCCGGTACAGAAAGGTTAACGGAATATCAATGGCAAAGGCATACGAAGCACGAACTTACGAAGAGTCGCTAGCCTGGCTGCGCGACCACGGGTTCGATACCACAGACGCCCCGGGCACAACTGCCCGAGTTTTCCTGCGCAAGTATAACGTCTCGGCGGCCATCGAGAAGACCCGCGAAGATGGCGTCAAAATCTTTGCCTTTCCCGGATGCCTTGTCGGCAGCGAGATCTCCAAACTGGTGAATCGCGGATATCAGCAGTTTTTGAAAACCTCAAAGAATGAGGTTCCTGCTACCGCCGAGCAGTTGAAGAACCTGCAGATGTTTTCCGAGGAATTGAAAGCCGCCTTGAACCTGCCAAGCCTGTATAACGAATCGCTAGGGACCGTCAGCGAGGCCTACCACTACGACCGGGTTGAAGATCGGGATAAGCCCGTGGTAGAGCGCCCCAAGCGACCCTGGGAAGTATCCGGAAAGAAGGCAGTAGCAGCCAAAAAAGGCCGCGCCTAATTACACGTATGTGGGAACAGCCATTGGCTGTCCCGGCCCAGCGGAACTGGCCTAGGATTTTTCTACATTCCCTCCGAGCTTTATCTGACCCCCAGCAGCACATCCACCGTGAGCTGATCGAGTAATTCGTAAGGCAGTCGTTTCCGCAGCATGGCATCTTTATCGAAACCATGAGCAAGCAGACCCTGCGCGCCCTTCTCTGAATAGCGCCCATTCTTCGGCACGTTATGCGCCCCCGCCGAGATCTCCTTCAGTATCGCCTGGATTTCCCGATCCTCATTCCAACGCTCTGCCTTCTCTTTCAAGATCAGGTAAGTCCGCATGCAGCCCCGCGCGAAATCCTTCACCCCTTCGCAATTCTCTGTGCGATACGCGTGCGCGTCAAAGTGTCGTGGCCCGTCGTAACCAACATCTTCCAGGAACTTCACCAGCCAGAACGCGGACTTCGGATTGGCGGAGCCGAAGCGCAGATCCTGATCGTACCGGCCCGGATATTGGTCATTGAGATCGATGTGAAACAGCTTTCCCGCTTCCCAGGCTTGCGCCACTCCGTGCATGAAATTCAGTCCCGCCATCGTCTCGTGCGCGAATTCCGGATTAACTCCCACCATCTCCGGATGATCCAGCGTAGGAATGAACCCAAGATAATGACCCGTAGTGGCCATATAAATATCGCCGCGAGGCTCGTTGGGCTTCGCTTCCATGGCAAAGCGGTACCCATATTTCTGCGCGATGTTGTATTCGCAGAGATAGTTGACTGCTTCACGGAGACGCTTTACCGCATCATCCGCACGCCGGCAGGCATCGGTCTCGACACCTTCGCGGCCTCCCCAGAGAACAAAGATTTTCGCCCCCAGTTCGGCGCCCAGGTCCATGGCGCGCATAGTCTTCTGTAGAGCATATGCACGCACTTCCGGATCATTGGCAGTAAAAGCACCATCCCGGAATACGGGATGGAAGAAAAGTGACACGGTCGCCATAGGAACCACGACGCCGCTTTCATTGCAGGCAGCGCGGAATTCGCGCACGATCTTCTCGCGCTCTTTCGGCGTGGCATCGATTGGAACCAGATCATTGTCGTGCAGGTTCACGCCCCAGGCGCCAATCTCTCCCAGCACATGCACAATGTCGTTCGGGGCAAAAATCGGGCGCACCGCATCGCCAAACGGATCGCGCCCGCGGTTAGCCAGCGTCCATAGCCCGAAAGAAAACTTGTGCTCCGGCTTGGGTTCGTAGTTTCCCTGCTTTCCATTCTTCCCATTCCTTTTACTCATTGCGTCCTTTCTGGAATTCCAAAAATATTATTTCGACACCGTTGAATTTGGCGCTGTAGTGGTAATTGGCATTTTCCCAGTCAGTGCCTCGTCCGCCTTCGCGTGAAGCTCGCGAACTTTGTTGAGTTCCGCCGCAGCAGCCGCGGAATTCCCTTGTGCCTGGTAGAGACGTCCCAACTGGTAATGGGCGTCGGCCTGATTGGGATCGAGGGCTACCGCCCGGGCCAGCGCAGCCTTCGCCTCCTTATATTGCTTTTGCTGTAAATAGATCGCTCCCAGATCCACATACGCAATGCGCAAATCTTTCTTCGCATGAATCGCCCGCTGTAGGAACGGAATAGCCGCCTCGGAACGGTTATTCTTCCACTCGATATCCCCCAGGTAAGCGAGCGCCTGCGCATGATTGGGATCATTCGCCAATTCGCGTTCGAACTCTCCGCGCGCCTGATCGTACTGCTGCGATTTCCAATACAGATACCCGAGCCCAAAGTGGAGGTTCGGCTCCTTTGGGGAAATCTTGTCCGCAGCCTGGAATTCGGCTATCGCTTCCGCAGTCTTGCCTAGCCCGTCATACGCCTCTCCCATAAGGATGTGCGTGGGAGCGGAGTCGGGATGCTGCTGCAGCAACAGGCGAACCTGCTCTTCGGCACAGGTGAGCTTCTTTGCCCAGAGGCAGCTTTGAGCAAGCATCTGGTGGAGTTCAGCATTCTGGGGATCGGCACTGGCAATCGGCTCGAGATACTCAGACGCGAGGTCGAACTTCTTCGCCCCGTAGTAGCTCATGCCCAGCAGAGTCCGAATCTGAATACTCGAGGGATCGGCCTTGAGCGCCGAGCGCAGCGCCGTGGCCGCTGCAGAAAAATGTCCCTGCTTGAATTCGGCCAAGCCCAGATTCAGTTGCAGCCCCGAAAGCTTGGGATTGACTTGCAGAGCTTTACGGTAAGCCGAGACGGCTTCAACGTATTTCTGTTGCCGCGCTAGATCAAACCCGAGGCTGGCGAAAGCTGCAGCATCGTTGGGATTGCGTTGGGTGATTTGCTTCCACACCTGGGCGGCTTCACTCCACTTTTGCTGCTGCTCGAGCGCGAGGGCATCGCCAGCGCTAGGCACCTGCCCGAGTGCGAACGAGCAGCAAAGTAACACGGCTGCGAATTGGGGGAGGAGTGGGCGCATGCGGCGCACTTTTGCCGTGCAGGCACTCGCGGGCATACCTGCAGAGAGCATGGATCGGCTTAGAAAGTCTTAGGGTAAGTGAAGTTGCTAGACCTCAGAATAAACACGTTGGGACGCAAGAAAAACCCCGCTCGCAGCTTCTTTTCCGCGAGCGGGGCCTGGGTGCTGACGTACATCGTTTAGAAGTACAGCTTCAACCCAAGCTGAATTTCGCGCGGGTCGTGAGCCGAAGTGACCGCACCGAAGTCACCGTTGGTAAAGGTGCGGCTGACGTCCCTGAACTCTGTATGGTTGAAGGCATTGAAGAACTCCGCACGGAATTCGAGTTTGCTGCCACGACTCTCGCTGAATACGAACGACTTAAACAGCGCGAGGTTCCAGTTCTGCCGTCCAGGACCACGGATGGCGTTGAACGGCAGGTTGCCCCAGGTTCCAGCCACAGTTGGGGAGAATGCGGACGCGTTGAACCAGCTCTTCACCGTCTTCGGGTAGCCAACGCTCCCATTGATGTTGGGCCGATTATCGGCATTGGGAATGATGCTGCTAATGTTCCCAGTTCCGTTGAGCGACCCCGCGCACTTTGTAGGATCGTTGTTGACGCCTTGGGCACAGTTCTGGATGCCGCCTTCCGAGATGTGGATCGGTGCGCCCGAGGTTAACGTTACGATGCCCGATACCTGCCATCCACCTACTGTGGACTTCAACAGCTTGTTAGAGCTGTCTCTCAGTAACGGAATGTCGTAAATGAAGTTGACGAACGCGATGTGTGTACGATCCAAGCCGGAAGGGCCGTTATCGTAGTTCAGGTTGTAAGGGTTGTCAAAATTGTTCAAGTCGCCCACGCCGTTATTGCCTGTCGCGGGATCGATTGCCCGAGACAGCGTGTACGCTGCCTGAAGCTGAAGATCACGACGGATCTGACTGTGCAATTCGGCCTGGAAGCCATTGTAATGTGACTTCTGGACATTCTCGGTCTGCCGGATGGAGTGGAATCCCAGGTACTGAACGCGCTTGTTGTAGTCTGCGTTGTTGTTCGCGAACAGCGCTGGGATCTGGGTGTTTAGATCAGGCAGGTTGGTTTCGAGGTAGGCATTCTGGTCCCGGTTCTGGTTGCCGACGTATTGCAATGCCAGCACCGTGCGGGATGACAGCGCCTGCTGAACGCCGAAGCTGTACTGATAACTCACCGGCAGCTTGTTGTTCACGTTGTCCAAGCCGGTGATGCTGGCCACCGTAATCGGTGCAACGAGGGGTTGTCCGTTGCTCAGCTGCGTGCCGGGATCTTCAACTAGCACATTGCTGAAGTTGATGTTAGTGCTGAAGGGCACGTTGGGCCCGGCGTTATACATGTCGTTGCCCTGAATGCGCTCATACATGGTGCCAAATCCACCTCGTAGGATGGTTTTGCCCGATCCAGTCAGATCATAGGCAAAGCCGAGGCGGGGACCAAAGGCCGCCCAGTGATTCTGGACCAAGCCCTTCGGAACTCCCGGCGTCTTGCCCGGGATGCCAATTCCGTTCAAATAGAACTGGGTACCGGCCAGGATGGGATTCGGGCTGGTGCCCAGGCCCGGACTGTTGGGAGCAATATTGTTCCCGGCGGCATCCGCAAAGATGGGAGCGGCAGCCGGATCGTAGAGGTTGGGATAGAAGTTGCCCATGCGGTTGTTCGCTTCGTAGGTGTGCGGCACACCGTCCCAGCGAAGACCAAGGTTCAAGGTCAGGCGGTTGTTGACGCGCCAGTTGTCCTGAACGTATGCGGCCCAAGAAACGGCGTTCCACTTACCACTGTCTTGGACAGCCAGTTCGTTGTAACCGGACGCAGCTCCTAGCAGGAAATCAGCAAAGTCATTCCCGGTGAAATTGTTGTTAAAGGTAAAAGATCCCTGGGTGTTGCCGAATAGGTCCTGGATCTTCTTGTAAATGGCCCAGCTACCGCCCATCTTAATCTGGTGCGCACCCTTCGTCCACGAGATGTCGTCGCGGATCTGGTAGTCGTCCGCTTTGTTACGCCACGGCCAACTCGCATTCGTGTAATCCGTGTTGTTGTAACCCGCGAGATGGATTTCGGGGATACGGTTGTCATTGTTCGGCCCGCTGAAGATGCGATTCGAAGTGAAGTTGTCAGGACGCCCCAAGACGCCAGTGGGTAGAATGGCGATGCGGTTGCCGTTGTAGTTGAAGGCAACTTCGTTCAACAACGTCGGGCTGATCACATACGTCGTGTGAATTACGGCGCTGTACGACGGGTTGCCGAAGGTATTGCTTGCCGTCGGCACATTGTCACCGCTCCACATGGATGTGCCGAAGTTCTGTGCGATCTGCTCGGCAAGGTAATGGCCGAAGACCGAGAACTTGCTGCTGAACTGGTGGTCGATGCGGACGATCTCTTCCTTTACGTTGGTCGGCACGTTATTGCCGCCCAGGAAGGCGGGCTGGCCACCACTCAGGCCGTTATTCGCGGGGAAAATGCCCTTCTGCAGTAGCGCCGTCGAATTCGGATCGATCATGCAGCTCGGGATTGCATTGCCCGGGAACGGGGTACCCTGAACAATTCCGGCGGGGGCGACTCCACCGCAGTTCCTGAACAAAACACTGGGGTCGATGTTCGCCGCGCTGGGAACGGTAATTGGAATACTCGCCGGCAACGTACCGCCGTACCAATCTGTGCTTGGCACAGTCTGGGTCAGAGTCTGGCCCTGAATCAGCCGGCGCCATTCCATGTTGTAAAAGAAGAAGGTCTTGTGCTCTTTCGCCCAGAAATCGACTGGACCGCCGACGTTGAAGCCGAAGGTGTGGAAGCGGAGCTCTGCGACTTTCTGCGGCGCTGGGTTGAAATAGTTGCGAGCATCGAGCGCGTCATTTCTCAGGAACTCCCACCCACTGGCGTGGTACTGCTTCGTACCGCCCTTGATCACAGCCGTCATGGTGGCTGCCGAAGACAGGCCATATTCCGCGCTGTAGTTCGACGTCATCTGGCGGAACTCGGCAATAGCGTCCATGGAGGGCATCACGTCAGAACCGCCGGCGCCACCGCGGTCGCTGCTCTCGCTGCCGTCAAGCAAATAGAGGTTGTGACTCTGGCGCATGCCGTTGAAGCTCACATTGGCATCGCCGCCTACCGGCGTCGGAATCTGAAAGTCCCCTTGTCCGCTGGAAGCTCCAGGCGTGAGCGAGATTAGCGAGTACATGCTGCGCCCATTCGTGGCCAGCTGACTGAGCTGTTGTCCCGTGATGACGCTGCTGATTTCGCCGGTGTCGGCCTGCACGGCGATCGCCGCGGCTTCAACTGTCACCTGTTCCTGAGCGCTGCCGACGGCCAACTTAAGATCAACACGAGCACGATCACCGACCTGCAGGGTGATGTTCTGTTGCTCGGTGGTCTTGAAGCCGGCTGCAGCAGCGCGGACGTTGTAGCGCCCGATGCGAAGATCGGGAACGACGTATTGACCGTCGCCGCTGGTGTTAATCGTGCGCGACAAGCCAGTGTCGAGGTTGGTAACTGTGATGGATGCATTTGCGACCGCAGCACCGGAAGGATCTGTTACGGTTCCAACGATGGTAGCTTCTGACTGCGCCACGGCTTGCGCGGCAAAAAGCAGCACCAGCGCCGTTAGAATAACGGTGAGACGCAGATCGCAACGTCGCAGAAATTGGCCGATACTCCCGGCATGCGTGGGCGAGAGGAATTTCATGTGCCAGCCTCCAAGCTGTATGGGTCGGGGCAAGAAGCAGGGATCGAGACACCCCGAGATTCCGAGAACGTTTACGGTGTTACATCTGGTCCATGACCGTTGTCAAGCGCAAAATCGTTATTGTTATTTTTATCCTGCTTTTTTTGCGCCCCCGCACGCCTCAAAATGGGGTAGAAGTCGGCCGATCCTGGGCGTTCGCAATTAAATCCCTTATTTCTATGGCCTTGCAACTCTCTCTCTCGACACCCTCTCTGAATTCCCAATTTCGGCAATCAGGATGATGATCTTGATCCCACGCAAACCTTACGTTTCCGCTGATAACGCGGCACTTTGCCCACTTTTCCTTGTGGGACGATTGCGTAATCGCCCTCGCAAATGCCTACCGTAGTTCTTGACCTCAAGGGTACCGTGTGCTACAAGCGACGGTCGGACCGTAATCGTTTACGGAATTCATCTAACTAGCCTTCGCATCTACGCGACCTCTCTGGTCGACGGAGGAGAACCCCGTGGAAAGAAATCTTCGCAACATCCTGCAATCGGTAATCGTCTTCATACTTCTACTTGCGGCTTGTGCGGCGCAGAACCAACCTCTTTATCTTGATCCTTCCCAGCCAATCGATGCGCGGGTCGACGATCTCATCAAGCGTATGACCCTTGAGCAAAAGGCTTCGCAGCTCGTGAACCAAGCGCGCGCGGTTCCGGAGTTACAGATTCCGGGATATGACTGGTGGAGCGAGGCCTTGCACGGTGTGGCAAGAGCCGGCACGGCGACTGTATTTCCGGAGCCCATCGGTCTGGCAGCCACCTTTGACGATGCGCTCATTCACCAGATGGCGGTCGTGATCGGCACCGAGGCGCGCGCGAAACACGACCTGGCCGTCAAAGCTGGCCGCCGCGACATTATGGAGGGCCTCGATTTCTGGTCGCCGAATATCAACATCTTTCGCGACCCGCGCTGGGGACGCGGCCAGGAGACTTACGGGGAAGATCCTTTTCTGACCGGACGCATGGGTGTGGCTTTTGTGACCGGGCTGCAAGGCGACGATCCCAAGTATTTCCGCGTGATTTCGACGCCCAAACATTATGCGGTGCACAGCGGACCAGAGCCTTCCCGGCATTCCATTGATGTGCAGGTGTCCAAACATGACATGGAAGATACTTACCTGCCGGCATTCCGCGCAGCCGTCACCGAAGGCAAGGCGGAATCCGTCATGTGCGCCTACAACCGGGTAAACGGCCAACCCGCCTGCGCCAGCGATTTCTTGCTGGTCGACACCTTGCGCGGCGCTTGGAAGTTCAACGGCTACGTGGTCTCCGACTGCGATGCCGTGGTCGATATCTATGAGGGCCATCATTACACCAAGAGCCAGGCGGAGGCCGCGGCCGTCGCCATGAAGCACGGCATGGACAACGAGTGCGCCGACTTCTTCACCGTCGCCAAGGACGATCACGATTACCGTCCTTTTATCGACGCCGTGCACCAGGGCCTGATGAGCGAAGCCGATATTGATCGTTCCCTCAAGCGCCTGTTCACCGCGCGAATGCGGTTGGGCATGTTCGATCCCCCCAACATCGTGCCCTACGCGAACACTCCGGCCTCGGAAATTGATAGTGCGGCGCACCGGCAGCTGGCGCTGAAGACCGCCCAGGAATCGATGGTGCTGCTGAAGAACGATGGCCTGCTGCCGCTGCCACCCAGCCTGAAAAAGATTCTGGTGGTCGGCCCGCTGGCAGAACAGACGGATGTTCTGCATGGAAATTATGCGGGCACAGCCTCGCACGCCGTGACCGCGCTCCAAGGAATTCGCAAGCAGTTCGGCGCCGCCAAGGTTTCTTTTCTGCCGGGCACGAATTTTCTGCGCCAGGAAGTTCTGGTTCCCACCTCCGCTCTCTCAACCGACGACAGCAAGCCAGGATTGAAGGGCGAGTACTTCTCCGAAGACTTCTCAGGCACTCCGCAACTTGTCAGGACAGACTCTGAAGTCAATGTGGATCTCTCCCATCACCCCGACCCGCATGCCATGCCGCTGCCGAACAGGATGAAGGAATTTTCCGCACGCTGGACTGGGTTTATCACTCCGGCGGAATCCGGGCTGTATCGCATCGGCTTGATTGGATCGATGAATCGCATGTGGCTCGACAACAAGCTGATCGTGGACGATGCGGTCCTGCACGATCCCAATACCCAGACCGTCGAGATGGAACTAACCAAGGGGCATCGCTACCCGGTGAAGATCGAATACCTGCGCGGGGGATTCGGCACCAGGCTCGTGTGGCTGCCCATCAGCAAGAATCCGCTCGCCGAAGCGGCCTCGGCAGCGCGCGACGCCGACGTGGTGGTCGCGGTCGTAGGCATTACCTCCAAGCTCGAAGGCGAGGAAATGAAGGTCGATCTTTCCGGATTCCGCGGCGGCGATCGGACCAGCCTCAACCTGCCTTCCGAAGAAGAAGTACTACTGGGCGCGATGAAGAGCACTGGCAAGCCTCTGGTCGTGGTCCTGATGAACGGCAGCGCCCTGGCCGTGAATTGGGCCAACGATCACGCCAACGCCATTGTGGACTCCTGGTATGCCGGGGAAGAGGGCGGTACCGCGATCGCGCAGACTCTGGCAGGCGAATACAATCCTGCCGGACGCCTTCCGGTGACCTTCTATAAAGGAGTGGAGCAACTCCCCGACTTCGAAGACTACAACATGAAGAACCGCACCTATCGCTACTTCACCGGCGAGCCACTTTATCCCTTTGGCTATGGCCTGAGCTATTCAACCTTTGACTACAGTGGGTTAAAGTTTTCGCATCCCACGCTGCAAGCCGGGAGCCCCGTCGATGTTGCCGTCGATGTGAAGAACACGGGCAAGCGGGATGGCGATGAAGTCGTGCAGCTTTACATCACTTTCCCGAAGATGCCCGGGACTCCTCTGAAGGCTCTGCGTGGATTCACCCGCGTACATCTGAAGAGCGGAGAGTCTCGACAAGTGAAGGTCACTCTCGGCCCCCGCGACCTCAGCTACGTAAATGACGCCGGAGACCACATGGTGGCCGCCGGAGACTATCTGATCACCGTAGGCGGCGGCCAGCCCGGAACATCAGCTGCGCATGTGGATGGGCATCTCACCATTCAAGGCGAGGAGAAGCTGCCGGAGTGAGCTTCCGGTTTCGCAGACACGTCGGCGAGCTTTTCTGAGAAACTATGAATGGCGCTCTGTTTGGCCCATGCGCACATGATTCGTTCTGCTATTGGTCGGCTTGCGTTTCTCTGTTTTCTGGCTGCGAGCGCGCCTCTGATGTCGCGCTCGCAGACTCCTCCTTCCAAGGCAGCGCCTGACCCCTCCGGCGGTCCGGTCCATTTTGTCTATCAGCCGATCGACTTCAAGTTGGATTCCGATGAAACTCCCGACCATCATGCGCCCGAGACGATGGCCGGCGGCGTTGCCGTTTTCGATTACAACAACGACGGCAAGCTTGATATCTTTTTCACCAACGGCGCCGACATCAAGACGCTGAAGAAAGATTCTCCCAAGTACTCCAACCGCCTCTTTGAGAACGACGGCCAGGGACACTTCACCGATGTGACCGAAAAAGCCGGTCTCGCAGGCACGGGCTACGACACCGGCGTAGCAATCGGCGACTACGACAATGACGGCTACGAAGACATCTTTCTCGCGGGCGTGCATCGCAACACGCTCTATCACAACAATGGCGACGGCACGTTTACCGATGTAACCGCCAAGGCCGGTCTCAATAAGCCTGATCCGGAGTATGGGCCGCTGTGGGCTGTCGCAGGTGCCTGGATCGATGTGAACAACGACGGATTGCTCGATCTGATCGTCATCAACTATCTGAAGTGGGATGTAAATCACGAGCCCGTCTGTGCCGGCTACGGACACAACGATTACTGCCACCCCAAGATGTACAAGCCCACACCGAATCAGTTGTTCATCAATAAGGGCGACGGGACTTTTCGCGACGCATCGGTGGAAGCTGGCTTTCGGGCGCATCCCGGCAAGGGAATGGGCGTGGCAGCCGCCGATTCGGAACTTACCGGCCGCATGGATCTGATCGTCCCCAACGACAAGCTGATGAACCAGTTTTACAAAAGCAAAGGAGGCGGGACGTTCGAAGAAGTAGCGTTCGAAGAAAATGTCGCCCTGCGCGAGGACGGCGTTTACATCTCCGGCATGGGAACGGATTTCCGCGACCTTGACAACGACGGCTATCCCGACATCGTCATCGTTGCGCTCGATGGCGAAACGTTCCCTGTTTTCAAGAACACCGGCAAGGGAAGTTTCACCGAAGTCACGCGCGAGAGCGGGATGACGAAGCTGACCTTGCCCATGGCGGGATATTCTCCCATGATCGCCGACTTCGATAATGATGGGTGGAAGGACATCTTCGTTTCCCGCGGGCATGTCCAGTCGCCGGCCTCCACGAATCTGGCAATCAGCCAGCCGAATACTGTGTTTCGAAATCTCGGCGGGATGAAGTTTGCGGCTCTGACCGGCGAGGCCGGCTTTGAGGCGCAAGCGCCCGCACGCCATCGTGGATCGGCCTTCGGCGATTTGAACGGCGACGGCCGCCTCGATGTGGTGGTGAGCGCGCTCAGCGCTCCCGCGGAAATCTGGATGAACGAGAGTCCGGGCAAGGACCACTGGATCGAGTTCAAGCTGCAGGGCACGAAGAGCAATCGCGACGGCATTGGGGCGCGCATCAAGGTCGTGACCAAATCTGGCGCGCAGTACAACCACGTGACCTACAGCTGCGGCTACGCCTCCTCAAGCACGGGCCCGGTGCACTTCGGTCTGGGTGCGAACGCGTCGGCGGACCTGGTCGAGATTCGCTGGCCCTCGGGCACCGCGCAGACCCTGAAAGATGTCTCCGCCGATCGCGTCGTGCAGGTAAAGGAACCGGCGAAGTAAGACACCGGCCTCTACCAAAGCCCACTCTAAACGCCGCAAAATACGCGGCATTTAGAATGGGGCACCATCACGTCAAGTTCAGTGTCAACCGCTCAACTACGGAGTCGTCTCCCCGACGAAAGACTGGCAGGAAACATTCGGATGCCAATTTACGAAGGCGCCATCCGGATTGTCCTTCCATGCCCAGACATGCAGCGTGTAAAACGCCGGGAGCCCAAAGCGGTTCGGCGCGGCGAAATAGTGAAAGATCTGTCCCATGAGTTGCGGGGCGATGCCGGGGTGCGCCGCGTCCCAGCTGCTGGCGATCACCAGGTAGTCGGCGCCAGTCAGCCTGACGCTGCCATTGGGCTGAGCCTCGTAGAGGATGATCTGCGGACGGCTGACGTCGATGATGCCGTTGCCCACCAACGTGTCGTTCACATAATGCAGGCCCATCGCGCCGAAATCGTCGCCGCTGACGCAGCCGAACTCCAGCTTGTAACCAGCGTTTTCGGCGGCTCTTACGTCCTGAAAGCGCGCGGTCGCTTCGCGCACCGCCCGGACCAGAGCGCCGCGCTGGCCCTTCTGTTCCGCGGTAATCGTTGCATGCTCATGCGCAGTTTGCGCCAGCGCGCGTAACGGGCAAACGCTCATTAACACGAGAGCGATCGCGGCGCACTGCAACTGCATCGCGAAGTGACTGAATCTCGTGGGAACTTGTGGAGTCGTCATCGAAATCATCTCCTGTTTGCAAATTTTTTGTTTACCAGCAGGGTCGACGCTCGCAGCCCTTGGCAGCCACAGCTGTCGAGAATCCTCCCCATTTGCGGCTTCCCGCCCGCTGGATTCGGCCTCCGGAAACGTCGCCGCAGAGCGTGCAACCTTGCCTGGTGATGGAAACTTACGAGGATTCCGCGCGAGAGTAACGAAGGATGACCGAAGAAAGGCCAAAATCAGCGCGCGAGTGAAGCTCGCAGTTGCGGTGATCAACTGCTGGCTTGCAGGCTTCCTTTCATTTTCTTTGGTAGTGATTCCTGCACTGGCGCGGGGCGTTTGCGGGGTGTGACGCTGGCGGTGGAGTTCGCGGGGTTCGTTGCGATTGGCTTTGTGAGGTTGTGCGGGGACAGCGCGGTTGGGGCCACTGCGCTGCGGACCGGTACTGCTGGTCCGCCTGGACGGGCCAATGGGCCCGTCCCTACATGGGGTGGGGTGGGTTCGGCTTTTGTTGTGGGCTGCTGGGCTTGGGTGTAGGGGGT
>DASVAE010000025.1:0-75533 GCA_036376495.1 Candidatus Sulfotelmatobacter sp. | reverse complement strand
CCGGGACTCTTCAAGCCTTCGCGCACGCGTCCCTGGTAGTAATAAACGGGCGGCAAGAATCCATAGCTGGGTACGTCATCCATGAACAGGGACAGCGCCTCCCCACGGCGCTTGAGACATTGGTCGAATTCGGAATCGGCTTCAGCAAAGGCATTGGCTTCCAGATACGCGCGGCCTAACTCGAATCGGCCAAGCCACGTATCGAGGAGATTATTGGCATCGGTCAGCGCTCTGATAGCCCGAGTGGCATCTTTCTGGCTGAGAGCTAAATCGCCTTCAACTATCTTGGCATCCGCCTGAGCTTCCGACTGTACTTCCGCCGCAAGTTTTGTGGCCAGTTCTTGAGCCTTGGCCTGCTGTCCCGTTTCAGCAAAGACCAGACCCGCCAGGAAACGGACCTTCACGGTTTGGCTATTCGCTAGAGCTTTCTCGGCAGCAGCGATGGCAGCCGCCTTCTGCTGCATGGACAGGTGAGTGTAAGCGAGTTCCGCGAGTTTCTCAGCGGCGGAATCGTTGTCTTTGTTGGCGAGATCGGAATTTGCGCCTTTTTCGAAGCTGTGCACTGCATCCGTGAAGCGGCCCTGATATAGGTACAAATCCGCGAGGCCCCAGTTCGAAAGGGAAGCGCCGTGCGCGCCGAACTGTTCCAGTTTGGAGTAACTCTCCTCGGCTTGGGACAACTGTCCCTGCCCGAGTTGAGCAAAAGCCAGAGCCAAATAGCCGGTTTCGTCTGACGGGTAGTGTTGCTGAAATTGGCGCGCCTCGCGCTCACCACCCTGGAAATCGCCCGTGTAGGACATGAAGAATGTGACGTTGGCGTGTGCCGACGCATTGGGGTGCATCTCGTTGTCAAGCTTCGCCTCTTGTAGAGCTTTGGAGAGATCGCGCAAACCACTCAGGCATACGGCGAGATTATTGTGTCCAATATTGTCACCGGGGTAAACCTTCACCAGCTGAGTGTATTCCTCGGCGCACTTTTGCCAGTTCCCGGTTGTACCGTAATATAGGCCACGTACACGATAGCGTTCACGGTCAGTCATGCGATCAACATGTTCCATGGCTAACTTGATGTATTTCTCAGCGTCGGCGGGATGATCAAGTTTTATGGCGGCAGAAGCCATTCCCGAGTAGGCGCG
Organism: Candidatus Sulfotelmatobacter sp.; assembly: GCA_036376495.1. GTDB lineage: Bacteria > Acidobacteriota > Terriglobia > Terriglobales > Acidobacteriaceae > Sulfotelmatobacter. Next base: position 74,397 of record DASVAE010000025.1, on the reverse strand, counting down.
AGCGAAATTGGGGTCAAGTTCGGCGGCTTTGCCGAAGGACCGCAAGGCGTCATCCGTTTTGCCCGCGAACTGCTGTTCCATTGCGATACCGTACTGGTGCACTACCTCCAAGGATGCGGCGGTAAACGCGCCTCTTTCGCTCTCCAGCTGGGCTGCCTCGGGAGTATTGTCGCCCAGCGCTCTTCGGATGGGTGCTGTCAGTTTGGGAATGGTACTTACGACATCATCCTTATTGGCAGCAGTTACCTCCTTTTCCGCTACCACGTTACCAGTCGCGGCATCCAGAGCCAGTGCGGAAACGGTGTAGGCGTTGCCGCGTAAGCTGATTTCACCCGTAATAATTGTGCTGATGCCTTGGCTGAGCGCCACCAGTCGCGATGACTGCTCATCGAGCTTGTGTGTCGGGTTGGGGAGTTTCTCGGCGAGGCTGCGGGCTTTTCCGCGGTTGTAAGCGTTAATGAAGCTGCCACCTTCCAGAGCTACATTGACCATCGGCTCCAGCGCGCCATCGAATATGGGGTCACCGGTGTGATTGTTAAAGTCGCCCACCAGAATGGTGATCGCCTTACCGCTGGCCATGGAGGGTGTAGAAGCCCTTCCGCGCCACTTCACAACCGCAAAAAACGCCGCCGCCAGAAGCAGCACAGCGACCGCCACGTATATCCAACGTTCTTGCGCCCAGACTTCCACGCTTCGGAACGAGAGAGTGGCAGCGGCTCCGCCACCCTGCCACAACTCCAGGTCCCGAAGGATTTCCCCAATATTTTGGTAACGCACGGCCGGATCACGCTCAAGGCACTTGGACAGGATCTGGCTCAGCGGCTGCGGGATGGCCTTGTCGAAATCTGACGCCGGAAGTGCCCGCTCTTGCATTCGCTTGAGGAGACTGGCGACCACGCTGTCCGCGTGATACGGCATCTTGCCGGTGAGCAGTTCGTAGCAGATCAGGCCGACGGTGAAAATGTCGGAGCGTGCATCCAGTTCTTTGGCTTGCGCTTGTTCCGGCGACATGTACTCCATGGTGCCCATCATGGTGCCGGTGCGGGTCATGCCGTCGCCTTCGAGCGAACGAGCCAGGCCAAAGTCCATGACGACAATGCGGCCCTGCGAGTCGCGCATGATGTTGCCCGGCTTGAGATCACGGTGGATGACCCCTTCGCGATGCGCGGCCTGCAGACCGCTCAACATCTGGCGCATGATCTCGGCCGCTTCGTTGATCGGGACTTTGCCCTGGCGTCGAAGGATGTGATAAAGGCTCTCGCCTTCGACGTACTCCATGGTGATGAAGCGGATGCCGTTGGCTTCACCCAAATCGAAAATACGGATGACGTTGCGATCGGTGACTTGGCGGGCCAGGATCAGTTCCTGCTTGAAGCGCTGCAGGATTTCAGGATTGCTGGCTAATTCCGGGCGAATGACCTTGAGCGCGATGACGCGGTCGAGTTCGATATCTTTGGCTTTGTAGACGGCGCCCATGCCGCCTTCGCCCAGCATATTAATGATCTGATAGCGATTGCCGAGGAGGATCCCCGGTTGGAGGAGAGCGCCGGCTGGGGTAGAACCTGGTGTGACCGCTGAGGGGGGTGGGTTCTGGCGGGTGACGGGTGCCATGGGCGGCAAAGCACCTTCGAGCATCGTAGGAGCCTCGGAGCCGCCTGGAGGCGAACTCGGCAGCGGCGTTTGCACGCCATTGCCGGTGTGAGCAGGCGAAGCTCCAGACGAGCCGCCAGGAACGAAGGTGGCAGCTTCCGGATCGTAATTCTGATTTTTTGGGTCGATCATGCCGTGATCCGCAACTCGCGGCGGACTCCCCAGGGCTGATGATTGAGACCGCCCGCTCGGCCTCCTCCATACAGCATTTCGTGCATGAAATACCCCTGCAGTATATACCTCGTGCGGCAGAGAGGCAGCGGAAAACCTGCTCTTATTTGGCAGCTTGATTCCGTCACAAACGGGCCATGCGAGCGAGACTCATTTTCGAGAAGAAGGCTGTGTCGGGCGTGCGGCAAGGCTTTCGAGCTCGGGGATCCGCCGAGGAATCTCGCCTCTCGTTGGCGGGAGGAGCCGATGCTTCGGCGCTTAGGGGACGAGTAGCTGTTTTCCTGCAGCTAAAAAACCTCGCACTAACTTAACTGCAGGGCACATGAATTTCATATTCCGGCGTGCATGCGCTCCCAAGCAAAACACGTTCCTCTAAAGTTAATTCAGAAGCAGTTCCACGGCTTCGGGGGGGAATTTTCCTTCAGGACCATGCTGGAGAAATTAAGGGACAATCCTCGCATTACCGTGCGCACCCCGGGGCCTCCCGATCCAGAAGGGAAGTGCGTGGTGTACTGGATGCAGCGCGCACAACGTGCCTTCGATAATCCTGCGCTGGATGTAGCCGTGGACGCCGGAAATGAGCTGGGAAAGCCGGTGGTGGTTTTCTTCGCGCCGGTACCTTTTTATCCGGGGGCGAACCTACGCCACTTCAGTTTTCTTGCCGACGGGATCGCGGAGATGGCCGAGACTCTGGCGCGGCGGCGCATCGGATTTGTGCTGCGTCCGTATCCGGCACATAATCTGGTGAAATTCTGCGAGGAAGTGCGCGCCGCGCTGGTGATTGGAGATGAAAATCCTTTGCGGGAACCGGAGGAATGGCGCCGTCGCGTGGCGGCCCGGCTGCGGGTGCTCTGGACGGTGGATGCCGATGTCATTGTTCCTTCAAGACTGCTGGTCCGCGAGCAGTATGCCGCGCGCACGATAAGGCCGCTGCTTCACAAACTGCTGCCTGTGTTCCTGCACCGCCCGAGGAATCCGCAAGCACGGTTGCCCTGGACGGCACCGACCACCTTGTTGTCGATGCCCGCCGAAGACGATTTCACACGCGATTGGGCCCTGGACCGCTCCGTGCAGAGCGTCAAGCATTGGCGCGGGGGAAGCAGGCGGGCTCTGTGGACCATGAACGAGTTCGTGAAAGAAAAACTGCAAACCTATCCTGACCAACGCAACCACCCAGAGGTAGATGGGACGAGCCGGCTCTCGCCGTACTTGCACTTCGGACATATTGGGCCGCATACAATCGCCAATGCCATTCAGGATGCGGATGCGGCCGAGCCTGCGAAGCAGGCATTCATGGAACAGCTGATTGTGCGCCGCGAACTCGCGGTCAATTTCGTCCGCTTTAATTCTTCGTATGATTCTGTGGACTGTCTTGATTCTTGGGCAGATCGCTCGTTTGCAGAGCATGCGGGCGACCGCAGAACGATCGTTTACAGCGAAGAGCAGCTGGAGACGGCCAAGACCCACGATGCTTTGTGGAATGCGGCGCAGAAGCAAATGGTTTTGACCGGGTGGATGCACAACTACCTGCGGATGTACTGGGCCAAGAAGATTCTGGAATGGAGTCCATCCGTGGCGCTAGCTGTGCAGCGGGCCATATGGCTCAACGATCGTTATCAATTGGATGGGCGTGATCCGAACGGATATGCGGGGATTGCCTGGGCGATCCTGGGCAAGCACGATCGTGCGTGGTTCGACCGGCCGGTGTTTGGCAAAGTTCGATACATGTCTTTAGCCAGCACCAGCAGGAAGTTCGACTCGGAGAAATTCATTGAGCAAATTGCAAGCCTGGAAAGCTGCGCGGGATGAGCTTAGGCTGCAGCCGCTCACCTGATAGGAGGGTTGAGCGGGTTCCTTTGGTTACCTGTTTTATTCCACGTTCGTGCTATGGTTCCCGCACCAAGGTGTCATTGACGGGTCTTGACCGGCAGGGCATTCTCGACAGTGGCGCAACGTTTACCTCAGTCTTTCCCCGGGCTGTGCGCGGCAGTGTAGGTTCGTTCGATTCCAGAGTGCTGCTGCTCAAAGCCAGCTGACGTGGGGAACGTAATCCTGACGGCGACGGAGCATACCAGTTGTCGACTGCACGATACAGCTTAGTTTCAAACTTCCCATTATTTGCGGACGTGGATCCCGCCGATTGCGATCTCATCCTGGCGTCAGGGCGAGATAAGGAATACTCTCGCCGAGAAACCATCTTTTCCGAAGGGGATCCGGTTCGTCATGTGATCATGCTGGTATCCGGCCTGGTGAAGGTCACGCAGACCGGGCCGAACGGGAATGAAGCCATTCTTCGACTGAATGGCGCAGGTGAGATCGTGGGATCGTTCCGGACTTGTACGGGCTGTATTCATTGCTCGACCTCGCAGGCGGTTCAGCCATGCGTGGCGTTGATCTGGGATTCTCTCGCGTTTGAGAAACTGCTGGGACGCTTTCCGATTTTTCGCCGAAACACGGCGCGAGCGTTGGATGAGCGGCTGCGGGAGATGGAACAGCGTTTTCGCGGAGTCGCCACCGAGAAGGTGGGTTCGCGGCTGAGCAGTGAGTTGATTCGATTGTCGGATCAGATCGCACGCTCCAGCACAGGAGATCTCGAGATCACGTTGTCACGGGCGGAACTGGCGCAATTGACCGGAACCACGCTGTTCACCGTGAGCCGGCTTCTCTGCCAATGGCAAAGCCTGGGAATCGTGAAGATACGCCGAGAGGCTGTACTGGTGCAGGATGTGGACGCGCTAGTGCGCTTGTCTGCAGGGGAATAGCCGTCCAGAGGACGCGCAATGAGACCCGCACATTTTTCCCAACAAACTGAATGCTTGAATTTCTAGCGTAGTCTAGCTGATGAAGCTTTGGGCGGAGCGCTGGCCACCAAAATGCCCATTCCGGCCAAAGGAGGCTTGAATTGGGCAACTTGTATTTTCCAGAAAACGATTCTGATTCGTTGTTCTGTCCGTTATTAATCGAAGGAGCAGTTGATCACACCATTTTCCGTGCCGACCAGGTGAGTTCCTGTAGGGCATTGCTCGGTGGACGCCGGGGCGGCTGCCGGGCGCTTTAAAGCCCGCACGCTCGTTCTATCTGCGGAAGCTGCCGCTGGATTGCTGTGCGCTTGTGAAGCGGGATGCACAGGCGGTATGTCCTGTTCTTGAGGCTGAGGACGCATGGCAAAATTTTCCGCTTGTAAAGAGGCACGCGGCGGTGGGCTGATCTCTACTTGTGCGACCGGGCGCGGGGGCGGGGTGTTCGCGGGTGGAGCGGCGGCGGGCATCGCGGGATTGCTCTGCTGGAGCGACGCAGTTGCAGGGCGCACTGGAATCGTGGTGGCGGTAGGTACGGGCATCTGCGCCGGTGTTTTAGGAGCCTCGACGGATCGGCTGGGCGCAGTGGCGGGAACGGTTGTACGCTGGCCTTGGGTCCGGCCTTGGCCCTTGTTCGCGGCGCTTTGATCCATCAGGCCTTTAGATGTGGCGCCGTCCCTTGGGTCGGTGTGGCCAACGGAAACCGAGCTGCCGCGGCCGAGATCGACGAGTCGGAGATTGTCGTCGGTGACTTCCTGCGCACGAATGATGTGAGGCGTGATGGCAAAGATAATTTCGTTCTCCCGCCGATCTTTCTCCTCTTGCCCGAACAGATATTTCAATATCGGTATTCTGGTCAGCCAGGGATAGCCACTGAGCGAGTTTGACTCCGTATCTTCCAGGATCCCACCTACGAGGTTGACTTCTCCATCGCGCAAGCGGGTTTCATGTTCGATGCGACGTTGGCCGATGACGGGCTGGCTGATGCCGCCGATATTTTGCGTTCCACTGACGGAGGAGACTTCCAGCGTCATCTTCAAAGTCACTTCGCCCTCGGCGTGAACACGAGGAGTGATATCAATGTTGACGCCGACGTCGAGATACTGGAACTGAGTATTGACCAAGGCGCTGACACCCCCAAGACCGCCGGCGGCGCCGAACGAACCGGTCGCGATCGGAACTCTATCTCCGATCTTCAGCGTGGCTTTCTCGTTGTCGAGGGCGCGAATCTCCGGATTCTGAATCAGCTTGGTGTCGCTATCACTCATGAGGTAAGAGAGCGAGGCGCCGGGAATGCTGACCTGGAAATTGTTCGCAGTCAAATTACGAAGAGAGTTGATGGTGAATGAGCCATTGGGCGATCCGCCGCTTCCTCCATTACCGGCATTACCGGTGGTTGTGCCAGGAACCATCACCACATTGGCCGAGGTTGGAGGACTGACTCCGAGCGTGCGGAGGCGGGCACGGCTGACTTGCAGAATGGCGATATCAATCACAACTTCAGGCTTAGGTTTGTCAAGGTCCGTGATCAGCTTCTGGGCCAGAACCATCTGGTCGGTGGTTCCGCGCAAGATAAGCGCGTTCTGGTTGGGAATTAACTGAATGCGGTTTACGTCCAGAATACTTTTCAGGGTGGTGGCGGCTTCTTGCAATTCTGAAGGAGTGGAAACGTTCTTGAGGTAGAACGTTTTCATCACGGTATTTTCCATCTCCTTACGCTTGCTGGTGGTGTCGGCGGCGACCAGGATGGTGTTGCTGGATACTACGCTCCAGAATGTTTTGGTCTGCAGCGCGACCGTGTTCAGCGCTTCGCGCAGGGTGACATCGTTCAACTCAACCGTAATTTTCTGAGTCTTGTAATCCTGATCGAAGAGAACGTTAATGCCGGCGAGGCGGGCGATGGTTTTGTAAACCATGGTCGCGTTTTCCGTGAGACGGAGATTGATGAGAGTGTTGGACAAGGGCTGCAGTTCGACCGGGCCTGCGGCTTCCTGAGCCAATTTATCGAGAGGCAGTTCCTTTCTAGCGGCTTCTCCCTGGGCCTGCTGTTGCTGCTTCTTGATCAACTCCTCGATGCGGCGAGCCTCTCCCTTGGCTGCGAAGTTTGTGGGATCGATGTCAGCGGCTTTTTGAAATTCGACTCCCGCTTCCTGCAACTTGCCCTGATCGCGCAAGAGCTGGCCTTTGCGGACGTGTTCGGTGGCCGCGTAGAAGCGCATGCGAGTGAAGGCCGCGAAATACTTCGGGTCCCTGGGCTTGAGGTCGTGAGCCTCGCTGTACTTCTGAAAGGCTTCGTCGTAGTTGTTCTTGGATTCGGCTTGAACGCCGCGCTTGAAGGCGGAACCGGCCTGGTCGGCGTGAGCGGACAGTGAGAATGCAACTACGAGAATGAGAGCTCCGACAACACGCGCTCGTTTCATGGGCGTCCGTTATGCCTGTAAAAGAAGTTGAATGAGGTCTCGCCGTGCATGCTGAATGCTCTGGGGTTCGTTGCTTGCCGTGCCGAGACAACTTGGGGGAGCAATTGTTTCGCTCGTTACCGGACTGGTTTAGCCGGGGGCGTGCGCACAATGATCACCATTGATAAATCAGGGGACCTTTCGAATGTTTGCGCTGGAGCAAAGAGCCACGTTGTCGCGTGAATATTTCCTCCAAAGACCTTGGGGCCGATGACTAGAGGCGGTTCAGACAGGGACAGTAATTATGAATAGCGATCCGCTGGTTGTTGAAGGTCAGAGCCGGTGAAGTAAAAGTGCCGAGGTGATAAGTGAAGTGTCTTAACATTCGGGTTCACTTTACAAAACTTTACAAACATATTTGGCCCATCGCAAAGAGTTTGTAAACCCCGCCTAGTACTGTTGCCCCGCGGATTCAAAGAACGCAAGATCCGAACCCCCCAGCGCGCGGAAGGCAATTTCTCTTCGCGACATCGGAAAGCGTTCAAGCCCGCCCCCCACAACAGAACAGGTGCACTGGAGCGAGAACTAAGTTTTCGCGCCACGAAGGAGGCTGCACAGCCATGAGGAATACGTGTCGGTTTTGGTTGCCCCTATTTGTCCTCGGTATCGCAACGACAACGGTTAACGCGCAATCGTTTCGAGTGCAGTGCCCACCGAGCACGATCACTCACCCTGGAAACAATAATTCTGAGCCAGCTTACACGGGACCCACCATTTACACGTGCTCAGTGAATCAGGGCTGCAGTGGCTACCAGGGGATCGTATCCAATGCGGGACCGAATAACACTGGCTACCTGATACCTGCTACTGGGGCGAACGGTGCTGTTAAGTGCCAGCAGATTTCGGGTGGGGATGGGTTCTCCACCATGGGAGACGGTACGCAGACGTACATGTTCTCCTTCGGCCCGCTGTCCGGCTTGGCGGATATCGCGAAGGGGCAGCCAGGCACGCAGTTTCCCGATGTGTTCAACACGGTGTACCCACAGGATGGAGCTCCACTGCTCCCCGGAGATCCAGCGACAACCGATTCCGCAGGGGGTGCTTTCGGCTACAACGGCGCGGTCGGTCTGGTTCCCGATCTCTCTTACAACACGGTGAACCTGGCGATTAGCTCGATGAGTGAAACCGGCCATATTGTCAATTTTACGGTTCCGGCGAGTGCAAACCTCTCGGTGGGCGATACCGTCATCGTCTCTGGCGTGACTCCCGCGGATTACAACGGCATGCACACGATCAGCGCCGTGTTGTCAGCGGGGCATTATCAGTTTCTGTTGCCGAACAGCGGTGTGGGAAACGGAGGAGCCGGCGGAAATTTGGCGATCCCACCGGTGGACGGTCATGTGGATCCGCGGCAGATCATGGATATCGGGGTGATGAACGGGAACATCCCAGCTCCGCTGATGGCGATTGATGAAGACGACGAATTTTTCCTTACGCTGACCAACGTCGGCATGATCATGCGGCCGGACCTGTTCGAGCAGCACACGGTCCACTTCCACGGTTATCCGAACGCGTCGACATTTTACGACGGCGTGCCGGACGCTTCGGTGGCGATCAACATCGGCGGCAGCTTCACTTATTACTATCTGGCACCGGACGCCGGGACTTATTTCTGGCATTGCCACATCACTCCTCCCGAACACTTGCAGATGGGGATGGTGGGACAGATCTACGTGCGACCGCGGCAGAATCGAGTGCCGCAAGGTAGTTCACTGGTTGCCTCATTAGAGAACCAGCAGAGTGACTTGCGCACGGCCTGCCGTCGACCAGGAGATGGCGCGTCGCCCAGCGTCAGCTCGGTCCCAGATATTTTGTGCAGCAATCCGGTGCCGGCCGGCAGCCCGACCGCTACTCATGACTTGGACCTGTTGGGGAACCCGCACAAATACGCCTATAACGATGGCGACGCATCCACGGCCTATGACGTTGAATACCCCATCCAGATCCACGGCTTTGATCCCAACTTCCACTTCGTGGGGATGACCTTCAATCCCGAAGGGTTTGCCGACATGAAGGACAAGTACTTCCTGCTGAATGGCCGCAGCTATCCGGACACGGTAACACCTGGGCCGCTGCAGACGCAGACGGCGGATGGAGCGTCGCACTTCTCGCAGCCTCTTCCGGCGATCATCAACATTCCGGCAGGCGGGAGGGCGCTGTTGCGGATTTCCGACCTGGACGTATCCGAATATCAGACGCTGGCATCGCTGGGGATTCCGATGCACGTGATCGCCCTCAACGCCAAGATGCTGCGCGACGAAGAGGGAAACAACATGGCGTACGACACGAACTCGATCACGCTGGGCGGGGGTGAATCGCTCGACGTGATTCTGGATGCCAGCAATGTTCCCACCGGCACTTACTACCTTTACACCCCGAACCTCGATCATCTGGCGAACGACGCGGAGAACTTCGGCGGACTGATGACCGAGGTTCATGTTTGCTCGAAAGTTACGGGCGGCTCCACGTTCGGCAACACTTGCAGCAATTAGGAGAGCAGCGATGAAACCCATGAACAAGGAAAAGACGATTTCAATGACGAGACTGGTTCCGCTGGCAATGGCGGCGCTGGCTCTGCTGCTCACGGCGAGTGCTTACGCGGCGACTCCGGGTATCCAGGGCACGGCATTCACCCTGACGGCACGGGCCGCCTTTCTGACGCAGCCGGATGGGCAGGCGATTTACTCCTGGGGCTATGGCTGCACCGGCAACACGCCGGGCAGCGCGAAGTTTATGCCTTCGGCCATCAGCAATACGTTCTGCAACGACATGCAGGTTCCGGGGCCAACGCTGATTGTGACGGAAGGCGTACCGTTCACCGTGACACTAGCGAACTCCTTGCCGACTGGGGCAGGAAACACGTCGATCTTGTTCCCGGGTCTGCAACTGCAGAGCGTAAGCGGCGGAGTTGCGGGCCTGCTGACCGCCGAGGCCGCGCCGAACGGCAGTGTTACTTACACTTTGGTCGCCAACTCGCCAGGTACGCGCGCCTACTACAGCGGAACGCAGGGCGATCTGCAAGTGGAAATGGGGATGTACGGAGCGGTTGTTGTGCTGCCCGCGAACGTACCGTCGGTATGCACGACCGGACTGCCGTTGACGAAACCAGGGGGGAATGCGGCGGCGCAGAGCCATTGGAAGGAAACTGACTTCAGGCTTGCAGATTCAGCTTACGACGATGCGAACACGTGTTATGACCGCGAGTACCTGTTCCAGTTCTCCGAGATAGATCCCAGGATTCACCGCCAGGCCGAAGAGCAACTCGCGACCATTGCCAACTGTACGCCTTCAGAAACGAATGTTTGCCCGACGAGCCTGAACGTAGCGACCGAGCCCTACCATCCGGCTTACTACATGATCAACGGGCGCTCCATGCCAGACAACATGGACCCGAACTACGCGGTCCAGTATCCGCACCAGCCCTACAACGGTAATCCGCACATGCATCCGGGTGAGTTGACCCTGCTGCGGGTCCTTGGCCAAGGCCGATGGCAACACCCATTCCACGAGCACGGCAACCACGTGCGCATCCTGGGACGCGACGGCAACCTGATTCTCACTCCCGACGGGCAAGCCCTCGCCGGCCCACTGCTGTTTACGACGACCACGACACCGGGGTTGGCAATGGATGGCATCTTCTACTGGAGCGGGAAGGGCCTGAACTGGGATGCGTATGGTCACCACCCAAGCTCGAACGATCCGAATGCAGTGCTGCCATGCACGCCGGATGCGAACGGCTACAACACGGGCGATCCCACGGCGATTAACTACTTCGAATGGTGCCAGGACCACAACAAGCCCGTAGAAAAAGCGCCTTTTGGGGACGTGAGCGGCGGCGGTCCAGTGACCTTGCCCGATCCTAACATTCTGACCAATGGCGCCTGGTTTAGTGGCAGTCCATACCTGGGACCGGATGCGACTACCCGCGCCACCTTCGGAACGTGCACGGGCGCGAACACGCTCACAGGTTGCGGCACCACCGGGACTACTCCCCCTTCCGGAACGATAGCCAATAACCCGTCGTCGGAGGCGGGCTTTGCGTTTATGTGGCACTCGCACAACGAGCGCGAAATCACCACCAACAATATTTTCCCGGGCGGCATGCTGATGATGATGCTGGTTGATTCCCGGGAGTTCGTCATTGACGAGTCGTTCTAACCAGGAGAGAAAAGATGCTATTCCACTTCGTTAAGTCGAGTTTGAAGATCGCCGTCCCGCTAACCCTTCTTCTCCTCCTGGGGGTAAGCCCGTCTGTCGGCCAGCAGGCGGTCAGTTTAACGGCCGCGCCCACGATGGCCACTCTGCCGGACGGCCAAACGGTTCCGATGTGGGGCTATAGTTGCGCTAATGTGGCGGGCTCGGGGGCAACCTGCGCTGCGCTGAATCCGGCCGCAGCGGCTGTTGGCCAGTGGTCGCCCGTAGTGATCACGGTTCCCACGAACGCGGGCGGTTTGCAGATCAATCTCACGAATAATCTTTCGTTCCCGACGGGAAGCACGCCGAACAACATTCCCACATCGATTGTGATCGTCGGGCAATTGGGTGGTGGGCTGGGCACGGGAGCAACGACCATTGCCAGCCCGAGTCATGCGCAACAGGGCGCGACGTGGCCGATCACCGGATCGTCTGACATCAGCGCCGGCAATACGAGCGATCCTACAAACGGAGCGGCAACCTTTACACCACCGGCTCAAGGCCCCCGGGTGCAGTCGTTCGCAACCGAAGTTCCAGTGGGTTCCAGCGTGCAGCTAACCTGGAGCAATCTTAGACCGGGCACGTACCTGCTCGAGTCAGGCACGCACCCGTCGATCCAAGTACCGATGGGACTGTTTGGAATTGTGGTGGTAACCGACGCTTCCACGGGCACAGCGTATCCAGCCGCTGGCTCTCGCGCGGCAGTAACGTACAAAGCGGATGTTGCGATGCTGCTCAGTGAGATCGATCCAACGCAAAACAAGGCGGTGGATACGGCAGTGCGCACATCGGGCTTTAGCGAGTCGGCGACGCTGGGGGTATTGGTCCAGGGCGGCGTCGGAAGCATCTCTGTGACAAATGGAGGTTCGGGTTATACCAGCGTTCCGGCGGTGCACTTCATCGGCGGAAATGGGTCAGGTGCAACAGCGACCGCCACAATCGACAGCGATTCTACTAGTCCAACCTACGGACAGGTAACGGCCATCACGGTAACGAGTGCGGGGTCCGGATACTTTTCCAATTACCCGCCCACGGTCGTCCTGGACCCTCCCACTTCCGGCACTACCGCCACAGCTTCCGCCCAGGTGGGTGGGACGCTGGTTGCGAACGGGCCCACGGCACCGAATTGTAGCGGAGGCGCGGCGGCCTGCTATCCGCCGGTGGTCAACTACACGCCACTGTATTACCTGATCAATGGCGCTGCCTTCGATAAGACCCATCCGCAAACATCCCTGTTTGCGGTTTCGCCGGCCGCCGGGGTGACTGGCGACGTCAGCGGGAACGTACTAGTACGAATGGTCAACGCCGGCCTGCGCATGCATGTGCCTTCAATTGTGGGCGCGACGACAGGAAGCACTGCCTCCGGCTTCGCCTTGATCGCCGAAGATGGCAATCCGCTGCCCGGCGTGCCTCGCGTGCAGAGCGAAGTGTTCATGCCTGCGGGCAAAACCTACGATGTGATGATTAACTCGACGCCGGGGTGCACTCCTGTAGCACCCGCTACCAGTTGCACGAGCCCAGCCCTGCCGGTTTTTGATCGTCAGTTGAGCCTGTCGGGTGGTTCCATAAATCGTGACTCCGGAATGTTGGCGTACATCAGTATTAACGGTTCGTCCATTCCCAGCGGAGCAGGTGGAATTGGGGCTGCCACAGCTAAGCCGGACACCTACAACTCTGTCGTATGCCAAAGCGGGACTTGCAATACGCTCACCGTTTCGGACGTTTCGAAGGGCGTAGTCGCCAATGACGTCAATATCTTCGGCGTGCAGGTCCTAACAGGCTCAGGTCCGACGCAGGGAACTGTTACGTTGGCCTCGAACGGAACGTTCACCTACGTTCCGAATTCCAGCTGGTCTGGAAGTGACTCCTTTACCTACTGCGGCAACGGCGCAACTACTGGCGCAGCTTGCGCGACTGTTACGCTGAACCCGGCATCACTTGAATCTGCCGGCGGCATCGTGATGGGCAACAGCGCGTACACGTCGAGCCTGGCAACCTACCTGAAGATTGCGCCTCCAGGCATTCTGTTGGCCGACAAGGATACGGCTGGCTATCCGCTCTCAGTTGCCGCTGCCACAGTCACGGCGGCCGCAATCAACGGAATCGGTCCCTGCGCGAGCACGCCGATAGCGCCTTGCGTTGAAGTGGATCCGAACGGCGGCTTCATTGCCTACGGTTCAGGCGCCGGTACTTTCAGTTTCACGTATCAGGCGAAAAACTCGCAGGGAACCGCAAGCGGCGCGGCTAACGTGGGAACCGTTTCTGTGACTTTCCCGGCGGCGAGAGGGCTGGCAGTCAAGGTTCTCGATGGGAACGACAAGAAGACGACGATCAGCGATTACCGGTGGATCATTGAAGAAGACCGTACGTTCTATGTCGACCCGAACTGCACAACGAACCCGCCACCGGCAGGGTGTCCTGGGAATGGCGGCGGAGTCGTGCCGAACTTTGGAACGAACTTCCACAGCAGCAGCATGCCGGTGATTGCCAGCGGTTGTACCGGTCCAAATTCGTGCGAAGCCGGACAGACACTGCAGGGTAGCCCGGTAGTCTGCGATGAGGGCAATGGGATCTGCCGATCCGGAAATGGGCAAACTCCAGTGGATCCCAGCCAGGTTGCAGTGTGCTCGCTGGCTACGCCGGACGTGAAGAACTGCATCGATCCCAACAAGCGCTATTACATCTCGGTGTTGCCGGGAGACGCGGCGGACCCATTCGAAGCTGGGTATGCCGGCGCGCCCGATTGTTCTGTCGCGGGCAAGGCAGCAGGTTCCTGCGGTCACGGCATGGGTGGTGCTCCGATCAGTGCTGGACAACTGGCGGTGAACATCTATACGCAGCCCAGCCCGTATCCGACGGCGAAGCTGACGGTCTTTGTATTCGAGGACGACTTCCCGTTGAATGGTGAACACGACGCGGGCGGCGGTCTGGACGTACTTGCGCCGAACGAGCCTGGCCTGGGTGGGTTCGAAATCACGATCTTTGACGACGCAGGCGGCACCGGGGATGCTACGGGTCAGCCAACGTACGACATGTTCAATATGCCGCTGACGAACAGCCTGGCGGGAAGCATTGACCCGCTCACGCAGCTGGATGCTTGTCCCATTTCGCCAACCGTCACGGCTAACGCACTGACGGGGGATCAGAGCCAGCGTGGTATCGTGGGCATGATCCTTACCTGCCCGACGTACGAGTCGGACGGTGTCACGCTCTCCCCCCTTGCAGGCCAAGCTGTAGTGCCCAATTTGTACCAGGGGCGCTATGGCATCGTAGCCACGCCTAACGCCGATCGCATCGCGCGCGGAGAAGAGTGGCTGCAGACCAATACTCTGGATGGGCAGAAGGCGCATGACTCCTTCATGCGCATCGGCGAGCCGGCATATTTCCAGGAATTCGGGCCGGCGGGGTACCACGTGAGTATCGGTTTCGCCAATCCCGACATCATCAACCAGCGCCTTAAAACGCTGTGCAGTGGGAGCGCGGTTTGCAACAATTCGGTGAAGGGTCACATCACGACCGGCCGCATGAGCCGGACGCCGGATGAACGGTTGTACGGCAGCGGCAATCACGACAGCTACTCCTTTACCCAGTCCTACGTCAGCTTGGGCGACCCGGATGGCGAGGATTTTGCATTCACGAAGTGCGATGCAGACGGCAACTTCAGCTTCACGGGGATACCAACTGGAAACTGGAAGATAACGACCTTCGACCAGTGGAACGATCAGATAGTGGACGGAATCTCGACGCCCATCGGACTCGCGGGCAATACACAGCTCGATATGGGAGAGGTGGCGGTCCACCAGTGGCAAGCGGACATCTACACTCGCACCTTCCTGGACATGAATGGAGACGGCCATACTCATCATGACGGGCAAGGCAACGATCTGGACACGGGACTTCCGCTGGTAGCGACCAACATCCGCTTCCGCGATGGCAGCTTCTCAAACTTTAACAGCACCGACCTGAACGGCTATGCGGGATTCAACGAGGTGTTCCCGCTGTTCAACTGGTACGTGCTCGAGACCGATAGCACTCGCTACAAGACCACAGGGGTACACGTCGTGTATGACGCGGGAGGACCAGCCGACGGTACCAGCTACTGCGGCAACGGCAGCAATGGATACCCGAACTGCGGTGGCTCCGCGATTGGTCAGAACCTGGCCAATACATATGAAAACTTCCCTCTGCCAGCGGACTTGTCGCTGCCCGGCGCGGTGTATTGTTCCAATCCGGATTGCACGGGTGCTGGCGACTCGATCAAGCTGGGTCCCGTACCCAGCAGTACCACCAATCACTCCGCCGGCCGAATCGATCCGCCGTACTGGTTCGGTTCGTATGGATGGCAGGGCTTCTCGGGACAGAACAATTTCCTGGAGTTCGGAAAGAGGCCATACGCAGAGGGGACGGCAGCAGTAACGGATTCGACCGGAGCCGTGGTGACGCCAGCAAAGCCCGCCGAGAACGGCGGTATTCACGGGCACGTGGTCTATGCCTCAACCCGGCCGTTTGACGATCCGACGCTGCTCTTACAACTCAGCTGGGAGCCGCTCATTCCGCACGTCAAGGTCAATCTGTACAAAGAAGGCATTGCGCCGGACGGCGTGACCAAGACGCTTACACTGGTCGATACCACCGAGACCACCAGCTTTGATGACTGGATGCAGGGCTTCCGGAAGGATGCCAATGGCAATTGGGTGAAGGCCGCCGATGGGAGCAGCTATGTTCCGAACGTCAGCTGCCCGGGGCAGTCCACCAGCGATCCGTTCTTCTACGCTTTGGACAAGCAGCCGCAGTGGCTCGATCTGTACAACAACAACGACGACATCACGAAAACGCTGCCGCTGGCGCACAACTCGCAGTACAAGTGCTATGACGGCATGCACAACTGGAACCAGTTACAGCCGGCGCCTTACGATGGCATGTACAGTTTCCCCAGCGTCACCGGTATTGACCCGACAACAGGAAAGCCGGCGGGGACGAATTGCACAGCTTGCATTCTCAACCCCGATTCCAGCGATCCCTACCGCGTGGGCATGCCCATGCTGCCTGCGGGCAAGTACGTGGTGGAAGTGGTTGTTCCCCCCGGCTATGAACTGGTCAAAGAAGAAGACAAGAACATCCTGATCGGCGACAACTTTATCGCTCCGGTAACGCAGCAGTTCGGCGGGCTGGGCAGCATCTTCATCCTGCCCGATCAGGCGGAAATTGCTAGCAACGTTGGCAGCGGAAACCCGCTGAATGCTCAGAACGGAACTGAGAATCTGGGGCGAGATCCCAACGTCCCCAGCCATGAAGGTGACACCGGCAGCGTCGAGAGCTTCTGGCCTTGCGTGGGCACGGTGCGCCAGGTTCCGGATTACATAAGCCTGTTCCCGGCATCCGCGGAAGTGGCACCCTTCGCGGGAGCGATGCGTCCGTTGTGCGACCGCAAAGAAGTCACGCTGGAAGATCAGAGCTCGGCGTTGGCTAAGTTCTACCTCTTCTCCTCGGTCCACAAAGCCGCGCACTTCACGGGCATAATCACGGATGACTTCACGGCGGAATTCGATCCATTCTCCCCGCAATTCGGTGAGAAGTTTTCCCCAGCGTACTTGCCCGTTGCGATCAGGGACTGGACCGGAACGGAAATTGCGCGCACGTATTCCGATGGGTTCGGCGTCTATAACGGCCTGAGCTACTCGACTTGGGAGGTTAACCCCCCCAACCCGACGGGCTATGGGCCGACCATGATGGTGCTTTGCATGAACGATGCAGGATCGGATGCAACGCCCGACCCGCTGTTCCAGCCGGGCTACAGCCAGTTCTGCTACGAACTGCCATTCATGCCAGGCCAGACCGGGTATTTCGACACGCCGGTCGTACCAACCTCGGCGTTTGCAGAAGGGTATAACCATCCGGACTGCTCTTATCCGGATACCACACCATCGATCAAGCAAGTGAACGGCGACGGAATAGGACCGTGGGTGGCCAGCGGCAAGGGACCGGTGATCGCTGTGAACGTCACCAATGGCGGAACGGGATATAGCAGCGCTCCATCCGTTACCTTCAACAATTTCGGAACCGGTGGCAGCGGGGCTTCCGCGACTGCGGTCATCTCGGGGATGGTCACTGGAGTAACCATTTCGAACGGCGGTACTGGCTATACGAGCGCTCCTGCAGTCACGTTCAGTGCTCCGAGTGCGGGCGGAACCGTTGCCACAGGCACTGCCAATGTGATCTCGAAAGTAGCATCCGTTTCGGTGACGAATGCCGGCACGGGCTACACCAGCGCACCCACTGTAACCATCGCTGGTGGCGGGGGCGCCGGCGCAACTGGCACGGCGCGTCTGAAGGTGAACTCAGTGTCGCTAACCAATGCCGGCACGGGCTACAGCGCGTCTTTCTTTAACACCTTTACGTTCACGATTACTGGGGGAGGCTGCAGCGGCGCCGGTTGTGCTGTAGTCGCTGTTACCACCAACGCAACCGCACCGCGTCACGTCACCAACATAACGCTGTTGAATCTGGGTAACAACAACTACACGTCGCGCCCGGGCACGAACGGCGTGGTTACGGTTACGGGCCACGGATGCACGACCAGCTGCGCGACCTTCTCGGTGGTCATGGGTGTGAGCAGCGTAACTGTAACGAACGGAGGTTCGGGATTCACCTCAGCGCCGACTGTCACGTTCACGAACGGTGGTGGCAGCGGTGCTGCCGCGACTGCGAATGTGACTCAATCAGTAACTTCAGTCACCGTAACCAATCCAGGGTCCGGCTATGGCAGCGCGCCAAGTGTGACGTTCGCGGCGCCTGCGAGCGGAACCACGGCAACCGGAATTGCGACGATCACCTCGAGTGTGGTCGCGGTGAACGTCACGAATCCGGGCTCGAACTACAGCAGTGCTCCGACGGTTGGTTTCACCGGGGGCGGCGGCAGCGGTGCTGCGGCTACGGCAAGCGTGCGTACGGGCGACGCAAAGCTGACCATCACAGCGCTGGGCGACCAACCGGTGGAGAACTACGGGTATACCGGTCCATCGGCGTCCGCGGATCCATTCAACAAGGCGAGGGTGACGCGCCACTATGGTTTCGGCACGGCGCCATCAGCTGCCTGCAATAGTGGCGTCGAAGGCACGCCTTGTCCCAACGTGACCATCGCTGGCAAGCCCATGACGGGCGTGACCTGGTCAGACAGTTCAATCACAGGCTTTGTGCCCAGCGGCGTGCCGGATTGCGATGTGCAGCAGCAGACGTTGTATGGCGGCTTGCACGCATCGTGTGGCGAACTGAGCATCACTACGGCCACGGGCAAGCAGTCCATTGATACCGTGACGGTTACCGTGGGAGGCAAACCTCCAATGGTTCTGTCCGGCAGCGAGACGATTCAATCGGCCATCGACGCGGCTGCTCCGGGCGACATGATCATCGTTCCCCCGGGTAGCTACGACGAAATGGTGCTGATGTGGAAGCCAGTGCGGCTGCAAGGTGTCGGCGCGGTGTCCAGTGTGATCAACGCCAATCCGCATCCCCAGGGCTTCTCGCTCTCGACCAAGCTCGACCCGTGGCGGCAGCAGGTGGGTTGCTTGTTTGGCCTGGCGCCAGACGGCTCAGCTGCGGGCACCGGGAATCCTCCCAACTGCCCGGCCGGCATGAACTACCTGCCCAACGGCTCAGCTACTTTCCCGAGGCTAATCGTGGATCGTGTGCCGATGGAAGGTGTGCTGGGTTGGGACACGTCAGTCAATGGCAACCTGGCAGAACAGTTGATCGAGCCCAGTCTGATGGGCGCCTATGAAGGTGCCGCCATCACAGTGCTCGGCAAGGGCGTAAATATCCCTCGAAATGCAGGCGATCCGTTCGGCAGCGGAGCAACTGAGTCCGCATTCCCGGATGGCAGCGTTGTGCTGACGAGCAGCGATTGCCAAGTCGGGGGGAACAGAAATGCAAGCAATCCGTACCCCAGCAACTTCCAGTGCAACCCGTCCAGCATCGACGGATTGAGCCTGATCAACAGTTCCCAGGGCGGGGGCGGAATCTTTGTCCATGCCTGGGGTCACCACCTCCAGATTGCTAATAACCGTATCCACAGCAACCAGGGGACGCTGTCTGGCGGCATCACTGTCGGTCAAGGCGAACACACGGAAATCCCGGTTGGCCCAACGTTCGGCAATGCCACGCTCGCGACGAACGTTCCTCCGGGCTCCTGCCTGGGTACCAACGTTGCAAACCTGGCACTGCCGTATTGCTACAACTTGAACGTCAATGTGCATCACAACTCAGTAACGGCGAACTCCTCGCTGGGCGACGAGTTGTTCTCGTCCACTCCGGCGGGTGCAGGCGGTGTCAGCTTCTGCAACGGCGCCGACTACTATAAGTTCAGCTACAACTGGGTGTGCGGCAACATGAATACGGGCGATGGAGCTGGCGTAGCGCATGTTGGTTACAGCTACTACGGCACGATCGAACACAACACGATCATCTTCAACCAGAGCACCAATCCAACCATCGCAACCAACGGCGGCGGCCTGCTGATTATGGGCGCGCCAGATCCCGATCCGCCTTGCGGCGAGGGCAATGACAAGGACTGCGTCTCGCTTCCAGGCTCGATCCCACCGAGCGACGGAACCGGGCCGGGACTGGTCATCAACGCCAACACCATCATGGGCAACTCGGCCGAGGCCGGCAGCGGTGGTGGGTTGCGGTTGCAGAACATCAACGGAACGGATGTGGTCAACTTCCCCCGGGGCAACAATGCGACGACATGGCCGGGCGCGCCGAGCGATGGTTCGCGCCAGTTCCAGATGTTGTCGCCCTGGAACGCTATCCAGATCACCAACAACATCATTTCCAACAACGTTGCCGGCTGGGATGGCGGCGGTCTCTCGCTGCTGGACGCGTTGAACGTGGATATTCTCAACAACACCATCGTGTCCAACGATTCGACGGCGTCCTCGGGCGTGCTGTTCAACTCGCTGTTTGCGCCTCTGGCGAGTGCTGCAGGTCCGTGCCCGGCGGGTCATCTCGATCCCAATACCGGTATCTGTGACGTCGGCGCGGGCTCCACGCCGCAGCCGGCAGGCCTGGTTTCTGTGACTAACAGCGCAGTACTGGCTGCCAACATGGCCCAGGTGGCGGGTGGGCTTGGAGCAGTGAGATGCCCGACCAATCACGGCGGGACTTCAGGAACGGCGTGCAGAGCATACTCGGCGCCACAACTGAACGCCGACGTGATCTACCAGAACCGTTCCTTCATCATCGGGGTGGAGGCTGTTGGTCCGGGGACCACGAACCAGCAATACGTGGTGAAGCTGAGGAACATGGATGGTAGCCTGGCAGGCGACCAGACGGCGACCGGTGCGTGTCCGAGTGGCTCCAGCTTCTGGGATATCGGCGTACGTGGCGATACCGGGCCAACCAACCATACCGGTGGGACACTCGCACCGGCGTACTCGGTTCTGACGAGCACAACGGGTTATGCCTCCACTAATATCAGTGGCAATCCGCAGCTCAATCACCAGTACTGCAACGGCTCGCGCATACCGCCCGAGGCTTGCGGAACTGACAAGAGTGCGACAGCCTGCTACCAGAACCTGGGATGGCAGGTGCCGCCGGGTACCAATGAATCGAATGCGCTGCCGCTTCCCCAGTTCAGCCTGAGTCCTTCTGCGACGACGGACGAAGGCAACAACTGGATCAACCTGCGTTGGGGACCCTTGACGACGTCGAACCCGGTCACGGGCGCGACTCTCGCCGACTTCAACCTGTCGCAGTACTCGCCGGCGATCGACATGGTGCCGACGAGCGTGACTCACCCGGCGACGGATTTCTATGGAAACCCGCGGCCTGACCTTGCCAATAACGGCAACGATGGCAAGTTTGACGCGGGCGCAATTGAGTTCCAGACCGGAGATCGTTCCACGTCCGCGAACGTATACCCAACGTCGCTGTCGTTTGGCAACGTGGCAGTGAAGGCGTCGGCGACGCAGACACTGACGTTGTCTAATCCAAGTACCACGACGAGCTTGACCGGCATCACCGTCACGGTGACGGGAACCGGGTTCTCGCGCACGGGCGGTACCTGTACCGGAACGTTGGCAGCCAATAGCAGCGGCACCAGCAGCTGCACCATCAGCATTACGTTTGCCCCAACTGTATCCGGCCTGTCGAACGGTTCAGTGAGCATCGGCGCGAGTTCCACGGTAGGTGGATCGCCGGTAGCACTGAGCGGTACAGGTGCGGCGGAGGTCTTCGTATCGCCTTCGACGGTCACTTTCCCCAACACGAGAGTCGGCGCGACCAGCGCAGCGATGAGCGTGACTCTGACCAACTCGAGCGGGAGTCCGGTGACCGGAATCGATGCAGCGTTCTCGACGGGCTCAATGTTCGCAGTGGCTGCTGGCGGTACTTGCAGTGCGGCTACCCCCGTAGCCGACGGCGGGACGTGCACGATCAACGTGGCGTTCTCGCCGACCGCACCGGGCAACGCCATTGCATACCTCACTGTCACGTCGAGTGCTACGGTAGTGGGCTCGCCGGTGACGCTCACTGGAACTGGCACGGGCGCGAGCTTGTCGCCGACTTCGCTGAACTTCGGGTTCGAGGCGCAGGGTGTTGCTAGTGCGGTGCAGACGCTCACGTTGTCGAACACTGACGTGCAGCTGAACGGCATTGCTATCACCTTTCCAGCCGAGTTCTCACGCTCCGGCGGCTCTTGCGGCACAAGCTTGGCTGCAGGTACCCCGGCCAACCCGCGCACTTGCACCATCGGCGTAATCTTTACGCCTACGGGACCGGCGGCAGCAACCGGCAATCTCACAGTGGCTGGTACCTTTGCCAGTGGCTCGCCGGCGGCCGCAGTCATCAACCCGGTGGCCCTCTCAGGCAGCGGCTTCACGGTCAACCCGACGTCATTGGCATTTGGTTCGCATCTGGTGAACACGACCACTGCGGATCAGTTTGTGACAGTGACGAATCCGAGCACTACTGACAGTATGTCGTTCTCGGGTTTCGGCGTGACCTCGAACCAGTTTGCGGTGGGCACGACTGGTACTTGCACTACGTCATTAGCGCCACAGGCGAGTTGCACTGTCGCAGTGCATTTCAATCCAACCTCAACCGGGGCAAAGAGCGGATTCTTAACCGTTACGCTGTCGAATCCCGGCAGTTCGAGCGTGGAGAACATCGCAAGCCTGAGCGGAACAGGAACCGCTCTGTCGTTCTCAGCGCCGAGCCCGGCTATGACGACATTCCCCGCGAACCTTACCACTAAGAACGCTACCATCACTGTGACAAACACCACCGGTGCTTCGACACAGCTGACGTCTGCTCCGACTATCACTAAGACGACCAATGGAGGAGGGACGTTCTCTATCACCGGTGGAACCTGCACAAGCGGCACAACGTTGGCCACCAACAGTACCTGTACGATCGCAGTCAGATATGTTCCAGGGACCAGCACCAGTACACGAGCGGCATTTGTATCGATTAACGTTACGGGCGCAGCTGGCACCGGGACTCAGAGGAGCGCGAACTTCAACGCAAACTAGAAGCTCTTAGCGGGTGGTCACAATCGACCACCCAGTGAGGATGCGAAGATCGCGAGAGTGGATTGAAATCCGGGGGCGGTACCCAGAGGTAAACCAGCCCTGAGTACTGCTCCCGGAATTTTTTGGGCTAAGATAAAGAACTCGGGAGTCACGGGTTATATGTGCATAAGTGCGGTTCTGCCTGTCGCGAGGAAGCATGTCGTGTTAGCCCTCGCCAATGTCGTTCTTGTTTCCATTGCTCTCGGGCAATCCTCAAATCCAAATGCCAGCAGGTCAGCCCGCGCCGTTTCTCCTTCTGAACGGGTGGGGAGCCAGCGGACGAGACGCTCCCAGCTTTACACGCAGACGGTGTGGGGCGTGGACGCTATCTCAACGAAAGCGGTCGAATCCGGGGCGATGATTCGTTTCACCTACCGCGTACTGAACCCGCAAAAAGCGAAGGCCCTTAGCGACAAGCGGCTGAAGCCATACCTGGTGGATGAGCGTGCCCACGTGAAACTGGTGGTGCCTAGCATGGAAAAGGTAGGACAGTTGCGCCAAAGCGCACCGCCAGAGGAAGGAAGATCTTATTGGATGTTGTTTTCCAACAAAGGCGGGTTTGTAAAGCGTGGTGACCGCGTCAGCGTTGTAATCGGCAAATTTCACGTGGACGAGCTCGTGGTGCAATAGGCAACCCACCCGACGAGGCCGCGGGAAGCGGCGGAATCCACAATCGAAACGGGTTGCAAGACAAGAAATTGTGCTTGCCTGCGCACCCCATCCATGCCACAATAATGCTCCCCCTTGTTCCGCAGAGATGCGGCAAATCGCAAGACCCATAACATACCTCCTCCAAAGAAAACCTCGCTGCGGACTATTTCTGCGTTCGTTATTTAGTTGTAAAAAAGGGGAATCGATGAGAAAGAGACTCTTGCTTTCCGCAACTCTGGTGTTGACGTGCGTCTCCGTGTCCATGGGTGCGGCAGACGGTACTGAAACTAAGGGTACGTTGACAGCCGCGCAGATCGTAGAGAAAAACGTGCAGGCTCGTGGCGGGTTGACGGCGTGGCGCGCAGTGCATTCGCTGGAAATGAAGGGGAAGATGGACGCGGGCGGCAATAACCGGCCGACGATTCCAGTTCCGGGTGTACGGAAAGCCGCGGCAGCGCCACAACGCCCAGCCGAGCAGGTAAAGCTGCCTTTTGTGATGGATCTGGAGCGAGGGCGTAAACAACGAGTCGAGATCGAGTTTAATGGCCAAACCGCAGTGCAGGTTTATGACGGCAAGCAGGGCTGGAAATTACGTCCATTTTTGAACCGTCATGATGTGGAGAAATACACGCCTGAGGAATTGCAAGCGGCGGCTACGGAGTCGGATCTGGACGGGCTGCTGATCGACTATGCGGCGAAAGGCTCGCAAGTAGAACTGCAAGCGGTGGACCAGGTTGAAGGACACAAAGCCTATAACCTGAAAGTGACGGATAAGGCCGGCCACGCACGTCATGTTTGGGTGGATGCAGAGAACTTCCTCGAGATCAAGATAGAAGGAACTCCACGGCGCCTCGATGGCAAGTACCGCCCCGTAGCGACCTATTTGCACGATTATCGTTCCGTCAATGGGTTGATGATGCCTTACCTGTTGGAAACCGTGGTTGAGGGTTATAAAGATAAAGAACAGATCCAGATCGAGAGTATCGTCTCGAATCCCAAACTGGACGAATCGCGGTTTTCTATACCGCGCTGATGTTAGCTGTCCCCCAATAGTTCGATTGATGAAATACAAATGCTTTGGGCAGTGCGCCGGAGCATAGCTTTTCGATGCCAAGGAGAAATTGAGATGAAGTTAATAACAGCCAGCGCAGCCATGGTGATCCTGGCAGCGACCGCCGGTTTGGCGCAGACGGTAGCGCCTTCAACACCGCGAGCTTTTTCGCATCGGACCTCCGGGATGGCCATGACCGATGCCGAGGGTAAGGCTGCGGCAGTGCGTTCCGAGTCACTGATGCAGCAGCGTGTGGATGAGATGAAAGCGACTGTGGGCAAGATGCATGTGCTATTGAAGCAGATGCAAACGACAGCGGCGGCTACTCATTCGAAGGATCCGGTTGCCAAGGCGAATCTGCAGATGTGGGAGCTGATGGTTGGACAGTTTGATAAGCAGTTGGCTGAATTAGGTCAGGCGGCCCGCGTGCGCGAAGACATGGAATCACGCCGCCAGGCAATGTACAAGCAGGCGGAACAGCGAGCTGCTGAGCAAGCACTGAAGGCACGCGAGGCGACGGCTGCACAGATAGGAACGGCGGGAGCGTCGTCGGCGAGCTCAGCCACACCAGCTACGCAAGGATCAACTTCCCCGACACCCGCAAGCTCTTCTGCTTCACCCCAGTAACAGAGACGGGCCGAGTTTTGACTACGACTGCGGTATAAACGTCGATGAAAAAAATTGGAGCAGCATTCGCACTAGTAGTTCTGATGATCGGTTCCTATCTGGCAGGACGTCATCACACTTCGCAAGCTCCTGTCCAGATCCAGAGTGCGCGCCACGTACTCTACTGGGTCGATCCAATGCATCCTGATTACCGGTCGGATCATGCCGGGATTGCGCCGGATTGCGGCATGGAGTTGCAACCGGTTTACGCCGAAAACGCTTCCGCGCAAATAGATTCCCCGGCGCCCGTGGCCGCGGGGATGGTCGGCATCGACTCCGAGAGACAGCAAATGTTCGGCATTCGCGTCACGGCTGTCGAGAAAACTCCCGCTCGGGAGAACGTTCGCGTGTTGGGCCGCGTGGTCCCGGAAGACAACCGCATTTATCGCATTGACGCCGGCATGGACGGATTTGTGCGGGACACTTTCAACGATTCGGTGGGAACGCTGGTGAAAAAGGATCAAAAGCTGGCCACTTGCTATGGGGCGGACGCGCTGTCGGTCGCTTCGGGCTTCCTGGCGGCGACGGCATCGATCCCGGGCTCCACGGGCAGGGATGGCTCGCGAACTGTGCCGTTCCCGGGTGCGGTGTCAAAGCAGGGAGTGAGCAGTATCCAGGGATATACAGATCGGCTGCGCAATCTGGGAATGAGCGACGCGCAGATTAAAGAGATGG
Organism: Candidatus Sulfotelmatobacter sp.; assembly: GCA_036376495.1. Classification (GTDB taxonomy): domain Bacteria; phylum Acidobacteriota; class Terriglobia; order Terriglobales; family Acidobacteriaceae; genus Sulfotelmatobacter. The sequence goes on along the minus strand of DASVAE010000025.1, from coordinate 48,515 downwards.
CCGAGAACCGGCAACTGCCGGAGAGCGTCGACCTGGTCTCACCGGTGGAAGGTTTCATCCTGAGCCGCAATATCAGTGGCGGACAGCATTTTGATCGTTCCATGGAGTTTTACCGCATTGCGGACTTGAGCCGGGTGTGGATCGTGGCCGACATCTTTGCCAGTGACGCGAAGAACTTCCGTGCGGGAACGCCGGCCCACGTGACATTAGCAGGCGGGGAAAAGAGCTTCACGGCGCGGGTTACACAGATTTTGCCGCAAGTGGATCCCTCGACGCGGACACTGAAATTGCGATTAGAGGCGGAGAATCCGGGATTCGCTCTTCGCCCAGACATGTTCGTGGATGTGGATTTGCCGGCTGCAGTGCCGGAGGGGCTCTCGATTCCTGTGGATGCGCTCATCGATACGGGGCGCGAGCAACGGGTATTCGTGGAGCGCAGCAACGGAGTGTTCGAACCGCGGCTGGTGCAAACTGGCTGGAGGATGGGAGACCGGGTGGAGGTTGTACGGGGATTATCAGAAGGCGAGCGCGTGGTGAGCGCGGGAACTTTCCTGGTCGATTCCGAAAGCCGCTTAAAATCCAGCCCGTCCTCGACCAGCGGACCACAACCCGAGAAGACACCTCTGCAGGCGACTCCGGCGAATGGGGTTGTGCTGGGTGCAAAGGAAGTCAAAGATCCGGCGTGCGGCATGGGTGTCGATCCCGCGAAGTCTGTCAAAGAGGGCAATACGCTGACGCGCGACGGCGTGACCTATTACTTCTGCTCCGATCGCTGCAAGCGTAAGTTCAGCCAGGAACCGGAGCACGTAGCAGCTTTAACTGCTGCCGGGCGCCGTCCATGATTAATCGCGTTGTCGATTTCTCGATAGAGCACAAATTTCTTGTGCTGGCCTCCGTAGCGCTCGCCTGCATTTTTGGATGCTGGGCGATGTTGGGAATTCCCGTGGACGCCACCCCGGACCTTAGCGATACCCAGGTCATCATTTATTCGCGCTGGGACCGCAGCCCCGACATCATCGAGGATCAGGTCACGTATCCCATTGTGACCGCGATGCTGGGCGCGCCGAAAGTGAAGACGGTGCGCGGCGTCTCAGATTTCGGCTATTCCTACGTTTACATCATTTTTGAAGACGGCACCGATCTCTACTGGGCGCGCTCGCGCGCTCTGGAATACCTTTCAGGCGTGCAGTCGCGCCTGCCGGAAGGAGTGAAGGCGGAACTCGGACCCGATGCCACCGCTCTGGGTTGGGTCTACCAATACGCGCTGGTCGATACCTCCGGCAAACACAGCTTGTCGGATCTGCGCTCGTATCAGGACTGGTATCTCAGCTATCACCTGCGTTCGGTACCAGGGGTCGCCGAGGTGGCGCCGGTAGGCGGGTACACGCGGCAATTCCAGGTCAACGTAGATCCGAACCGGCTGCAGGCTTACGGGATTCCGATCCGGCGCGTCGTTGAGGCGGTGCGCAGCGGGAATGAGGAAGTAGGTGGGCGGCTCCTGGAATTTGGCGGCACGGAATACATGATTCGTGGCCGCGGCTATGCGACCTCCACGGAACAATTCGGCAACATCGTGCTGTCGACGAGCGCCGACGGCACGGCTATTCGCATCAAGGACGTTGGCCAGGTGGTGGAAGGGCCCGAACTTCGGCGCGGAATTGCTGACCTGGACGGCAAGGGAGAAGTGGTTTCCGGCATCGTGGTGATGCGCAGCGGCGAGAACGCAATGGACGTGATCGGCCGCGTGAAGCAGAAAATCGCCGACATCACGCCCGGCTTGCCGGAAGGCGTCAAGATCGTTCCTGTCTACGATCGTTCCGAACTCATTCATCGCGCGATCAGCAATCTGAAGATCACCATCGTCGAAGTGATCGTAACCGTGGTGCTCATCATCCTGATATTTCTATGGCATTTTCCCAGCGCTGCGATTCCCATCGTCACCATGCCGGTGGTGGTGCTGGTCTCGTTTATCCCTTTTCGGCTGCTGGGGATCAGCGCCAATATCATGTCTCTCGCCGGAGTGGCGATCGCGTTTGGCGAGCTGGTGGACGCCTCCATTGTGGTGGTCGAGCAGACCCATAAGAAACTTGAATTGTGGGAACGCGGAGGACGCGTCGGGGACTACCGCGCCGTAGTGATTACGGCCATTAAAGAGGTGGCGGGCCCTACGTTCTTCGCGCTACTGGTGATCGCGGTGAGCTTTCTGCCGGTGCTGGCCCTGGAAGCGCAGGAAGGGCGCATGTTCAAGCCGCTGGCGTATACCAAGACGCTGGCCATGCTGATCGCGGCGCTGATGGCGATTACGCTTGATCCCGCTCTGCGTTTGCTGTTGATGCGCGTGCGGCGCTTCGATTTTCATCCCCGGTGGGTATGCCGAATCACGAACGCATTGCTGATCGGCAAAGTTCGCAATGAAGAGGATCACGCGATCAGCCGCTGGTTGATGCGGGTATACGAGCCGCTGGTTCGCAGAACCCTGCGGTGGAAGTGGGTGGTTATCGGCGGCGCGGTTGCCATTGTGCTGTTCTCGATCCCGGTGTTCATGCAACTTGGCTCGGAGTTCATGCCGCCGCTGGATGAAGGCTCGATCCTGTACATGCCGACTACCATGCCGGGGGTTTCGGTGAGCCAGGCACAAATTCTGCTGCAGAATACCGATCGAATCCTGGCCCGCTTTCCGGAAGTAGATCGAGTGCTGGGCAAGGCAGGGCGCGCGCAGACCTCGACTGATCCCGCACCGCTCTCCATGCTGGAAACGGTGATTACGTTGAAGCCGCGTTGGGAATGGCGGCATCGCGCGACCTGGTATTCGTCGTGGGCTCCGGAGTTTGTAAAAGCCGGGTTGCGGCACTTAACCCCGGACACAATTTCTCCAGACGAGTTGGTTCAACTCATGGATCAGGCGTTGCGTGTGCCAGGGCTGACGAATGCCTGGACGATGCCGGTTAAGGGTCGCATCGACATGCTGACCACCGGCATGCGGACTCCTTTGGGCTTGAAGATTTCGGGCGCGGATCTGGGCAAGATCGAACAGATCGGCACGCAACTGGAAACGGTTCTGGGCAAAGTCAAAGGTACGCGCGGTGTATTTGCCGAGCGGACCGGCACCGGCTATTTCCTCGACTTTCAATGGGACCGCAACCGGCTGGCGCCCTACGGACTAAGCATCGAAGACGCGCAACGGGCCGTGGAGAACGCGATTGGCGGCGAGGATGTCACGACTGCAGTCATCGGGCGGGAACGTTATCCGGTGAACGTGCGCTATATGCGGGATTTTCGCAGTGACCTGGGATCGTTGCAGCGAGTTTTAGTTCCGGCGGGCGAGAAACAAATTCCGCTGGGCGAGTTGGCGCAGATACACATCACCGGCGGGCCGGCAATGATCCGCGACGAAAACGGGTTGCTGACTGGATACGTATACGTCGATGTGGCCGATCGCGATCCGCGAAGTTACCTCAATGAGGCTTCCGGCATTGTGCACGATCAGATCAAATTGCCGGCGGGGTACGCGATTTCCTGGAGCGGACAGTACGAGGCCATGGAGCGAGTTAGGCAGCGGCTCACGCGCGTGATTCCGCTGACTTTGCTGCTTGTGCTCTTGCTGTTGTATGCGAACACGCGTTCGCTCACCAAGACGACAATTATTTTGCTCGCAGTTCCGTTCTCATCCGTGGGTGCGGTCTGGTTCCTTTATTTTGCCGGGTACAACATGAGCGTAGGCGTTTGGGTGGGGCTGATTGCGCTGCTCGGGATCGACGCCGAAACTGGTATTTACATGCTGCTGTACCTGGAACTCGCGTATGACGAGGCTTTGCGGGGCGGCCGATTGCGAAGTATCGAAGACCTGAACGAAGCCATCGTGCAGGGCGCCGTCAAACGTTTGCGGCCGAAGTTTATGACTTTCGCGACCATGTCCCTTGGGTTGCTGCCCATTATGTGGAGCATCGGCACGGGGGCGGATGTGATGAAGCGCATTGCGGCGCCTATGGTCGGCGGAATCTTTACCTCTTTCCTGCTTGAGTTGCTCGTCTATCCCGCGATCTATGCCGTGTGGCGGCAGCGCTCGCTGGGTCGGCTTACGCCCTCCGAAAACATCGACGAGTCGTCCGCGCTCGGATCTTTGGCCGAACACGAAGACGCGCTGGTAACCCTGAAGCTGTAGGTCGTCGGAAGCAGGACGCCGAGAGGCATTCAGGTCGAGCGTGCCGGGGCCATGCGGAGCAGCACCTGGGGTTGCGTAACGTTACCGAAGTGCTTCAGCGTCTTTCGCCTGGCAGTAAAGTATTTGTCATGTATTTGTAAAGAAAGTGAGGCGTTCTTTGCTGTAGCGCAAAGAACGCCTCGGGCGCATCAGGTATACAGGGTAAGCTTCTGTTGAGTTTCACAACTGCCCTTCCCCTATCTGCGATTAGCACTCAATCAGACTGTAAACATGTGGGTAAGTCTGAGAAGTTGGGACCTGACCTTCTGTGGGGTTTTTCAGCATCGCGCAGATAAAGCGCTCGGATTTGCCACTTCCGGGCGTAAACGGAAATAGGGATCGTCAGTCCAGAACGCCACGTTGCGGTATCCCAGTACCGTGCGTGGACGGTGAATGATCGAAGTTTTCTCTGGCCGAAGAGCGCACTCGCGGTTGAAGAAACGGCGAGCCGCATCCTCCCTCTCCCCCCCGTTATCAGCGATTGCTCGGCAGCCCGGGCCATGAAGCAACTCTGTGTGTGGGGGAGATAAACAATGGGGCAAATAGCTGTGGGATTGTCGTCGTTTCCTGCAAGCATAAGGACAACAACTCGGGATTCCTGGGATTCCGGGAGACCCAGAATCCCTTCCATCAATATTGATATAGCGGCCAGCATGCGGCGGCGGGCGGAGTCGGTGCAGCGTCTGCAAACATTTGCCGACATTCCCATGGCGGAGTGCATCACCATCGTCAGCGGTGCGCAGGAAAAACATTACGCCCGGAGTTTTACTATCTTCGCGGGGCGTGAAGCACTGGACCATGTGCTGCTGCTGGTTTCCGGCTGCCTGAAATTGACCGAGCGGGGGCCAAACGATCATGAAATTATCCTGCGCCTGAATGGGCCCGGGGAATTGGCGGGAGGGGTGTTTGGACAAGGCCGGGGCTCGTTGAGTGCCCGAGCGGTCCAGCCTTCTTCGGCGCTGATTTGGAAAAGCAGCACTTTTCAGGACGCATTGGATCGCTTTCCCATTCTCCGGCGTAACGTTTCACGTGGCCTGGAGCACCAACTCGACGATTTGGACACCCGCTTTCGCGAAATCTCGACTGAAAAAGTTGCCTCCCGCCTCTGCAGCCTGCTGGTTCGTCTTGCCAAGCAAGTCGGAACCAAGACGGACGGGCGCACTCACATTTATCTCTCCCGCCAAGAGCTGGCGCAATTGACCGGCACCACCTTGTTTACGGTCAGCCGGCTTCTGTGCAAATGGGAAACACAGGGGATTCTCAGCGCGCCTAGAGAGGCAGTACTGATCCGTGATGTTCTTGCCCTGCAGGAACTCTCTCAACAAGAGTAGATTCCGATCGGGAGTTGAAAATGGCGAATCTGAGAATCGGATATGTAGGCTTGCTGCTATTGAGCTTCAGCAGCCTGGGAATAGCACAATCCACAAGGGTGGATGCCAAGTCAGCTAAAGCCCAGCAGCCGGAAGCCCAATCGGCCGAGCCGGCGTCTGAGACAGGTGCGGCGCCGGATGATGGTGCCACAAGAGTCCGCCGAAGAGCCCGTCCCGCCCCATGTTGGAGACAGGCCGGACTTACGCCGGACATGGTCAATCAGCGCTGGAAGCTGGAAGACGAGCAAAAGAGCAAGATTGCCGCGGTCTGTACCGAGCCCTCGACCTCTGCACAGCAAAAGCACGACAAGATTGAGCAGATTCAGGTTGAGACGGATCAGGCGATCGCTCGTCTGATTCCGGTTAAGGAACGAAAGGCATTTGATCAGTGCCAGACAGGGGTGGAGCGCTCCAAGCCGCATCCGGCAGGCCAGAAAGAGCTCGGCCCCTGCGGCGGCATAATTCCAGAGGACGACATGTCCAACGGAGCTGAGGAGCATTCCCACTAGCCCTACGCTTGCAATCCGCGTGGAGGGTTGGTTTTCAGCAAAGGTTTTCGCTTCTGGTGTTTGCGCTAGCGCAAAGAGTGAGGCGAGCTTCTGACAAATACTCTGAGGTGAGACACTTAGCCTTGGCCCAGCAGCCAGGATGTTCAACATGGGCTTCCAAGTAGAGCCAGAGTCGGAAGGAAGCCCCGGGGGATGTGTAGAGTGTGCTGCACCAGGTTCGCTAGATCAAGTGTGCGGTTGACCGGCTGCCGGAATTGGGCAGTGGGTTTAATTATGCTGACGGGCCTACTGTTCCTAGGGTCGGCAGATGCCCAGGCATCGCGACTCAAACGGTTACAGCAGCAGCCTCCTCCAAAGACGATCGTTCTCAGCACTACCGATGGAGTTGTATCCGCACCAACCCCCACTCCAGCTCAAACGATAGCACCACCCCCCCTCGCGATAGAGGTGGAGCAAACTCCTGTGCAGCCTTCGGTGACGCAGGCTCCTGTAATTTCGTGGGATGGGAAGCAGCTTACGATCGACGCTGAAAATACGAGCCTCTCGGAAATCCTTTTGGCGATCCGCTCTCGAACCGGCGCTTCCATCGAGATGCCGCCAAGCACCTCCGCAGAGCGGGTTGCGGTGCACATGGGGCCCGCACCGGTGCGCGAGGTCATTTCTTCACTGCTGTACGGCACCGATTTCAATTACGTGATCCAGAGCTCCGATGGAGACGAAGAAGGTTTAGGGAAGGTGATTATCACCGCCCGAGAAAAGGACGGCTCCGACGATGTAGCGGGCAGCAATACACCCGGGAACCGCTCTGTTCGGCTTATGCCTGGGTACGCCGCCCCTGGAAAAAGAGACTTTGAGGTGAAGCATGAGAACGCTGACAATGATGCTTCGGCTCAGCCAGAACCGTCCAATGTGGCTGCTGGTGAGGTGGCGAGTCAAGCAGCGGCAGATGCCGGCAGTGAAAATCCTCAAAGTGCCAGTAAGGCAGACGGACAGCCGGCGCCTTCTACGGGCGCCGAATCCGCCGATGGCAGCGTGCCAGCATCCGATGCAGGTGTCGGATCGATGGGCCTCGCGCAGCCAGGCGCCAGTGCCATAGCGTCTTCTTCTAACGGGAGTTCAGGCGACGGTTCTTCCATCTCCAAGATGGAGATGGATCTGCAACGCATGTACCAGCAGCGTAAGCAGATGCAGGCCCAGCAGAATCATCCCCAGCCACAAGGGCCTGGCAACTAGAGCCAGGTTTATCGCTCAGCGCTGAATTTGTTGAAATGAGGATAATGCCGCGGAGGCCAACTTCCGAGGTTCATCGGAGTACCAAGTGGCGGCGTATTCCTCGAGCAGGTGAAAGAGGCTTTTGGAGAGCTTCCAATAGGTTTTGCGAGGTTCCCTCAGAATGAGCAGTTCGGCATTCGCACCGGATTTGCTATGTATTGCTAGGGTCCGAGCAGCGCGTAAATGTCCAACTCATTCGACGTCCCCACAAATACTTTTCCTCCCGCAATTGTAGGAACCGTAAATTTCAGAGCGGCGCCGGCAACGTCGCGAGAACCGGCTTGCGTGCTGTTGTAGAGTTCCTTGCTGACATCGGTGGCATCATAGGCGCGCAAGATGGCAGGGCCCCCGTTATCGTGGTTGGAATTGTCGATTTCCCAGAGGATTCCGTTATTGGTGCCATTCGCCGAAAGGGAAGCGGTGGCCCCGTGAACGTAAACCGGAATCTGCCCCATCTTCACGGGCCGGTCGGAGAGCCGCCCGTTAGTCCAGGTGAACTGGCGTAACACATCGCCCTCACAGTGAATGTAGAAGTATCCGTTCCAATACACCGGCGTGGAGAAGATGTTGTCGAACTGGTGCACGCCGGTGTGCACGGTCTGGATCACATTGTTGGTGGCCGACGAGAACGATCCCATGTTGCTGCGGTTAACTACGAAGACATTGCCATCCTTGCCGCCGCCGATGACTTCATAGGGCGTGTTTGAGGAGTTGTCGGGCATGATCACCAGAGAGCCGCTGCCCAGATCGGCATCATTGGCCGCGAGAAAGGAAGCGTCATCCGGCTGGAAGTAATCCTCCACGGACAAGTCGGTGCCCGACAGGCGGAGGAAGGAATCGTTGTAGCCGCTCGGGGGATCGTCCTGATCCACGCCGGACATGATGTACACGTTGCCGCTGCCGTCGTTGATGGCCGGTGCACCGCCGCCGTTCCAGAAGCCGCCTCCCGCGCCATCGGGGGTGTCGTTGAAGATAGCGGTTTGTTTCAGCGAGGTCTTGTCATACGCCAGCAGCCACCCATGATTGCAATGGCCGAATGCAATGTAAATTTGATTGGTCGCCGGATTCAATGCGAGCGCGTTGCGCTGGTAGCAGCCGGCCTCCAAAGAAATATTTCCGTTCGAACTATCCCAGCCGGTACCCGAAACGGAGCCGTTCACGCGAACCGGGCCGCCAAACTTTTCGGCGCCGGATGTAATGTCCAGTGCGTGGAGATAGAATGGCCCGCTGTTGGTAATCGCCAGCACGTACATGGTTCGCGTCGTGATGTCGATGACGGGAGTGCTGGTGATTCCGATCAGGGGAGAGATGCCTTCCACATCATTGCGGGGGGAGGGGACACCCAGGCTGACCTGCCATAGAGGTGAGCTCTGCTGGTTGGCGTCAAGGGCGTACACCGAATCATTCTCTGTGGCCACGAACACCACGTCGTGATTTGCTCCCTGGATGCTTAGCTGCGGGACATACAAGGGCTGCGCATAAATCTGACCGTCCACGGGATAAGAACGCACCTTACCGAACTGAGATGAGTTTACCGTGGAGGGTGTGAGGGTCGTCTCCTGCGTGAATGTGCCGTCCCTGGCGTCATCATTGTGATAAGTAAGGACCGCACCGGACGCCTGATTGAGCACCGTGATATTGGCTTGCACTGTACCGGTTGGATCTGCAGCACTGGCGGCCGTGATCACGTGGCCTCCGGTTGCGTTCGGAGCAGTGTAGAGGCCGCTCGAGTTGATGCTTCCCACCGAACTGTTGCCTCCGCTGAGTCCGTCCACGCTCCAGGTCACAGCTGTGTTGGAGATACCTTGCAGAGTGGCGGTGAATTGCTGGGTTCCTCCGGGGGGCAGAGCAGCGCCTGCGGGAGAAACACTCAAAGTGAAAATGCTGATTTGCACGCTCGCACTTTGCGACGGTGTGCCGGACGATGTGGCGCCAACAGCATGATTTCCGCTGCTGTCAGGTGCAGTGTAGACCCCTGCGGTGGTGATGGTTCCGACGGTGGAATTTCCGCCCACCACCCCGTCGACTGACCAGGTGATCGTCGGATTTGCCTGGCCGCCCACCGTGGCCGTGAATTGCTGTGTTGCTCCCGTCATCATTACCGCGCTCGCAGGAGATATGGCAACGCCGGCAGCGGTAACGGTCACGGTCACAGTCGCACTGGCACGCTTGGTAGCATCCGCCGCGCTGATGGCAGTTACTTTGTGCGTGCCCGCTTGGGAGGGCGCGGTGTACAGCCCCGTCGCGTCGATGGTGCCAGTAGTTGAGTTTCCACCCGCGATATTGTCCACCGACCAGTTCACCTTGGTGTCGCTGGTACCTCCCACTGTCGCGCTGAACTGCTGCTGCGCTCCCGGCTGGAGCGTGATCGCGTTCTGGTTCAACTGGATGGTAACGTCGAGCGATTTCGGCGGAGGAGTAACACTGCTCGATTTCAGGTTGGCACAGCCAATCGAGGGAAGAAGGAACGCAATAACAAAGAAGTACCTGGAAATAGACGAAGAGCCAGTGACATCCATATAACCGAGTATTGCCCGCCTCCCCGCAGGCCTTGCCCGATCGCGACACAATAGATGTAAGTTCCTGCTGGAGGGTTGCAGCGCTGGAATGCCGCCAGTGACGGCGGATTTCGCCGATCAGTTGCGGGTCTGCAAATTATGGATGTTATGTTGTGGGATAGTAGGACTCGATAACACCTGAGTGTGCGACTAAGTATTCTGTAAGTACCTGCATTGTGCCTTTGATGCGAGTGTAAGAGTGTGAAATTTCTGTGTGCAAGAGCGGGGAAGCTTGGACATAAAATGAAAACAATGAACGATTTGAACAATCGTGTGGCGCTGGTGACGGGAGCCAGCCGCGGTATCGGAGCCGCAATCGCCGTTGCGCTGGCAGGCGCGGGTGCCGATGTTGCAGTGAACTATAGGGAGCAAGGTGCGGCGGCGAAGTCGGTGTGTGCCAAAATCGCCAGCCTGGGACGAAAGGCAATGGCAGTTCAGGCCGACGTGTGCCGCGCGCAAGAGATCACTCGGATGAGCAGCGAGGTGGAATCCTCCCTTGGCCCAGTCGAAATTCTGGTGAACAATGCGGCGATCGCGAAGCCCCGCCCATTTGAAGAAATCACGGAAACCGAGTGGGACGAGATTCTCAGCGTGAATTTGAGATCCGTCTTCCTGGTCACGCAGGCGGTAATCGCAGGGATGCGAAAACGCAAGTGGGGACGAATTATCAATCTGTCGTCAGTGGCAGCGCAAACCGGGGGCGCGGTGGGGGCGCATTACGCGGCATCCAAGGCGGGGATCATTGGCCTGACGCACTCCTGCGCCTCTTCCTTCATCAGGGATGGAATCACTGTGAACGCCATCGCACCCGCGTTAATTGAAACCGACATGGTGACGAGCAATCCCAACGCAAGTCCACGGCTGATCCCGATGGGGCATTTCGGCAAGGTGGATGACGTAGCCTCGATTGCCGTGATGCTGGCTTCCAACGAGTACATCACAGGGCAAACGATCTCAGTGAATGGCGGCTGGTATATGACGTAACTTTCGAAATGCACTGGAAACGATTGTTCAGGTTTGTAACAAAAAAAGCAGGGGCACTCAGTGCCCCTGCTCCTGACCAGTACAGTTCTACTATTGTGGGGTGAAGCCGCCGATGAACGTACCCCAGTTCGCATTCACGGTTCGCGGCGCATTCGGGATGTATTCATTCCCCATCCAGATCGTGCCGTTTTCATCGGAGACCGCAGCGGAGTAGTCGCCCCAACGTCCTACGCGGCTGCTGGCGCCGAATTGAGCGTATCCAGTGAAGCCATCGTCAGGCAGTGCGCCGAGGGCCGAGATCCGGATTGCGCCGGTGCCATTGGCGTCGATGGGTGCGTAGCCGGCGCTGGGAAAGAAGTCGAGTCCGACGACGCTGAAGGCGACCACGCCCTTGCCTTGGTTGTTGACCGCCACCGACGGAAACAGCACATTTTGCTGATTGGGACCGTCGATCGCGATATAACCCTGATTCACTACTGAAGCCGAAACCGCTCCGCCGCTGAGCGCGGGAGACAAGATGAACCAGGCCGCGGCTGCGCGTACTGGGCCATTTTTCGTCTTCGCCGAGGTGGGGACTGAAGTCCACAATTTGCCGTCGGCAAACACGACCTGTTGCGCGCGGTCATCATTGGCAGAGACCAATTCCTCATGGTCCTTCAGAGACATGCCAAGCGGGAAGGGCCCGGGTCTTTGTTGAGCCTGTGGCGGAGCGCCATAGGATTGCGTATTCACTACTGCATTGACCAGTGCAACGCTGGGCGACGCAGAGTTCAGGGTATCAGTGCCAGTCAGGGCCCAGATCACCAGGCGATTGTCCACTGTGTTGGTGAAATCGAGGGAACTGACGAAATATTCAGTATTGCTGGCGAAAGTCCCGCCGGGTGGAACGGTGGCCGGCTGAACAGAAAAGGCGAAGGGCATGCCGGCTTCGGTCAAATTACCGAAATGGACTCCGCTGATCGCCCCCGCAGTCGCTGATTCCAATGCCGATTTAGAGAAGGCGTACAAGTTCGCCCCGCTGAAGCTGAGCGTCGCGAGGGCAAATCCGTTGGTGCTGATATAGAAGCCGTTGGCATCGGCACCGATCAGAGGTTGGTCCCCGAAACAGGGGCACGGCGAAAAAGCACCGCCGTCGTTGGTGACATCCAGGGTGAGGATAGTCCAGTTGGCCGTTGGATCAGAGGTCTGGCTGACCGCGATGTAGATCTTCACTGGCGCGATCAGCGCGCCGGTATCTGATTTTCGGCTGAGCACCAGGCTGGTCAAGAAGAAGCGCTGTGTAGATGAATCGTAGTAGAGGCGCGGGTCTGTGGGTTCTGGGCCAAAGACTGCCGGGTTCATACTGCGATCAATTGCCGGCGGCAGCCCGAAGAAACTGCTTAAAGCAACCGTCCCTGTCAGCGGCGTTCCGGAGGTGCTGAAAACCCGTACGGCGTCGTTCACCGCCTCCACCACGAAGCTATTTCCGACTGCGAGTCCCTGGTCCGGGGGCTCCAGGCTGAACTGATTGCCATTGTTCGCAAGCCGTTGATCGAGATGCGACAGCGCGTTGAAGCCGGTAAAAACGTCCCCGGCCGGCGAGGTGACCGCACTTCCGGCTGGAGTCGGCACGTGCGCCGAAGATACGCGCGCCGGTGAAATCGTTCCTGTGATCTGGGGTTTGGTAAATTGCTCATCCACCTCCGGCCCAAGGAAGACTTCATTCCCGATTGCAGTGGGCGCCGAGCCGGGCTGAGCGGATAAGTTGCTGGTTCCAGCTACTGTGAGCTTCCGAGTTGAGCGACTCTGCGCGCACAGTGTTGCCGCCACGCAGAGCACGACCAAGACAGGGCCGATTTGCCGATGCAGTCGCATCATGATTTACTCCTTTGTGTGTTTGGGAGGATTTAATAGGGCCGCGGAATTCGGGGAGCGGTTTATCGCTGCAAACATGTCTGACATTGAATGGCCTGGATTCTAAACTTGCTGTTCTCAGCAGCCCGAGAAGGCTCTCGAAATTGTCAGCCGTGCCCAGAAAAACCCCAACAGGGTAGCAGGCAAAGGCCGCTTCCAGCAAGGGTTGTGCCGCAATTTTCTGAGTCTCCGAACCAGGCAACCAGGAAGCCCCATTTTGCCGATCCACGATCGTGTGACGGGTGAAATCTCGATCACTGAATGTGCAGATTATTGCAGCCCCCAATCATGGGAAACTCATCCGCCTCTCGACTGGAACTCCGAAACGTAAAGCAAGATGCGAACAGCAAAATTGTTAGAATGATGCTGGCTGCGTGTGCGACTCAAGTGTCAATCCTTGAGAACTCCGATAAGCTCATGCCAGCGAGAGAGATTGGCCCCGTAGCTCAGTTGGATAGAGCAGCGGTTTCCTAAACCGTTGGTCGGCGGTTCGACTCCGCCCGGGGCCTCCAGCGCTCAGTGCCATCTGCGGTGGAGCGTCCAACATCGCGCAAACTCGAGAATATTACCCGGTTCTTCCTCCAAAGTGACGGACGTGATACCGTTCCACGGGACCGGCTTCCCGGCCAGAGTTAAAACCATGGAAAGACGCGAATTCCTCAACCTCACAGCCGGGGCAGTCGGCGCACTGGCGCTTGATCCGCTGCCACTCGCCGGCAGCGAGCAAAACAAGACTCCCGTTACCTATCCCGATCCGGCGGTGGAGATCGTGGATCCGCGCTTTGCGAAATACAAAGTGCAGAACGCCGCGGTCGAGCGCTTATGGACTGGCGCGCGTTGGGCAGAAGGGCCCGCATGGTTCGGCGACGGCCGCTACCTGCTGTTCAGCGACATCCCCAACAACCGCATGCTGCGGTGGCTGGAGGACACCGGCGAAGTGTCCGTCTTCCGAAGTCCGTCGAACTACAGCAACGGGAATTCCAGAGACCGGCAGGGCAGACTGCTCACCTGCGAGCACGATACGCGTCGGCTTACCCGCAGTGAGCATGACGGCACGATCACCGTGCTCATGGATCGGTTTCAAGGGAAGCCGCTGAATGCTCCGAATGACCTGGCCGTTCATTCGGACGGCGCGATCTGGTTTAGCGACCCCGGCTACGGCATCATGTCTAATTATGAGGGGCACAAAGCTGCGTTTGAACTTCCCGCGAATGTCTATCGCCTGGATCCGAACACGCGCGAAGCAACCGTGGTCGCCGGCGACCTGGTGAAGCCGAATGGGATCTGTTTTTCTCCCGACGAGAAGAAGGTCTACATCGTAGATACCGGCGAGCCAAAGCATCCCGGCGATCCTCGTCCCATCCGCGTATACGACGTGGAGAGCGGGATGCGAGTGAAGAACGGCCGCATGTTTGCGAATATGGCGCCCGGCAGTTCAGACGGTATTCGCTGCGATGTGGACGGCAACGTCTGGTCCGCAGCTGGATGGGGTGCGGAGGGGTTCAACGGAGTGCACGTATTCGCGCCCGATGGCGCACTCATCGGCAAAATCCATCTTCCGGAAACCTGCGCCAATCTTTGTTTCGGGGGCGCGAAGAAAAACCGCCTGTTCATGGCGGCCAGCCAGTCGCTGTACGCAGTCTATGTTGGCACGGAAGGCGCGCAACAGCCGTGACAACGAAATCCCGTGTTCACGTCCTGGAAACCGGTGTTTGCGACTCGGTCCTATGGCTCTCCTCCGATAACTTCCGCAGTGAGAGCCGCTCATGATGGGCCAGTAACAGCCCGAGCGGGACCACGGCCGCAAACGTGACCAGCCACAGGAGAATTCCGCAGCTCGCGGCCAGTTCCGGAGGAACATCGAAAACGCTGGATAGCGTTGCGATGGTTGCCATCTGCGAGCCGCCTCCAACCGCCGGCAGTTGCAGCATTGATCCCACCATGCTTGAGCCCATCAGGATCAGCAGTTGCGATACCGGAATCTCTAAGGCATCCACCCCGTAAGCATGGGTGACTTCGTGGTATGACAACGCGATCAGGTACCACATGCCGATGGACACGGCGCTCAGATAGAGCATCTCAAGTCCGCCGTGGATAGTGTTTAATCCAGTGCCGAAATCGCGCACTTTGTCCCCGAGTTTGTGTCCGACCTTCGGTAAATGCGAGAAGCGGTGCTCCACCCATTGCGCCACCGCTTCTCCCTTTCTCTTGATTACGAAGGCCGCGACGGTGGTCGCTGCGACTAGTGCGATCAGGGCAAATCCCGCCTCACGAAACCTGGTGTAGTACTCCGGGTGTGGTATGGAGGGCAACGCGCTCGGCAGGAAAATTGCCATGACAATCAGGAACGCGAACGATCCGATATCGAAAATTCTTTCCACCGCCCACACCGCCAGCTGAGACGAGAAGGAAAGGTCAGTGCGCCGGGCGATCAAATAAGGACGAATAAACTCGCCCGCCCTGCCCAGCAGGGCAATTCCAGTGAATCCCACCAGGGTGGGCGAGACCATTTCGGTGACACTGGTCTTGGGCCGCACGGGTTTCAGGAAAATCTTCCAGCGCAGGGCCCGCATGAGGTAGCCGATGTAGATGTACGCAATCCCGTGGAGAACGTGCAACTTCTTGATGCGATGAGTCTGGCTCCAGAACGTGCCCCAGTCGAAGGTCCGCCAATGCCGATATTGCAGGTAAACCAAAATGGCGAGGATGAGGAACACGACAACGCTGGCCAGAATGCGTTTTCTATCCATTTAGGGGAGTGCTCCGCGCCGCCATCCCTGCCGCGCGAAGCGGGAAACGGCACCACCCAAGGTAAATGACGTTGTGGGACGAATCAATGAACAATATCAGCTCGCAGTCGAGCTTCGCTGGACTGGACAGGCCAAGGCGCTACCCCTACGTGGGTCGCCGATCACTCGCTGGCTCCGCTGGGCTTGGCTTGGGCGATTGGGGTTGAGGTCTTCTTCACGGGAGCAGAAGTTTTGTTGACGGTGGGGCTGGTCACAGTGCTGGTTTTTTTTGCGGTCGCTGCTTTTTCCTGGGCGGCTTTCTTCTTATTAAAGTCGCGCACGATCTTTGCTACGTAAGCCCTGGTCTCGTAGTACGGGGGCACTCCGCCGAACCGCTCCACGCGCTGGGGGCCGGCGTTGTAGGCAGCCAAGGCCTTCACCAGGTCGAAGTTGTACCTTTCCAGCAGTTCGCGTAGATATTTCGTGCCGCCATCCACGTTCGCCTGCGGATCGAAGGCATTGGGCACTCCCAGTTGCGAGGCTGTGCCCGGCATCAATTGCATCAGGCCTTGGGCGCCCTTGGGCGAGATGGCGTGCGGGTTGAACTCACTCTCGGCTTTGATGACGCTGTTCACCAGGTCGGGATCGAGGCGATATTTTCCGCTGATCTCATTCACCACCTGGGTCAGATCAGTTTTGGGACGGGCAGGAAATGCTCTGCCAGCATCGTAGCCTGCGGGCTTGGGAGCAGAGGATAGTCGGGAAACGGAGGCCGGAAGCGCGGCACTGGGAGGCTCATCCGGCGCGAGCTCAAAATGCTCAATGTCATCGGTCGGAACGTCCACAAAGTTCGAACCGTCTGCACTGATGTACAGGCGCGTCAAATCACCGATAACTTCTCGCCGCTCATGCACAATCGAAAAGCCATTTTTCAACACCGCGACCTCGCCCGCAAAGCAGGGAAGTGCCATCAACATTGTGATAAGCAGAACGCGGCTGATCGTGAATTTCAGCATTTAGTAGCAGTACCGCCGGCTATCCCATCACTTCCAGAAGGGCCGCGGCGACGCCGCAAGCTTCATTCCCGAGAGTGACCCGCCAACCCCGGGCTCTTAATTCCTCGCATGCATTACCCATGATAACCGGATGCCCAGCAAACTCAAGCATTTCCACATCATTATGGTTGTCACCGACGGCCATGACCTCATCGCGATGGAAGCCGCGGTGCCGGGCCCAGCGCTCCAGCGCATGTCCTTTGGAGCACCCGCGATTCAGCACGTCGATCATCGACAGGTCGCGTACGGGATACTCGGTCCGCAGGACTGTAATCTTGTCCTGCAAACCGGTGCGTTTCAGAGCCGCTAAAGCCAGGCTCATTCGGGCCATCGTGCCGCAGAACATGGCCTGCACCGGATCAGTGACCAGCGCGCGCTCGATCGGCACCACAAACTGGATAAACTCCATATTCTTTTCAAGCCACCGCCGGATGCTGGCCCCAATCTCGTCCAGATGCTCCAGCACAATCGCCCCTTTGATTTCTTTATCGAAAGTAAGCACGGTGTTTCCGCGAAAGTCGATCATGGCTTGGCACAATTGGCGACAGGTTTCCGCGGGCATCAGATCGCGGTGGAACGTTTTGCCGCTCAGCGATCGCGTGACCGCACCATTGGAACTGATTAGCCACAAATCGAACCCCAGTTGCTGGGCAATCGGCAAGGCAAACGCATGGCGTCTTCCGGTAACCAGCACGATTTCCATTCCGGCAGCATGAGCTTGCCGCAAGGCGGCCAGGTCGCCTCCAGAAATTTGAAATTGTGGATTTAGCAGCGTCCCGTCGATGTCAGTTGCGAGCAGCCGAATGGAAGCTTTGGAGATTGTCACTCATGCAATCTTATCAGCTCAGGCGGGGACAGACGCATGGGCCCGCCCAGACTCCCTCCGAAGCCGAAATCGAGGTGGCAACGCAGTTCCCAGGGTAAAAACCCGCCCGGACCGATGGGTCGGGGCCACGTGGGTACGAAGAACTTCAAGCTCTCACTCTTCCGAGCACCGCGCTGGCGCGCCGGAACCACGGCCTTTCCCGGCGCTGAAGGTATCGCGGCATAGTAGGCTTCTTCGCGAGAATTTTCTGCGCCCACTCTCCAGCCTGTGCGGTTCGGCCCTGCGACTCCAGGAAAAGCGAGTAGTGGTAATACGTTTCCGATAACGTGGAGATACGAGTGGCCTCCTCAAATAAGGCCTCGGCTTTGTCCTTCTGATCCGTCTGCGCATAAGCCCACGCGAGCACGCCCTTGGCGCGATGGAAGTCATAATTGCGGTCGAATTTCAGGGTTCGTTCCAGATCGGGGACGGCCGCGGCGAAATCACCCAGTTCCATCTCGGCCAGGGCGCGCCGGTAAAAGGGATCGGGATGATCGGTGCGCGCGGATATTGCTTTGTCATAGCACGCCCGCGCCTGGGAGTAGTTCTTGTCATCCAGGTACAACAAGCCCAGTTCCTCGTAATTTCCGGCCGAGGGATTATCGAGGATGGCGGCTTCCAACTCGTGAATGCGCTTTCTGCGGGGGAACATCTGGAACGAGTCCCGCAGCAGGCCTGCATCGGGGATCACTTCCACGACAATGTAGACCAGAGCTCCCACCCAATGAAACAGGATTACCCATAGCCAATAAAAATTGGGGCGTCGTTTGATGAAGTGTACGAGCGCAATAATACGCAGGGCGATAGCCCACCAGGAAAAAGCGAAAAAGAGAAAGGAGCGCATGCTGAAAGCGCACTATAGCATGCAGCCGGATGCTGGGAAGATCACCAAAGAAGGAAGATAGCAATTGCCGATCGGGGCCGCTGGTGCGTCTATTTCTTCTTTTCCGGCGGTGCAGTCGGCGGGGCCGCCGGTCCGGCAGCCAGACTGTCCTTTACCGATTGCGACAGCTTATCTGCATTGGCGACCAGCAAACTGACCTGCCAGATCTGGGTGTTCGAAAGCGTCTTCTGAAAACCCGGCATGCCGGTCATGCGGATTCCGCCAGCGACTTTCCAATACGACTCTCCGGGAGCATCATCGGTCACGCCTTTACCTTGCATTAATTTTGGAGGATCCGGAAACATTCCCTTAGCGATGTCCGTCTGTTTGCCATCGGGTAGTCCGTGACAGACGGCGCAATTTTCTTTGTAAACTTGCGCACCCGCCATGAAATTCGATTCATCGGGGGGGATCGGCACCGTTTTGGGGACTTCCTTGTTCATGCGCGCGTGTAGCGCCATGCGCGCAAACATTTTCTCAAAGGGCATCGGAGGGGCAGTCGTCGCCACCGGCGCCATACCAGTCTGGAAATAGAAATAAACAGAAAGCGGAACGATAACGACTCCGATGATCAGACCAAAGACAAACTTGCCCATGTGACCTTCTCCTAGATCAAGGTTGGTCTCTGATACTACCGTACATACAACTCAATCTGCAGTGAATGCACGCACTACGCATGTAAAAAATTGTCAATCGTTGTGCGGGGTTGAATGAGCAATTCGAATGCGGAACTTAACTGCGGCAAACCAAATCCAGTATCATCCTTCTGCTACACTCAGCACCGTCGATGCTCACTCATCTGGAATGCACGCGTTGCGGAGAGCACTATCCGGCGGATCGGCCGCAGTCGGTTTGCCTCAAAGACGGCGGAGTGCTGTACGCCCGCTACGATCTGGACGAGATCAAACGTACATTCTCCTCTGCGCGTCTGGCGGGACGAACGCCTACAATGTGGCGCTACGATGCCGTTCTGCCGGCGGCGGATCCGGTCACGCTAGGGGAAGGGTTCACCCCGATGATGCCCAGCCGCGAGTTTCCCAGCGTCTACATCAAGGATGAAGGCCTCAACCCCACCGGCTCCTTCAAAGCCCGCGGACTTTCTGCAGCCGTCACCATGGCTCGCCACTTCGGACTGAAGAAACTGGCGATCCCATCCGCGGGAAATGCGGCAGGAGCGCTCGCCGCCTACGCCGCCGCTGCAAAGCTGGAAGCTCACATCTTCATGCCGAAAGATGTGCCCATGGCCAACCGGATTGAATGCGACTACTACGGCGCACACGTCACCTTTGTGGACGGACTTATTAGCGACTGCGCGCGCAGAGTCGCGGACATGAAAAAGGAAACCTACTGGGAAAGAGAAGGATGGTTTGACGTCTCCACGACCAAGGAGCCCTATCGGGTCGAAGGTAAGAAGACGATGGGCTACGAAGTTGCCGAACAGCTTGGCTGGCGCATGCCGCAAGGCATCATTTATCCGACGGGCGGCGGTGTTGGCCTGCTGGGCATGTGGAAAGCGTTCGAAGAAATGCAGGCGCTGGGATGGATCGGATCGGAGCGGCCACAGATGATTGTTGTGCAATCTGCAGGTTGCGCGCCGATCGTCAAAGCTTGGGATGGAGGCAAGCACTCCGCAGAAATGTGGAACGATGCCGCTACGCTGGCATCCGGACTGCGAGTGCCAAAGCCCTATGCCGATTACCTGATTCTGGACATATTAAGCAAGAGCAAAGGCACTGCCATCAGCGCGACGGATGAAGAACTCGTGGAAGCGACGCGCCATTGGGCGAAACACGAAGGAGTTTTCGCCGCCCCGGAAGGCGCGGCCTGCCTGGTTGCTTACCGCAAATTGCGCGCCAGTGGATTCTTCAAGGCCGAAGACACTGTGGTTCTGTTCAACACGGGGAGCGGTTTGAAATACCTGGATGTGTGGGATGCAAAAACTGCGGGAAAGCGGTCGTTCGCAAAACCGGCCGCGCGTCAAATCGGCGGCATTATTGGACCGTATTAGCTCCCGTAGAGGCGCAGCTTGCTGCGTCTTGAATGCGGGCTGAGATGTAGCAAGCTACGTCTACAGTCGAGGATCAAATAAAATAAAAGACGCATGACCGATCGCCTCTACTATCACGACTCTTTTTTGTACGAGTTTGAAGGGGAGATCCGCGAAATAACCGAAAGCCCGCGACCGGCAGTTACTCTCGACCGCACTGCCTTTTATCCGACCAGCGGGGGCCAGGTCCACGATACCGGTTGGATCATGTCGGGAGGAGCGAAACACCGAGTTACCGAAGTCGCCGATGGCGAAGACGGCGGGGTCGTCCATTACCTCGAAGCTCCGGTTAACGAGTTGGCGTCGGGAACGCATGTCCGAGGAGAGGTCGACGTTGTCCGGCGACGCGATCACATGCAGCAGCATTCGGGACAGCACGTACTGTCCGCAGCGTTTGTCCGCCTTTTTAACATGCCCACGGTTTCGTTCCACATGGCCGACGATTATTGTTCCATCGACCTGGGAACTCTCACCCTGACCAGAGAACAAATCGAATCCGCCGAGCGCCTGGCCAACGAAGTAATCCTGGAGAATCGGCCAGTGGATATCCGTTTTGTGACGCGCGCCGAAGCAGGGAAGTTGGGCTTGCGAAAGATACCTTCAACTGAGCGTGATGAACTCCGATTGATCGACATCAACGATTTCGATCTTACGGCGTGTGGGGGCACGCACGTCCGGCAGACGGGACAAATCGGATGCATTCTGCTCCGCAAGACGGAGAAAGTCCGCCAGGGTTACCGAGTGGAATTTGTGGCGGGCTTACGCGCCGTTGCTACCGCTCGCCGGGATTTCACCACGCTTACCGAGAGCGCAGCGTTGTTTTCCGCCCATATCTACGACCTGCCGCAACAAGCAACAAAATCGTTGGAAGAAATTAAGGCTCTGCGCAAGCAACGCGCGCAATCTTTGGAAGAGCTAGCGACAGCGCAAGCCGCGGTGTTGCTGGCCGAGACTCCCAAAGCAGACGGCCGCCGGTTAGTGGTGCGCACATTCTCCGATCGCGACATCAATTTCCTCAAATTGTTCGCACAGAAATTAACCCGCCTGGCTCCGAACGTGGTCGCCCTGCTGGGCACCACTTCTCCGCAGCCGGCGTTGGTCTTCGCACAATCAAACGGACTGCCGTTCGACATGGGTGCGCGCATGAAGGAGATCGTGGGGCGATTCGAAGGTCGCGGTGGCGGCAGCAAAGACATGGCCCAGGGCGGGATTGCCGATTCGTCGCAGGTGGAGGCTGCCCTCGCCGATGCCGGGGCATCAGTGGCACAAAGTAACGGGGAATAGCCGGTTCAAACCGTCGGCTTGGGACCATCCGCGGGTCCCATCGGCTTGCTGGCTCGAATGGCTCGCAGGTAGCACTGTTCATGCACGGCCTTACCCTGTTCGTTAATTCGAGCTTTTTCCAGCAGCACCGGTTTCTTGCACAGCTCACAAAGGACCGAAATGGACATAAAACGCCTCCCGAAGTGGCCAGGGCGACGAGCAAATTGGCGAGAGCATAGCCCGATTGGTATTGCTGTGTCAAAATAATTCACGCCGTTTTAAACTCCACGATTGCAGGCAATTTTCAGTCTTCACGCTACTAATCGCCGGGTAATATCCAGCACCGGGCATGATGAAGGGCAACCCCGAAGCACAGCCTTTCGAAACTGGGTGACTCCTCTGGTTTCCCGCTTTCGGGAGACCAGAGGGAGAGGATCGCCCTAAGTCACTGGAACATCTTGCTGGCGGTGCTACAATTTTGCTGTAAACGCTCCTTGTCCCAGAGGAGGTTCCTGTGTATCGCTCCGCACTGGTTGTTCCAGCACTTATCCTTGTTGCGGGTTTCGCTCAGCAGTCTTCCAATTCACCGGCCGCAAGAACACCTACATATGCCGCCATTCCCGTAGAAGCAACGAAACAGCCCAATCCGGTGAAATCCAGCCCGGAGTCTCTGGCCCGTGCCAAGAAATGGTGGACCCTCGACTGCGAGATGTGTCACGGCAAGGATGGCGACGGCAAGGGCGACACCGCCAGAGAAATGAAACTGCAGATCGCCGACTTCACCGATCCTGCGACGCTCAAAAATCGCACCGATGGCGAAGTCTTCTACATCATCAAAAATGGTCACAACGATATGCCGGCCGAGGGTCCCCGCATCAAGACGGAAGAGAATTGGGATCTGGTGAATTACGTGCGCTCTCTGGCTAAGAAGAACGGGGAGGCGAAGCAGTAGGAAGCGCTGCGAGAAACGTCAAACAGGGGTGCCCCACCTCCCGCCTTTGTTGCGGGAAGTAAGGCTTCGCTCACAACGCGGGGCGATGCGTTACGCCGGTTCCTGATAGAGCCCAAACACATTGCCCATTGGATCGCGAAAATGCGCGGTGATCTCGCCAGGATCCACGCCGATCGGATTCACCACTTGTCCCCCGTTCGCAAGCACAAGCTCGAGTGTCTGCGCGACGCTGTCCACCATGATGTGAACGAGAACCCCGGGCTCCGCGGGTTGTCGGTTCCGGACCCACTCGCCGCTGACCTCACCCACGCCATTGTCGAATGCTGTACTCCCGTCCCCTCGCCTGCGCACGCTCCATCCAAACACGCGTTGATAGAAGTCTGCGGACGTCTGGATATCCCTCGTCGGAATCTGGAGGTAGCAGATCTTACCATGTCCCAAAGTAGGAGGCATGCTTCAGTGTAACCCTGGCGAGTTGAGCGTGATATGCATCACAGCGCCGCCGCTGTCGCAGCCGGTATTCTCGGCACGTAGAACGCGTTAATTTCGGAACATAGCACGACGCCACGCGATCGCACGCGAAGGACGATTCCGATGCCGGTCAAGAGCATTGTGTTTCTCCCCGTTGTTTCACTGCTGGAAACGCTCTGGCAGGACCTCCGCTTTAGCATCAAGGTGTTCGCTTCGAACCCCAAATTCACAGCGGTCGCCGTGCTTAATCTAGGCCTTGGCATCGCGGTCGCTTCCACGGTATTCAGTTGGATCGACAACGTGTTGCTCCGGCCCTATCCCGCGGTGAAGGAGATGGAGAACCTGGCGCTGATCGAGACCGTAACCCTTAGCGGCGAACACCTGGTGGCTTCGTCATACCAGGATTATCGCGATTACCGGGAGAATTTGAAGCTTGTTTCTGACGTGGCCATTGGCCGGTTTACTCCATTGAGCGTGGGATCGCAAAGAAGCGCTGAGCGCGCCTGGGCCGAACTCGTTTCCGCCAACTACTTTGATGTGCTTAAGGTCAAACCCATTCTCGGCCGATCCTTCCTGCCCGAAGAAGGCGGAGATAAGCCGGGAGCATTTCCGGTAGCTGTAATCAGCTATCGCATGTGGCAGAACCGGTTTCATGGAGATCGCGAAGTCCTGGGCAAGACGATTCGGCTGAACCGTCACGAACTGACCATCATTGGAGTGGCGCCTCAGAGCTTCCGGGGTACCACCGTGGGCCTGATGTATGACGTCTGGATGCCAATTACGATGGCAGAGGAGATGGGAACAGGCGGTGGCACCCTGAACTACCGCGGTTGCCGCGATCTGACTTCCACCATCGTGCGGCTCAAGCCCGGCGTGACCCTCAACCAGGCGCGCGCCGAAGCCAGCGCTCTTGCCACGCGGCTTGCCTCGGCATATCCGCAAACTAATCGTGGAGTCGATCTGACCGTGGTGCCGGTGTGGGCCGGACACTTGGGGGCACAGGGCGTTCTGCTGAAGCCATTGCGAATTTTGGTGGCGGTGTGCGCGCTTCTTTTGGTGATCGTCTGCGCCAATGTGTCGAATTTACTGCTGGCTCGTTCCGTGCTACGGCAAAAAGAATTCGGGCTCCGCCGGGCTTTTGGGGCGCGCTCCAGCCGCATCTTCCGTCAATTGCTCACCGAGACGCTGGTGCTGGCTCTTGCAGCAGGAGCCGTCGGCCTGCTCCTGGTGGTATGGCTCGGTGGGTCGCTGAACCGTTTGCTTCCCGCCGTGGATTTCCCCTTCGATCTAGGCGGAGGCGTGAACCCCACAACGTTCGGCTTCACCCTCTTGATCGTCGTAGTGGTGACGATCGCCTCTGGCCTCGCTCCGGGATTGCTGTCAATCCGCGCCAACCTGAACCAGGTTTTGAATGAAGGCGGCCGCAGCGGAATTGGAGGAGCGCATTCGCACCGCCTCAGAAGTGTGCTAGTCGGAATCGAAGTCGCACTTGCCATGCTCGCTCTGGTGAGCGCCGGACTGTTTTTGCGCAGCTTCCAGAATGCCAGCCGCATTGAGCCAGGCTTCAACACTAAAAATGCGCTGGTCGCCCAGTTCTATTTGTCCAATGCGGGCTATACCGCCGCGGAACAACACGCCTTCGCTCGCGGGCTTCGCGAGCGAATGGAATTCCAGCCTGGCGTCACGGGAGTTACCTACACCGACTATGTCCCATTATCCATGCCCAACTCCAGTCCGCAGGATCAACTGGTGGTGGAAGGATATGTGCCTGCGCCCAGCGAGCAGATGCTGGTTCACCGCGCCACCGTGCCTCCGGGCTACTTTCGCTTTATGAACGTCCGCATGCTGGAGGGTCGCGATTTTAGCGAACGCGATGAGGCGGGGGCGCCCGCGGTCATGGTTGTGAATGAAACCTTCGCCCGTCATTTCTTCGGCGACGCCAGCCCGGTGGGCCGTACCGTACATGTGGCGGGAGCCGTAGCCACAATAGTTGGAGAGGTCAAGGACAGCAAATACACGACGCCCACCGAGGCGCCCGCTCCCTACTTCTACTTGCCGTTCCAGCAGTGGTTCGCCCCTGGGCTGAACTTCTCCATGCTGATTAGGGTCAGCGGCGATCCGATGGTGATAGTCTCGGATCTTCGGCGCGAAGCCTTGGCCCTGAATCAGGACGCTGCTTTCCACGCCATCCAGTTATCCGACGCCGTCACCTACTCACTTTACGCGCACAAGATGGCCGCTAGCCTGCTTGCCGTGATTGGCAGCCTTTGTCTGTTGTTTGCGGCGACGGGACTTTATAGTGTAATGAGTTATGCCGTGAGCCAGCGTACTCAGGAATTCGGGGTGCGCATGGCTTTGGGCGCCAGCCGTGTGAACGTGGTGCGCATGGTTACCCGAGAAAGCCTTGTTCTGACGCTGCCGGGAGTATTCGCCGGAATTGTTATCGCGCTCCTCGCCTTTAGACTATTCAGCGGAATGCTGGTAGGAATCACCCCATCTGATCCATTCACGATTGCGGGATCAGCTTTATTCCTGGTTGCCGTGATTTTAATGGCCAGCTACCTGCCGGCCAGACGCGCCACGCAGATCGATCCGATGGTCGCGCTTCGTTGCCAGTAGACTCGTTCTGAGACGGCATTGAGGCTGGGGAAAGCGCCGACCGCAGGCTGTCCCATACGAGACTATGATCACGTTCGCGATCGCCGCACTGTCCTGTCTGATATGGCTATACCTGATTGGGGCTCGAGGGATGTTCTGGCGAATGGTGGTTCCCTCTGCTCCGGGCTTGGGATCTGCGTCGGCTGCCCGTATCGCCATCATTGTTCCGGCTCGCAACGAGGCCGATGTCGTCGCTCAGACCATTCAGTCTCTGCTCGCCCAGGATTACCCCGGTCCGCTGCACATCATTGTGGTCGATGACCAGAGCTCGGATGAAACTGCCGCTCTCGTGCGTGATGTGGCCTTTGAGCACGGCGAACGGGTGACCACGATTGCTTCCGCTCCTCTGCCTGCTGGTTGGACTGGAAAGATGTGGGCCTTAGCTCAAGGAGTGGAACGGGCGTCCGCGTTCGCTCCAGACTATTTCCTGTTCACGGACGCCGATATCGCACATGCTCCGCAAAGCGTTTCTTCGGTGGTAGCACTAGCGCAAGCGGGCAATCACGATCTGGTCTCGATGATGGTCACACTGCGCTGTGAATCTTTTGCGGAACGTGCCCTGATTCCCGCCTTCGTTTTCTTCTTTTTCATGCTCTATCCGCCGGCCTGGGTTAACAGCAAGATGCACAAAACCGCAGCAGCGGCCGGAGGAGACATTCTGGTCCGGCGCGCAGCTTTGGCCGGGATCGGAGGCGTCGCCGCCATCCGCCACGCACTGATCGATGACTGTGCCATGGCGCGGGAAATCAAACGCACTGGCAGCATTTGGTTGGGACTCACTAAGAATGCCCGGAGCATTCGGCCGTATGTCAGCTTTGGGGTGATCGGGCGCATGATCTCGCGCAACGCGTTTTACCAACTGAACCACTCAGTCTGGTTATTGATCGGAACCATGATAGGACTCGCTGTAACTTATGTCGCGCCGCCAGTTCTGCTTTTCTTCGGAGGCTGGGCGACGCTGTTCGGCGCTTCGGCATGGCTTTTGATGACTTTTTCTTTCATGCCCATCGTGCGCTTCTACTCGCTC
Source organism: Candidatus Sulfotelmatobacter sp. (assembly GCA_036376495.1). Lineage (GTDB taxonomy): Bacteria > Acidobacteriota > Terriglobia > Terriglobales > Acidobacteriaceae > Sulfotelmatobacter. The sequence goes on along the minus strand of DASVAE010000025.1, from coordinate 21,778 downwards.
TCGCCGCTGTGGGCCCTTGCGCTTCCACTGGTCGCGATGTTTTATGGCGGTGCGACCGTTCACTCGGCGATTCAATATTGGCTGGGTCGTGGTGGCGCATGGAAGGATCGTGTCCAGGATGCCCCACCCGCTTCCGACGCCAACCACTCTGTGTCGAGGCGATAGAGGATCTGTTTCTCAGCCGAGACAGATTTTGGCAGGAGAAGAACGGCGGGCCTGGATCATTCCGCCTTATAGGCGCCAAACTGACTCTTAGGTGCGAGCAGAGCTGGAAATGCCTTGCTTACCTGATCGACCGCCGCTGCACTAACCCCTAGTCTCTCACTAACTGCCACGTTCGCCAGGACTATTTCCCCCTGTATGCGGGCCCCCGCAGTAGAAAGAAGAACAATGCATACCCTTATTGTGTCTCTCTTAGGCTCTCTTCTATTCCTTTCAACATTCTCAAGCATTCCAGCTCATGGTCAGGAAAATACTTCGGCACAAGCAGCAAACGAGGCTCCGGTGGAAGGCACCGTCGTTTCCTCCACACGAAACACTTTGGTGGTGAGAAGTGATGATAACGAATATCACTTGTTTACCTACGATCGCCGCTCGATAAAGGCAGCGTCGCTGGTGGCGGGCGCGCGAGTTCGCGTGACCGCGGGTGCTCCGGACGACAACGGCACCCGTAACGCCACCGACGTTACGGTGCTCGATGCCAAAGGAACTACCCCGGACAAGAGCGCGCAGGCGGCGCCCGTCCCGCCCAAGGTAAGGGATATCGAGAGTGATATCCGGCGCGAAAGCCGGCGCTGGCATGCCGGAGTTCGGCTTGGCCAAGCCTTCGATCCCGAGCTCTTCCTGTTTGGTGTCCAATCGCAAATAGGACCAATCTTTCATCCCCGGGTAGTGTTTCGCCCGAATGCGGAGTTTGCCTTCGGGGAGGTCACGGACCTAGTCGCCATTAACCTGGAGGCCACGTACCGCTTCTCGTCCGCGAATCGGCGAAACAACTGGACCCCCTATGTTGGCGCCGGACCCGCGCTCATCTTTATTCATCAAAATTTCCAGCAGGGAAGAAACATTGACTTCGGGAATTTTGATTACGAGACCGGGTTCAACGTTCTAGCCGGCATGCAACATCGACGGGGGATGTTCGTCGAACTGAAGACCAGCTTGTATTCAGGCCCAGCCCCCAAACTCCGCATGATTTTTGGCTACAACTTCTAGGACGCCCGCTCGGGTTTAGCAGGCCTCGTCCTGTCGGGATGATGCCATGTGAGGAGGGCACGAAGTGGATCGTGCCCTGCCTGCCCGCGCACTTGACAATCTCCTCGCCTGTTTCTATAATTAGCACTCGATAGGCTCAAGTGCTAACACTCCGCAGCCTACCCATCCGATTCATAGGGTTACCGAGACTTCAATCGCAACAGTCAACCTTTTAACTAACTGAAAGGAGTCAGAATTATGGCGAAATTCGCACCGCTTCACGACCGCATCCTGGTCCGCAGGGTTGAGGAATCCACCACCACGCGTGGGGGGATCATCATCCCAGACTCGGCTAAGGACAAGCCCCAGGAGGGCGAAGTCATCTCCACTGGCAAAGGCCGCACCAACGACGAAGGCAAGACCTTCCCGCTAGCCGTAAAAGAAGGCGACCGCATCCTGTTCGGCAAATACGCCGGCACCGAAATCAAGATAGATGGCGAAGAGTTCATCATCATGAAGGAAGACGAAGTCCTGGGCGTGCTCACCGGCACCGCCAGCCCGGCCAAGAAGGAACTCGCCGGATCCAGGAAGTAACGCAAAGTCCCTGGACTCGCCTACAAGCGCGCGAGCTCGGGATGACAAAGGAAATTCAGCAGGCCAGCCCTGCAAACAGAAATTTACGAAGGAGACAAAAGACATGGCAAAGCACATCGTTCACGGAGAAGAGTCGCGTCAAGCAATCCTCCGCGGCGTAAACCTTCTGGCCGACGCCGTGAAGGTCACACTCGGTCCCAAGGGCCGCAACGTGGTGATTGAAAAGAAATTCGGTTCGCCGACCATTACCAAGGATGGCGTCACCGTGGCAAAAGAAATCGAACTGAAAGACGGCCTGGAGAACATGGGCGCGCAGATGGTCCGCGAAGTCGCTTCGAAGACCTCGGACGTGGCCGGAGACGGCACCACCACCGCCACCGTTCTCGCCCAAGCCATCTACCGCGAAGGCGTCAAGACCGTTGCCGCGGGAGCCAATCCGATGGCCCTGAAGCGGGGTATCGAAAAAGCCGTCACCACCATCGCCGGCAAGCTCGACAAAGAAGGCAACCGCCTCCCGGGCGAACTGGACAAGCTGTCGAAGCCGGTCACCGGCGAAATGATTGCCCAGGTCGGCACGATCTCGGCCAACAACGACGAAACGATCGGCAAGATTATTGCCGAGGCCATGAAGAAGGTTGGTAAAGACGGCGTCATCACAGTGGAAGAGTCGAAGACGCTGGAGACGCAGCTGGAAGTAGTCGAGGGGATGCAATTCGATCGCGGATACCTCTCGCCCTACTTCGTTACCGATCCCGAGCGGATGGAAGTAGCACTGGAGAACGCCTACATTCTGATCAACGAGAAGAAGATCAGCTCGATGAAGGACCTGCTGCCGTTGCTGGAGCAGATCGCGAAGAGCGGCAAGCCGCTGCTCATCATCGCGGAAGATGTCGAGGGCGAAGCGCTGGCGACCCTGGTGGTCAACAAGCTGCGTGGCACCCTCCAAGTCGCGGCCGTGAAGGCTCCTGGATTCGGCGATCGCCGCAAGGCGATGCTGCAGGACATTGCGATCCTCACGGGTGGCAAAGCCATCACGGAGGATCTCGGCATTAAGCTGGAGAACGTGCAGATCAGCGATCTCGGCCAGGCCAAGAAGATCACCATCGACAAGGACAACACCACGGTGGTGGAAGGCAAGGGCAAGCACTCGGAGATCGAAGGCAGGGTAAAGGAAATTCGCAGCCAGATCGATAAGACCACCAGCGACTACGACCGCGAAAAGCTGCAGGAGCGGTTGGCGAAGCTGGTCGGTGGCGTGGCCGTGATCAAAGTCGGCGCGGCGACCGAAACCGAAATGAAGGAAAAGAAAGCGCGCGTGGAAGATGCAATGCATGCCACCCGCGCGGCCGTGGAAGAGGGAATTGTCCCGGGCGGCGGCGTGGCTCTGGCTCGTTGTGCCAGCGTGCTCGACAAGGTGAAGGCCGAAGGCGATGAGCAGATCGGCATCAATATCGTGAAGCGCGCCATCACCGAACCCCTGCGCATGATTGCCGAGAACGCAGGCGAAGAGGGCGCCGTGGTTCTGGGCAAGGTGCTCGAGGCGAAAGAGTCGAACTACGGCTACAACGCCTTTTCGAACGAGTACGAGGATCTGGTCAAGGCCGGAGTGCTCGATCCGACGAAGGTCGTCCGCACCGCGCTGCAGAACGCTGGTTCGATTGCCAGCCTGATGCTTACCACCGAAGCCCTGGTCGCAGAGATTCCTGAAAAGAAGGAAGCTCCAGCGGCTCCCGGACACGGCGGCGGCATGGGCGACATGTACTAAGGCCAGTTGCCAGTGAAACGTAAATGAGCCCCGCTCGCGAGAGCGGGGCTTTTCTTTCGCTCCACGCAGGGTCGCGACAACCAACCCATGCGAACGTCACCTGCCATTTGGGTGGAATGCCTTAAAAGACCCCGACCAAGCTGGGCAAACCTGCTGTCTTGGAAGTTACAGACGTAATTAGCCCTGCGACATTCCTGCGTTTAGCATAGCCGGGCGAATTATGGCTGCTGTTCTACTCGGCAGCTTTCGGGGGTGTGTCATGGCTACTGCTGCTACGGCATATGGAGAGCGTAGGTTTGGCGCGGCATACACGGTACGGATTGTTTTGGCCCTGATAGTAGTTGGGGTACTCATAGGACTCTGGTCCGGGCAAAATAATCCGCGCGCTTCGTCTCATCCAGGGCTTTTTTGGGTTTCTATCGGCCTTGTCGCTCTACTTGCCGCATTGTGGATCGTTCTGAGCAAGACCGTTCTGATCATTAACGATGCCGGAGTCCGGCGTGAGTCATGCCTGGGACAGCAGGAGCTTACCTGGAGCCAGATTGCCGAGACGCGCTACTGCGTAGTGCCAGTAAACCTCTATGCACACTTCGGACTAATTGGGGCTCTGGTGGCGATGTCCAGCAAGTCGGGTCGCGCGCAACTCACGCTGCAGTTGATTAGCGGTGAAGGGAAGAAGTTGAAGGTCACATCGGCTTTCCAAAAGGCGGACGAAGCTATCGGGATCATTCTCAGCCGAATTCTGCCCCCGATGGTGCAGGACACCAAAGCGAGAGTGCAGCGAGGCGAGACAGTGGCATTCGGGAGCATCGGGCTATCGGCAACGGCGGTCACATGGAAAAAGAATTCAATTCCGCTATCGCAGATCACAAAAGCCGAGCTCGTTCGTAGCAATCTGCAGATCAAGCAATCCGGAAAGTGGCTGGCTGCAATAAACGTCAGATCGGACAAGTTGCCGAACGTGCTCGTCTTCCTTGAGGTTCTGGAGACGCTGGCACCGCAGGTGAAATCGACTGGGGTCGACCCGCTGGCGCGGGTGCGTCTGTAAAGACGGTGGAAAGGGGCCCCGTTCGCGAGAGCGGGATTTCTAATGTCCTGTTTCCAGGTCCCGCAGAATCACGATCCGAGCTTGCAAACTGCGCGCCCGATTTGACGAAAAAAAAAGGGCCCCATTTCTGAGGCCGTCTTCAACCAAACAAAGACTAACTACTTGCAGACGATGCTGGGATTGTCTTTGGCTAGAGCCTGGCAGGCTTTAAGCTGCTGCTGGCGCTTGGCGGCATCGCCCAGACTGCTGGTGTTCTCTGCCGGAGCGGGGGCAGGAGCAGCCTGATCCTGAGCCGCGTCCTGGGGTTGAACGGAGGAGACCGTCTGCAGCTTAGCCGCGGGTGCGGGAGCCGGCGCCGAGGCTGGCGCGGGCGCCGCATCGGGAGACGGCAAACGACCATGCTGGGTCCAATCGGCAACAATCAGCTCGCAGGCATCTTTGGCGGCATTGCCAACGGTTCGGGTTGCGCTGCTACCAAGGACATCGCCGAGGCGGTTGGCCACCTGGATCTGGCTGTTGGTGCGCAGCAGGCCGCGATTCTTCTTGGACTCTCGATTCAGCATGACGGTGTAGTCGGCGGCGTTCTGGTTCACCGTGACGGTCACGGCCGCGCAGTTTTTCTGCAGGTCTTTGCTGACTTCCATGCCTTCGTCGTGGGAATCGATGGTGGTCCGACTGCCGAAGGTAGACCAGTGATGGCCGCCCACGCCCGAGCCCGAGGTCTGAGCGTCCTCCGATCCTTTGCCTTGCACGAAAACTCTTGGCTTCTCCTGTGCGACGGCGACGCCGGTCAGCAGGACTAGAACAAATATAGATTTTTTCATGGTTCTCCCCCGGATCAGTTTGCTATGGAGGAAAGATGCGCAAAAATGACCAAGGTACTGGCGAATGGAGAGCGAAAGGACTGCGCGGCTGCCTACATCGTTCGGCTATGGTACAGGCGATTACTCGGATCGGCACGCCTCGCTGTGCTCGGCGGGATCGGCGACGGCGCCCGTCCCTACACAAGAAATGATCAGCGACCAGGCCGATTGAAGCTGGAGCCAACTGGGGAAGTGAAACTGAGGGAAGATTGTACGCCAGGTTGTCTAGCAGCCGTGGAGAGAAGGAAAGCTGAGGGTAAGCGAGGGTTGTCCAGGTTCCCTCGACCGGACAGCCGAGAGCGACTGTCACTACATGCACCACCCCAGCTTACAATCTAGAGTCACGGTTACTGGACTGGACTCCAGTAACGACTTTGATTTGAGGTCCCAGGGATGGAGAGTCGGTCCTTATCTTTCGTTTCAGTGACGATGTTGCTGCTGATAGCAGCGCTCGCTGTTTTCCTCGTGGTCCGTGTGTTGCGGCGTCTTCGAACCACCGGGGCGGAGGGCTGGACGGAAGTCGACATTGAAGCATTGGGCGGCTCCGGATACCGGCAGCTAGTGCTGATCAGCGTGGCTGGCCTGTTTCTTGAGATGCTGATGATCCGCTGGGTTTCCTCCGAGATCAGGATATTCGCTTACTTCAAGAATTTCGTGCTGGTGGCTTGCTTTCTCGGATTCGGACTGGGCTGCTATCTATGCCGGCGACGGGTGCAGTTGATGGCTTTGACGATGTCGTTGCTGCTGCTGGCGGTTATCTTGAAAGCGCCGGTTTCTCCCCTGCGCAGCACAATCAATGCCTTGCCGCAATTGCTGGGCGCCAGTGTGGAGGTGCACGTTTGGGGAGTGCCGGCGATGCCTACCAGTTGGTGGGGGATGCTGCTGGCCCTCAGCTTTGTGGTCCCGCTGTTCGCGGTGATTGCCACGTCGTTTATTCCCGTCGGGCAGCTTGTGGGGCGCTATCTGGAGAACGCGCCACGTGGCGTCACTGCATACAGCATCAATGTATTAGCCAGTCTGGCGGGCATTGCGGCATTTACGCTGCTGTCATTTCTGGATCAGCCGCCCTGGGTGTGGTTTGCGGCGGCGGGAAGCTTTTTGATGGCAGTGTTCTGGCGCGCAGTGCGAGCGAGAAAAGTGGTCGCGCTCACGTTTGCGGTGTGCGTGGTGCTGCTGCTGTTTCCGGACCATCGCAACTCGACTACTTACTGGTCTCCCTATCAGAAATTGTCGATCCGCCCGGTATATGCGAACGGGCAACTCGAGCAATATTTTCTGTGGACCAATGAGTCCATCTACCAGTCGATCCTGAATCTTTCGCCTGAATTTGTGCGGCAGCATGCGGACGCGTTTCGCGAGCATCCAGTGGATCAGAATTCTTACAACATGCCCTACCGATTCTATCCGGCGCCGGAGTCTGTGCTGGTGCTGGGGTCGGGAATGGGGAACGATGTGGCGGCGGCGCTGCGTAATGGCGCTGGGCGGGTTGAAGCGGTTGAGATTGATCCGCTGATTTTGCGACTCGGGCGGGAGTTGCATTTCGAACACCCGTATCAGTCTCCACGGGTGCACGTAGATCTTAACGATGCGCGGAGCTACATCGAAAACAGTCATGAGCAGTTCGACCTTATAGTGTTCTCGCTGCTGGATTCGCATACCACGACTTCGCACTTCACGAATATTCGCATCGATAACTACGTGTACACGCGCGAGGCATTCGCACGGGCGCGGCAACTGCTCAAACCAGATGGACTGTTCGTAGTGAAGTTTCAGGTGGACACCCCCTGGATCGCGGGCCGCTTGTATGAGTTGATGCGGGTGACATTTGGGGACCAGCCGGTGCAGTTTCAAACCGATCTGGGCGGCTTCGACAGTTCCGGGCGGTTTTTTATCAGTGGATCCGAAGAACGGTTGAGCAAGGCGTTGGCGCAGCCTGAGCTTGCGAGTTACCTGGCATCGCACGGAAATGTGCCTATGCAATCCGCCGCGCCTACCACCGACGACTGGCCGTATTTTTATCAGCACGCCCCGGGATTGCCGATCAGCGTCATTCTGGTTTCAATCGCGGTGCTGATTGTATTTGGCTGGTTTCTCCGGCAAACCAGCGGAGAGGGTGGAGGAGTCGATCTGCACTTCATGTTGTTGGGAGCGGGATTCATGTTGCTGGAGGCGCAGATTGTCAGCAAAATGGCGCTCCTGTTTGGAACGACTTGGGTAGTGAACGCCGTAGTGGTTTCGGGGCTGTTGTGCCTGATCGTGGGCGCCAATCTTGTATATGGTGCTCTGCCGCGCATCCCGCTGTCGATCGCGTATGCGGGCTTGTTCCTTTCCCTGGCGTTGATGTATGCGGTTCCGCTGCAGAAATTGTTTTTCGAATCGTGGATGCTGAGGGGAGTTGTGGCGACCCTGATCTTATGCACCCCGGTTTTTTTTGCGGGCATCATCTTCATCTCAAGCTTTGCGCGGGCCGGTTTTCGGGGGAGCGCCCTGGGGTCGAACTTGTTCGGGTCATTGATCGGAGGATTGCTGGAATCTTCATCCCTGTGGTTTGGCTTGAAGTCGCTGACTGTGATTGCAGCCTTGTTGTATGTCGGGTCGGCCATTTTTCTGCGATCGGGGACCGCCAGCGGAGCTGAGCAGGAAACGGTGGAGGTGCCGAGCCTGGCGTCGCGATGATTGCGAAAAACACCCAAACCGATCGCTACTGGGCTAAAGGGGCCGTAGCGCCGAACGAGTGAAGCTGCGAGTTGTCCAATACAGCGTATGATGAAGATGATGCCCTACGTCTCGGAACACCTCAGCAGCCTTCGCCAGGAAATCGCGGATCTTCGCAAACTCAATGCTCACTTTGCGAAAAAGACCGGACACAATGAATTTGATCAGACGGCACTGGAACTACGCACCAACCGGCTGCGTGAGATCAAGCAGGAATTATCCAAGATGTTGGCTCATCCCGACGATCCGAGCGTGTGGTGGGAGCGGTCCCGGCGAGGCCAGATCGCGGAATAACGCTGAAACATTCCCCAGCGCGGTCGGTATTCCCATCGCTAACTGACCAGCTTGCGCAGAAACTCCTGCTCGTCCATGCGGTACTTGAAGGCTTTCCGGCCATCAATGAAGACGACGGGGACTTCGTCGTTATATTGTCGGCGGAGTTCGGTGTCGGCGTCGACGTCGATCTCGCGCCAGATGAAGCCGCCGCGGCGCGACAGCTTGGAGAGACTTTCCTTCACCACTTCGCAGAGGTGACATCCCTTCCTGGAATAGACGACGACGGTGCGAGGTTCTGGCATGCGGGCGGCATTGTAGCTCGAAAAAACCAACAAATTCCAGCGGTAAAACAGCGTGGCTTGCTGCCGCGTATAAACCCTGCTTGGTGAGCCAGGCATTAGAATAGGCGGCTATGCCAGACCTTCTCGCAAAGCCTCTTCAGGGCAAGACGGTGTTGATCACAGGTGCCGCCAAGCGCCTGGGGCGTGCATCCGCACTCCGGTTGGCGCAGGCCGGAGCCGATGTGGCGATCACCTTTCTTAGGTCGGCTAAAGAGGCCCGGGAAACCGTGGTGGAGATATCGGCGTTGGGCGTGCGGGCATTCGCGCTGCGCTGCGACGTGACCGATCAAACCCAGGTCCGGGAGATGATGAAAGAGGCTGGCCGGGAACTGGGACGTATTGACGTTCTGGTCAATAATGCCGCGAATTATGAGACGGTGGAATTCGAGAAGCTGACCTTGTCGCAGTGGGATGCCATGTTCGCCTCCAATACGCGCGGGCCTTTTCTGGTCTCGCGCGAGGCTTTGAAGTGGCTTCGCCGGGATCGCGGGAAGGGTTCAGGCCCACTCGAAGCCAAGATCATCAACCTTGGGTCGCTTGGCGGACTCAGGCCGTGGGTGACGCACGCCCATTACTGCGCGTCGAAAGCCGCGCTGCACATGCTGACAAAAGTGATGGCAAAAGCATTAGCGCCGGAAATTGCCGTCAATGCGGTGGCGCCCGGGATGATCGATTTGGGTGAGAAGTCCGCAGCTGCTTTTATGCGGCGGATGGCCAAAGAGACTCCCATGCGGCGCAACGGTCGGGGCGAGGAGATTGCCGAGGCCGTTCTGTTTTTCGCGACCGCTCCGCAGTTCATCACCGGGCAGATTCTGACAGTCGACGGCGGCCTCGGACTGTAGGGGTCAAGCCTCCGCCGAGGTGGGATCGATCATCAGCTTCACTTCAGAAATGCGATTGGCGGGAAAGCCTCCCTGCCGGGCGTGTTCCTTCACCATCTCCTCGTTGGGGGCGATGTAAACGCAGTAGATCTTGTCCTGGGTCACGTAGCTGTGGACCCATTGGATCTTGGGCCCGAGAGTATTCAGGACACTGCAGGATTTCTGGGAAATTGCAATCACCTGGTCGGGTGTGACATCGCCAATTTTAGGGATATCGCGCTCAATGACGTACTTCGGCATGGTTCCTCCATTGCATGGCAGAGCTTCATAGCGCTGGCCGTCGCAAGATTGTAGGACAGGACTCCTGAAATAGCCATCGCTGCGGAGTCAAGGTATATTGAGGTTCGAATGAAGAAATCTCAAGTAAAGTCCTCCGCTTCGCCTAAGGTCGTCTCGACCCCGAGTGGCTCGGCTGTTGCACCGAAGATAGCAATCGCAATTATGGCTGCCGGCAAGGGAACCAGGCTGAAATCGCGAATACCTAAAGTGTTACATGAGGTCGGTGGAAAGCCGCTGCTGGAACACGTGATCCGAGCCGCTGGGACCGTGGTGCGTGCGAGCGACGTTCACGCCATCATCGGATACGAAGCCGACCGTGTGCGGGAGGCAGTGCGGCACACGGGCATCAATTTTGTTCTGCAGGCCGAGCAGCGGGGAACTGGGCATGCGTTGATGATGGCGGCTGACGCTTTGGCCGGGTATGACCATGTGATTGTGCTCTCCGGCGATGCTCCGATGATTACGGCGGCCACTGTCGAGAGCCTGCGAGACTTTCACCTGCGAGAGCGCGCGGCCATGACTTTGCTTAGCGCGGAGTTGGCAAATCCGACTGGGTACGGCCGCGTTCTGCACAAGAAGCCAGGCAGCCCCGAGGTTCGCGAGATTGTGGAAGAAAAGGCGGCGAGCGCGGCGGAGAAGAAGATTCGCGAGATCAATTCCGGGTTCTATGTTTTTGATGTGAAGGCGCTGTACTCGAACATTGGACAGGTATCGACGGACAACCCCCACGCCGAGTATTACCTGACGGATATGGCCCAGGTACTGCGCAGGCTGGGCAAACGTGTGGTCGCGTTTCCGACGGCGACTCCGAACGAGGTGCTGGGGGGGAATACGCGCGCGGAATTGGCGGCCATCGACCAGCAGATGCGGATCTCCAAATGCCGGCAATTGATGAATGATGGGGTGTCCATTTTTTATCCCGAGACGTGCGTCATCGATGCGGATGTACAAATTGCGCCGGACACGGTGATCGAGCCTTATGTGCAGTTACTGGGAAACACGAAGATTGGCGGCAGTTGCAGAGTGCGTTCGTACTGCGTGATTCGCGATTCCGAGATTGGCGACAACGTGATGGTCCGGCCAGGGTGCATTATGGAGAAGGCGAAAATTGGAGCGGGAGCGATTATCGGGCCGTATTCGCACTTGCGTCCCGAGAGCGACATCGCGGAGGGCGCGCACGTGGGAAACTTCGTCGAGACCAAGAAGATCAAACTGGGGAAGGGATCGAAGGCGAATCACCTTACATATTTGGGTGATGCGGAGATCGGGGCTGGCGTTAACATCGGCGCGGGCACGATTACGTGCAACTATGACGGCGTGCATAAGCATAAAACCGTCATTGACGACGACGTTTTTATTGGCAGCGACAGCACACTGGTTGCGCCGGTGCGAGTCGGAAAGCGCGCCTATGTCGGAGCGGCATCGTGTATCACGGAGGACGTTCCGGAGGATTCGCTGGCCATCGGGCGCGGGCGACAGGTCGTGAAGGAAGGCTGGGCGCGGCAGAAGAGGGAAGAGCGCGGGAAGCGCTGAGTCAGTTTCGCGTTCCCGAAATAGCAGGTTGACTGCCGTATCCACGGTTGTAGAATCTTCCTGCCTTATCACCCTGGGGAATTCAAAAAAACGTCAGGAGGAGAATATGCGCACGCTGAGTGTAAGCTTTGCTGCGGCAGTGTTTTTTTTGATGGTTGCCGGTATGGCGGAGGGGCAGAAGAAATCTTCGTCGGATGCGCAGTACATTGCGGAGGCGCTTTCGGCCGCTCCGAAGCCGATCGCCAAGAATGCCAGCGTCGTCCGTATAGAAAAAGACGGTAGTATGACCACCCTGCGGCCAGGTAAGAACGGTTTTTCTTGCATGATCACTGCCAATAACCGGATGTGTGCGGATGCCAACAGCATGGAGTTTTTTCAGGCGTGGGCGAAACATCAATCTCCGCCGGACAAACTCGGACTTACCTACATGCTGGGAGGAGACAAAGGCGCGAGCAATACCGATCCGTTTGCCACGGCGAAAACTGCCGATAATCATTGGGTAGTCACAGGCCCGCACATCATGATTCTGGGTCCAGGGGCGAAGAGCTTGGGATTGCCTTCCAATGCGGATGCTGATCCTTCGATACCTTCCATGATGTGGGCTGGGACACCGTATGAGCACGCCATGATTCCGGTGGGTTCGGGACCTGCCACGAAAACCGCCAGCGCGAAAACGGATGAGATGAAGAAGTGATCCAGAGTTCTTCACCCGGGGATTGTGACGCCAAAACCAAAGGCACTGAGATTGTTTCAGTGCCTTTTCTATCGAGGCCTCAGTGGGTCAGTGCGAGACCGCGGCAAACAAGTCTGAATGCATCAGTGACTGGAACTGCTGGTCGTTGGCCTTGAAATGGACTCCCAGGTTGGAGCCGTCAGCATCGACCGTGGTGTTGTCGATGGCAACTTTCTCCGCTGGGGTGGCACTCATCTTTTTGTAGAGAATGCCAGCTTTAACCAACGAAGACATGGTACTGGCGGTCATCGAATCGGAGGTGACGACGGTTAAATCGAAATTCACGCCGCTATTGAAATTCATGGTGTAGCGCGAACCGACCAGGCGCTTTTTCACGGTTTCGTAATCGGCAATCTTGGATGCGTCACCCAGAGCGGAGCGCATCATGTTCTGTGTGCCTTGCTGGTCGAGGATGCTCCAGACTGGGGCCGAATCCACGCTGCTCATCATGTCGGCCATGGTGCCGTTGGTGTCCAGGCCGAGCGTCTGGCCGTCACGCGTGTCCAGGGCCGCCCGGATCGCGGTCGAGTCGCCGAACAACAGAGTACTGTCGTCGAGGAAACTCATCATGAAACCGCCATCCATGGGATAGATGTAGGAGTTGTTGTATTTCTTCGGGACGTATTTCTGCAGCTTCATCTTCTTGAGCACGGCCTTCATGTTGAAGGGCCCGGCGGCAACACCTACCCCCCTGATCCCCTGTTTGCCCGATCGGAAGGAGGCAAAGGTGAGCGTGTCTACGTCCTTCTCGGGATCAATACCGATGCCCTTCAGCGCGCCTTCAAATTGCTTGATGTTATCCGGCATCAGTTGCTGCTTCAGCGCCATGGCCGTGGGCGAGTCTTTCAGAGAGCGGTAATCCACTGAGATCAATTGCAGCAGATCGGCAGGCATGCACGATCTGGCCGAAGAGTTCAGGGGCATGGCGTAAGCCATAGTGGCCGTCAGCAGCGAAGCCAGACAAATCTTTAGAAGTCTCATAACGCCTCGTGTCAGAAAATAGTCAGTTTTGCGGGCACCCATGGTTGGATGCGCGCTCAGGCCTTGTCGTTAGTGGAACGCTATATTCTATTTTACTTGCAAGCGGATAGAAGGAAACAAAAGGCCAAGACCCATTGCCGAACCGGGTCCGGCGCGTTCTTTAGATCATAGAGGGATAGCCGCTTACGTCACTAAGATCGGAGTCGGTTGGTACGCTGGCGTACTTCTGCGGCGAAGGCTTCGTCGTTCAACGAGGCGAGATTAATTTCGACGTTTGCCAGAGCGCCAGTTGTGGCCGCTGCAGCTAGTGCAGAGGCAGTGACTAGATCGGATTTCATGTTGGGATTGGTGATGGGCTCCAGCAGTTTCACGATCTGCGCAACTTCGTAGGCCTTCTCGGCGACCCCGAGCGGGACTGCGGTCGCCTCTTTCAACGCGGTTTCGATCATCCGTTCGCCGGATTTTTCGTCGACTTTGGCCGCCCTATAAGCTTGCATCACAGAGTTGTAGGATTCCGCGTCCGCATCGATCGCGGCCTTCAATTGCTCGCGCACGGGGGTCAGGCTGGCAATGGCGGCGCTGAGTTGGGCTTCGTGCTGCAGATACGCCTTTTTGCCACGCGACATGGATGCGACCATGACGGCCAGGCCCGCAGCCATAGCTCCGGCTGCGGCGGATGCGCTGCCGCCTCCGGGTGTCGCCGTAGGAGCGGCCAATTGCTCGACGAATGGCTCGACCCCGGCCCGCAGACCGCCGACCGCCATCTTACCGCCCATCACCGCAGCCAGCCGATTTTCCAGGATCAGCGAAGAATCAAAGTTTTCGACCTGCAGAAACCATTCCGCGGCTTGCTCCAGAGCTTTCTTGGGGATCAGGCCGACGATCTCGCTGGATATCGGCATCGCGCCGTAACGTGCTGCTTCGCGTTTCACCACCTCAAACACGCGATGGATTGGAGTCTGCTCAAAATCGGTGAGATTCATGGAGACCTGGGCCAGGCCACGCACGAGAAAGCCGGCGCCTTTGACGTAGCGCATGCCACCGCTGGAAAAGCGCACCGCCTTGGCAATCTTCTTGGCGATCTCGACGTCCGGTGTGTTCAGGAAAACGTTGTAGGCGATCAGGAATTTTCGCGCGCCGACCACGGTCGCACCTGCCGTGGGATGAACGCGCGGTTCGCCAATATCAGGGCGTCGTGACGGAGTGGTCGCGATTTCCGCACGAATTCCCTCGAATTGTCCTCGTCGAATATTCTCCAGACCCTGCCGTTCCGGAATCTTTGCCGCAGATTCGTAGAGATATACGGGAATCTGGTAGCGAGTCCAGATCTGCTCGCCCACATAGTTGGCCATGGCGACACAATCTTCAATGGTGACGCCGTCTATGGGAATGAACGGGACCACGTCGGCGGCTCCCATGCGCGGATGGGCTCCGGCGTGATTGTTGAGATCGATGAGCTCGGACGCCTTGCCCACGCCGCGAATGGCTGCTTCCTGAATGGCTTCGCGCTCGCCCACAATCGTGATGACGCAGCGGTTGTGGTCGGTATCCATTTCGCGATCCAGAAGATAAACGCCGGGAATTTTCATGGCGTCGACAATGGCGTCAACTTTTGCCTTGTCGCGGCCTTCGGAGAAGTTGGGAACGCATTCGACTAGCGTGGACATAACGGATGAGGATATAGGTCGGCGGAGCGCGGGCGCAACAACTCACCACAGAGGAGACCGAGGGGCACAGGGGAGCTAACGTTTGGTGAAGAATTTGCCTACGCCCAGGCGTACCTGGACTGTGTTGAGGCCGGGATTGGGCGTGGCCAGACCTGCGTTCGAGATGTGCATGTAGCGCAGTTCCAAGCTCACGTTGTATCGCTCGCCGAGAATATGTGTGCCCAGCGCGGCCTGGTCCATGAAGTTCACCGGGTTAGTTCCTGTGGGCACGTTGTGATTGGTGAAGACCACGCCCCCGGTTAATTCCAGAAACGGTGAGAGGCGGCCGTGACGCTGGAAATTCCATTTCAGCCCGATTGGATCGAAGCCCAGGCCGAACGCAGTGTTGGCGGGTTGAAAGATCAGGAATATCGGCACAGCGTCGACAGCGTACTCAAAGCGTCCACGGAGAAAGCCTGGGAGGTGTGGGTCAGTTAGAACCCAGCCATAGCGGAGCCCGGCGTTGAAGGCTCCGGTGTTCTTCGTTCCTCCGGGGACGGAGTGTCCGCCGCCGGCCCAGACTTGAATCTCGTTGCCGCCTTTTTCGGGAGCTTGGGCGGGCAGAAGCGCGGGCATTGTCAGGAAGAGAAATACGGCCAGGAGTTTCTGCCCCAAGCGCTCGCTTTGCTTCGCGGGACCGTCCGTCCCCACGTGAGCATAACCGGGACCGAGAATCATGCCCGCTCTCGGGAAGTCGCCAGATGCATCAGGTCGTCGGCAACGCGAGCGGTGTTGTGACGAGCTGCGCCTGCTTGCTCCAGGTAGTCGCCCAGCAGCGGAACGACCCCCAGCGCCTCGATTTCATGCAGATCGTTAACGATCTGGCATGCGCCTTCCAGTTCGTACTTGGCTTTTAGTTCTTCGGAGGCAGGCGTGCGGTTGAGCAGGGCGTAATCGAAAAGCTGGTCTTGCGCGTGCCTGTTCAGCGCGCGGATGTGGTCGGCGGCAGTGAGTCCCAGGCTTTCGTTCGCCTGAGTCATGAGGTTGCAGATGTAGACCTTGGTAGCGCGTGAATCGACGATCGCTTGCGAGATGCCGCGAACCAGCAGGTTGGGAATGAGGCTGGTGAACAAGGATCCCGGGCCGATGGTGATGAGGTCAGCGCTGGCGATGGCTTCCAGGGTCTGGGGCATGGGGCCAACGCCAGGCGGAACGAGAAAGAGTTCTTTGATGCGCCCCTTGCTGGCGGTGATCCTGGTTTCACCGCGGACGCGGGTGCCGTCCTCCATCAAAGCTTCCAGTTCGATATTGGAGGTGGTCGCGGGAAAAATGTGGCCGCGCGTCAGCAGGATTTCTGAGGAGAGGCGAACCGCTTCGGAGAAATCCGAAGTAATCGAGGTCAGGGCTGCGAGGAAGAGATTGCCGAAGCTGTGACCTTCCAGACCGGATCCTTTATCGAAACGGTGGCGGAAGAGTTTCGAGAGCAAGGCCTCGTCTTCGCTTAGGGCGACGATGCAGTTGCGAATGTCCCCCGGCGGAAGCATATTAAGTTCCTTGCGCAGGCGCCCGCTGGATCCACCATCGTCGCTGACCGTGACCACGGCGGAAAGATCTCGAATTACGGGAGAATCTTGCGGTCCACAGCCAGCGTCGGGGGTGGAGAGGACATAACGTTTCAGGCCTTTCAGAAGCGTGGATAGGCCCGTTCCGCCGCCAATCGCAACCACTCGTAAGCCTCGTGCCTGCGAGGTCTGCTGGGCTGCCATGAACTCGGCGAATTTGCTTTCCATTAATGTTCTAGTGCAGATAGAGCGTGGCTAGAACGATTCTTCGTCGCCCACGCCGTGATCGGAGGAGCCCAGTTCCCCGCCGGGATCGGGATACAGCAACTCGGTGAAACGAGGATCTTCGGCGAGATTCTGGAAATCGGAATCGTTGCGCGCCTGGAAACGCAGTTGAGAGTTCAGGCGCAGGGCTTCGTCCAGCCTCCGGAGGGAATCCTCGATGTGTCCGGTAAGGCAGTCGAGCGCTGCCAGGCCATAGATCACGTAATCGGCCTTGGCATTCTGCTTCAGCAGTTTCTCCAGGTGCTCGCGAGCAGTCACGTAGTCGCCGACATTCATCAGGGACACCGCGTAATCGAAATGCTCTTCCGGCGTTTTGAACTGGCCGACGGTCGCGCGCTCCAGATGCTGGTTGCAGATGTTGAGATGAACCGTGGCGCGGTCGGTCAGTTCCTTGACGGGGCCGCTGATCACCTTCTGAAAATGTGGCTTAGCCTTGTCGTACTTATGCTCCTGCATGGCGCGCAAACCGGACTCGTAGCTTTGCAGCGCCTGCGTGTAGTGGGGGTCTTCCGCAACCGTTTTCTTCGCAGTCGTTTTCTGAGCCATGTGCAAAACTCTTCCTGTGCTCTTGGTAATAGGGAACTCCTTGCCAGCGTACTTGGAGTCGAATGCTAAGTATCACTCAAAGGCGGGGTGGAGAGCAATTCGCTGCCGGGCATGCGCCCTTGCGTTGAGAAACAGTTCCAGCCTCGCTGTTCCATGCCCTTACGAATGTTCCGCCTGCAGGCTAATTGATGGCCGCGGCCGATTGCAGGTCGATCTGCTTCCAGTCGCCTTTGATGATTCCGGCGCGAATCTGGGAGGCGGTTTTCCCCTTTTTGCTTTGCTGGTACGAGTAGTAGAGCTCTTTCAGGCAGGTGGAGCATTGCGCGCCATGCGTGTTCTCGAAGCAGCTGTGCAGGCTGTTGTGCCCCATGCGGTCGCAATAGCAGTAGCAAGGCTGCTGGTGAATCACGTTGGGAATCTTGGCTGCCAATTCGTAGGCATGGGTCTGATAGGTGTTTTGGGCGTCGGCCCCCCAGAGATCCGCCTTGGTGAGGATCGGGGGGAGCTTGGTGCCTTTGGGCGGTGGCGCGGCATTAAAGGCCGGCACGCCACCCTCCTCCTGAGGGGAAGACCACTGGGCAGACACCGTTAGGGTCACCAGGAACAGGAAAGCCAGCGTCAGGGTGCGGTAGACCATCACGTTGCGGAAAAGGCGTGTCATAGATTTCCTCAGTTCCGATATTGTAACCCGTCGCTTGTGGCGGGGTAAGCATCGTGGGGCTTTGGCTGGCGGGGTGGAATCTTCACGTACAACCCTCGGCTGGGCTAGCGCGTTCTGTATACAATAGAGCACGCATGTCGGAGACTTTTTCAGATCCTGGTTCTCCCTATCAAAGTTCAGCGGGCGAGTTGCAAGCTGCGTTGCCTGTCGCTCCGGCAGTGGTAGCGTCTGCCGCCGCGCCACCCGTCCCGGAGATACTGGCCAAACCCTTGCGCGTAGGGACCAGCTTTGGGGTTTGGCTCCGTGACCTTGTGGTCTCCCTGGCAATCTCAGCCTTCATCATCATCTTCCTTTACCAGCCGGTGAAAGTTGAGGGCACCAGCATGATGCCTTCGCTGGAAGATCAGGAACGAATCTTTGTAAACAAGTTTGTCTATCGGCTGGAACCGATCGAGCGCGGCGACATTGTGGTATTCCGCTACCCCCGGGATCCTTCGAAGAGCTACATCAAGCGCGTGATCGGGATGCAGGGCGATGACATCCGGATTGATGGCGGGCAGGTATATGTCAACGGCAAGGCGCTGGACGAGACGTACGTGCCATCGGAGTACACCGACCAGCGGTCTTATCCGGATATTGTGGTGCCGCCGCACTGCTATTTTGTGCTGGGCGACCATCGCTCGATGTCGAATGACAGCCGCGATTTCGGTTCCGTGAACCAGAGCTTTATCTATGGCAAGGCCGTTTTCGGCTACTGGCCCATGGAGAAAATGGGAAGAGTGCGCTGATTCCCGAGCTCGGTTTCTCTTCGTGCTCAGTTTTCCTCAGATTTCCTCATTCCATGCGGTTTCTTCTCTTTCGCAGGGCAGTGATCCCTGCTAAAATTCATAAAATCCACTCCCCGGAGCGAGAATGCAGGCTATCCTTGCGCTGGAAGACGGCAAAGTCTTCCGAGGCAAAGGCTACGGCGCCAAAGGCGAATGCTACGGCGAAGTCGTTTTTAATACTTCCATTACCGGATACCAGGAAATTTTCACCGACCCCTCCTACTCCGGACAGATCGTCGTTTTAACCAACCCCGAAATCGGAAATTACGGTACCAACCAGGACGACAACGAAGCGACACGTCCATGGATTGAAGGCCTGATCGTGCGCGAGTTCTCGAAAGTCAGCTCGAACTGGCGCTCGCAGCAGGTGGCCGAGGAATATCTGGAACAGTTCAAGGTGCCGGTGCTGTCGGACATCGATACGCGGGCGCTGGTGCGCCATCTGCGCGATCACGGCGTGATGCGTGGAGTGATCTCGACTATCGAGACGGACTCCGAGAAGTTGGTTGCCAAGGCGCGCTCGATTCCCAAGATGGACGGGACCGATCTAGCAAAAGAGGTCAGCACCAAGCGTCCTTATGTGTGGGAAGTAGGCGAGCGTTCGCATGAGCCGGTGGCTGTGGTGGGCGTGAAAGACGAGCCACCGCGATTTCATGTGGTTGCCTACGACTTCGGCATTAAGACAAACATTTTGCGCAAGCTTCGTGGCGAGGGGTGCAAAGTCACCGTGGTTCCGGCGCAGACTCCGGCGGAGGATGTGCTCGCTCTGAAACCGGACGGCGTTTTTCTCTCGAATGGTCCGGGCGATCCGGAGCCATGTACGTACGCGGTGGATTCCATTCGCAGGCTGATGGGGCGGCAGCCCATCTTCGGAATCTGTCTCGGGCATCAGCTGACGGGAATCGCGTTAGGCGGCAAGACCTTCAAGCTGAAGTTTGGACATCATGGCGGGAATCATCCCGTCAAGCAGTTGAAGACTGGCAAGATCGAGATCACGGCGCATAACCATAATTTCGCCGTCGATCCGGATTCTTTAGCCGAAAGCGAAGTTGAGCTGACGCATGTTGATCTGAATGATCAAACGCTCGAAGGCTTGCGGCACAGGAATATGCCACTATTCACGGTGCAGTATCACCCCGAAGCGGCTCCCGGGCCGCACGACTCGCATTATCTGTTCAAAGAGTTCACCAAGATGATGGAGGAGTGGAAAGGGTGAGGCATTTTCCTGATCGAACGGTGCTAGCCCTCCTTTTCACCGCAACACTTTTTTCAGTCTCCGTATTTGCTTGCCAAGTTGAGTGTGTCGTCTTAGCGACAAGCTCGAAGCGAGTTCGTTTTATAGGTCGCGACAGAAAGCCGTTAGCTAACGCCGAAGTCGTTATTCGCGATGCTTCCAAGAAAGCTGAGGGACTTCAATGTTTCTGTGGCCGTTTCGGTCCTATGGTTTCTCATCTTTGGACTGATGAAAACGGACTCCTGACTTTCGATGAACTGAAGCCGGGAGAATATTGGCTTACATATATGGACCCCCGGGCGGGGGAGTCTTTCTATGTTTCCATCGAGAAAGAAAAATCGAGTCGAACACCTCTCGAGCTTCAGATAGATCATTTTGCCAACCGTTGTTATCTGGTTGACGTCGAGCGGAACGAGACGAAACCGATCGGCGGATGGCCTAAGCCCGTCTCACAAATAAATGCCCAAACGCACTGACATAAAGAAAATCCTCGTCCTCGGCTCCGGGCCCATCGTTATCGGGCAGTCGGCGGAGTTCGACTACTCTGGCACGCAGGCCTGTAAGGCGCTCAAGGCTGAGGGCTTTGAAGTGGTGCTGGCCAACTCGAATCCGGCGACCATCATGACCGACCCGGAGTCGGCTGACCGCACTTATATCGAACCGCTCACGCTGGAATATCTGGAAGAAATCATCCGCATTGAGCGCGAGATGTCGCCCGGAGCGGGCTTTGCCGTGCTACCGACTGTTGGCGGCCAGACTGCTTTGAACCTGGCCATTGAGCTTTCCGATGGCGGGGTGCTGGAGAAGTATGACGTGCATTTGATCGGCGCCAATGTGGCCGCTATCAAGAAGGCCGAAGACCGGCTATTTTTCAAAGATGCGATGCAGCGCATCGGGCTCGATGTTCCCAAGTCGGCGCTGGTCAACAACACGAAAGACGGCTTGGAGTTTGCGGGGAAGATCGGATTTCCTGTCATCGTTCGCCCATCATTCACGCTGGGAGGCACGGGCGGCGGCATCGCTTACAACCGCGAAGAACTGGGCGAAGTGCTGGCCCGCGGCCTTGACCTCTCGCCGGTGCACGAAGCGCTCATTGAAGAGTCGGTCTTGGGATGGAAAGAATTCGAACTCGAGGTGATGCGCGATACCAAAGACAACGTCATCATCATCTGCTCGATTGAGAACTTCGACCCCATGGGTGTGCACACGGGCGATTCGATCACGGTCGCTCCCGCGCAGACGCTGACCGATCGTGAGTATCAGGCCATGCGCGATGCATCGATCGCGGTGATCCGCGAGATTGGCGTCGATACTGGCGGATCCAATATTCAGTTCGGCGTGAATCCTGAAACTGGGCGCATGGTCGTGATTGAAATGAATCCTCGCGTGTCACGCTCATCCGCACTCGCGTCGAAAGCGACTGGATTCCCCATTGCCAAGATCGCCGCGAAATTGGCCGTCGGCTACACGCTCGATGAAATTCCCAACGACATTACGCGCAAGACGCCAGCGTGCTTCGAGCCCACGCTCGACTATGTCGTGGTAAAGATTCCGAAGTGGCAATTCGAAAAATTCCCCGGCGCTGACGACACGCTCGGTCCGCAAATGAAATCGGTTGGCGAAGTCATGGCCATCGGCCGGACGTTCAAAGAAGCGTTGATGAAGGGCATTCGCTCGCTCGATACGGGCAAGAAAGTGGGCTCCGACAAGATCGAGCCGAAGATTTTGACGCAGCGCTTGGTGACGCCCCATCCCGAGCGCCTGGCCTACGTGCGCTACGCGCTGCGCCAGGGACACACGGTCAAGCAGATCGCGAA
>DASVAE010000024.1:0-77109 GCA_036376495.1 Candidatus Sulfotelmatobacter sp. | reverse complement strand
GACAGGTGGGACATACGCTGCTCTGGTTGAACAGGTATGCGGCGACGATGCCCTCCGCTGACCTAATCTCGAAGTTGTCGGCCGCAGTTTTTGATTGTGCTCCGGAGAGCCACTAATGCTGGTGGGTAGGAGTCTTCCGGGCAGAGATCGGCACGTCTACCTGTTCCATGTCTAGATTTCTGGGTGTCCCGCTAAGACATTGATTTCCTTGGATGATAGCCGATATTTCACAATGCAGGAAATGAGTTATATAGGAAAGTTTTCCTTTACATATACTTTCCTATGCAGGAAAATGATGGCATGCCATCAACCCAGCCAAACCCAATCGAACGCCAGATGGTCGCGGCTCTCCGCGCACAAGTTCCCGTGCGGGATCTGCCGGGCGTGTCGATTGAAAAAGTTCAGGAAAAATCGAAATTTCCCTTTGATATCAGCTTCGAGTTGCGCTCTGGACGGAATCGAATCCAGGTGCTGGCCGAAGCCAAGCAGACTTTTTCCCCACGAATCATCGCCGAGATTGCTCCCTGGATCCGCCGCCTGAAGTCTCTTCGGCCTGATCTCGCAGTAGCTCTTACGGCCCCGGCATTGTCCGAACAAGCTCAGCAATTCTGCATCGAGAATCGCATCGACTTCCTCGATCTGGCGGGCAACATTTCGATCAACGTACCCGGAAAATTTACTTTGCGGCGCACCGGGGTGCGCGCGCGCGCTCAGTACGGAGTGAAGAGCGAATCGCCACTCACCACGAACGTATTTTCAGGCCGCTACTCACGCGTCCTGCGCGTGCTGCTCGAAAATCCCAAGCAGTGGACGCTCACGGAGATTGGACGAGAGTTGGAGGCTGAGAGCAAGCGTTTCGCGAACCTGTTTCCATCCGCCTCCCGCCCCGACTTCAGGATCAGTCTGGGAGCGATCTCGAAGGCCATCTCCGGCCTCGAAGAACAACTCTGTGTCCGACGCCGTGGAACCGCTGTGATTATGCCCGAGCCAAAACGGGTCCTTACCCAATGGGCGGAGAAATACAAAGAGCGATATCGTTGGCGCTTGCGCAGTTCGTTTCAGACCGATAATCCCTTCGGCGCCGAACTAGTGGGCATCAATCGCGGGCTTGGCGAGCGAGTTTCTGGGGCCTACGCGCTCACGGCTGCGGCCGCTGCGTCGACCGAGGCTCCTTTCGTCGACGTTGACGTCGTCGACGTCTTCCTAACTTCAATGAAAGACGAAGTCTCGCTCCGCAAGCTTGGGCCGCCGAAGGAGACCAAGCCGACCCTCCGTTTCATCAACCCGTATGACGTCGGAGTGTTCATGTACTCGAGGAAGCTTCGCCAATTACCTGTAGTGTCCGACACGCAGGCGTATCTCGATTTGTATGCCCGTGGAGGTCGTGACTTGAAGCAAGCCGAATACCTGCTCTCGAATTCAATTGAGCCCCGCTGGAGAACGTGAGTGATTCCAGAACCGCAGCGAACCTATGTCCTCGAACTCCTGAAAGCCCTGGGACCGGCGGCCGAGGATTTCGTCATCGCAGGAGCGCAGGCGATCAAATTCATGCTCAAAGAGGCCCGAGGTACCAAGGACGTCGATTTCGTCCTCGATGTGGCTCGCTTAAGAGAGAAAGAACCCTCGGTCCGCGAAGTGCTTGGCCAGCTGGATTACAAGGTGGTCGAGGGATCGAACAATTTTCAGTTCGAGAAACCCATACCGAACAGCCAAGAAGTCATGCGAGTTGAGTTCATGGCGCCTGAAGAGTTCAAGCGGGACAAAGATTTTCGAGTCGACATTGAGGATGGCATTCACGCACGTTTTTGCACGGGCGGAAGCATTGCGATCGCGGAGTCCTCCGTTCACCGGTTGCCAGGGAAGCTCCCCGATGGAGCGGCCTTCGCGGCAGACGTGCGCGTAACCAAGCCGCACGCGCTGGTGATGTTGAAGCTCCTCGCGCTCGACGATCGCTATCGCAACATCCGAGGGCCCGCCCAGCAGAAACACGATCGGGAAGAGGCTCGGACCCACTCGGCGGATTGTATTGCCGTCATCTCTGGACAAGCGGACCTGAAACAGTTTAAAGAGAACTTCGAAAAACAATTCCAACGAGAGTCTGCGCTAGGAATGCGAGGGCTCAACATCCTCAACGAGTACTTTCGAGAAAATACGTCACCTGGGCTCCTCGTTTATGAGGAATCGATCGTGGCCGACCAACCCCTCGATCGTGCAGCCCGCCAACGGGTGAGTACTGAAATCGACCGGGCGCATCAAATGATGCTCAAGATTGTTCCGCCGACGGAGTTCTATCAGTTGGCGGCGGCCATTGAGGACTCGACGAATGTCGAACAGAACCGTCCCTTGGTCGAGGACTTCCTCGGTAACCTGAAGCAAACGGCCACCAAGATCACGGACGCTCGGGCGCTCGATCGGTTGCCGGGCGAGGCCTTTGGCGGCGCCTATCGAAAAGGAGACAAGTTAACGGTGAGCGCCTCGGAAGCGCTTAAGGGGCTGAGTGCCATGGAAGTGTCGCTGCTCGCGGCTCAGCTTCAGTCCCGCGCAGGACGCCTGCGGTCGAATCGTGAACTGCTGGAGCGGTTTGGGCCGGTCTTGTCATGATTGGCTGCCCATTGTTCTGACGAGGTCCGAGCACGCCTCCATCGCGGTATCATCAAAATTCTGTGTTTCGCATTTTCACTCATTTTGAGATGGCAATCTCGACGATTTATGGAAGCCACAGAGCTTACGATTCGCAGTGACGGAGACCAAATAGAGAGAGACCATTGGGAGCTTCTCGCGCTGCACATTCACCATTACGAAGTCGTGTGGCGCCTTCTTGTTGCTCCCCTCAGGTCATCTGGATCGATTTATTTGCGCGATGGCATCGACGAGGTATTTGAAGAATTTGCCATGTGCCATTACACCACTTACGTAAATTTGGCGCGGGCGTTGGCGAAAATCGATGCCTCTGCCGATGACCTCAAATTTTCTGAGGAAATCTGGGCGAACATGCATCGAGCGGCCGAAGTTGCAATAAAGGCCGTCGCTGCTTTCCGGACGATCTATAAGGACTGTGTTATGCCTCGAAAAAATCCGGCGGTGAACACCCTACAGCTTGAGAAACTCGAGGGGAGTTTAAAGAAGTACCGCAACATCTTGCACGACCCAATCATGGGCACAGCAAAAGACCAAGGTGTCCGCCTACTGCCGCGTCGTGAACTGCTTCAAAAATATCACCGTTGGACATCGATCATGTATCACCGGAAACCAGAAGATTTTGTTCCCGTGATTTCGCTGTTGCGCTCAGACTTTGCGGCTTTGTGTTCGACTCTCCAGAACGTCTGGAAAGAAATTGAGCTCAGCTATCGCGATCTGCAGGTTAATGACACCTTCTTAAAGCGCCTTTCCGCCGGAATTTCGACGCCGCTGGCCTCTACCGCGAATCCCGATGCGGCTTCGGGTGACTTCATTGTGCCGCCGGAACGGCAGTAGTCGAGAGATAAACAAAACCAAGCTGGGCCAGTCATGCGTCTTCCTGGCGATCTCATTCTTTGTGCGTATGAATCAGAAAGCATGCATATTTTGCGACTCACCGTTATCAAAAGCGGGCAAAGCCAACGAGGATGTGATTCCTAAATGGTTGCTGAAGCATCTCGGGCTCGATAAGAGGAAAGACTTAATTGCGAGCTCCCATTTGACCGATTTGGGGATTGCTCTCAAGCGCCCGAGAATTCAAGGCTCGCATACTGTTCTCCAAGGTTCTGTTTGTGCGGAATGTAACAATGGCTGGATGTCGGATCTGGAGGGCAGGGCAAAACCAATCATTTCCGGCATGTCCGTCGGGGAAAGGCTGATCCTGTCGCACGACGACTGCGAGCTCGTATCCGCTTGGATTTTCAAAACCCTAATTCTGTGGCACATCACCGCAAATTATCGAAGATTAGTACCGCCACCGGATTTCAAATATCTTTACGAGCACCGAACGCCACCTCCGGGACGACACATTGAAATCGCGTATGCCCATTCCGAGCTTCCGTCAGCATTCAGAACTCGCATGTCTCCCATTAAGCTTCTATTCCTTGGGTCGGAGTACGACAAGCAAATCATTTCGCGGGAAGTCGATCAGAGCTCGTTTGTTCTCACCATGCAAATTGGGAGACTCCTGACGCAGATCGTCGGACTACCGCCTTTCGGCGCATGGGCGCGCGCAGACGGCGGGCATGCAAGTGTTTTCCGCATTTTTCCGCGAATCCCAAATTCTCTCGATTGGCCTCCTTCACGAACCTTCACCGAGACCATCGATGGATTTAATGCTCATGTCGCTGTAAGGCTGCTGTTTCTTTAATGACGTTCAGGGTGGCTACCGCTCGCTAGATCACGTATGCCGCCAGCGCACCGGCGTTGACCTTGGCAAGAGCATCCTTTGACTGCACGCCTTTGAGGTAAACCATGGTGGACTGAATGTCCCGGTGGCCCATCCAAATCTGCAGTGTGCGAATGTCGATCCCATGCCGCAGGTGCTCCGTGGCAAACGTGTGGCGAAATTTGTGCAGGAAGAAGTGCTGGCAGTGAGGCCCCTCGGAACACCTGTTTCCGTGCTTGGTAATGCATTGACCGCAATTGAGTTTCGCCCGCTCGGCCACGTACTTGACGATCATGTCGTTTTCGCCGTTCGGTCGGCCTTTGGAATTGGGAAACACCAGTTGCGCCGGCAAGGCACTACGTTTCTCTTTGAGAGCTGCCAGTTGTTCAATCAACGCCGTAGGCAAAGGCACCGATCTTTCCTCCCAATTCTTCGGCTTGAATCGCCACATCGGCTTCGTCGTGACCCTCACCACGCTGTTATGAAAGTCGAGGTCACGCCAGGTCAGAAACTGCGCTTCCCGATCCCGAAATCCCGAAGCCAACATAAACTTGAGAAAGATCCTCTCATCCGCCTCGGCGTGCTTCAGTAACGCCTTGATCTCCTCAGGCTCGTAAATGGGCCGAATCTTCTCGACGTAATTGGGCCAATCGCTCGGCAAAATCAACTTCGTTCTGTCGTAGCGCTTAAACATCTGCAGCGCCACGACCAGCTTGTCATACACGGTGCGATGGCCTAGACCCTTGGAATAACAGTGAGTCATGAATTTCAGCATGTCGTCGCGCGAAATATCGTCCACGTATTGCTTGCCACACGATTGCCGCAACAACACGTCCAGTGTGTAACGATATGCCTTGTAGGTATTCGGCGAGCGGTGGTTCTCGATGAAATCGAGATATTTGTCGATCGCGGTCTCGACGCGGAGCCGGTTGGAAGGAACGCTGACCGGGGGCGGCGGAGGTTGCACGATGGGCGCCGTAGCCGGGATCACTCCCGCCCGCATCGCTTCCATGTGAAGGGCCTTGAGCCGGGCTTCCTCTAACAGCAATTGAAAATCTTCCACCGCCTGCCGGCGCCGGCGGCCACCGATTTCATACCACTCGATGTAGTACGTTCCTTCGGGATGATGCTCGTCCACTCCGGAAATCAGTACGTGGTCGCGCACCGGCTTTCCCCTCTCCTCGACCACATTGGCGAAACGCCACTTGTCTTCGACCTTCACGTATTTGAGAATTTTTGCTCGTTTCGCATACTGCGGTTTCTTTGGCATTTCCCTCTCCCGGGTGGGGGATGGAAGTTAGACCGGGTCAAAATTTCGAGCAAATTAGGGTACGTGGTGGACTCGGGCGACGGGGTTGACACTCCACTTATCGACAGGAAGAAGGGCAGGAAAGTCCAAACGATTCAATAACAAAGGAGAACAACGGGGAGGCAGCGTTCTAACCAACTGAACTACGTCCCCACTCGCCAAATCAACGAGATCGGAATATGCGGCTCTACACGGATTGCATACCGTGCCAGATGGCGCTGGATTGCCTAACAGGGATCCAGGTTCACTACTCCGGACCCAACCGCAACAATGCGACCAAAGCGTTGTACTACTGAAATATCCTAACAGCTTCCGCTATAACGGGAAAGGCCCGCACCCCGCTGCCCATTCGAGTTGGCGCATCTGTGGATCTTGGGAACAAGTTGCACATTCAGATTGCGCCCTAAACCTTTCGTGACTGCGACTCCACAGTTTTGTAACCAGTCCCAGGACCTAGGAATCGCATAGCGATGTGCGGGGAAACATGGTAGATTCTGAACTCTCAGAAGATCCCGATGCGCGTCTTCTACGGGTGGTGGATCGTCCTTGCTGCATTCCTGAATCTTTTCTTCTCTGTAGGCATTATTTATTACGGCTTTCCTGTGTTTTATCCGTCTATGGTCAGTTCTCTGGGCTTTTCGCGAGCCCAACTGACTCAGGGCTTCCTGGCGGGATTTCTCGTTGCGGGTCTCTTGTTTGGGCTCTTGGCGGGCATCCTGATTGATTCGCTGGGATCCCGCCAGGTGATTCGAATCGGCATTTGGTGTGTCGGCCTGCCCCTCATTCTGATGGGAAGTATGACACACCTGTGGCAGTACTATCTGCTCTGCATCGCGGAAGTGATTGGGTACGTGCTAACTGGACCTATTCCCAACCAGGTGTTGGTCTCCAACTGGTTTCGTCTAAAACGTGGGCGAGCGATGGGCATCGCATATCTTGGCCTGGGCGTGGGCGGCGCAGTTTCCCCTCTGCTGATAAATGGTCTGATACAGAGTTTCGGTTGGCGAAACGCGTTCAGAATCATTGGAGCACTCATCCTCATCGTGCTCTTCCCCGTTTCGCAGTGGATCACCCGTACCAGTCCGCGCGACCTGGATCTTCATCCCGACGGGGCACCGCCAGGTGACGCTGCGACTGCACCTGCCTCAATCGAACGAGAGCCGATGAACGTAGCGCGAGCCATGCGCAGCCGCAATTTTTGGCTGATTGTGACAGGCTGCACATTCACCATTGGCGCCATCGGCGCAGTGACACAGCATCTGATTCTTTTCCTAACGGGCGAGGGATATTCCTTAGCCGGCGCTTCCCGTATAGCAAGCGGATTGCTGGTCTCAAGCCTCGCTGGACGCGTGATCGTAGGTTATTTTGCTGATCGGTACAGCCGCAAGAACGTCATGGCTCTTTTCTATCTCGCATTGGCCCTGGCTATCCCTTTGCTGTTCGCCGCCGCGCGGCATGAAGTGGTTTGGGGATTCGCGCTCTTTTTTGGTTTTGCCATGGGGGCCGATTATATGTTGATCCCCCTGGTTACGGCAGATTGTTTTGGTTTGTCGGCACTGGGCAAACTTCTGGCTGTAATTATCACGATCTATTCAGTCGGCCAATGGCTCGCGCCATGGCTGGCGGGAAAGATTTTCGACGCACGGCATAGCTACGATTTTGCGTGGCTCATGATGTCGGCTGCCGCCGCTGCAGGTGCTGCACTAATTTATGCAGTAGCGCCAGAACAGCAAGCCGTGGTTCGCGCCGCTATCAATTCAGATGCTCCGCGCGATTAGGGGAAATGCCACGAGCACGACAGAAATAATCCGCCTCGGTGCTATGAAAGGCGTGGAGCGCTTCAAAGAACATCTCCGTGCTCTCGGCGTGAACATTCCTTGCGACGACGTACTATCCGTCGATCAGGACTCGCCACTACGACAGACGCTGCTCAAAGAACAGATTGTCATCGGCAACCGGATCGCCGTTCACCCCATGGAAGGCTGGGATGGCTTAGCGGATGGGAACCCTTCCGAGCATACGTTGCGCCGGTGGCAACGCTTTGGCCGCAGCGGCGGCAAACTGATCTGGGGGGGTGAAGCGGTGGCTGTATCGCACGAAGGACGTGCCAATCCCAATCAATTGCTGGCGGCTGAGCACACGACTACCGGACTCAGCCAGTTGCGCAAAGCGCTCGTCGACGAACATCGGCGCGTTACCGGATCAGACAATGGCCTGCTCGTAGGGTTGCAGTTGACGCATTCTGGCCGCTTCAGCCGTCCCAACTCTTCCCCGGCCGGTGAGCCTCGCATTTTGTACCGTCACCCCATTCTCGATCGCCGGATGAAATTGCCCGAAGACTATCCCATCCTCACAGACGGAGAAATCAAATCGATCGCGGAGGACTTCCATCGCGCTGCACGCCTGGCGTGGAATTTAGGATTTGATTTCGTGGATCTCAAGCATTGTCACGGATACCTGGGCCACGAATTCCTGAGTGCTCAGACTCGTGAGGGGCCCTATGGCGGGAGTTTCGAGAATCGCACACGCTTTCTCCGGGAGGTTGTAGAGGGAATCCGCTCCGTCGCTCCGGGTCTTGGCATCGGAGTACGTTTTTCGGCGTTTGATACAGTGCCCTTTCGGCCAAACCCCGCGCGCAGTCCCAGCGGCAAGCCGCAACCAGGGATTCCTGACATACCTGCAAAGCTGATCCCTTACCGCTGGGGATTCGGCCTCGACCCATTCCATCCTACGGAGTGGGAATTTTCAGAGCCGATTTTGTTCTTATCTTTGCTCGAGCAGTTGAATATAGCGCTCGTGAACGTCACGGCTGGCAGCCCCTACTACAACCCCCATATTCAAAGGCCAGCGCTATTTCCGCCGTCCGATGGATACCAACCTCCTCACGATCCGCTCATCGATGTAGCTCGGCAGATGGAAATGACACGCTCGCTGAAACAGCGTTTCCCCAACTTGATCTTCGTGGGATCCGCGTATACCTATCTGCAGGATTTTCTCCCTTATGTTGCGCAGGCCACCGTACGCGAGGGCTGGGTCGACATGGTCGGGCTGGGACGCATGGTCTTGACCTATCCGGAACTCCTTTGGGACGCTTCGGGAGGGCAGCCAATTCAGCATAAGCGAATCTGCCGCACTTTCAGCGATTGCACAACCGCGCCGCGCAACGGCCTTCCCTCGGGATGCTATCCGCTCGACGATTACTACAAAGATTCGGAGTTTGGTCAGCGCCTGAAGCTTTTGAAGAAACACTGAATGCCTGCTGAACTGGGAAATTGGAAATGAGACCGCACCGCATCGACATCAAAGCCATCGAGTCGCGACGCCAGTTTCGCCGGAAAGTGCAAGGAATCGCGGCTGCTCTGCTGCCATTTCAATCGAACGGGCGAATTGCTGTCGAGGCATTCCAACGGCACCTGGCAGCCACGCACGCTGCCGGATTGATGAATGCCGTCAATATGGATACCGGCTATGTCAACTACCTTTCGGAGACCCAAAAGAAGGATGTACTTGAATGGGCCCGCGCGGCTCTAGGGAAGAATGTCCCGTTCGTAGCGGGAGCATACATTGAGAATCTCGAGGGCGACGTCGTCAGTCTGTATCGGCGCCAGTTGGACTCCATCATCGGGATAGGCGGAATTCCCATCTTGTTCCAGACCGCCCGCCTCAAGGCGAGTCCGGGCAGCAAATTGGCAGCTACTTACCAGGCCGTGTGCCGTGGATATCAGAATGTGCTCGCGTTTGAACTCGGTTCCATGTTCGCTGCGAATGGCAAGATCTTTGATTCGGAGACGATAGTGCGCTTGATGGACATTCCCGAGATTAGCGGAATGAAGCACTCTTCTCTCGATCGCCTCGTTGAACTGGAACGCCTCGCCCTACGCGATCGGCATCGTCCGGACTTCCGGATCTTCACCGGCAACGACCTGGGCATAAATATGATCGAGTACGGATCGGACTATCTGCTCGGACTTGCTACATTCGCGCCAGAACAATTTGCCAAACGCGATCGCTTGTGGCAAACCGGCGACCCTGCCTACTACGCGCTGAATGACGCTTTGCAGTATCTGGGCAACGTTGCCTTCCGCCCTCCTGTTCCTGCATACAAACATTCGGCCGGTCTGTTTCTGCACCTCTCCGGTCGCATTCCAAGCGCGAATTCGCATCCAAAAAACCCTAGGCGACCCGCCGGTGAGATCAGATGGCTGCAGGACTGCGCCCGGCGCCTTTCTGATTGCCAAGCGGGGTAGGAATCGCCGCCGTACTACCCGTCCTTACAGCCCAGCGATGCGCAGACGGAGATTCCCGGAAATGTTTTTGTCGACGCGCAAGATACCGTGCGGGTTCGTCCGCACGCGAAGAACTTCTGTCTCAACTCCGGGCAATACCGACGTTGGCGACGAGGAAACGTTCGGCCCGTAGAAGCGTACCTCGTACACCGTGTTGGGCTGCAGGCTCGATAATGTCAATGAAGTGCACACCAACTCGGGCACCGAAACTTCCCCGCCCCGGCTTGCTGCCTCTGATCTGGCAAATAAGACGCAGGGGCCTTGCTCTAAGACGGCTCCCGTAAAATTAACGCCTTCGATCAGAGCAACTCTTCGTTTTCCAGTGGTCCCAAGATCCCCAATTTCGAAGACGTGCAGGAAAAAGTCTTCTTCCGCAGGCACCGACGGCGACACTTCGATGCGCCAGGCACCGGGTACAACATTCCGGCGATTTGATGCCGAAATTTTGGAAAAATCCTCGCCCCAAAAAGTCTTCCACATATGCACCAGCCTCGGATCCGCTGGCAAAGGCCCGCCTTGCGCAGGTTCAAGGGGCCAATTCTCCCCACTGCCCCACGGCCCCCCATTGTCGTTTCCCGATGTGTAGAACTCATTTCCGGGGCCTCCTCGCCTCGTAACGACGCTCTCCCGGGGAAGCAGCGAATGCACCAGAAGTTCCCCTCTGTTTTCCCGGAAGCAAAACATTTTTGCATTTCTGAATTCCTTCGCCTCCGCCGTTCCCTGCCCCAACTGCTGACCGATGGACGGTTCATTCACTCCATGCAGTAGCCAGGCCTTTCTGAAGGAAGGATTCGTGCTGACCACGCAATCGAAAACGAACAGCAGGTTGTGCGCCGGAGCGTACAGAATTTCGCGAGTGAACTTCTTCATCTTGTCCGATGAATATGCCTTGGTGGCATCGCCCCGAGCGTAGTGATATTGCCCGGGGACATAGTCAATAACGCCCATCGTGCCCAGGTCCCAGAGGTCGCGCGTGCGTTCCCAATCTTTCGGACTGCGGATGGTGTTCCAGTACCGGGAGGAATTCATACGCTGCCCGCCATCGTTGGCGGCGGGCAGCAGGTTCTCGGACCAGAAGAACTTCTCCGCCGGGTCATATACCAGCACCGTGTTGTGCGCAATGGTGCGCCGGTAATAGTTGAGATAGTGGGGGCTCTCGCTGTCTGTATAGTCGGCGCCGCTGTCGATGGCAAGATAGCCGCCGCGATAGATGTTGATCTGGTTTTGATCCAGGTGTTGGTGCTTGGCCAGGTACGGCCCGCAATCAAATTCGATCCAGGTTGAGTCCTTCGTCCAACCGTCGCGGACAACGAGGTGCCCTACACCGGGAAAGTACTTCTGCAGCGGAAGCTCGTTCTCGCTGGCCAGAGAGGGATCCCGAGGCACAACTTCCGGGTCGTTCCACAGGAACTCGAGCACGGGCATCGTCCATTGCTTGGCGAAAAAGCCGCTGTTGCGGAGAAGCCACGCGCTATAAGGATCCTTGAAGCGGTTCACCGCATAACCGATGACTGAGGTATCACGCGCATCCAGAATTGGGTATTCATTGTCGCCCTCGCGTGAGGGCGTGCCATCGGGAAGCAGTTTGTAGAGATAAGTATTCCCGATATTTCGAAACAATGAGTAGTGATGAGCCGGATCGATGCCGATCGTGGTGCGCTGCAATTCCGCCAACAGCGTAAGCGAGGCCCACGTAATACGCATGTAGTCCATCGACTCGTGATAGCTGCCGTCCGGTGTGGCGAACTCTGTGGTCTCGAGAATATTGGCGAAGCACTGCATCGTTTTCTCGCGCCAAGACTCGCAACGGTTCGCGCATCCGGAGTAGCCTTCGAGCGCGGCCGCGACGAATGACGGCAAGCAAAGGAAGCGGGCAGCATAGTTCTGATAAGAAAATACGCTGGGATCGACAAAGTCCTCGCTGGCGAGCATCGTCGCTGCGCCATCCATCAAATCGGTCGCGATCCGATCCCGCAATCCCTGCTCAAACTCCGGATAGTCAAAAAGCCAGTCGAATGCCAAAGACCAGCGCGCGTAATCAACCCAGGAACGCGAAGGCCTGACCCCTTTTGCGAGTTGATTCGCCCGCATGGCGTTCAGGGCTCTCTCGGCGAAGTTCTTGTCGCCCGTCAGTTGCCAGGACAGCGCCCAGCCTTCCATGTCATCTGATGGGCGCAGTCCCAGTTGATAACGAGTCCTCAGCAGCGCAAGGCCGGTGAAAGGAGCGGTCTTACTGATAAGAAGACGAGGACGAGGTGCGGGCACCTTCGCGCTACTCCTCATTATGGTGAGCCCGATTGTCGCCCCTACGGCCATTATGAAGTCTCGGCGTTTCATTTCAGAGCCCTTCCTCGCGCAAGTAAACACAAGTATACGAAAGAAACGCGGGAGCGACGATTCCGCAGCTACTTTATTACGGCTCCGCGTTGATGGGATAAGCCTCTGCGCTGCAGGCGTTTATAAGCATGATGTTGGCTCAGACGAACGCCGCCTGCACCTTTCGTTTGTTTTGCTCTGGCTCCATGTATAGAATAATCTTTGGATTGTGCTGCACCAGGCGCCGATTTCAACCGCCTGCGAAGGAACCCACTATGGCGTCCGGTTCACGACTGTTGGCCGAGCAACGCAGGCGCAAGATACTTGAGTTCATCGAGCACAAGGGCCAGATCACGGTCCGTGAGCTGGCGAGCCGGTTTTCCGTTTCTGCAGTGACCGCGCGCGGTGATCTTGATGCCCTCTGCACATCGGGTCTGGCGATTCGTTCGCACGGCGGCGCGGTACGAAAGCTGGAGACGAGCTCGGACGGCGGCACCTCATCGAGGGAGTCTCGAAAATTCGCCGACGTGGCCCGGTTGGCCAAAGTCAGCCTGAAGACTGTTTCGCGAGTAGCCCAAGGAAATTCCAAGCTCGCCCCATCGGTGCAAGCATCCGTTCTCGCGGTGGCGCGAGACCTGGGCGTCAACCTGGCATCCGGTGCAGCAAATCGCACGATCATGTTTATTCTCGGCAATCGCGAAATCGTCAATGAATTCCAGTCAAAGGTGCTTTTGGGAGCTGAGGGATACTGTACACGCCAGGAGTGGGCACTCCAATTCATATCGTTTCGTTCCGATCTGAATGCGCCGCTGAGCAGCTTGAGCCTTCCCGAAGTCCTGACCTCATCGAACCGTCCGAGCGGGGTCATTCTGACTGGCACGCATTCCGCCAACATTCTGGCCGCCCTCTCGGAAAAGAAGATCCCATTCTCGTTAGTCGGCAACAATGTTGTCGGCGAGTGGCAGCCAGAGCACTATGACTGCGTCTTCACCGATGACGTGCGAGGATCTGCCGAGATTACGCGCTACCTCATCGCGCAGGGACACAGGAACATCTGGTATATCGGGAACCAGCGGCTACCTTGGTTTGCGCGCTGCGCTCGCGGATACCGGCAGGCCATGAAAGAAGCCGACCTCGAACCACGTTTCAGTGAGATCGGCTCGGAAGACCGCGAATTGGGATATTTGGCCGTGAAGGCTTTGCTGGTATCGGGCGAGCGGCCGACGGCGCTTTTTGTCGGCACCGATCAGGCCGCCTCAGGTGTTTACCAGGCTCTGCAGGAGTCTGGAATCCGAATCCCTGAGGACATCAGCGTTGCCGGCTTCAATGACACCATTGGTGAAGTTTTGCATCCGGGGCTGACGACTGTGCGCGAGTTTCCGAAAGAACTCGGCGTACATTTGGCTGAATTTGCCATCCGCAGAATCCAGGATCCGAATCTGCCTCCACAACAACTGATCATGCCAACAGAACTCATCCGAAGAGAAAGCGTGCGGCAGATTGTTCCGGGACATTCGTACGCATCCTCGTTCGCGCTGCAAGAACATACGCTGTGATAAGTTTGCGGTGTCTCACTCGAATGATGAGTATTTTTTGGAAAGCATCATTCCGCGCCCTTCTGTTCTCCTTGCTCGTTACTGTTCCTGCGCTGAGCCAGACGGCGCCCCCGTCGGATGCTTTTCGCGTCTTTGCCCCACCTTCAAACGGTCCACAGATTACTCCTTATCTCAAGTACCAGACGGATACGGCGTGGCAGCAGGATGAGGAAAGGACCGCAGCGTGGCGCGGCATTCGAACCGAAGCTGAAATGCTGCGCCTTCAGCGCGATCTGCGACAAAAGCTATTAACGATGATTGGCGGACTCCCGAAAACCCGGACGCCATTGCGAGCCAGGATTACAGGCACGATTCCAATGAACGGCTTTCACATTAAAACAATAATCTTTGAAAGCCTTCCGGGATTTTATGTGACTGCTCTTCTATATGTGCCGGATGATCGCGAACCGGGCAACAACAAAAAGTACCCCGCTGTTCTCGTGCCTGCCGGACACGCCCCTGACGGGAAGGATCATTATCAGTCGCTGTGCCAGCACTTAGTACTGCGCGGATATATTGTTCTGTCCTGGGACCCCGTGGGCCAAGGGGAGCGCAGCCAGTTCTGGGATGCAAAAACCGGCAAAAGCCGCTACAACCTGATCTGTGCCGAGCATGCCGTGCTCGGTAATCTCGCATACCTGGTGGGTGCAAACCTGGCGCGCTGGGAAATCTGGGACGGATTGCGCGCCTTTGATTACCTCGTGACACTCCCCGAAGTTGACTCCAACCGCATCAACATCACCGGCACGAGCGGGGGCGGCTTTCAGGCCATACACATCGCTGCTCTCGAACCTCGCATCAAGGTCGCCGCAATCTCCTGTTACATCACTGCCCTGCCCATGCGTATTCACAATCGGATTTTCAAGGATCCCGACAGTGACCCGGAGCAGGATCTCTATGGCATGATCTCAAATGGCGTTGACAATGCCGGATTGCTCGCGCTCATGTATCCGAGGCCGGTGTTCGTCGCCGCCGCCGTGCTCGATTTTTTTCCCATCGAGGGAGCGGAGAAAACGTTCCGCGAAGTTCACCAGCTTTATGCCCGCCTCGGACATGGCGACCGCATCGCTATGACCGAGGGCTATCACGGCCACGAGTACTCCGATGCCAACCAGGAAGCGGCATTCGAGTTCATGGATCATTTCAACCAAATGCCATCGGTCCGAACGTTGGCACCCGTTCAGCAACTCGAGGGGAAGCAGTTGCAATGCAGCTCGACGGGGCAGGTGATGCTGGATATTCAAGACGCAAAACCGCTGACCGACTTTATTCGGGACTACTACACCGAGCACCAAGGGCGTCCGGCGGAATCAATTCGGCAGCTCTATCTCGGGAAGGGTTATCCGGGCATTCGTTCGTGGAGAGCAGTCCCTTTCGACAATGTGGCACCCGCTGCCGGAATTATTGCATGGGAAAGTGTCGGGACCTCTACTTTTCGACACATAGCGATCGATCGATATATCCTGCATCACAGCCACGATCTCCTGATGCCTCTGATCCACATTCACAACACGACAGGTCAAAGCAAGGGCTGGGTGCTGTGGTTCAGCAAAGATGGCAAAGCTGTTGCAAGCGATTGGGCTGAGATCGCTAAGCAGCTCAATGCCGGATACGACGTAATCAGCTTTGATTTTCGCGGGCTCGGCGAAACGCGTATGCGCTACAAGGCGGTCTCTGAGGACGATCCTTCTCTCGCCCTCGCGGACGAGTCGCAGGCATACGCCAATCCCCTTTCGAGTGTTCTGGCCGGTTACGTATATAACTCATTGTTAACTGGTAGGCCTTATTTCCTGCAGATGATCGAGGATGCCGAGATCGCTGTCCGTTTCTCCAGAGAGAAACTGCACGCCGGCTCGTTCTCCATAGTCAGCGATCCGGAGAGTGCTCTCCTGGGCTCGGCCATCGCCAGTACGCTTTCCGGAGTGAGTCTTGATTCGCACCCCGCGAGGGACATCATGAAGTGGTCGGAAGTGGTTTTACAGCCTCGCGAGCTATGGCCGATTCAGTATTTATTGCCGGGCGGCGCTTACATTCAGTGACGCAAGCGGCGGGGTGAGGACAATGCGCGCATATTCGGAGCTGAACCTCTCTCCTAGGTTCACAGGTCTGGCCGAATCACTTCGCCGTCGGGACTGCTGAAGTTAGCAGAGCCGCAGAATCCTTGTCGAGATAAATGGTGGCGTTCGGGTGCCGACGCAAAATCGACGCCGGCACCATTGGCGAAATTTCTCCCTCGAGTGAGTTCTTCACCGCTTGCGCTTTGCGCTCGTCGGGAACCACCACGATGATTTCCTTCGCGCGCATAATTTGTTTCACCGACATTGAAATCGCCTGCGTGGGAACCTCCGCAACACTCCCGAACCATCCTTCGCTCACCTGCTGCTGACGACACGTGTCGTCGAGTTGGACTAACAGGTAGGCATCGTCGAAGTCGAAATCTGCAGGTGGATCGTTAAATGCCAGGTGTCCATTCTCCCCAATTCCTACAAATGCGAGATCAATCGGGTCGCGCTGCAACTCCCTCCCAATTTCAGCGACCGAACGCCGCACATCTCCGTCTCCATTCAGGAAATGGTATCGGGTAATCCCTGTCTTGTTGATTAAACGCTCCAACAGATATTTCCTGAAGCTCGCCGGATGCGTAATGGGGACCCCGATGTATTCGTCCAGGTGAAAGACTTCGACACAACTCCAATCAATATTGGGAGCAGCGGTCAACGCATCAAGAAATTCGAACTGAGAAGCTCCGGTAGCCGCAATAATCCGAGCGACTTTCCGCTGGCGTATCGCTCTACGAAGCGAATTTGCCGCCTGCTCTGCCGCAGCTCGGCCCAATGACTCCTTGTCCGGAAGAATTTTTATCTGCAATTGAGACACCCTGATTCCTACCTTCCTGGCCCGAAATTACATTGCGACGCCCGCATCTAGATTCGCAGCACCCGCGCGGCGTTCTCGTAATACACCTTGCTCAAAATGGGATCCGGCAAATTGATTCCGTAAATCTTCCAGCGCCCCTGCGGTGGCACTTTGGCCGGTGCGTAGTCGAAATACTCATCGTCGGTCTCCAAAAATCGGAAATAAATTTCATACAGCTTGTCGTTAAAAACCTGCTGCGGATAATCGTCCCCGTGAGGAGTCGCGTCCGTACCGAAAAGAATCCGGTCCTGATACTTGTCGAAGAATTTGCGGGCGGTTCTTGGCTGGCGCCCGAGTTCGCCGATTCGCGCCGCGATGTCTACGAACATGTTGGGATAGCGGTCAAGATTGTCGGAAACGTTTTGCAGATCCTCAGCGAAGTTTCCGACGTGCAGCACAACGAATTGCGTCCTGGGATGCCGCGCCATTACACGATTGCGCGCCGCCAGCAGCTCTTCATTGCTGGGAAAGTCTTCGCCATAAAACGACCAATCGGGATGATTGTTCAGCTCTTCGTAGCGCTCGTTGAAGCGATCCGTAGGAGTAAAGAAAGCGATCGGATCGGAAACGTGAATGGCCACCGGCATATTGAGCCGCGCACAAGCCTCCCACATGGGATCAAACCGGGCATCATCTATTTTCACCAGGGTCCCGGATGTGATGTTCTCCCGCAGATACAGTCCGAGTGTCTTCAGAATCTTCAGCCCGCGTGCACCGTCACGATGCGCCTGCTCGATCGCCTGGGCCTGCAGCTTTGGATAGTCGTGCTCTTTAAATCGCTCATACGAAGGCTCTGTAAAGGTGTAAAACTTTTTGGGATAAGCACGATCGTATTTCGCAACAGCGTCGGCCAACCCTTTTCCATACCCTCCCGTCAGGTTAACCATTGCGCGAATGTTCTTCCGCTCCATGACTGGCAGCAATTCCTCTGGTGTTCCCAGATACTGCCGCTCGGCGGCAAGCTCTACTCCCGCCTCCGACTTCGTGGATACCGTAATGTGGGTGTGGATATCGATCAAGGGAAATTTCGCGCGCTCAACGTGCGATTCGCGCACATGCAGCATGCTCTTCGGTTCGTACTGCGAAAGGTCCAGCGGCTTGGGAGCGGGCGGCCTTTCCGCCTGCGCATTCGCCCGGCGTGTAAGGAGCGGTGAAGCCCCTGCGATCAACCCTGCACCGTAGAGCCACTGCCGCCGATTTATGGAGACGACCTGCTTCTTATCTCTCACACTCATTTCCCCGGTTCAAGCGCTGGCGTGATGATATCCACAGGCCTGTCCTGGCCGCGCACCGAACCGTGCCAGACGCTGCCCCCGAAGGTCGTCACGTAAATCTGGTCTCGATCTTGTGGATCGGGAATCACCCGGTGAGCCCATTTGAAATTAAAGCCTGGAACCCGCTTCCAATGCTCTCCTCTGTCGGCTGATCGCCACACAGAGGATTCGAATCCTGCGGCGTACAGGATTTTCGAGTTGTTCGGATCGATGGTCACGTCGTACACATGCTGGTCCCGGTCCAGTACCGAGCGCCAAGTCTTGCCGCCGTCTTCCGACAGATACACACCACCGCCTTTTCCATGTTGTCCGGTTGCCCGTGCCCACGCAGCAAGGTAAAGCCGCTGCGGAGACTCGGGATCAACAGCAAGACCGTTCGGAGCGTTCACTCCCGGCGGAAGTGCAACCCGCTCCCAATGTTCGGCGCCGTCGCTTGAACGATAGAGAGCCCCGTCGCCGGCATTCCCGATGCTGCCGTCTTCCGATCTCCGCGCCAGAAGCACATAGAGCGTACCGTCGCTGCCACGGGCCAAGCGCCACGCAAATGGTTCGGACTGGCTGATCCCCTGGTTCTTCAGCGTCCAGGTGCGTCCGCCGTCCACGCTCTTGTACACTCCGCGCCCATACCCGGAAACATACAGAACGCGCGTTTCCACTGGGCTCGTCGGATCAAGCAAGATGTGCGTGGCCGCGGTCTCATCCATTCCATCATTCGATTTTGACCAGGTCTTCCCGCCGTCATCGCTGCGGCACGCACCTCCTTTATAGGTAGAGACTGCAGTGTGCCGCCACATCTTCGGACGCGGCAGGTCATGCGTACCACTGTTCACACTCCACACCCGTCCCTTCACCTTCGGATCGAAGACCATCCAGTACGTCGTATTGGTCCACTCGTCCGGAACGCCCATCGTGGCGCTGGTCCAGGAGGTACCGCCATCCTCGCTGCGGAATGCCCCAATATCCGTATATGTAATGAAGATGCTTTTGGAATCGAATGGATCAAAATGCACGCCGTAATTGGTGGTCACATCAAGGCCGACGGTGGTCCAGCCTGCGTCACCGATCTTGCGCGAATAAACTCCGTCCCAGGTCGCGCCGCCATCACTGGTGCGCATCGTACGGCCAAGATCCGTAGCGTACGCAAGCTTGGGGTCCTGGTCGGCCACCGTCATGTTCAAAGGATTGTCTCCCCAAGTAACACCAAAGCGGTTGGTAATCCAATCATCGTGAACGTTTGCCGCCGGCCCCGAGGATTCTTTCCAATCCAACTGCCAGTCATCGCCAAAGTTTGTAGTCTTGGCAACGCCCAGCCAGGTTTTCCCATCGAGCTTGAGGTCGCTGTAAGAGAGGTACGCAGTATCCGGATGATGCAGGCTAGTTGCGACCGCGCGAATCTTGGCGCCGCTCCCAGGAATCACGCATTCATGCCAGGTTGCCCCGCCATCGCTGGAGCGGAACGCTCCCCGTTCGGATGTGAAATAAATTACAGGTTGCTCTCCAGACCCGAATCCGAGACTAAGGTCCGTCGCAGGCGCGGGCAACGGGAGAGTGCGAACCCGCGGCCCTGTCACCGTTGTAACAGAGTCAGTGGCGCCCACGACAAGACGCCGCTCGCTGGGTTGCGAGTGCGGATCAACCCACATGCGCCGCACGTTAGAGGGCAGATCCGCCTGCTTCTGCCAGTGTTCTCCCGAATCACGAGAGAGAAACAGGCTTGGATCCTCCTTTCGACCAGCAACAACGTAGAGTAGCCGAGAGTCGGCGGGATCGATCGCCATCGCGTACATGGTGCCCAACGGATCCGAGGGTGCGAGAATAATTTCATCCGCATGGTCCGAACTCATTTTCACGCCGCGCACGCTCGAGGGAGCCGGCGACACCAGCACCCACGTTTCTCCCCCATCCCGGCTCCGCCATAGTCCTGTCGCGTGTGCGTAAATGGTTTTCGGATCCTGCGGATCGAAAACAAAGAAGTTCACCACCCCGCGAAGGTTGAACATGCGCCATGTGCGGCCGCCATCGTGGGTGATGTAAGAACCAGTCATGTCGCACGAAATCAGTACCGTGTTGACGTCGTGCGGACTGATCGTCGGATTGAACATCGCTCCGCCGCCACCTGGACCGATCACCCGGAAATTCCCCGGGCGTTGAGCCCAGGCGTTCGCAAAACAGAGGACAGAGACGAAGGTGATTCCGATCAGGTTTCGCAATTTCATTTATCGGCCCCGGAAGCGATTGCCCGCAAACGATTAGCTGTTCGCGGGCGATCACGTTACACTCCACAGGTTCTAGAACGTAACTCTTAGCCGCAACCGAATTGTGCGACGGCTGTCTACGCCCTCCTGCGGGAATGTGGAAAATGCACGAGCGAAGTCTGGATTCGGATTAACGTCCTCAATCGCCGGCATCAATGTAGCGGGATCAATTTGAACATCGAATCCACCGAGATAAGAGAAGCTGCCGTCGCCGAAATCCTGGTTGGGCATACGAATCGGGTGATTGAAGATGTTGTCGAAGTCAGCTCCGAGCGTGGCCGCAACTCGCTCGCCGAATTGGAAGTCCTTATGCAATCCGAAATTGACGCCCCAACCTCCGGGTCCCCAGAGCAGATTCTTTCGGGCAACGGCGCTATTCGTAAACACATCGGCTCCCATAGGAGGAGGGGCGAAGGCGTCGGGATTGAAGATCTGGTCGCCAACGTGTTGCTTGTAATTGCCGACGACTAGTGGCCGATACCCAATG
This sequence comes from Candidatus Sulfotelmatobacter sp., assembly GCA_036376495.1. Classification (GTDB taxonomy): domain Bacteria; phylum Acidobacteriota; class Terriglobia; order Terriglobales; family Acidobacteriaceae; genus Sulfotelmatobacter. Next base: position 56,326 of record DASVAE010000024.1, on the reverse strand, counting down.
AAATCGTTGAAGTCGCCGAGCGCGTCGATCGATTCCGATGCGATATTGCCCGGGCCCACCATGCGTGCGCCATTGCCACAATTGTCACAAGTCCAGTACGGCGTAAAGGCTGTGCCGCTTTTGGCAAACATTTGGAAGGTTGTCTGCCAACCGCCGAATATTGTGTCCTCCCACTTGGATATTCCCCGACCAAACGCTCTGTTCCGTCCAAAAGGCAAGTCGTACACGCCATAGAAGACAAAACGGTGGCGCGAGACCCACGCATCCTGCGTGTAATCCAGTTGCGGTTGAAATGGGTTGTAGGGCACGCCTCCGAGGCTGGAGTTGCCTTGGTCGATGCCTGTCGATTTTTGATCGGTGTAGGTGTACGAAGCATTAAACATCAACCCACCGCTATACCGTCGTTCGACCTGCGTCTGGAATATGTTCGTTTGGCTGTGACCGTAGTTGCCATAGGTCAGCAGGTAATCGCCCAGCGTTGGAAAGGCGAGACGGGAATAGTCCGCTGCGGTGGGGAGGCAATCCCCATCATCGGGGGAACACGGTGTAACTCCATCCCCGAGCGGCCCCCCGGTCGTATTCGTGGTCGTGCCCCAAGGCTTGTTACTAGGTGCTATTTCGTTCAAGTCGATACCGCCAATTAATCCGGTCGCGTGCGTACCCAGATAGGACAGGCGCACCGCCGTCTTGATCCCTACCTGTCGCTCGAAAGTAGCGTTGTATTGCTGCACCAGAGGAGCATGAAGCCCAACTGGCACGGCGTTGATCGAGAAGGCGCTCGAATCGAGTACAACATCGCCACCCGTCAGAGGAGTAGGCCAAGGCTGAATCGGCGGATTTACTGTCCCGGTTTCCTTCGTCAATGACTGATTGAAACCGTTGGTTGAGATGGGATCGCGAATCCCCTGCGCAGCCGAGGTGGGGAAGTAAATGCCATAGCCTCCGCGAATAACCGATTTCTCTCCGATGCCCCACGCGACTCCGACGCGGGGAGCGAAGTTGTTTTTGTCGGTCCGCACCAGACCTTTGCCGATGCCGAGTCCCGATTGAGCCGCTGTAACCGTAGGCAGGGTAGCTGGAATCCGTGGATCCAGATAAGCAAGAGTCTTGTCAGAGGGCACAATGAACCGTCCCGTGTTGTTGTTGAAAGTCGGATCGAAGTTCAGCAGGATGTCATGCTTGTCGATCCATGGCGAAACCAATTCATACCGTATTCCGAGGTTTAAGGTGAGCTTCGGCTTCACTTTCCAATCGTCCTGGAAGAAGTAACCTTGCTCCCAATTGGTGACATCCATATCCGGGCGTGTTTTGGCGATGTAAGTGACTTTGTCGGGCGGCTCGCCGAGCAGGAAGTTGGCGAAAGCATCCGTGCTGCCGCCCGTGTAGGTCATGGTTCCGCGCGGGTTCCCCCGACCCGTTGAGAAACCATCCAAACCTTCATTGTGCACGAAATCGGCGCCCATTTTCAGATTGTGATTCCTGATGACCCATGTCAGGGTGTCTCCAAAGGTCGCGAGATATTGGCTCTCCTGACGATCGGTATTCCGGTCTCCACTCCGGTCGAAGGAGGTAAACCGGGAGCCGTAGCTGATCACGGTGTGCCCATGCGTGAGAAGTTCCGCCGGCCCTACCACTGCGCCATAGGCACTGATCGCGCTCTGATCGAAGCCGATGCTGGATAAGAAGCTCTGCAGAGTCGTGTTGCTGTGCCGGTAAATGAATTCGCGATTGAAGCCGCCACGCGCTTCATTGATGATGTTGTTACGAATCGTGCGCACGTAAGAACCGGAGAGGGTATGCGTTCGCCGCTGTTGTTGCGTCAGCCCGAGCCCCGTGAACGGCGATCTGACAGCCGCGCTTCCCCCCCGGAATGCCTGCTCGTTTAAGACGCCGTACACGTGATCCCTATCAGAGAAGTCATGGTCGACGCGAAGGGTTCCCAAGTCTCGGGTCGTAAGGCTTGGCATCAGGGTCTGAAATAACTCTCCAATCCGACCGTTGTCGGTGTTGATCGCGATTGACGGATCGATCTTAGGGAAGTACTTACCAATCAACTGTTGGACGTTGGGATTCAGCAATCGCGATGGGATGACAACGAACTGGTCGCCCGTTCCGGTACAGTTTGGCCATCCATCACAATACGTGTCAGTGGCAATCTCCTGCGGCGTCAAAGTCACATTCGACGGAACGGCAGGCAGAATGTCCGGATTCATGTTGTTAGGGTCAGTAATGAGCGGCGAAAAATTGCCAGTCCAAAACGCAGGATGCGGCAGTCGGTTGTCAGTTATCTGTGTCGAATCGCGATTGTAGTTACGCTCGTAGGCCATGAAAAACCAGGTCTTCTTGAGACCAGGAATGGGCCCGCCCAGAGAACCGCCTACGTCGTTGAAGTTGAAGTAAGGAGAAGGATACGGGTACAAAGAACCCTGGGCGTCGCGCATCCCCTGTTGATCCTGAATCGTGAGGCCGGCCAGTGCCGAATTCTTGTTGTTATAAAAAGCCGAGCCATGGAGTTGGTTCGAGCCGCGCTTGGTGGTCACACGAATGCTCGAAATACCCGCATACTCTGCGCTGAAATCATTCGACAGAATATTCAGTTCGCCCACCGCTTCGAGAGACGGTTCACTCGCGGACGCGGATCCGTCGAGTGTGCTCGTGGAGCGCTGTCCATCGATGGTGAAATTAGCGCCATAACTCTGGAATCCCAGAAACTTGAATGTGCCGTCGCCGGTGCCCTGCGTGATGTTGGGGTTTAGGTATAGAAACGAATAGACATCCCGGCTGTCGCGGGGCAAGTCGATAACTTCGCGGCTGGTGATCGTGTCGGCAATCGTCTGATCGGCCGTGTTGATCGTAGGAGCCTCGGTAGTTACCTCTACGCTCTCGCTGGCAGTCGAGATCTTGAGAACGGCGTTGGCGTTGACAGTATCGCTGCCCGTCAGAACGATGCCCGTAACGTTCGAAGCCGTCATGCCAGGCGCGGCGATTGTCACCTTGTACGTACCCGAGGGGAGTCCGAACATCTGGTATTCGCCGTGGGGATTCGTTTCTGTGTGACGGAGCGTACCCGTGGCCTGATCCGCAATGGTCACACTTGCATTCGCGACGACTGCGCCGCTGGCGTCAGTGACTGTTCCCCGAATCGTACCCAGATCTGTGCCTTGCGCCAGCAGTAACTGAGGGCCTCCAACGCTGACCGCGAGCGCCAATAGAATTGCCAGACATTTCGCAAGCTTCATGGTGGGACTCCTGGCCTGGGAAGGCTCCCAAGCACTAGCCCTTGTAAACCAAAACCTCGGCCGAAAGCAAGAAATAAATAAATTATCGCAAGCATTCGATAGTGTTCGCAATGTGATGATGCTGCTGGCGAACCCCTAGCGGGGCGGCTGGCAATCACAGATACGGAGCAGTTGCATTGGCAGGGCGCGGAACAGGTCTGGCAATCGCCCTCGCCTCTAACGGCGGACCGACAGGAATGGACATGGCGAAAGAAACGGTGATAGAAAGCAATAGCAAGAAGAACGAAAGCGGAGGAGAATCGTAATCATTGTAATTGCTGAACAACGTGCCCTTCTGACAGGCAGCGTCGCCCTGAATGTCACGTCCATTAAATTACTGGTGAGCATTCGCAGACAAGGAAGAATACCGTTATGCGTCGCAGAGACCTCCTGAAAAGCGCGGCAGTTCTGCCGGTTCTGACTCGCCTGAACCTTGCAGCCGCCGCAACCAGGGACGACACCATCTGTTTCCCGCATACTCCGAGAGAGCGTCTGAAGCAGGGCCCCTTCGATATTGAACAGGACCAGGGCTGGCAAACGATTCTGTTCACCACCCCCTCCGAAAAGCCTTTGCGAAATCCGGGATTTGGCCTGGTGGGGTACAGCTGGGAAGAAAGTGGACCATCGCTTGCCGCTCGGGCAGGTAGAGAAACTTTGGAACAGCATGTAGAAAAGATCTCAAGCCTGCCCTTCGTTGACGTCCTGTACATTCGCTGCGATTGGCGCAACGTGCAGTCGCGCCCCGGCCGCCTCGATCTGGACCCTGTCTGGGAATTGACCCTCGCTGCGGCCCAGCGCAAGGGCCTGCGTGTCGCCTTCCGGGTTCAACTCTCCAACACTTCGTTCCAGCCCCAGGAGCTCGCCCTGCCTCCCTTCTTGCGCGATCGCATTCCACTCGTCAACATCGGAAAGATGCCCGACAAGGGGGATGCCCAGTATCGCGAGCCTCGCTATGACCATCCGGAGTTTCAGAAGGCATTCAAGGAACTGACGGATTTGCTTGCCGCGCAATTTGATGGCAATCCGCTGATCGAGTGGGTTGATTTGATGCAGTACGGCTTTTGGGGCGAGGGGCACACCAGCAACTATCCCAGTCCCTTCCCCGATTACCCCACCGCCGAGCGTACTTCGCTGAGCATGACGGAACACCAGCTGGCAGCATGGAAGAAGATACCGCTTGCGGTAAACACCCAGCCCGACATCAGCAATGTGGGTAATCGCGCAGTGATTGACATGGCCATGCGTGCCGGAGCGTGGTTGCGTTCCGATAGCATCATCGTGGAGGAGCCGATTCAGATCGACCAGCTTGCCAACCGCCCACCGTGGCTCGCCGCCATCATGGAGGATGGCTACTTCCGGCAGTACGACACACAGAAACTGTCCACCGATGCGGCGGGAATCAATGTGCTGGAAAATTACATGTTGCACGTCCTCGACCTGGGAGCCAATTACTGGGCGCTGTGGACCGAAGCGGATAATCTGGCTCGATACTATGAGAAGTATCCACGCGGGTTCGATCGGCTGCGCGCCCACATGGGATACCGCCTCCGCCCTTCATGGGTTTGGCAGCGCAAGCGCTACGACACTTTCGAAGTAATCGTCTGCGTCAGCAATCGTGGTGTGGCAGGGGTTCCGGGAGTACTGTGGCTACAAGTCGAGAGCCCGGACCAAAAACTCATTCTGCGTGGAGCTCTGGATCCCGGCCATCCTCACGCTGGCGGTTTGAGGCAAGCCTCTTTTCTGCTTCCCAAGGGGTACACGGGCAAACTCAATGTTTCCGCCCACCTTGAGATCCGTCCTGGCAGCCCTAAACCTGTCGCATGGGCGTGCGAACAACCGGTGAATTCCGATGGTTCGATCACAATTGAACTCAAGGACGCGAACGATCGAGGTTGGCGCAAGGGAGTGTAAAGTCAGCTCACCGGCCGATCGATTCATTTGCGATCGACATGCAGATCTGGACTGACGGGGCGACATCAGCGATCGAAGGTTTCGGGGCGGAGCGATCCCGCAAGGCTCGTATGAATGCAGCCGTCTCGTCGTAACAACCGTTCAAAATATCCTCCGGCGTGTCGGCGGACGCCCACTCCTCGTTGACCAGCGCTCCGCCGCGATACGCCAGCCAACCACGATTCCTGCCGAACGGGCACGTCACCGAAACGTGAAAGTCCTCGCCGCAGAGATCGTAGGTCTCCTCAACCATTCCCGTCGTGGGCAGCACATCAATCCGGCCTTCGACGCCATTTTTAAAATGGAGATCGATGGCGTACCACGCGGTCGCACCAGCCGTCATCGTGCGACATTCGAATTCTTCCACTTCGCCAGCAAGGTAGCGCAGTGTATCCACCGCATGCACCGCGGTGGCCCAAATGAATTCGCGCTCCGATCGCGCCTGCCGTGCCAAAGTGCAATGGACATAACGAATCGAACCGGTATTGCGCGCCCATTCCAGCGCGCGGTTCAAGAACGACATAAAGCGGCGATTCACCGAAACCATATGCGGGGTGCCACTTTCGGCGGCTTTTCTCCCCAAGGCTTCTACTTCGGCCAAGACGGAACCAAGAGGCTTTTCGACCACGCAGGGTATGTGCCGGTTCAGCAGAAGAATTCCAGTTTCAGAAATTCGTTCCGGCGGAACCACCGCGATGCAGCCATCAATCTCCTCGCGCGATAGCAACTCATCGATGTTGCCGTAGCTAGTGTTGAATCCGTATCGCTCACAAAATCTCTGCGCCCGCTCGAGTCGAACATCGCAAGCTGCGACTAGCGCAATTGCGCCCGGGTGCTCGGACTGGTATCGGGCCAGCGGAATTGCGTGGCCGGTCTCAGCGTGTTCCCCGCAGCCAATCAGGGCCAACCGGATCATGGACGGCTTATTCATCGCGTACGAACCAGTGGAACTTCCTCAGGCTCAGTCGCGTTCGCGGCCGGCGTCGCACTTCCGCGAATAAAGAACAAAGATCCGCCGACGGCGAGTGTCAGCAGTGCGAACCAGATCACCGTCAGACGCTGGTTGGAGGGCACATCGAACAATATCAACAGGCTCAGGCCTGCAATGGTGCAGATCGTACGGCTCAAAAAGCGAAATACCGGGCGAGTGAAATCGGCCGAGTCTTTCAGTTCCTTGCTTACATCGACAGGCGTATTCAAATTCCGGAAGAGCCGCTCTCGTGCCGGCCAGTCTCCACGGTCCAACAGCATGCTCAGGAAAAAAACGCTGAAAGAAGACGGGATGATGATCACCACCTGCTGAATGAGGGTCCAGTGATACACAAAGGCTCCAAGAATACCCAGAACCAGCCCCGTGGCAAACGAAGCCAGACCGGACCAGGGCGGCGTGCGTCGCACGGCAAGCCCAAGCAGCGCCGGGGGACCGTAGGCCAGCGACATCAATGTATTGAAGGTGAGCATGACTTGAAAGACGCTTTGCCCGCTCGCCGCCATGATCACCGCAATCACGGTGGTCGCCCCTCCAATCAAAAACGTTGTGATCCATCCCACCACCAGCAACTCGCGTTCGCCCGCCCCCTTCCGCAGCAAGGCCTGGTACATATCCTTGGTAAGAATGGCGGATTTCAGGTTGAACTGGGCTGACAGATTTGCCATGGTCGCGCTGAACATCGCCGCCAGCATCACTCCGATCAGGCCGTGAGGAAGCAGGGTTAGGCTGGCGACAGCGTAGGCCGCTTCGCTCGGTTTGGGTAACACCGCCCGCAGAGACGGCAGCACGGGATACACGACGCGCATCGCCATGGGCGGAATAAACCAGATAAATGCTCCGGCAAAAAACAATACGCTGCACAGAAGCGCAATCTTCCGCGCCGATCGTTCGTCATCCACGCTGAAGTAACGCTGAGCCATCGCGCTGGTGTTGTAGCCAAACGAAACCATGATCGTCCACGAAGCCAGGTAGAACCACCCAAATTCCCCCGACCAATGAATCGTCTTCATTTCCGGCGGAAGGGCAAGCACGAGGCCTGTGACACCCCCTACCCGAAGCAGCGACATGACGACGAGAACCAGGCAAAACGGCATCAGGATCGACGCTTGCAAAAAATCTGTGACCACGACTGCCCACAATCCGCCGAGCACACAATAGAAGACGATGAGCGCACCCGCTCCAACGATCGTCCAGGTCACAGGAAAGCCGCACGCGGCCGAAACAAACAGGCTCAAACCGAACAAAGTACTCGCGCTCGTGAACAACTGAAAAACGATCGTGGTCCAGGAGAAAACCTGGTGCGTTGCGAGATTGAATCGTCCGGCCAGGTACTCCATCACCGTCGTGATCCGGCTTCGTCGCCAGCGTTGGGCGAAGATGAAATAGCCCAGCAAAAAACTTAACGCATTGCCGATATACAGCCCGGTGGCTGCGATTCCTGAACGATACGCAACCCCGGCAGCGCCCGTGAAAGTCCACGCGCTGAACCCCGACATGAAGCAACTGAGACCGGCTACCAGCCACGGGATGCGGCTCCCCCCACGGAAATACTCGGCAGCACCCCGATTGAAGCGCAGAACGTAGAAGCCGACTCGCACCATTAGCAGCGCGTACAGGACGATCACGAGGTAGTCGGTGCGGTTGGCGGTACTCATTGAGGGGCCACGCCCTTCTTTATACTTTGTTTTCCCCAACAAGTGAAAGAAAAGAAATACTGAAAGAAAGAAAACGAAGCACCTCGGTGTTATACTCGCCTCCTCATGGCGCGTCCTGGTCTGCTGGTCAGTGCCCCACGGCACCTGTTTGAATCGTTCTTCTCCCCAAGGGAAAGAAAGCGGCTCGACCGGGCATTCACATGGGAAAGGATCGAAGCTGACACAATTTCCCGTGAATTCCGGCGGCAACTGCAAACGGCCGATGCGTTGATCACGACCTGGGACAGTCCTCGTTTTGACGAGAATTTACCGCAATTGGCGCCCCGCCTGCGCATCATTGCGCATTGCGGAGGCGAAGTGAAATCGCGCTTCGCTCCCTCTTTGTTTGAAGCCCTGACGATCACTAATGCCGCCGCCCCCATGGCCGGCGCCACCGCCGAGATGGGCGCTGCCCTGCTCCTATATTGCGCGCGCAATGTCGATTTCTACCGCGCCGCGCTGCGCAAAAAATCAAACCGCATGTACCAGCAGGTGCACCTTCACGGCGCGCCAGAGTCGATGGTCGGCCGCACCGTGGCTATGATCGGATTCGGACGAATTGGACGTGCTCTGGTGGATCTGTTGCGCGGCTTCAAGATAAGGTGGCTGGTGCACGATCCCTATGCCAACAGAGCCTTGGCGCGGAAATACGCGATACATTTCGTGAGCCTCAAAGAACTCCTGCCCCGAGCGCATCTGCTGGTCCTGACCGCGGCGCTGACTGATGAGACGCGCGGGATTCTCGGACGCAAGAATTTGGCCGCTCTCCCTGACCACGCCACCGTCATCAACGTCGCTCGCGGAGGCTTGATCGACCTCAACGCTCTGCGGAAAGAAGTGCGCTCTGGGCGCATCCGCTGCGCTCTCGACGTAACCGATCCCCTGGAGCCACTCCGCGTGAACGATCCCCTGCGCACTATGCCAGGTGCGATCGTCACACCCCACATTGCCGGTAGCGGACTCCACGTGCGGCAGGAAATCGCTCGCGTCGTACTGGACGATTTGCAAAGATTCTTCAGCGAAGGCCAAGTCGCGAATCGCGTGACAACGGCTATGCTCGAGCGGATGACGTAGGAATGAAAATCTCGTTCTCAACCCTGGCATGTCCGGACTGGAGCATGCCGCAGATTATCCAGCTCGCCGCCGATAGCGGCTACGACGGCATCGAACTGCGCTTTGTCGACGGAGAAGATTCGCTCTGGAAGCTTGCCGCATTCTCTGGAACTCAAGTGTCCGAGACCAGGCGAGCATTGTCGGATCACGGTATAACAATCGCCTGCGTGGATACGAGTTGCCGCTTTCACTCTCCGCACGCCAGGGAACGCGAAGCTGCAATCGCAGAAGCAGAACGCATCTCGGATATGGCCGCTAAACTTGGCGCGCCCGGAATCCGCGTTTTTGGCGACACCATCCAGCCCGGCGCGGATCGCGATTCAACTCGCAACTGGATTGCTGAGTCCATTAGAAAAGTGGCCGATCGAACCGCCGAGAACGGTGTTCAGGTGTGGATCGAGACTCATGGTGATTTCGTGGCAGCGGGTGAAACCGCCGCCATCCTGCGCGAATGTAATTCTCCCTCAATTGGAGTGGTATGGGATCCCGTAAATAGTCTGGTAGCTACCGGCGAGCCCCTGGCAGACGGTGCGGCGCTGCTGGGCTCGGCGATTCGTCACATCCATGTGAAGGATTTTCGGCATTGCGCGGACGGCATCCAATATGTTCTCACTGGCCAAGGTGCCTTTCCATGGCACGACTTAAGCGCCGCGCTAACACAGGTGGGATATAACCGCTTTGTCTCCTTCGAATGGGAAAAGAAGTGGCATCCGGAATTGGAGGACGCTACCATCGCGGTGCCTCATTTTGCGAAGGAGTTTGCCAGGGCATACGTTGATGGCTGAGCACGAAACCTTGCGGACCTTGCGAGCCGGAGATGTGCCTGCGGCCTTCCACTTGTCGGCGCAGGCGGGTTGGAACCAGACCGAGGAAGATTGGCACACGTTGCTCGCACTCGCTCCGGAAACCTGTCTCGCCATCGAGGTCGACGGGCAACTGGCGGCGACCACAACCCTGCTGTGCTACAGCCGGCGACTGGCCTGGATTGGAATGGTTCTGACGAAGCTCGAGTTCCAGCGGCGCGGCTTTGCCAAGAGGTTATTTCGTGAGGTCCTGAAGCGAGCGGACGAAATGAGGATTGAAACCATCAAGCTTGATGGAACCGAACAAGGACAGCCCCTCTATGAGCAGTTCGGCTTTCGCGGCGAAGAAGAAATCGTGCGCTGTTCTCGGCCGAACTCAGGCACTGAACTGTTGCCCGTCGTATGCTCGTCGCCCCCCGTGTGGCGCCGAGTGGACGCAAAGTATTTCGGAGCAGACCGTCTCAGCTTGCTTGAACGCTTGGCACAGCGAAATCCTCCAGCGGTGCATCAACACTCATATCTGTTCTCCCGGACCGGCCGTGCGAGCGCTTACCTTGGTCCGTGTGTGAGTGATAATCCGGAAGACGCCCGAAACATGATCTTCGCTTGTGTGGAAAATTCTCGCAGCAGTTGGTATTGGGATCTGTTTCCTAGCAACCGGCAAGCGGCCACTATCGCTCGCGAGCTGGGATTTATTCCGCAAAGACGCCTCTTGCGCATGGCGCGCGGCAAGGAACTCCGTGAAGACCGGAATGCGATCTATGCGCTCGCTGGTTTTGAGCTAGGTTGAACATGCACATCCAGACAGAACCAGAACTGGAAGACTTGCTTTCGCGGCCTGACGACGAGACCGCCGCCGCTGTGGCCTCACTCCAAGGCGATTTGCTCATTCTCGGCGCGGGCGGCAAGATGGGTCCCAGCCTGGCTCGATTGGCTCGTCGCTCCTGCGAACGCGCGGGCATCAGAAAACGCATCATCGCCGTGGCCCGCTTCACCAATTCCACTTTGGCGGCCGGCCTGAGCGCGGCTGGCATCGAGACGATCACTTGCGACCTTCTCGATCAACAAGCGCTGGCACGGCTGCCCGACATCCCCAATGTCATCTTCATGGCGGCAAGAAAATTCGGGACTTCCGGAGAAGCGCACTTGACCTGGGCGATGAACACGTATCTGCCCGGGCTCGTTGCTGAGCGTTATCGCAACTCTCGAATCGTTGCCTTTTCTACCGGAAACGTGTATCCGCTCCGTTCGATTTCGCAAGGTGCTGCAAAAGAGACCACGCCGGTCGATCCCGTCGGCGAATATGCGCAATCGGCGCTGGGCCGCGAACGCATGTTTGAGTACGCATCGGCCAAATGGGGCACTCGCGTAGTGCTGTTGCGCCTGAATTACGCTGTCGAATTGCGTTACGGCCTACTGGTGGACATCGGCCTGGCGGTATTCGAACGGCGTCCGATTGACCTGGCGATGCCGAAGGTCAACGTCATCTGGCAGGGTGAAGCGAATGCCCGCTGCTTGCGGTCCTTCCCCTTCTGTCAGTCCCCTCCCCTGGTTCTGAATATCACCGGAAGTGAAACGCTTTCCGTCCGCGAAGTGGCGCTCGAGTTTGGCCGGCATTTCGGTATCGAGCCAGCGTTCGTCTGCGAAACTGAGGGTCCAAGCGCGCTTCTCAGCGACGCGAGCAAAGCACGAACACTATTTGGCGATCCCAAGGTCAGTCCTCAAGAGATGATTTCCTGGATTGCAAACTGGCTTGAGAACGGCGGGCCGCTACTCAACAAGCCAACGCATTTTCAAGCACGGGATGGAAGATTCTGATGCGATTGCGCGAACAACTTCATTCCGGACTGGTAATTCCAGCTCACCCTCTGGCCTTAAATTCCCAGCGGCAGTTGCACGAGCGGCGGCAACGAGCGCTCACCCGCTACTATTTGGCCGCTGGCGCGGGCGGAGTCGCGATCGGGGTTCACACCACTCAGTTCGCCATCCGAAACATAGGATTGCTCGAACCCGTTCTGGCTTTAGCGGCCGAAGAGTGTCGTGATCTTAACGTAGTAAGGATTGCGGGGGTATGCGGACGCCGCAAGCAGGCCGTTGCGGAAGCAGAGCTTGCCGCAAGACTGCATTATCACGCGGCACTTCTAAGTCTCGCCGATCTCAAGGACGAGAGCACTCGGCAACTGCTTGACCATACGCGCGCCATCGCCTCGATCCTTCCCGTAATCGGGTTCTACCTGCAGCCTGCGGTCGGAGGAAGGCTGTTGCCGTATCACTTCTGGCGGCAATTCTCCGAGATCGAGAACGTGGTCGCCGTCAAGATAGCTCCGTTCAATCGCTATCAGACGATTGAAGTGATCCGGGCCATTGCCGATTCCGGCCGGGCTCGCGAGATTGCCCTGTACACCGGAAATGATGACAACATCCTGCTCGACCTGCTCTCGGTCTTTGATTTCGGGTCGGGGCCCATCCGGTTCTCGGGCGGACTGCTGGGCCATTGGGCGGTCTGGACCAAGACTGCAGTTGAGCACTTGGCCTTGGCGCGACAACACCGCGATTCGATTTCCGGCGCTCTTCTGCGCCTGAGTCATCAGATTACCGACGCGAATTCCGCCATCTTTGATCCCGCCCACAATTTTCGCGGCTGCATTCCCGGAATTCACGAAGTCCTCCGCAGGCAGGGTCTACTCGAAGGACGCTGGTGTCTCGACTCCGACGAAGAACTCTCACCGGGACAAAGCGAAGAGATCGATCGCGTCTGCAAAGCCTATCCCTTCCTGCGGGATGATGATTTCGTAAAGGAACACCTCGATGAATGGCTTCACTAGCGTTTTTCTCATGTTGCTGGCCTTGTCCACAGTCTCACCATCTCCCCGCCAAGCCGTCGTGGAAAGCGTGCGCGCCGATCAGGACGTATCGCTGAACCTTGACCCCGCATCGCCTTTCTGGCACGACGCGCGCCTTATCCCGGTTGAGAAAGATCGCTTCGGACACTCCGTTCCAAATTTTCGCGCAACCGTCCGCACTCGTTGGACACAAAAGAATATCTATTTCTTGTTTGCCTCTCCTTACGACAAACTCTATCTCAAGCCGAGCCCCAATACGCAAAAGGAAACCAACGAACTCTGGAATTGGGATGTTGCGGAAGTTTTCATCGGCTCAGACTTCAATGACATTCAGCGCTATAAAGAATTTGAGGTTTCTCCCCAAGGCGAGTGGGTAGATCTGGACATCGACCTGCACAAACCACACCACGAAGATGGTTGGACGTGGAACTCGGGGTTTGAATCAGCCGCTCGCATCGACCCGACCGAACACATGTGGTATGCCGCTATGCGAATTCCATTCTCCGCCATCGATCCACAGCCTCCCATAGAGGGCCGTATCTTCCGTCTCAATTTTTTCTTCAGTCAGGGCACTCCAGACCATCACATCGAGTTGGTCTGGCAGGCTCCCATGAAAAAAACATTTCACGTTCCTGAGAGATTTGGTTTGATCCGCCTGGTCAACAAATAGAAATTCGGATGGAGTTGAACATGCAAGCAATTCGCAAACTGCCGTCATACGTGCTGTTAATCGTCATTGCTCATGTCCCGCGCCTTTCGGTCGCCCAGGATCATCCTACGCCCCTCGTTGAGCGCGGCGTCGCTGTGAAGATGCGTGACGGCACAATTCTTCGTGCCGACATCTTTCGCCCAAATGCACCGGGGAAATTCCCCATCCTTCTCACCCGTACTCCATACGACAAGAACAATGACGTGGCCTTTGGTTTGCAGGGTGTCGCGCGCGGCTACATAGTCATCAATCAAGACGTGCGTGGCCGCTACACCTCCGAGGGCGAATGGTATCCCTTTCTTCACGAAACCGACGACGGTTACGACACCGTCGAATGGGCCGCCGCCCTTCCCTATTCTGACGGTAGAGTGGGAATGTATGGCGGATCCTACGTCGGCGCGACCCAGATGCTCGCGGCAATTTCTCATCCGCCTCACCTCGCCGGAATCTGTCCTGTGGTCACCGCCAGTAATTATCATGATGGCTGGACCTACCAGGGGGGCGCATTCGAGCAGTGGTTCAATGAATCATGGACCTCCGGGTTAGCGGAAGACACGCTAAACCGACATGTTCGCAAACAAGTGAATGCTCAACACGGCATCCACACGCTTCCCCTTACCGAGTATCCACTCTTCCCTTTGCCGCCATCTTCATCCAATGCGGAATTGCTGCGCGCGCTCGCGCCATACTTCCTTGATTGGCTGGCACATCCAACCTACGACGACTATTGGAGGCGTTGGGCGATTGAAGAGCACTACCCTGACATTCGGGTGCCATCGCTCACCGTCGCGGCGTGGTACGACATTTTTCTGGGCGGCTCCCTGCGCAACTATATCGGCTTAAGACACAGAGCCGGCGACGACTCCGCTCGCCAGGGCCAGCATCTGATGGTCACAATCGGAGGCCACGCCGGCTCGGCGCAGAAGGTCGGAGATGTGGACTTCGGTCCCACCGCTCCCTTCGACGAAGATGCGGTGACTCTAAGCTGGTACGACCACTTATTCAAGAATGCAGCCAGTGGGTTCGGCGGTTCCAAGCGCGTTCGCATTTTTGTGATGGGCGCCAATCAATGGCGCGATGAAGACGAATGGCCGCTCGCCCGCGCAAAAGAGACAAAGTACTATCTTCACTCCGCGGGAAAGGCGAACTCCGCAAGCGGGGATGGCATCCTCTCGACCGCGGCTCCCGCCGCGGAAAAAAATGATCAATACACCTACGATCCATCCAACCCGGCACCGACAATCGGCGGCCCTTTGTGTTGCGATTCCGACCATCTGGCGCCTGGTCCGCGCGATCAGAGCTCTGTCGAGGCCAGACCAGATGTCCTTGTCTATTCGACTCCGCCCCTGCAAGAAGATCTTGAGATCACCGGACCGGTTCAGCTCGAACTATTCGCCAAATCGTCCGTAATCGACACCGATTTCGTCGCCAAATTGATAGACGTGCGCCCTGACGGCTTTGCGCAGAATTTGACCGAAGGCATCGTTCGCGCCCGCTACCGCAATTCGCAACAAACGCCCGAACTTCTGAAGCCCGGCGAGATTTACAAATTCAATATCGATCTGTGGGCGACCTCCAATGTATTCCGGCGAGGACACCGCCTGCGCCTGGAAGTCAGCAGCAGTAATTTTCCGCGCTTTGACAGAAACCCCAATACTGGGGACGACTCGGCGCACTCGCGGAAGTTCGCAGTGGCCCAGAACGTAATCGTTCATGACGGGGGGCATCCCTCCGCTCTCATATTGCCCATCGTACCCCGGCCTTAACCATCAGCCCGCACCGCAAAATTCTCTCGCAGGAGGGAAATCATGCTTCAAAGCGCCACACGTCAACGCATCTTTCTCGCCCCAGCGCCGCGCGCGGTAGCCGACATTTTTGACTCCGATGATCTCGCAGAGTTGCGGGCTCTCGGCCATCTGATCGTGCACGAGACGGGTGAGGCAGGTCCGGTCACCGACGAGCAGTTCAATGCTATTTCCAGCGATACCGCCATCATCATTGGTCAGATTGATCTGCCGGAATCACGGCTTAACAAGGCGCCCTGCTTGAGAGCAGTCTTTAATGTCGAAGGAAATTTCTTGCCCAATGTCGATTATGCATATTGCTTTCGCAATGGCATTCGCGTTCTTGGCATTGGTCCCATATTCGCTGAACCAGTCGCAGAGGCCGCGCTGGGCATGGCCATCGATTTGGCCCGTGGCATTACCCGCGCTGATCGCAATTTTCGTCGAGGCGTCGAAGAGTACGGGCTCGCAGCAAATCGCGAAGCGTTCTCCCTATTTCGTCAGAACGTAGGATTCGTCGGGCTCGGAGATTTAGGCAGGGCGATTCTTCCATTGCTTCAACCCTTCCATTGTCACATTCGCGCCTACGACCCCTGGCTGCCCGATGAATATCTTCGCACGCTCGGGTGCGACGCTGCTCCCCTCGAAGAAGTATTCCGCCTTTCACAAGTGGTTTTCGTTGTCGCTGGAGTAACCGCAGACAACCCGGGATTTCTTGGGCCACAACAGTTCTGTCAAATGCTACCCGGCGCCGCGCTGGTGCTGGTCAGCCGCGCCGCCGTAGTCGACTTCGATTCGCTGATCGACTTTGCTCGGCGTGGTCGCATACGCGTGGCCACCGATGTGTTCCCGCAGGAGCCACTGCCGGCGGTGCACCCGGCCCGGCAATCCGGAAATATAGTACTTTGCGCACATCAAGCTGGCGCCATGGAGGCTACCATCAGGCAAATTGGAAAGATGGTTGTCGCCGACGCGAAGCTGATCTTGAGGGGCCTGCCTCCAGTTCTCTGTAAATCAGCTCAACCCGAAACGGTTTCACTTTTCCGCAGCAAGCCAATAGAAAAGACGTGAGTAGCCCACCACCAGCCTCATCGAAGCGTGGTTCGCTGCACATTGTGATCTCAACAGCCAGCCTTCAGGGGAGTCCAGGACGGAGGGCACAGGATATTGCCTCGCGTGGCGAGTTCGAAAAGAACGGAGAATTGTTCCGCAGGAGGGGTCTCCGCCAACCACAATCACCACATCCAACGTAAGCTCCAGTTCAGCACTACAAGCGCGAGCGCGAGCCGGATTTACTTTTTTTTTAAAATCCAAGGTAAAAAACGCGCAGTTGAATGGCGCAACTCCTGCTATTTCAACTTTGCGCCGCAGTATTCAAAACACAGGAACCAACAGTGGAGGGACCGCCGCCATCGGCTATCCGAACGAGCGCACCTCGACGGCCGCTGCCCCCAATTGCGGCAGTCGGAGGTCGTCAACAAACGGCCCATCCAGCAATGGACTAGCCCAAGGCTCTTCCAGACCCGATCTTCCATTCCCAGTAGAATGCTTTAGGAGGAGCGCCCGTCGGCGCAAAATCGTCTGAAAAAAGATCCGAAGACGGCCGGTCTGCGCTACTGGATGGAGCGCGTGCTGCAGGAGTGCGACAGCGCCGCTGCCAGTTTCCAGCCTGATCCCGTCCACCACCTGCGCGTCGCGCTGCGGCGCTGCCGCTCCCTAGCGGACAGCATGATCGCCATGGACCCGGATCGCAATTGGAAAGCGATGAAGAAGGCGGGCAAGAAATTATTCCAGAGCCTAGGCGCCCTGCGCGACGTTCAGATCATGATGGAGTGGATCAATACGCTGGAGTTTGCGACGCCAGAGGAGACACCCACTTTCGCAGCACCCGAGGCTGAACCGGCGAACCAAACCGGGATCTGCGGCAAGCGCGAAGCCGAGGCGCTGCTGCAAGTTCTGCGAAGCCGCGAGAGCGGGCACAAGCGTGAGGCTTGCACGGCGCTTGGTGAGTTCGATCGCAAGCAGTGGCGGAAATGGGGCGGGATGCTTCCCGCTCGTGCAGCGCGCATCCGCCCGGGCAGCGCGGTTTTCAAGCACCTGGCGCTGGAGCGGTGGAACGCCGCCCGCCAGTTGCATACGCGCGCCATGAGAACGCAATCCGAGGGCGCGCTTCACACCCTGCGCATCGGGATCAAACGATTCCGCTACATCGTGGAGAACTCTTTGCCCGACGAGCACCTGGCGTGGGGTAACGACCTGAAGCACGTGCAGGACCTGCTGGGGGAAGTACACGACTTGGACGTGCTCTGGGAAACCGCAGTGGAGGCCGGCATCTTCAATAACGAAGGTGCGCGGCAGGCGTGGCACGGAAAAATTCTGGCCGAACGAAGCCAGCGAGTCCAGGAGTACCACTCGCTGACGCATGGCCCGGAATCGCTGTGGAACGTGTGGCGCGCGGGGCTGCCGCACGGAGCGGAAATTCAGAAGATTGCCACGGAGCGCATGAAGCTGTGGGCGAAGGCGCTCGATCCGGATTTTGCCCACTCGCAACGGGTGGCGAAACTCGCGCTGCAACTCCACGACGGTCTCGAAGCTTGCGGGATGACCCGTTACTCCTCCAATGAAGAGGATGCATCCGCGAGCCTCTACCTGGGCGCGCTGCTGCACGACGTGGGGAAGGCTAAGGGGAACCGCGGGCATCAGAAGCGGTCGATGGAGTTGATCAAGGCCCACGGCACTCCTTTGGGATGGAAGCCGGAAAACCTGAGACGCGCAGCGCTGGTGGCGCGGTTCCATGACGGAACTCTGCCGGCGCCCACTCACAAAGCTCTTCGCGATCTGCTCATTGATGAACAGAAAATGGTGATCCGCCTGGCGGCGATCCTGCGCCTGACCAATGCGCTGGATGTCGCTCACGACGGACACGTGCGCAGCGTAAAAATCGAGAATGTGGAATCAACGAAACAGCGCAGCAACGGATTCCGGCACAGGCCTACTAGCTTAGGGAAGCATGAAGCACTAGTGATTGCCGCCGAAGGGTACCGCGACGGAACAGTGACGGCCCGGGCGGTCGCTGCCGAACGGTATCTCTTGGAGACAGTTCTGAAGCGCCCCATCCTGGTGAAGACAGCAGCTCGAAGGCGTCGTGCTGTGCGGCGGTAGTTGAGAAGCCGTTAGTTCTGAGGAGCCGTGATTCAGCAATTGGCTCAGTTCAGATCACCCGCACCACCGCCAATGTGGCATCGTCGGTTTGGTATCCATCGGAGAAGTAATCCAGAGAATTGAACATCGAATGGACGAGAGCTTCGGCGTTCTGCGAAGATTGGCGTGCGTGGGCGGCTGCATTCAATAAGCCGTGAACGGCCCATTCCTGCCCGTCCCGATTGGTCGCTTCGGACAGTCCGTCCGTAAAAGCGAGTACTAAATCACCGGTTTCAAGCTTTACTGAACCCGCCCTATATTCGGAATCCGCGAACAGTCCAACCGGCGCGCCACCGGTTTCGAGGCAGAGCATTGAGCCATCTCGCCGCAGGATCACTGGCGGATTATGTCCGGCATTTACATAGCGTAGAATGCGGGTGGTGCCGTCGAACACTCCATAAAACAAGGTTGCATAGCGACCGTCGGACGATGAGGCGTACGCCAGGTGATTCACAACTTTGAGCAGCGACTCCAGGTCATCTCCGGTGAACAATGCCGCCGTCCGGAGGCAGGACTGCACGTTGGCGATCATGAGTGCTGCGGCCAGGCCTTTGCCTGAGGCATCTCCAAGGACTAATGCGAAGCGCTCGTCCTTAAGCGGGATGAAGTTGTAACAATCGCCGCCGAGCGCCCTTACCTGGCGGCAGTGGGCACTGAAGTCGAACGAAGCGCTACGCGTACTGGGCACCTGCATAAAGCCCTGCTGCACGTCGCAGGCCAGTAGCCAGTCCTGGCTAACGTCCACCACCATGTCGTCAGTTGTCATTTCTGCCTCCACTCGTATGTCGGTACGGGGCCTCCGAAATCGACATCGGCTGCTGATTTCCTGCGAAAATATTTTTCTAACTGGGTGTAGAGAACGGCAGGGCAGCTCCGACTACAGGGTGAAAGCGCGGATCACGGGTGCTGCCAGCGAACAGAGAAGCCAGCCTCGAGTGCATAGCGCAAATAAGGGATCAAAGAGGAGCCAAAACAAATGAAATACATATTGCTGATGTCAGGAACGAGGGCGGGCGTTGAAGGGTACCACGCCTGGTCGAAGCAGGACATCGAGGCGCACATGGCAGTTCTTCAGCACATTAACAGGGATCTGACCGCATCCGGAGAATTCGTCGCCACACAAGGGCTAGCCGATCCGAGGGAAGCCAACGTCGTACGTGGCGAGAAAAATGGCATCCCGGTCACCGACGGCGTTTTTCCCGAGTCGAAGGAATTTCTGCTGGGCTATTGGATCGTCGAAGTTGCCAACGCGCAGCGTGCGTACGCCATAGCGGGGCAGATTTCCGCAGCTCCCGGACCTGGGGGCAAACCAACCAACATGCCCATTGAAGTGCGGCAGTTCGCGACCTATGAGCCGAAATTGCAATGACAGATGTCGAGAGTCGCGCGTGGATTCCGACCTAGCAATGAAGCACGAAGATCACGCAAACTAAATCAGAGGAGCGACCCAATGAAATACATTCTAATGATGAACACGATGAAAGCTGGCCACGGCGTGCCGGGCTGGCCCAAGAAAGACCTGCAAGCGCACATCGCTTTTATGATGGGTCTCAATAAAGAGTTGCACGAACGTGGCGAGTTGGTTTCGGCGGAGGGCTTGTCATTTCCCGATCAGGCGAAGCTGGTGCGCGCGGGTCGGGACGGCGTGCCGATCACAGATGGAGTCTTTCCCGAATCCAAGGAGTTCCTTGCGGGCTTCTGGATTATCGATGTCGACAGTTCCGAGCGGGCCTGTGACATCGCCGCTCGAATCTCGGCTGCGCCGGGACCGAAGGGCGCACCGCTGAATATGCCGATTGAGCTGCGCCCAATCATGAGCGGGCCACCTCAGGAGATGCTGTAGCGAAAACTCTAATGAGTAATGCATGGGACGCAACCTCCGAGCATCTGCTGCGTGAACTTGCGCCGCAGGTGCTCGGCGCCGTGGCTCGCCGCTTTCGCGACTTTTCCTCGGCGGAAGACGCCGTGCAGGAAGCTATGATCGCCGCTTTCAAGCAATGGCCGCAGGAGGGTGTTCCCTCCAACCCTCGGGGCTGGCTCATTCAGGTCGCGGGCCGCCGCCTCACAGACCATGTACGCAGCGAAATCGCTCGCCGCGAAAGAGAAACGGCGTTAGCAGTGGAAGTGGAAAGCTTTTCGCCCGACGTTGAGATCGAGGCCGACATGGATCCAGACGACACTCTGATTTTGTTGTTCATGTGCTGCCATCCCGCCCTGAGTGCACCCTCGGCCATCGCACTGACCTTGCGGGCGGTTGGCGGTCTCACCACGGCCGAAATTGCTAATGCCTTTCTGGTTCCCGAGGCCACGATGGCGCAAAGGATCAGCCGCGCGAAGCAAACCATCAAGACCTCCGGCGTTCGGTTTCACCTGCCTGCCGCGCACGAGCGCACTGAGCGGCTGCCGACCGTTTTGCATGTGCTGTATCTGATCTTCAGCGAAGGATACGCCAGCAGCATCGGGTCGCATCTCCAACGGCTCGATCTGGCGCGCGAGGCGATACGCCTGACGCGCAACATACAAGTGTTGCTCCCCGAAAATGCCGAGGTCGCAGGACTTCTGGCGCTGATGCTGTTGACCGACGCGCGTCGCGCAGCCCGCACCGGCCCCGATGAAGAGTTGATCCCGTTGGATAGACAAGATCGAACTCTGTGGGATCGCGCGGAGATTACCGAAGGAATTGAGCTTCTGACTGCCGCGCTATCGAGAGGGTCCGTAGGCCTGTATCAACTACAGGCAGCGATTGCCGCGGTTCATGATGAATCCAAGAGAGTCGAGGACACCGACTGGCCACAGATTATGGCTTTGTACGAGTTGCTGCGACGAGTCTCTCCCAGTCCGATGATTACTCTCAATCATGCAATCGCAGCCGCTATGGTGCACGGCCCTTACAAAGGCCTCGAACTGCTTAGGACTCTTGATGGCGATCCGCGCATTGCGGGTCACTATCGCCTAGACGCCGTTCGCGCCCATTTATTTGAAAAAATAGGCGATCGCGAGGCTGCCATTAAACATTATCGAAATGCGGCTACGCGGACGACCAGCATCCCGGAGCGGAATTACCTCATGACGCAAGCATCGCGCCTGGCCGGAGATTAACCCCTGGCGGGTGTTCCCTAACGTTAACGAACCTAGCGCGGCGGAAGCCAGGAGTTTCCGACCGAAGCGGAACTTGTGGCTGATGACGGGCTCGGTATAGGGATGTTCAACTCTGCAGCCGCGGTTGTGGCTTGCCGGATTTGTGCTTCCGTCATCACGGACGAAAGAGTCTTCACCTGTGCAACGGCTCGGCGCTCTCCTCCAGCAGCGGCAATTTTGTACCACATGTAGGCGGCAACGTGGTCCAGGGGCACGCCTTTACCTTGTTCGTACAGGTAGCCTAAATCGAGTTGGGCGCGGGCATACCCAAGCACAGCGGCCTTACGCACCCAGTTGGCTGCCTCGCTAAAGTCTTGTTTTACTCCAGTGCCGGTGTAATACATGGAGGCGAGATTTTCCTGGGCAGGAGGGTAGCCGCGTTCGGCGGCAGCACGGAACCAGGTTGCGGCCTGCATGTAGTCTCGGCCGATCCCTTTGCCGCGGAAGTATAACGAGGCGAGATTGCACTGCGCGACGACTTCGCCCTGATCGGCCGCCTTGCGATACCAATCCGCCGCCTGGCGAATGTTTTTGCGGACTCCTTGGCCATGTTCATAGAGTGAGCCGAGATTGTTTTCCGCTGTTGCGTGACCCTGTTGAGCAGCGGCTGTGTAGTACTGTCTGGCGTGGCGATAGTTCCGGTTCACTCCCTTTCCCTGCTCGTACATGTAACCAAGTGCGAATTCTGCGTCGGGATAGTTGTGTTCCGCCGCTTTGCGATACCACGTTACGGCCTGCTGGTAATCGAGTGGAACGCTTGTGCCGGCAAAGTACAACGAGCCAAGCTTGTATTCCGCCTCGGGATCTCCCTGCTCGGCTCGCTGCGAAATGGATGAAAGCCGGGAAACGGCATTTGAACTGACAACTGTTTTTGTATTGTGCTGATCTTCAGCGTTGGCGGATGCGTCGAACCACAGCATAGGTATCAACGTAACTGCAAAGAGCACACGTGAGTTCAACATGTCTTCAAACCTCGTAAGTGAAAATCCCCGGCCCCGGAAATCCCGCGGGGTGTCTCACAATTTCGCAATACATCCAGGGCGGCAATGCAATGCGGCACACGAGCAGCACACGGTTGGATCACGAGAGCAAGTCATTGAGCAGATTTAAGTTCGCGTGAAGATCACCGGGAGCGAGAAAGTGTTTTCTGAAGTGATCACTAACGTCGGTCATCAGCCAGCGTCCAACGCAAATGTGGAGAAAGAAATGCCAGCGATTGAGTCAGCCGCGGAAAAGGTCCGGTTCGAGGTTTTTGAGGTTGATCTTCGGGCAGGCGAATTGCTCAAAGAGGGCCGCAAAATCAAATTGCAAGAACAACCATTTCGTGTTCTGTTTCTTCTGCTGCAGCGAAGGGGAGAGTTGGTGACGCGAGATGAATTCAGGCAAGAGCTTTGGCCGGCTGACACCTTTGTTGATTTCGATCACGGGCTGAACAGTGCAGTCGCGCGATTGCGGGAGGCGTTGCGGGATTCTGCGGAGAAACCACGTTTCATCGAAACGGTCGCGAAGCGAGGTTACCGATTTATTGCAGCCATCCAGTCGAATCGTGAATCCCAGGCGGAAGCTGCGAATGTTGCGACCCAGGAGTCGGGGCTGCTGGGGGGAAGATTCTTTTGGATCGCAGTTACGGTCTGTCTGACGGTGGTTTGTTCGGTATCGATATGGGCTTTGTACCGGCCGGTTCGAGGCACTCAGCTGGCAAAAATCGAGGTCGTACCCTTGATTGGGTTGCGCGGGTACCAGGCAACGCCAGCGTTCTCGCCGGATGGGACGCTGGTCGCGTTTCGTCAGAGCGATGGGAGGAACAATACCGGAATTTATGCAGCAGCGGTGGGTGGGGCAAAGTCGATCCAACTGACGAGTGATCCGGGAGATTGCTGCCCGACCTGGTCCCCGGACGGGCGGCAGATTGCCTTCGCCCGATTCTCTGGAGATTCTTTCTCTATCTTTGCGATCCCCGCATTAGGAGGCAGCGAGCGACGCCTGTACCGTGGCCCCGATCACCTCGGAGGGGGACTCTCGTGGTCTGCGGACGAGAGGTTGATCGCGTTTACGGAGAGTCATGAGAGCGACCCAACGCGAGCGTGGATCTCGGGGTTGTCGCTTTCCGATTCGAGCATACGGGAAATCTCGTCTCCGCCTCCGGGATGGATCGACCGTTCTCCGAGTTACTCTCCCGACGGCAAGCGGCTGGCCTTCATTCGTTCCGCCGTGGCAGGCGTGAGCAATGACCTCTATGTCATGCCGGCGAAGGGAGGGCGGGGGAAACGCCTGACCTTCGATCACCGGCCCATGTCGGGATCACTGGCCTGGACCAGCGACAGCCGTGAAATCGTCTTTGCGTCGGCGCGCGGGGCCGAGATGGGATTGTGGGTGGTTGCTGCCGATGGAGGCATTCCCGATCCGATAGCCGGGCCCGTCGGCGAAGCTGCCTGGCCTACGATTCCATCCCGGAGCGACAGCACTCTCGTCTATGAACAAAATATCGGCAAGGCTGATGTGTGGAGACTCGATCTGAAGGATACGAAGCACCCGCAAAAACCGCCGTTCGCGCTGGTCTCGGAGAAGGGCGACAAGATGCGTCCCGAACTGTCGCCGGATGGAAAAAAAGTAGTTTTCGAGTCGGATCGGCTGGGGTTTTGGGATCTCTGGACATGCGATGTCGATGGGAGCCGTTGCGATCAGATCACTTCCCTGCATGGTACAGCCGGGCGCGCGCGCTGGTCGCCAAATGGACGCTATGTCGCATTCGAATTTCATCCCAATGAGCGCAGTGAGATTTACCTCGTGGAAGTTCCCGGCGGACTGCCACGGCTGCTGCCAACTATTCCGGGATCCGACAATCTTTCGCCGAGCTGGTCAAGAGATGGGAAATGGATCTACTTTGCTTCGAAGCATGGAGCGGAAGCTTTTCAGATCTGGAAAATATCCGTCCAGGGGGGATCCCCTGTGCGGCTGACCAAGAACGGGGGAATCTCGCCGGTGGAATCTTTCGATGGACATGATCTTTACTATTCGAAGTACGAGCACAACGGTCTGTGGCGCATGCCACTACAGGGCGGCGAAGAAAGCGAAGTACTTCGCGACATCGATTCCGGGGGGTGGCCGAATTGGGCGCTTACTCCCGAAGGGATCTACTTCCTGAAGTTCGGGAAATTTCCCCATGCGGACCTTGCATTTTTCGAGTTTGCCAATCACAAGACGCATGTCGTCTGGCCTTTGCAGCAGAAGGTCGGGTGGGGTCTCAGCTCGTCTTCTGACGGAAAGTCTCTGGTGTACATACAGGATCAATTTGCTGAGTCGAACCTGATGATGGTGAAGAATTTTCGCTAGAGCACCCATGACATCAGCACCCACTCGCAACTCAAGGAGGCCCTCAATGAGGCAGTCACAAATCGGCTTTCTATTGGCAGTGCTCATCTTGGCAATTGCGGCCTCCGGCCAGAAAGCAGGAAGCGGCCGCAGTTCCCCAACGGACATGATTTATGCGCAACCCGGGCAGCTTGTTCCCGTAAACGGATTTCGGCTGAATCTTTATTGCATAGGGAGCGGTTCGCCCGCTGTGGTCTTCGATTCCGGATGGGGAGACTGGGCGCCAGCGTGGTCGAAGGTGCAGCCAGAGATTGCCAAATGGACGCGCGCCTGCAGCTATGATCGTGCCGGAACGGGATTCAGCGATCCCGGTCCTATGCCGCGTACTAGCGTGCACATCGCGGAGGAGCTACGCACTGCGCTTCACCATGCTGGCATCAACGGGCCCTACATTCTGGTGGGGTCCGCATTCGGGGGCGACAACGTGCGCACGTTTGCGGACCTGTACATGGAGGAGGTTGCGGGGCTAGTGTTGGATGACGCCGATCCTACCGATGTCGAACCGGCGTCAATGCGAGAAGAGGAACATCGAGCACACGCACAAATTCCGTCGGACTTGCGCGATTGTCGTAACGCAATTGCTGAACACAAGCTGCTGCCCGCGCAACATTCAGCTGCTGGCAAGCCGCAAAAGACCTGCGCTCAGCAGTTTTTCTTCCGGGGATTACCGGAAGCGGAGTGGTCTCCGGAATTGAACGCCAAAGTTTTGGAGATCGCGCAAACCAAACTTGCCATGTATGACGCTTATTCTTCAGAAATGGAACAAACGCCGGCAGACGAAACCTATCTGCAACAGCACCACCGCTCCTTCGGCTCGCGGCCCCTCCGCGTGCTTACGTCCCGAAATCACGGCGTCGGCCACTTGGAGAGGAAGCCGCCGGATACGCCGAAGCACGTCAAATATGAGCGGGAGACCACGCTAGCCCAGGCGCGCTGGCTCGAACTGTCTTCCAACGCTAAACAGATTTTCACCCACCATAGCTCGGAATATATCCAGTTTGACGAACCGGACACCCTGATCAACGCCGTTCGCGAAGTCTATGACCAGGCGAAGAGACCGTAGCTGCGAAATGTTCGGTTAGTGGGATTGTGCCTGTTTCGTGCAGTGCCGCACAGAGTCCGAAAGGGCCTCCGGTTCATAAAAGCGGTCGTAGAAGTCGACATCCACGCGACAAACCTGGAATCCGATGACGCTTCGAAATGGGGCTGTATATACGGGGAATCTTCCATAGCGGCGAAAAACATAATCGCAGTAGGCCACGGTCGCTTCTACCGCCGATGCGCTCGGTGCGGGTATCCTAGCGAAACTGGAAGCCGAATCACGCCAGGCACTCTGTTGGATTCCACCTCGGTAGCTTCCGTCTTCCCCGAACTTCGCTTGCACAAAGGCCGCGACAGCATCTTCCATTGATTTGTAGTAGGGTGGGCAGAATGGCTTCAACAAAATCTGGTTCTCGCGTTCCAATCCGGCTGGGTACTCCAAGACAGGATCTTTTCCAAGCCACCGCGCCAGGGTAGACACAAGGCCTGGAGCACCGGCGTAGCGACTCGCCGATATGGGTTGCATACGAAAGCCGGCTGCCTTGAACCAACTGTACTCATGGCGCGCGAAATTCGGGAAGCCGCCCAATCCAAGCGCTTCGGTCATGAGCGCCAGATTTTGCAAGACCATACCGTGTTCGCTAGCCATCGACTCGAGCAACGAGGATTCCATCATTTGAATCGTGGCGGAGCGGAGGTCGTGCGGATCGTCGTGCAGATTTCCGCCTCGGCTCCGCGCAAAGCGACTAATCCCCGCGGGACGGTACCACGCCCGCTCGTCGCGTACGAACACTCCCATGTCTTCGCCGAACAGTTCGAGCAGTGCGTTGATGGTGAGCGCGGTGGTTTCGATGATGGGCAGAAAGTAAGTCGTTCCGGGAGCATAGAGCGACCAGCGGTTGATCGAGAAATTATGGCCGGGGTCCAAGGGCGGGGCCGTTCGGCCTGCGGACAATTGGACGCGAGCGCGTCGGTAGAGATCTGTCAGTGCGCCTTTTCGTGCGAGGCTGACCAGTTCCAGGAACTCAGCGGGAGCAAAATCCTGAGGACGCTTGAGCAGAAAGGTTCCGCTGTCGTTGGTCACCAGCACCGAGACAGCATTCACCGCGTCAGGGCTGGCAACGGTGCGACCAAGTCTCCCAACCAGCATGCTGCCGCCTTCACGAGCGCCATAAGAAAGATCTGCGAGAGCGTAGCCAGTAATGCCGCAGGCGGCAAATGCAAGAGCCGCTTCCTCATCCTCTGTGAGAGGCACCGGCGCGTGCGGACTTTTGTATCGCAAGGGTCCCGCAGGAATAGTCATCCCGAGACCCACTCGCCGCGAACGGCGATTGAGCAAAACTTCAAACAGCGTGGCTTTGAGCGGATCGCGAAACATGTTCAGACAGTGCGTCCTGCGGCAGTGCTGCTCTTGCCTTGTTTCAGAAGCATCGCGGCGTCGGGGCGCACCGCGCTCAAGGCCTCCGTGACCTGGGTGTCAATCGCCAGCAACCGCACTCGCGTACGCGCACGGATGCAGCAGTCGATCTTAGGGCGGGCGCCCTCGCCGAAATAGTCGCCGGACTTCAGTGATTGGAGGATCTGCTCGCCATTCCCGTTGTTGACGACGACATCCAGATGTCCTGATTCCACAAGGTAGTGAAAGCGGCGGGTCTCTTCCGCGGCGACAATGATTTGTCCCGGCTCATAGAGGACGTGCCAAATCGCTCCGCGTTCGTTCATGCGGGGATTCACGACATCGCGTCCAAGGACCAGAGTTAGCCACCAGTCGAACATGAGGCGGACTCGCCTGGTCCAACTCGGTACGAACATGGTGAGCACAATGAAACGCCAGCCAATCCATGCCAGGAAACCCGAGGCGGGGATCCCTTTCATGTGCGCAATCGCGCTGCGGTGTCCGAGTGTACAGGCCTCCCCGAGCCCGTTGAAGGAATATGGCTGTAGGGGCTTGCCGCCGGCGGTGCGCAAAATATTTCTGCCGATGTTGGAGCCGGCCTTTTGCGCATAATGCGCCAGAGGGGGGCAAGTGCCTCCGTCCGGATGAGGAACAGCGGCGCAATCGCCCCCGGCCCAGATGTTGGTTGCGTCGGGCACGCGGCAGAACTGGTCTGTGATGAGGCGTCCGCGGGCATCGCGTTCGTATGGAAATTGTTCGAGTATGGGAGACGACCTCATCCCGGTGCAAGTGATGAGAGTACGTGTGGGAATGCGTTCACCGGAGCTGAGAACTGCTCCTTCGGCCGTGGCTGCCTGCAGCCCAGTGTTGAGGTGCATTTCCAGACCCAACTCGAGAACGCGTTTCTCGGCGTAGCTGACGAGGGACGGAAGACGCTTCCCCAATTCCGGCAAAATGCGCGGACCAGCCTCCACCAGCGCCACCCGGAACTCGTGGAACTTTAACTCTGGATATCTGGTGCGCGAAAGAAAGCGGAAATAATCGACCAGGTCGCAGGCGACTTCGATTCCCGCGTAGTTTCCCCCGGCTACAACAAACGTGAGCATCCGTTTGCGCTCCTCCGGGTTGGTCTCAATGGATGCCATCTCGAGAACGCTGACCAGATGGTTGCGGAGGCGGTAACAATCGGCGAACGTCTTTAGAGGAAAGGTGTGGTCTGCCATTCCCGCGTAGCGGGAAAAATCCTCGATGGAACCGACGCCGACCACCAACTGGTCATAAGACAAAGTACGGGTCCTGCCATCGAGCGAACTCCGAGTCACCACCTGCCGATTGCTAACGTCCACCGACTCAATCTCGGCATTATGGAGATAAGCTGGGGCGATCATCTCGCGCACCGACGAGTTGATCTGTTGCGGTTGAATCTTGCACGTCAGCATTTCCGCGATGAGCCCGTGGACAGTGGAATAGTTATCCCGGCTAACCACGGTCAGCTTGACCTCGCCCTTTCGTACGGCTGAACGCAACGCGCGAGCCAAGTAAATGGCCACCCAGCCGCCGCCCAGGCAGACTACGCGCACAGGATCCTTCATCGCTTTCCTCCGTCAGAAGCGCGCTCCATCGCCGATTGAGGTTCCCCATGATTTGTCCGCGAGCCAGACTGATCAGCGCGCACGGCGATGCGGCGGGGGATCGCGAACTCTCCCGCACTTCCCTTCAGACCGCGTTCGCTCAATAGATGCCGGAAGGCTTTTGGCCCGGCAACTTTTGCCAACTCCTGCACACGCGTACTAACCCTCCGGGCGGTTTCGATCACCCATGTCGCCGGACGAATCGCAGGCAAAAGCCATTTCCAGAGAGTCTTCGGAAACCCGAGGGCGGCGGCCTGCTCGTCCCCAATCAGAGCATGCGAGAGCCCGTAACAGAGGTTTACGCTGCACAGGCGCCCTGCTTTGAAGTTGCGGACATACGTGAATGAAGTCTGCATCAATGCATCCACCAACGCTCGTGAATCGTTATCCGGTTGGGGTTCGAAGGCAAAGATGAGATCCAGAAGTCGATGACCCTCAAATTCATCGGCAACCAGCAGTTCGTGATCTACGCCCAGCAAATATCCGGCATAACGCCACAAATGGATGAGCGCTTCGCGTTCGACGGATTCGAAGTGGTAGCCGAAGCGGGTTAAACCGTCTAGTACGCCCACCGAAAACATGACGTTTGTGCCGGCCATATGGCACTGGTTGATGGGTGCGCCCCATGCTTCCGAGCGCCATTGACCGGAGTCTCGAAGCAATCTTCTCACTTGCGCATGAATGAGTCGCACGCGCACCGTCATGGCAAACCCTTCGGAAAATCGTCCCAGACCGTCAGGCTGACATACCGCGAACACGTAGCGGGTAGTATCTTTCAGTCGTTGCGAAGCGCGATGCACCAGTTGACCAGACAACGCGAGGGGCTTGTTGCCTGAGGGCCAACTGTAGATGATTGGCAGCGCAAGCATTGCAAGCACGGCAAAGCCCATCCGGCAGCGAAGAAATGTTGCTCCGCCCAGATTGCAGCGGTCGCGACTTACCCAGAACGGAACGCTTTCTAATTGGTGGAACAATGCCCGCAATGATTCTGGCACATGAGGAACCGCGTCCAGACCCTTTGCCAGCCCCAACTCCAGCAGTGCCCGCCATTCGCTTTCGGGCAGGCCGGCAAATTCATCCGTTACGGCGTCAGCGAGTGGATCGGCGGTCCACAGGAATTCCACGTACTTCTGCGGCCGAGGGCCGCGAAGGACATCGACGGTGTTGAGGCTGGAATATCCCGTCGGGACGAACTGCTTGGATTCCGTCATGAGTTGTGGACACCGTTTTGGGGGAAGACGCACTTATCTCGGCCACAGCATACATCGAGGTGTCGCTTGGGCCCGTATTACGGGCGTAATATCCCTCGCTGATCCGGGCGGTCGCACCTCCCTGCGAGCTGATATCAGAGGCACCTCAACAACATAACTGAGAATTCTTGTGAGTGAACTGGAGACCGGAGGATGATTCCTGCCCACAGCTACCCGCACAACGGACATCTCGTTGTGTGGCGCATCCCGGCTGGAGTCCTATTGGAGCCGGGTCCATTGTAGGTTACTCACGTTGGCTTGCCTTTCAGTTAGAATGATGCCGCAACCCATATGCATAGAACTGATAACAGGAAGGATTCTATGAAGACGGCGAGCTTCACAGCTTTGCGGTGCGGATGTTACAGGGGTGCACGCGGTATCAACCGCGGCATGCTGGTGCTCTGTTCAGTTTTGGCGTTGATGCTCGCGGGTTGCACTTCTGAATCCAACAAGCCGGAGGAACCGGCCAAGCCGGAGACAAAAGGTCCGGAACTCATCACCGCACGCTCCGGGTTCCAAAAGGTCTACATCGCGGCACGCGGGTGGAATGCCGATGCGCGCCCATATCGCCTGGCCTCCGTAGCTACTAGTGATGGGAATGGGCACGATGGCAAATGGGCGGTCTGGGTAGGCAGCTTCGCATCACCATCGACCCAAAGAGAGATTGGTTTCACCTGGTCCGGCAGCACGGCGCAAGGAGCGCCGTCGCTGGGCATCAACCGCGGAAGCGAAGACACCTATAGTCCCAGCAACGCCAATACCAAGGTATGGGATATGGCGTTTCTCAAGATCGACTCCGATCAGGCATTCACCGAGGCGCAGAAACACGGCGGCGATAAGGTCTTGGAAAAAGCCCCGGACACCCCAGTGACCTACGTTTGCGACTGGAACCACAACACGAATGAACTGATCTGGCACGTGATCTACGGGGCCAGCCGCGAGGCAGCGAAGCTCACCGTGTCGGTGAACGCTTCCACGGGCGCATTCATCCGGGTCGAAAAATAGCTTTCTGAGACGCGGGTGGGGAGGCTCGCTCTACCGCTCTTCCCCCTGTTGGAATTGGGCTTCGAGCTGAGCAAAAAAACGGCACAACGCACCGGCGGAGGCAAAAGCTTTTTTCAGCTCGCTGCGCTCGCCAAAGTGCACAATGTCTTGCGGGGAATAACGGAGACGGATCCGGTCGGCGGCGCAGAGCGCGCTTAACAGCTCAATCCTGGCGGCGGCAATATCGGCCTTGAGTCGTGCAACGTCTAGGGGATTCTTACTTCCAGACTGCATCTACTGCTCCTTGCTTTTTGAAGATTTCGCAGGCTGGATTCCGGGCGTTGTTGGGGAGGACTGCTGCCGTCTGGCGCGCGGAACCCACCTGCGGTTCCAACTTTGGTTGTCAGTGTGGAACATTCATTATACGATGTTAGTTAAACGCCGTGCAAGGAACTAATTCGGTTTAGTTGCGCCTTCAAGGGAGGAACATTGCCACGCCATCCCGATCCCGAGGTTGAGCAGCGCATCCTGGCCGCAGCATCGCGCTTGTGGGCTCGCGGCGGAGAACGGTCGCTCACCATGCGGGCCGTCGCCAAGGCGGCCGGAACGACCACACCGACGGTTTACGAGCGCTTCCGCGACCGGCAAGACATTTTGCGCGGCCTGCGCTTGCGAACCCGGCGCGAGCTTTTCGCCACTCTCCGGCGCACCCGCAGCCTGCGCGACGCCATCCAGCGGCAGTTACAGTTCGCCCTCGAGAACAGCCACGCTTACGAAGTGCTGTTCGACGGGGTTGGCCGGCCACCCTCATTGCACGAGCCCTGGCCATCGTTCAACCTGATGCGGGAACGGCTCGCGCAGGAACTTGGCGGCACGGCCCGTGAGCATAACCGGCTGATCCTTGCGCTGTGGTGCCTGATGCACGGCACCGCCATGCTGATCATCCGCGGCGGCTTCGAGGGAGCACTGCGAGCCCAGGCCATTCACGCCTGCCTCGACACGTTTGATACGGTGATGAAAGCTGCGAAAAGCGGCGCACTGGTGCAATCGGGCCCGAAATGGCCGGCCACGGTAATTTTGGGGGAAGCGGAACAGAGCTCAGTCGGAGATCCTGATGGCAATGGCAGCAGAATCAAAGGCAAGAAATTGCGGCGTTGAGTGCATCATAATTCCCTACTTCGCCGCTTTCTCGGCGGCCGTTTTCAAGCGCTCAACTGCTTTCTTGGCGTTCTCCGCCTCCGGACCATGGGGCAGGATCTTCAAATAGCTCTCGTACTGCGCGCGAGCCTCGCCGGGGCGATCGAGCTTTTCCAGGCACAAGGCAAGATGGTAAGTGGCAATCGCGTCGTTATCTTTGTAATACAAAGCTTCGCGATAGCGGCTTTCGGCGGCCGAGTAGTTTTTCTTTTTGAAGTAGAAATCGCCGACCTCGATGTCCTTTGCCGCTTTGTGAGGGTCCCAGGGATGGGTATCGGCCGCTTCAGCACTGCCCTCATCCATCAGAATTTCCGAGCTCTTGGGATGGGCTTTGGCGTCGTCGGCCGGCGGACTCAGATCAATCTGGGTCGACTTGCTGGAACTCTGTCCATCGTCGGGTAACGTGCTTGCGTCCACGCGATCGGAGCGCGGCGGCGCGAGATTAGGAGTCCGCGCCGGAGTGGACTGCGAGGACTGCTTCGAGTTCGGAGAGGTCGATTCCGGCGCGCTGGAATTTTGCGCGCACACTGCCACGCTGCCAAGAATCAAGAGCGCCAGCAACACACTTCGCATGCACCTATTTTATGTCAGACGTGGGTAGAGCGGAATGCCTCCAGGCAACGCCGCGCGGTCTCCAGTTCGGGATACCGGCTGCCTTCCTGCTCGATTAGATAGAACTCGACTCCCCCTCCGGTTTCGGCCGCGTGAAAAATTCCCTTCCAGTCGGCCTTGCCCTCTCCAAACAGCGTTTTGTAACCCACGTTCGGATCGGGCGACCAGTCTTTGCAATGGATGGAACGAATGCGGCCCGGGTTAGCTTTGATCCATGCCACCGGGTCCGCGCCAGCCTCGAGACAAGTTCCGACATCAAGTTGCAGCATCACGGACGGCTTGGTATTGCTCGCGATCACCTCGATGGGCCGCTTCCCTTCCACCGGCTTCCACTCCGCATCGTGATTGTGATATCCGACTTTGAGTCCCGCAGGTGCAAGTTTCTCCGCCGCATTGTTTAAAGTCTCCGAGACCTTTTTCCACCCGTCGAGGCTGGGCTTGGGATCGCTCCACGCCAGCACCATGTATCTCGAACCCAGGATTTTGTTGAGGTCACGCGCCTTCTGGATCTTGCTCTCGCTGAAGAAGTCTTCGTCGTTATGAGTGGAGTAGCAATGGATCCCAAGCTCGTCAAGCAACTTCCTCATCTCTTTGCCTTGAGCTTCGGACCATTCCATATAGGGCGCGTAGAATTCGACATCCTGATAGCCCATTTTCGCGACCGCACGAACTGTGCCCTGCGGGTCCTTCTGCAGATCGTCGCGCACGGAATAAAGTTCCAGACCCACAGGGATTTTCCTGGAGGGTGCAAGACCAGCGGCCACGCCACGGAAAGCCCATGGCAGGGCCGCGGAAAGAGCAAGAAAGGAGCGGCGGGAGAAATTGGAATATGGCATGGCAGCCATATTACGCCAGCAGCGCAAGCGCTTCCCCCTGACCCGCACCGCCGGCGCAGTAGCTACTTCTGCGCTGCTGCCGCGCTTTCTTTCTGGTACGCAGCGCTGAGCGTTCCTTTCGATTTCGCCACTGGTAACAGCGTGGGGTAAAACTGAACGAAGGTGGTGTCCACCGCTCCGTGCTCGGAGTGGCAGCTGTAGCAACTCGCCGTCGTGGGAGTCATCTTGGCAGTCTTGCCGCCGTCGAACCCGAAGAACGCCCATTTCCCCGGAAACCGCGCCTCGTCTTTCACGTGGACTTCCAGCCCCATCACTTCACTCCCCTGGAAGTTCCCCTTCTGGTTGATAGAACCCTTGCCCTCGGCCTTTCGCGCTTCGAGCACCATCACGGTTTTGTCAGGCCAGGTACCATTCTGGACGAACGACTGGTACGCCTCGGGATTGACAAAGACGTTGTCGAACATGTGATGGTCCATCGACATCAGGCCGGGGTTGTAGCTCATGTCAAAACCGGTTGTGAGATACACCCACTGGCGGTAGTTCTCGGGCAGCTTCATCTGGCCATCGTCGGTGTATTCAGGAGCTGCCGCCGACGGGCTCTGCGCCGCAAGCAGCGCGAACGCCAACATGGAAACCAGCAGGGTGAGCAGAACGGCCTTCAAGGGATTTTTCATGACCGGCAGTATCCCGCGCCGCCGCGCAGAAATCCAGACCGTTCCCTGCGCACTTGGGTCCACCTGCTGCATTCCTGGCCGTTGAACTTTTGCTGTACACACATCTGCCTCCAGTTATGTTGGCCGCTCGCTGCAGCAGACGGCCCCTTGGCTGCATTTGTTGGCTGCTGCCGGGGATCTTGGAATACGATGCACCGTATGGCTTCACTGCGCACTCAGGCGAGCTTGTCAGCCTCTCTATCTCCGCGCTGGGTGTGGATTGCTGCATTCTGGCTGGGCATTGGCTTGTTTGACGCCAGCCAAACAGTGTTCGTGATGCGCGCCGAAGGCATGCACCACGCCTGGACGTCGCTGTTCATGACCTCCGTGCTTTCGTGGCTGCCCTGGGCAATGGCGACGCCACTGGTGTTCAGCCTTGCCGCAAAATACCCCGCGACTCACTGGCGACAACCCGGCTTTTGGACCCGGCACTCAGCCGCGTGCGCTGCCGTCGGCGTGATATATGCCGCGTGGGTCGCGATGTGGGAAGAACTATTAAACCCGTGGGCCGCGGACGCCGTAACCCCTTTCCTGCAACTTTGGCCGCAGAAGTTTTTCTCCGGGCTTCTCTCGTTTGTCATTCTCTACGGCATTATTCTTCTGGTGGCGTCGATGCTGGACTCGCGAGAGCGGCTCGCCTATCACGAAACCGAAAGCGCCCGACTCAACGAGCAACTTTCCAAGGCGCAACTGCACGCCCTACGCCGGCAGATCGAGCCGCATTTTCTATTCAATACGCTGAATGCAATCGCCGGACTGGTTCGGGACAACAGAAATGATGCCGCGGTGAGCATGATTGCCGAGTTGAGCGATTTCCTGCGGCGCGTCATTGATGATTCCAACCGGCAGCAGGTTCCGCTCGCAGAAGAACTCGAGTTCGCCCTAAAATACCTGGACATTCAGAAGGTGCGCTTCGCGGAGCGGCTGCAGGTCAGCGTGAGCGTGCCCAGTAAACTGTTCTCGACGGCGGTTCCCAGCCTGATCCTACAGCCGATGGTGGAGAATGCGGTAAAACACGGCATCGCCAAGCGTGTTCAGGGAGGTGTCATCCGGATCAGGGCTTTCCCTACGGAAGATAGGGTGACGCTCAGCGTTTATAACGATGGCCCTCTGCTGCCACAGGGATGGGAACAGCAAGCGAGCGGAATCGGGCTGGCGAATGTTCGCACGCGGCTGCAAGGCCTCTACGGCGAGCAGTTCGACGTGAACATACAAAATCAGGAGCCGGGCGGAGTCGAAGTGTCGATATCTGTGCCCCTGGAGCAGCCGGTTGAGCACAGCTAAGATCCGCGCCGTTATCGTCGATGATGAACCGCTGGCGCTCAGCAATCTCCTCGTGCTCTTGGGGTGCGATCCACAGATTGAAGTCGTGGCGCAGTGCGGGTCGGGCGCGGAGGCCGTGGAAGCAATCCGGCGATTGCGGCCTGATTTGCTGTTTCTCGACGTGCAGATGCCAGAATGCGATGGCTTCGACGTGCTGGAAATGTTGGGAAAGGATTTGCCGCGCACAACTATTTTCGTGACTGCCTACGACCAGTATGCGCTGCGAGCTTTCGAAGCGGGAGCGCTCGACTATTTGCTCAAACCTTTCGACAACGCCAGGTTTGAATTGGCCCTCAACCGCGCGAAGCAGAGAATCAGGACGGTTGAGAATCGTCAGCCCCTTGTTCCCCCGAGCCTCGAGCGCATTGTAGTCAGGAGTGCTGGTGCGGTTTGCTTCCTGAAGACTTCCGAGATCGATTGGATCGAAGCCGCCGATTACTATGCTTGCCTGCACGTTGGAGCCAAAACTCATCTGCTGCGCCGAAGCATGGCCGAACTGGAGGAGGATTTGGACTCGAACCTGTTCTGCCGCGTGCATCGATCCAGCATCGTGAACCTTGAGCGCGTGCAGGGGCTCAAACTCGCCGAGGATGGCGAATACCAAATCATGCTGGACAACGGCACCAGAGTTCGGTTGAGCCGAAGATATCGCAAGCACCTGGAAGCCAGACTCGTGGTTCGGGGAGGTACCGCGACCCAGGGCGCGGCAACTTAGCATAAGCTAGACACAGCAAGCTACGTTTCTACGACGAGGACGACAGCGAAAGTTACTGAGGGTGCTGGTTCTTCCTTCGGCATTCTTCGCAGACCCCGTAGATCTGGAAGGTGTGACGCGTAGTCATGTAGTGGTATTTGCGCCCGATCTCCTGCTCGAGCTCGTCCACCTCAGGCGAGAAGAATTCAACCGAACTGCCACAATTTGTGCATACCATGTGATGATGGCTGCGGCGATTGTATTGGTGCTCGTAGCGGGCAATACCGTCGTGAAATGCAACTTCGCTGGCCAAGCCGCACTCGGCTAAAAGCTTCAGAGTGCGATACACAGTGGTATAGCCGATGTGGGCGTCTTTTTTCTGAACTAGACGATGAAGTTCGTCCGTGGAGAGGTGGTCGCGGGTCTCAAGAAAGGTCCGCAGAATGGTATCCCGCTGGGCAGTCTGCTTCAGGCCCACTCCCTTAAGATGCCGATGCAGAATATCCTCGGCTTCCCGCATCATCTGGCGCGAGAGGCTGGGTTGATCGTCGATGCGCTTCTGCAGCATGGAGTGTGGTCGTCCGGAAGATTGGTTCCGGGACCGCTCGTTGCGCTTCAGGGGAACGAGTCCCCGCTTAGGCGCAAATGGCGGACAGGAAGAGTCAGGATACCACTCCAATCTTGAAAATGAAATTCATTTTCAGGACGCCAGCCCTCCGCCCTGGACTACAATCGAGGTTCTTCATGGGTTCCCTGGCCGAAGTTCCGACTTCCAGCGTGCGACGCTCTCTACTGCCGCGCATCCTTCTGTGTCTCGCCGCCGTACTGCTCTTATTCGTTTTGGGGCTGGGCGGATATGCCTTCTACGTCGCAGAAGGCGCGCTCCCGCGGATGGACGGGCACTTGCAAGTGCGAAGCCTGACTGCCCGGGTAACCGTGACCCGCGATAACCACGGTGTGCCCACCATCGATGCCGCGTCTCTTCCGGATCTCTTCTTCGCGCAAGGCTACGTCACCGCGCAAGACCGCCTCTGGCAGATGGATATCATGCGCCGCTATGGGGCCGGAGAATTGTCGGAGATTCTTGGGCAAGACACGCTCAAGATTGACCGTGAACAGCGAATCCTCGGACTGCGTGACGCAGCCAGAAAATCCCTTAAGATCGCCAGTCCGCGGGAGCACAAGTTTTTCGAGGCATACGCCAGCGGCGTGAACGCGTACATCCAGGGTGCTCGAGCGCACCTTCCCATTGAATTCCGCATTCTGCGGTATACCCCGAAGGCGTGGACTCCTGAAGATTCCGTAGTCATCGCCAACCAGATGGTGAAGGACCTGAACTTTCACTACTTTTACGACGCGCTGGCGCGGGAAAAAATTCTGGCCAGATTGGGACCGGAATTGACTGCGGACTTGTATGTGAACCGGTCGTGGCACGACCGTCCTCCAACCGTGATGCGGGAGGACTTATCACAGCCCGACAGCAGTTCCAACGATTCAGACGAGGACGACGATGAGGAGTCCCCGGACAATGCGGTGACGCAAAGCCACCCCGCCAATTTCTCCGAAGCTCACCCTGTCAATGGATCCAATGATTGGGTGATTTCCGGCGCGCACACTGTGACGGGCAAGCCACTGCTCTCCAACGATATGCACCTCGGACATCAGATGCCCAACCTGTGGTACGAAGCGCACCTGCGCTCGGGCAGCGTTGATGTCGCCGGCGTGACGCTCCCTGGGATGCCGTACGTCATCGTCGGACACAATCAGCGCATCGCGTGGGGCTTTACCAACGTTGGTCCCACCGTGACCGATGTTTACATCGAAAACTTCAATGCCCATGGCGAGTACCAGACTCCAAGTGGATGGGCTCAGCCGGAGCACCGCCAGGAACTGATTCACATCAAGGGAAAGCCCGATGTAAATGTGGACGTGAAGATCACCCGGCACGGGCCCATCATCACGGAACTGGTCCCCGGCGAAACTCGCGACATTGCGCTTCGCTGGACTCTCTATGACGGCCTGCACATCCCATTCTTAGACGTCGACGTAGCACAGAACTGGCAGGAGTTCACCAACGCCTTCGCACAACTGGACGCACCCGGCCAAAACGTAGTCTACGCCGACGTGGACGGCAATATTGGATACCATGCGACCGGCAAGGTGCCCGTCCGCGCGGCTGGCGATGGCAGTCTGCCCGTCAGCGGCGCCGATAATGCGCACGAGTGGACTTCTTACATTCCCTTCGAAAAGCTTCCCAACATTTACAATCCGCCTACGGGGATTATCGCCACCGCGAACGGCAGAATTACACCGGACAAATATCCGAATTCGATCAGCATGGAATGGGAGGCGCCGTGGCGCACAGCCCGCATCTACCACGTGCTCGAATCCGGCAAGCAATTTTCTGCCGCCGATATGCTCGCGCTGCAAACCGACATTCAGTCCGAGGCAGACCTGTTCGCGGCTGAGCGCCTTGTCTATAGCGTGGATCACGCCGCCAAACCTTCGGCGCGGGCCCGGCAAGCTGCCGATCTCCTGCGCAGTTGGGACGGACGAATGCTGGCCGCTTCCTCCGCGCCTACCATCACCGAAAAATCCATTCAGGAGTTGCGCTGGATGTTGCTGGAGCCCAAATTGGGTGCCGCTCCCGCCGATCCGGCCAAAGCCGAAGAGGTACTGAGCTGGAAAGCCTATAGTTGGGAAATGTCGTCCGTGTGGCTCGAAAATATTCTGCTCCATCACCCCAAGCGGTGGCTGCCGCAAAAATATGCCAACTATGACGAGTTGCTGGCCGCCGCGGTTGAGGCTGCGGTGAAAGATCCGCAGGCGCCAAACGACCTTGCCTCCTGGCATTGGGGCGTCCAGAATGCAGTTCACATCCAGCATACGATCCTGGGCAGGATTCCCATCCTGAGGCGGTGGTCTGGTCCGGGGGTGCAGGAGCAGTCCGGTAGCGGATACACGGTGAAGGCGGTGAGCGCCCATCACGGCCCATCCGAGCGGTTCACTGCCAATCTGGCGGACCTCGATCTCTCGACGCTGAATATCGTCACCGGGCAAGCGGGAAACTTTTTGAGCCCCTACTACATGGATCAATGGAAAGCGTGGTACGAGGGAACCACGTTCACAATGCCGTTCAGCGCACAAGCGGTGGAAGCGGCGAAGGCTCACCGCCTGCTGTTGGATCCCGCAAAGTAGCTCCAGAGCATTGTCCTGCTAAGCGAGAGGACCCGCTTTGAAGTCGAGACTAGAAAAAATCGATGGCCTTCACGTCGCCAACATAGCCGACGACATTAATCGTGCCTTGCGGCAGGTAATTGTTGATCAGCAATGCATCTCGAGTCGTGTCATAGACGCGCAACGCTCCGCCCTCGGCGACGTACTCCACATTACGCCTAATGAATCCCTGCAGCCCGTCGACGTTGCCGTTGTCAGGTGGAATCACGACCGAACCGTCGGATGTGTGATAGATGGACAAGCAGCCCCGCACCTCGCCGCTGCCCGGGTTATTCACGTTTCCTACGTTGGTGCAATCGCGCGCACCTATAAACAACTGGCCATCGCTGGTCAGATCCATGCGCTGATGATAGCCATCCGTAATGACTGCGCTTGCCGTCACCGTTCCCGAACCGGTATCGATTACATCAAGACGTCCGCAAATCGTCGCCGCGGTGGTCTGTCCTGTACAGGCATGATTCACGGCTGGAGTACCTGCCACGTACAGGGCCGATCCATTCAATAACGCCCACGTGGCCGCGTGAACCGGGATCGTATTCGTGATCGTCGAAGTGGCCAGGTCAAATACAGCGATACTTGCCTGCGTCCCGCCGCACTGAGGACCGCAGTTCAAAACGTACGCGATGCCTCCATTGATCACTGCGTATACGGGACGATCGAACCCCGGAACCACCGTACAAATCCCGTTGCCCGGAGTGTTGTAGCAACTGGTATCGACCGGGGGGACCGCCGCCGTCGGGCTTAGCACCGTGACGGAATCGGAGTCGCCACTGAATACCAACAACTTGGAGCCGGTCGGGTCGGATACTACGGTCTGAGCGTTATTTACCGCAATGCTGGTGAAGCTCCCAGAGATAAAATTCATCACTTCGACTGCCCCGAGAAAAGCAAACCCGTTGATGCTCGCGGTCGGAACTGCGGCATATGCGATTGGGCTCGCCGTCGGGATCACCACGCTCGTGGTTGGGCCGGGAACACGTACGTTGCCGATGGTAGTTTCTTTGACCGTGTCCACCGCATACATGGTATTTGTGGCCGCGTCGAAAGTCGCGAGAATGCTCCGGGTCGGGGAAAGCACCATCAGACCCGGAGAAGTTCCCGCGTGCAGCGGGGAGACCCGAGGCAATGTGTCGTTCAGTCCGTTGATGAAGACTAGGGAGCCGAAACTGAACGACGCCGTCACGCCCTGAGAAGCAAGAACCCGTTCGGTCAAACCGCTGGAAGTCGCGGTTTTCTTACCTCCGCCGCAAGAAAGAAAACTGAGGATAGCGGCTAGTCCCACCAGCAGAGCGAGGATGCGGTTCTTCAAACGGCAGGCTCCTAAGAAGCTGAAAAAGGAAGATTTAATTGTGAAATCGTGCATTATAGCAGAGTGGGCGCGGTGCCTTCGTCTGCCCGTAACCCGCCCTGAGGGACCTCTCCTCACGCGTGCCTTGCCGACGCGAGATGCGCAATCCCGCTTTCATCCTGTATTCTCAGCAAATATATGGCGGCTGACTTTCTTGCCCGAATTAAGCAAGCTCCCGTGCTATGCGATGGCGCCATGGGCACGCTGCTCTATGCCAAAGGCATTTTTATCAACCGATCTTATGACGAACTGAATCTATCGCAGCCTGAGCTGATTCGCGGCATTCACCATGACTATCTCCAGGCCGGCGCGGAGATCATTGAAACCAACACCTTCGGCGCCAATTCTTTCCGGTTGGCTCGACACAGCGTCGCCGACAAAGTCCGGGACATCAACCGGGCGGGTGTTCGCCTGGCTCGCGAAGCCGCCAAAAGCTTCGATGTGTGGGTCGCCGGATCGGTTGGCCCACTGGGGAGCAGAATCGAACCTTTGGGCAAGACTTCGTATCAGGAAGCGCGTGACGCTTTCCGCGAGCAGATTCACGCACTGGTGGAAAGCGGAGTGGATCTGCTGATCCTGGAAACTTTCGGATATCTGGAAGAAATTCATCAGGCCATGCTCGCGGCCCGGGACGTCCATCCATCCATTCCGATTGTGGCGCAGGTCACCATCGACGAAGACGGCAACTGCCTCGACGGTTCCGATCCGCAGACCTTCACTCCCAAATTGGCAGAATGGGGTGCGGACGTAATTGGCTGCAATTGCAGTGTGGGACCCGTCGCCATGCTGGATGCCATGGAACGCGTGCGTGCCCTGACTTCCCTGCCCCTATCAGCACAGCCGAATGCAGGTATTCCGCGCTCGGTGGATGGAAGGAATATCTATCTGTGCTCGCCGGAGTACATGGCGAGCTATGCCCGCAAGTTCGTAGCCGCCGGAGTACGACTGGTTGGCGGGTGTTGCGGAACCACACCCGACCACATTCGCGTCATGAAGTCAGCCCTGCGCGTGGGGGAAGCGCGCGGCCGGACCGCGGCCGCACGCTCTGGCACAACCCAACCTGCGCCGCCGCCAATTGCCGCCGTGCCGCTCGAAAAACGCTCGCCGTTGGGCGCAAAGCTCGCAGCTGGGGAATTTGCGACCATGGTCGAGATCGTGCCTCCGAAAGGAATCGACGTCAGCAAGGAGATTGAAGGAGCCCGGTTCCTGAAATCGGTGGGCGTGGACGGGGTGAATATTCCCGACAGTCCGCGCGCTTCGGCTCGCATGAGCAACCAGGCGCTCTCGCTGCTGATTCAGCGCGAGGTGGGCATCGACGCCATCCTGCACTACACCTGTCGCGATCGTAACGTGCTGTGCATTCAGAGCGACCTCCTGGGAGCCGCGGCGGTCGGAATCAGAAATCTCATCTGCATCACAGGCGATCCACCCAAGATGGGAAATTATCCTGATGCCACGGCGGTGTTCGATGTGGACGCGATTGGGCTGGTCAATATTGTGCACAACCTGAATCGCGGGCTCGATCTCGGCGGCAATTCCATTGGAGTGGGAACCGGGTTTGTGATCGGAGTGGGAGCCAACCCCGGGCTCACTGATCTGGATGAAGAAATTCGACGCTTTGAGTTCAAGGTGGAAGCGGGCGCGGAGTATGTGGTCACACAGCCAGTTTTTGACCTTCGCTTGCTGGAAGTCTTTCTGCGAAGGATCGAGCATTGCAAGATTCCTTTGATCGCAGGAATCTGGCCCCTGGTAAGCGTGCGAAATGCGGAGTTCATGAAAAATGAATTGCGGGTTTCGGTGCCTGACTCCATCCTGGAGCGCATGGCGCGCGCGCAAAATCCGGAAGCCGCACGCGCCGAAGGCGTGGCAATCGCCCGCGAGATGCTCATGGCCTGTCGTCAGATGACGCAGGGCGCACAGATCAGCGCGCCAATGGGTCGTTACAGTTCCGCCGTGGACGTATTGGAAGCGCTCGGGACAGAGCCCGCAGCATCGCGGTAGCTACTTGGTCTGTCTGTTCCGGCGTTCTTCGGGCCCTGTACTGCTCACGGAAGCCTGCCGCGTTCACGTCCCGTTCGCGCCTGGAACTGCTATAACGATTTTCTGAGCACGGCTTGTGCCGTTCCGGAACCTTTCACTTTATTTTTCTTGCTCCTTTGTACGAAAAGACTGGACAAGCCATCATAATCGTTGCATTAAGATATACAGACGGAGCGAAACCCGTTGGCCAAGTTTGAAGAGTGTCTCCAGCGATTGGAAAAAATTGTTCAGGAACTGGAAAAGGGAGAGGTCCCTTTAGAAAAGTCACTGGCGCTTTTTGAAGAAGGCATGCAACTCTCTTCCACCTGCCGGAAGGAGTTGGAACAGGCAGAAGGAAAAGTCGAGATTCTGCTGAAAAAAAACGGAAAGCTCCAGGCCGAAGCATTCGAGCCGCTGTCGGAAAAGGCGCCTGCCCGCCGGTAAGTCCGCGGCTTGGGATTCACTTAAGCTGTCTGTGGAGTTGTGGTTTCCCAGCCACCCCGCAGCGTAATCGAGCGTTGATGCCCAGCCGTCGTCCGCGCTCGAGATCGGGGGATTCATGGCTCTGAATGTTGTAGTTCTAGAGAAAGATCCAGCGGTTGCCCAATCGCTGGCTGGCGGACTCCGCCCTCACTTCTCCGTACACCTCGCCGGCTCTCACGAACATTTCCTGGATAACGTTGCGCGCAGTCAGCCGCACGCGGTCGTTCTCAACCTGGAGCATTGGCCTTTGTGCGACCTCGAACGACTGCATGAGGCCTTTCCCCACTTATCCATTGTGTGCACGCATCGCGTTCCTGACGAAGAGATGTGGATGGCCGCACTCTCTGCAGGAGCATGCGATGTCTGCCCGGCGGACGATATCAACAATGTGCTCACCGCAATTCTGCGCCACACTGGCATCCCGG
Source organism: Candidatus Sulfotelmatobacter sp. (assembly GCA_036376495.1). GTDB lineage: Bacteria > Acidobacteriota > Terriglobia > Terriglobales > Acidobacteriaceae > Sulfotelmatobacter. Next base: position 12,261 of record DASVAE010000024.1, on the reverse strand, counting down.
GCAACGCAGCCGCATAACTTTCTACATCCCTGACAGGACGCTTAAAGCGGCCGGTTGTTTTGCGCTTGGGGCAAATTGCCGAACCATGCCTGCTTGCTATACTGCCTCGTCATGCTCATCGAGACCCTGGAACAAGGACAGCGGCTCGCCGACGCCGCGCTCGACCGCCTGATTCCGCTTGAGACCGAGCATCCCGTCTCTATTCACAAAGCCATGCGGCACAGCGTGTTTGCCGGGGGCAAGCGCCTTCGTCCAGTACTGGCCATGGAAGCGGGACGGATGGTCGTCGGCTCTCTGCCCGAGGGAATTGAAGAACTTGGCGCCGCGCTGGAAATGCTGCACACGTACTCTCTGATCCATGACGATCTTCCCGCTCTCGATAACGATGATTTGCGCCGCGGGCGCCCGACTTGCCATAAAGTATTCGGGGAGGCAATCGCCATTCTGTCCGGCGACGCCTTGCAGACCCAGGCTTATGAAGTGCTCTCGCGTCTGAAGTGTCCGGCGGAAGCACGCGTTAAGATTGTCGAGGAGATCGCTCGCGGCACCGGCACCGTAAACGGCATGATTGGAGGCCAGGTAGTCGACCTGGAAGCAGAACACACGAAACCCACCGCCGAGATGCTGGAGTACATTCATCGGTCCAAGACGGCGGCGCTGATCACCGCAAGCCTGGTGAGCGGGGGATTATACGCGGGAGCGAAAAATTCCGAGGTGGATCACCTCCGCGCTTTCGGCATGGGAATCGGCCTGGCGTTTCAGATCGTCGATGACGTACTCGACGTCACCCAGACCTCCGAGCAACTCGGCAAGACGGCCGGCAAAGACACAGCCGCGGAGAAGGCAACATACCCCGCTCTTTTTGGAATCGACTCGTCTGTAAGGAAAGCGGACGAACTGGTGAATCAGGCCTTCGCGGAACTGGAGAGCTTCGGCGAGCGCGCGGAAACTTTGAAGGAACTGGCAAGGTATCTCGTTGAGAGGAAAAAGTAGCGATCTCGCAGGACCTATTTTGCCTTCCTCCTCTGTGCTCCTCTGTGAACTCTGTGGTAGAAAGTAAGCACGGCGATGGAGTTCGCCATAACCGCCGGGCAGACCGGCTGATAACTCCTACAAAGATTGAGACCGATTTTGTAGGAGAGCCCCGTTGAAAGACTTCCTCGCGATATCCCTCGCCGCAATCCTGGGCGCTAATCTTCGCTACATCCTGAGCCGCCTCGCAGTACGCGAGTTTGGACCTACATTTCCCTACGGCACTCTCATTATCAACATTCTGGGCAGCTTTATCGTAGGCCTGTTCGTTATCTGGACCACCGAGCGCGTGTTAATGGACCCGCGTTGGCGGTTGCTGGTGGTAATCGGCTTCTGCGGGTCATTCACTACCTTCTCCAGCTACGCATTTGAAACCATGTCACTTTTCGAGCAAGGCCAGTGGGGATTGATGCTCGCCAATATTTTTGCCAACAACCTGCTGTGCCTGGGAGGAGCGCTGGCGGGAATGGCAGTGGCACGCGCGATTTGATCATGAGTACCCACCCAACGCTCGAAACGGCGCGCCTCAGGCTGCGTGGGTACACCGAGGCAGATATCCCCGAACTGTTGCCGCTGATCGGCACACGCGAAGTCGCCGCGACTACTTTACGCATCGCTCACCCTTACACCGAACAAGACGCAAAGGCTTTTCTCGAATTGACGAAAGATACCGACAAAATCTGGCTGGCCATCGTGCTCCGCGGCGACGGCCGACAAATCGGAGGCATCGGACTTCGCCTAGAAAAGCAACATCAGCACGCCGAGCTGGGCTATTGGCTGGGCGTGCCCTTCTGGGGACAAGGCTTCGCCACCGAAGCCGCCCGCGAAATCTTGCGCTATGGCTTTAAGACGCTCGGTCTGCACCGGATCTTCGCCTCACATTTCAAACACAATCCGGCATCCGGCCACATTCTCGAGAAAATTGGTATGAAGTACGAGGGCTGCCAGCGGCAGCATCTGCGCAAATGGGATCAGTTCGTAGATTCCGAACTGTACGGCATCCTCCGCCGGGAATGGGAGGTACGCGAGTAGAATGCCAGATGCGATGGCTGTGCAAGTCACAATTTATCTGAACGAAGCCGACCAGTGGCGCCACCGGCCCCTGCACCTGGAGATCCTGAAGTATCTCCGCAAAGAGAATGTATTCGCGGCCACGGCTGTCCGTTGCGTTGCCGGGTTTCTCGGAAGGCACCAGGTGGAGACGGCACACCTGGTCGAGACCGGCGGCAGGCTACCCGTGATTATCATCTTTGTCGATACCGATGAACACGTGAGCCGCGTCCTCCCGACTCTCAAAGAGATGGCCGCGCACCGGCTGATCGTGCGCGAGAACGTCGTTCTGGAGCAAGGAAACCTCGAATAATGTCTTCCCCTCCGCAAGATCAAAGTCTTCACATCCTGGCCATCGCCGCACACCGCGATGATGTGGAGCAAACCTGCGGTGGGACATTGTTGAAAGCCGCACACTTCGGACAGCGCACCGGGATCCTTGATCTCACGCAGGGAGAGATGGGAACTCGCGGAACTGCGGAAGAGCGCGCCCGCGAGGCTTTCGATGCAGCCAGCATTTTGGGCTCGCAGTGGCGGCGTGCTCTCGATATTCCCGATGGTCGCGTGGAAAATACCTGGGAAAATCGCCTGAAGGTCGCAGCCATCATTCGCGAGACCCGTCCCCAGGTCCTTATTCTGCCCTACTGGAAGGGACGGCATCCTGATCACTACACCGCTTCAATTCTGGGATATGAAGCTTGCTTTCTGGCGGGACTAGCGAAGCTACCGATCAGCCCCCAGCCATCGGCCCCCAATAGTCAAATCCAACGGCTAGCGCCTCATCGCCCGTTCAAAATCGTTTATGCCACCCTCTACTTCGACGTTAGGCCTTCATTCGTCGTCGATATCAGCGAACAGTTCGAGGCCAAGGTCGCTTCCATTCTTGCCTACAAGTCGCAGTTCAGTAATCAGGACGCCGGCAAAGATCTGTTCCCGGCCCACGAAGAAATTCTCGCGCGCGTCGACGCCATGGCTCGCTTTTACGGAATGCTGGGAGGAGTCACACACGCCGAGCCCTTCCTGCAAAGAGAGGTTGGCCTGGTGGACGACTTATTGGCCATTCCGGTCAAATCCATTTAACATCGCAGAACCCTGCAAACACTTTCCAAGGAGCGAAACTTTTATGGTGCGAGGAGTTTTCTTTTTTCTTGTAATGGTATTGGCCGCCTCAGCCGCAGCGCAAAGTGGAACCTGGAAGATCGATCCCAACCACTCCTCAGCGCAGTTTTCCGTCCGCCACCTGGGCGTTTCAACCGTGCGCGGCGCCTTCACCAAGGTGAACGGCTCGGGCACCTACGATTCCTCCGACCCCGCCAAGGCGTCTTTGGAAGCAACCATCGAAGCCAGTTCGGTTGATACGCGCGTCGAGATGCGCGACAACGATCTGCGCAGTCCCAATTTCCTTGACGTACAGAAATATCCCACTATCACATTCCATTCCAGGCAAACGAAAAGCGCCGGACCGGGCAAGCTACAGATCACCGGAGACCTGAGCATTCACGGCGTCACCAAAGAAGTTGTTCTTGATGTGGATGGGCCTTCCGCGCCCATCAAAGATCCGTGGGGCAACCAGCGCATCGGGGCTTCTGCCACAACCAAAATCAACCGCCAGGACTTCGGTGTGAAGGGAGCTCCCGGAGTAGTCGGCGACGAAATCGCGATCACAATCGACGTAGAAATGATCCAACCGAAATAGCGCGATTGGATTTGATTTGGGATCGGGTGAGGACAGCCGCCTCGGCTGTCCAGTCGAGCGTAGCTCGATGCCGTTATACAAAGCCACCAGGCGGCGGAAGCAGATGCTCCTAAATCATCTTTTCAGAGCCACCGCCAGCCCATCGCGAATGGGCAACAACGTAGTGTAGAAATCCGCCGAGTCATAAAGCTTGCGGTTGAACTCGAGAATGGCCCGGGTCTGGGCATCAGGATTCTTCTCCGCGACCCGTCCGCTCCACAGCACGTTGTCGGTAATGAATAGACCTCCCTTGCGCAATCGCGGAGCAATCAGCCGCAACACGCGCGGGTAGTCCTCTTTATCGACATCGTTGAAAATAATGTCGAACTCCTGCTTTTCCTCCGACAGGATTTCCAGGGCGTCCCCCGTGCGCAGCACAACCTGATTGGAAACGCCCGCCCGTGTGAAGTATCCCCGCGCCCGCTCAGCGTTTTGAGGATCGCCGTCAGTGTAAACAACCGTTCCGCCTTCCCCCACAGCCTGGGCCCACCAGATTGTGGAATAGCCAATGGCGGACCCCAGTTCGAATACTTTGCGCGCGTTAATCATCAGCGCTAGCTGCTGCAGGACACGCGCCACAGCAGGTCCAACAATCGGGATGCTCTTCTCAGTGGCGTACTGCTCCATCTCGATGACCACTGCATCCCGCTTCGGCAACATGGAGTAGAGATAATCGTCGACTGGCCCGGCGGTAGTGAAGTTGTAGTGCCGCCAGCTCGCCGGACTCTCATTCTTCTTGCTTGGACTCACACGCTTCCTTTCTGACCGGAACTGGATCTATGCAGTGCGTTGAGAAATCCCGTGGGTCGCAACATCTTCTTCCCCGAGAGTTTCGCCGGGTTTGATTTCCACAATCTCAATGCCGGGAGCCAGCTTGTGCAACTCGCTGGGCCTGCCGGTAAGGACGGGAAAGGTCGCGAAGTGCATCGGAATGACCGATTTTGGTTTGAGCAGATTACAAGCGTACGCCGCCTCCCGCGGTCCCATGGTGTAATGGTCCCCGATGGGCAACATGACGATCTCCGGCGCATACAGCTCGCGGATAATCGCCATATCGCCGAACACATTCGTGTCGCCAGCGTGATAAATTTTTAGGCCTGTCGAGAACTCAATCACATATCCGCAGGCCTCGCCTCCATAGACCAGTTCATCGCCATCCTGAATCCCACAGGAGTGGTCGGCGTGCACCATGGTGACTTTGATATCGCCTACGGTCTGCGTACCGCCTTTATTCATCTCCGCCGCGTTTTGGGCGCCTTTCTTTCCCAGCCAGCGCGCCAGCTCTGGAATGCCAACCACGATAGGGTTGTGTTGTTTGCAGATTTCCACTGCATCCCCGATGTGGTCGCCGTGTCCATGCGTGCAAAGCAGCACATCGACTTTCTTTATTCTTTTTTCAGAATCGGGGCACGCGGGATTGTTCATGATCCAGGGGTCGATTATGACAGTCTTGCCGCCTGGAGTCTCAATCCGGAACGTTGCGTGTCCTAACCACGTGAGTTTGACGCCTTTCAGATTCATAGCTCGTAGCTCCTAGTCTCTAGCTTCCAGGCCATCTACTTTTTTCGAAATCGGCGAAGCTAGTTTAATATGAAACGCCATGCCAGAACTTAAGGTGCTGATTCCCCGCGCGGACGTTGCCCACCGTGTGTGTGAATTAGGCGCTCAGATTTCCCAAGACTTCGCAGGCCAATCCGTCATTCTTGTGGGCGTGCTGAAAGGCGCTGCGATTTTTCTTTCCGATCTCGCGCGCCAGCTCGATCTGGATGCCACTTTCGATTTCATCGGCGTCTCCAGCTATGGCAACCGTCCCACTCCGACCCAGGAACTCATGAGCGGTTGGGATTCTACTGGCGAAGTGAAGCTCACTAAAGATGTCGACCAGAGCATGAAAGACAGGAACATCATTCTCGTCGAGGACATTCTCGACACTGGTTTGACCATGACATACTTGAAGCAACTGCTCATGGCGCGGCAGCCACGCAGCCTGAAGGTCGCTGCCCTGCTGGATAAACCGTCGCGCCGCAAGCTTCCCCTCGAAGGCGATTACGTGGGATTTAAAATTCCGGATGAATTTGTGGTCGGCTACGGACTCGATTACGCCGAAAAATACAGGAATCTCCCGGATATTTGTGTAGTGCCGAGAGAGTAAGCAAGCCTCTCAACCAGCGCGTGGAGCGCACTTTCACAGTATGTTTGCCCGGCAGCATTACCCCTGTATCCACAGGACCTGAAAAGCTGACTGCTATCATTACCAGCATGAGTTCTGCGGTTTCCAAACCGGACCCATCCCCGGCCGAGTCGCTGCTGCTGGATGTCGCCGACGTGCTCGCTACGTCGCTGGACCTCGACACCACCCTGCGCCGGGTTGCTGAAGTCGTCCGCAAGGTAATCAACTACGAGATCTTTGCCATCCTGCTGCTCAATGAGAAGACGCAGGAAATGCGCTTCCGCTTTCAGATCGGCTATCCACCGGAGTTTGCCGAAAAGACCCGGGTGAAGGTGGGCGAAGGTGTCACGGGATTGGCCGCCCAGTTGCGCGAACCGGTGCTCATTGATGACGTCCGCGAAGATCCGAGGTACATTGAGGCCATTCCCAACGTTTGCTCGGAACTCGCCATTCCGCTGATCACCAAGAATCGTGTAATCGGCGTCATTGATATCGAAGGTCGCGAACCGCGCTACTTTACGGAAGAACATCAACGCCTGCTCACTCTAGTGGCCTCGCGCATGGCTGCGGGCATTGAGAACGCGCAACTCTATACTCGCACGACCAAGCAGGCACGCATTCTGCTGCTGCTCAACGAAATTGCCCGCGAACTCACGTCCATCCTCAATCTGGATGAGTTGCTTGGACGCATTGCAGAACTGGTCCGCCGTCTCATCGATTACCAGATGTTCAGCATTCTTCTGCTCGACCCTTCCGGGCAGAAGCTGCAGCATCGCTTCGCGCTCCGTTTCAACGAGAATATTCACCTGAAGCATGAGATCCCAATGGGTCGCGGTTTGGTGGGATATGCGGCTGAGAGCAAAGAGACTGTGCTAGTCCCCGATGTAACCAAAGATCCCCGGTATGTGGAGGCCAATCCAGAGACCCGCTCTGAACTGGTGATCCCGCTGGTCTATAAGAGCAAGGTAGTTGGCGTACTCGATCTCGAGCATACCCGGCGCGGCTTCTTCACCGATGAGCACCAGCGCACCATGACCACGCTCGCCGCGCAAATCGCCATCGCGATTGAAAATGCCCGCCTTTACGAGGAGATTGAGCGGCAGGAACGCCGGTTAGAGCGGGACCTTTCTCTGGCACGTGAGTTGCAAAGTCGGCTGTTGCCTCAGACCAATCCCAAGCTAGCTCATCTCGACGTAGCCGCAAAATTTGTCCCGGCGCGCACGATCGGGGGCGATCTTTACGATTTCATTCCGTATTCCATGTCGCGTCTCGGCATTGTGATCGGCGATGTCAGTGGTAAGGGTGCTCCGGCGGCTATTTACGCCGCGCTGGTCAGCGGGATCATCCGCTCCCACGCTCCTATCGAGCCTGCCCCGGGAGAGATGCTTTCCGCCGTGAATCTCTCGTTGGCGGAGCGCCGCATCGAGGCCCAGTTCGTTTCCATCATCTATGCCGTGTGGGACGATGCCCAACGCATTTTGACGGTTTCCAATTCCGGACTGCCCCGCCCCATTTTCGTACACGACGGAAACAACCAGGTCATTGAGGCAACCGGGCTGCCGCTGGGCCTGTTTGACGAAGCGGAGTATGACGAGTTCCAGTTCCGCATGAAGCCCGGAGACATGTTCGTGTTTTTCAGCGACGGCATCCTCGATGCTCGCAATAGCATCGGAGAGCTATTCGGACGCGGACGCACCGAAAGAGTCGTGGCCGGATGCGCAGACAAGTCCGCCGCCTGCGTCGTCGATTCCATTTTCAAGGCCGTAACCGAGCACTCCGCGGGAGTCGAAGCCTTCGACGATCAGACGGTGGTGGCCATCCGCGTACGCGGCAGCTCTTCCCACAAAAAGAAATGACGTCCTCTTTCCAGAGTCCACGGGCTGCCCGTCCGCCCGGATTCATCTACCGCGACACGAAACACGGGTTGTTGCGGCGCGACGGTCCGCCGGTGTTGCATTGCGAAAATGTGCCCATTCCCAAGCTGGTGAAGAAATACGGCACGCCCCTCTACATCTATTCGGCAGGCATGATTCACGAGCGCTACGCGATATTCGATCGCGCGTTCCGCGAACTCGATCACACCATCTGCTATTCGGTGAAAGCAAGCTCCAACCTGAGCATTCTGCGGCTGCTGGCAAAAAAAGGATGCGGGTTCGATGTGGTGTCGGGAGGCGAACTGCAACGCGTCCTTGCTGCCGACAGGAAAGCAGCGAAATGGGTGGTCTTTTCCGGAGTTGGAAAAACCCGGGAGGAACTCACTGCCGCCCTGAAATCTGAGATCATGCTCTTCAATGTCGAGAGCGAATCCGAGTTGTGGGCCCTCGCCGAGTGCGCGGGACGGCTGCACACCACCGCTCCCGTCGCATTGCGTGTGAATCCTGACGTCGCCGCGGACACCCATCCCTACATCTCCACCGGCCTGCATAAACACAAATTCGGCGTACCCATCCGGGATGCGCGCGAGCTTTATCACAAGGTATCCAGCGCGCGTTACCTGCGCGTGCGCGGCGTCAGCGTTCACATTGGGTCCCAGATCACTGACGCCGCCCCCTTCGGCCAGGCTATGGGCCGGGTCGCGGATCTGGTCGGCGAATTGCGCCAGGACGGCCACAGCATTGCATTTGTCGACGCTGGCGGCGGGCTGGGAATTTCCTATGAGAAGCCAGCCTCAAATTTCTCTGAGAAGGTGACTGCGTACGCGCGCGCTTTGACCGGTCCTCTACGCGATCTGGATGTGCGACTCCTGCTGGAACCAGGACGCTCAATCGTCGGTCCCGCCGGGGTTCTGGTGACCTCTGTCGTCTACAAGAAAGCGAATGGTGGAAAGCGCTTTTTAGTAGTTGACGCTGCCATGAATGATTTGATCCGTCCCGCGCTCTATGGCGCGCATCACGACATCGTACCGATCCTGCAGCGTGTCGACGCCGCCATAAAGCCCGAAACTGTCGATATCGTCGGTCCCATTTGCGAGACGGGTGATTTCTTCGCGCGCGATCGCCAGATGTCGGGCGTCGAAGAAGGAGACCTGCTGGCCGTTCTCGATGCCGGCGCCTACGGGATGGCCTTGGCCTCGAACTACAACACGCGCCCGCGCGCGGCAGAAGTGCTGGTCACAGGAAGTTCGAGCAAAGTGATTCGACGTCGCGAGAATATTTCTGACCTCCTTCGTTCGGAGCTTTAACTCGCTAGGTCCGGCCGCTCCCCCCACTTCATCTTCGAACGCAGGACGGTAAAGAAGTCCGTTCCCGTGCGAAACAGGCTCACCATGTGCTCCGAACGGCGGCAGCGCACGCGGTCGCCGTCTCGCAGGTCCAAGCCAGGCTGCCCGTCCAGGCTGAGATATGCGACTTCTTCTTCGCTGCGCAACAGGATTTCGATCTCCGAGGAATCCGGAACCACGAGCGGACGATGCGTCAGCGAATGCGGCGCGACTGGAGTGATCACTAACGCCCTTACGCTCGGCATCAGCACCGGACCGCCGGCGGAAAGCGAATACGCGGTGGAACCTGTCGGAGTAGCGATGATCATGCCGTCCGCACGATATCCCGACACAAAAGCCTTGTCCACGTAAAGATCGTAAGTGTTCAGCCGGGCCAGCGGCGTCTTGTTCACCACCGCATCGTTAAAAACCAGGTAGCTGCCGCGCACCACGCCGTCGCGATGCATCTCCACCTGCATTAGCGTGCGCTGTTCCACCGAGGCCCGCCCCTGTGCGATTGCGTCAAGCATGCTGTACAGCGACTGCAACGGGACCTCAGTCAGGAATCCTAGAGAACCGAGGTTTACCCCAAGCAACGGGACCTCAATAGCCGCGGTGATTCGGGCAGCCGATAGCAGAGTTCCGTCCCCTCCCAGTACGACCACCAGATCGAGAGCACGCGAGCCCATTGCTGAACGGGGCACAACTTCCTGAGTGGATACGTATTTCGCCGTGTGCTCATCGACAATGACTTTGTAGTTATGCTCCACGAACCAATTCAGCAGATCCGGCATGATCTCGGCGACTTGTGGACGGCCGGGCCTGGAAATCACTGCGGCAGTTTTAGGCGTGGATAATTGGTTTGGCATTTCGACTAAAACGTTGATTGTACAGAAAAGGCCCGGATGGCCACATGCGCTCAAGCAACGCTGGCCGTCTAGAAAACAGCATACAGAAGAAATTCGCGGTTGCCCTCTGCGCCCAGGATGGGCGACTCGATGCTTTCGAGTTGAACGGCGCCGTGATTCCCGACCGCGCTTCTCACCTTGTCCAGCGCGGCGAGTTGCGCTTTGTCATCGCGAACAATCCCCCCCTTCCCGACTTGTTCCTTGCCCACTTCAAATTGAGGCTTTACCAGAACTACCATTTTCCGCCCGGAGCGTTCGGCGCCCACTGCAAACGCACTCTCCACCACTGCAGGAAGCACCAGCGTCGCGGAGATAAAGGACACATCCATGGCAATGAAATCTACTCTCTCCCCGATTGCATCGCCGGTGAGATACCGCGCATTGGTCTTCTCCATCAGGCGAACTCTCGGATCCTGACGCAACTTGAACTCCATTTGTCCATAACCGGTATCGATCGCAATGACGCGCGCCGCTCCGTGCTGCAGCAAGCAGTCCGTGAATCCCCCAGTGGAGGCGCCGACATCCAGGCACAGCTTGCCCGCAACGTCGATACTCCAGTGCGCAAGGGCTCGCTCCAGTTTCAACCCTCCTCGGCTGACATACTTCAGATCTTCCCCCAGCAAGCGAATGGCACAATCCGCGGCCACCTGCGACCCTGCCTTATCGACCTTCTGCTCGTTCACCAGAACTTTTCCCGCCAAGATCAGCCGCTGCGCCCGTTCTCGCGACGGCACTAGACCACGTTCCACGAGAAGTTTGTCCAATCTTGCCTTCACCATGCGACCCCGGTTGACGCGATATCACTTTCCACTACTACCACCAACGTGCCAGCAACGACTCCGGTGCAAAATGCTAAACCAGCCGTCAATGAACCATTTAGATCAACAGTTCCGGGCTTTTGCACAGCCTTTTCCACGGACATGTTGAAAACTTTCCATAATCGCAGTATTCCTCTGAGCCCTCTGTGGTGAACCACCTCAACACAGAGGAACACAAGGGGAAAGCAAGTAGTGCGCTAATCCAACCAAATCCGTGCCGAATACAAAAAAGCCGCCCCGGTATGGGCGGCTTGTTGACTTCAGGGTAAAAAATTATCCGGCCACTTCTTCCAGCAGCTTCTGATCGATATCGAAGTTCGCGTGCACGTTCTGCACGTCGTCGTGTTCTTCGAGCGCTTCCATCAAACGGATCATGGTGTTGGCGGCTTGCCCTTCCAGCTTGATGTAGTTCTGCGGGACGAACGCGACGCTAGCCGACACCGGAGTGATACCAGCGTTCTTTACCGCCTCCAGCACCGCTTCGTAGGCAGATGGCTCAGTAATGATTTCCCAGTTGTCGCCGTCATCATGCAGATCTTCTCCGCCCGACTCGAGCACGATGTTCATCAGGTCGTCTTCTTTGGCCGCCGACTTCGCAACCAGGATGTCGCCCTTCTTGTGGAACATCCATGAAACGGCTCCGGCCTCGGCCATGTTGCCGCCGTTCTTGCCGAATACGTGGCGGATCTCGCTGACCGTGCGGTTCCGGTTGTCGGTGTTGATGTCGAGCAGAATAGCAACCCCGCCCGGCCCGTAGCCTTCCAGCGAGAACTCCTCGTAGGTCGCGCCGGGCAATTCGCCGGTCCCCCGCTGGATGGCCCGCTTGATGTTGTCGGCAGGCATATTCTCCGCCTTGGCCGCAACGATGGCGCCACGCAGGCGCGGGTTGGAATCAGGATCGCCTCCGCCATTTTTGGCGGCAATGCTGATTTCTTTAATGAGGCGGGTAAAAATCTTGCCGCGCTTGGCATCAAGCGCGCCCTTCTTATGCTTAATTGTGGCCCATTTGGAATGGCCGGACATGGTTCGACCTCGTAGTAATAGAACGTCTTTAAAGAACGATAGCGCAGGATTCGCCCAGTTCAGAGGAGATCACAGGATTGCCTCGATATAAGTGCAGGCGAAGTACGAGTATACCATGCTCGACCACCTGCGGGTTAGTTCGTGGCTTAAAGCTCCGCGCAGGGGTTCTGAGTGCAATGGCCTGTTCTATATAAGGGGATGTCAAGAACATTTTTCTCCCTCCGCCGGAGGCGCGGGTTTGCTTCGCGATATCCAGCCCTCTCACCATTAGGAGACGCTCGTGGGGTGTCGTGCTCCTGGGTTATTCCATCTCAGCCGCTGCATCT
>DASVAE010000023.1:0-159796 GCA_036376495.1 Candidatus Sulfotelmatobacter sp. | reverse complement strand
AATCACGTGACCCTGGTAAGTTACGGTGCTCCCCACTCTATGCCCGGAGTTATCGGTGAACTCGTCGACAGTCGCCTCGTAGCTGGTGCCACTTAAGGAGGAATACAACTTATCGATGCCCGTGATCTTATCTCCTGCATAGGACGGCCAACTGGTCCCCCACCAGATTGCCTTCACAGTGGCCGATGGCAGCACCGGTCCGCCATGATAAGTCATGTCAGGATTGCTGCGGGCGTTGTGGGAACGTGCAGCCCCATTGGCCCAATGCGGACCTAAGATCGGCGGCTCTTTCTTATTGGGATTCTTATTCGCGTCTTGGGCAGTTGCCGACAGGGCGCACAGAAATAAAACGGCGAACGTAAGCCAGCGCATGAGCAATGTCTCCTCTGGGTGGATGCGAAGCGGCAGAAACAGTGGAGGGATTTTCCTTTGTTTCTCTTTGTCTTGTCAATGAAGAAATCGGCTGAATGCCGCGTCAAAAGCTGCAAAGCTAGGGCTTAATACCGACAGAAGATAATCGAGATGCGACCATTACGAAGTATTTGAGGAAGAAGCGAGCGCTACTTCGCAAAGTAATAGTCGAACGACTTCACCGCCGTGAACTCGTCCTCCCTGATATCAAACACAGTGTAAAGCTTGGTCACATACAACACATCCTGCACCTTCTGGCTCAGCTTCAGCAGCTTCAGTTCTCCCCCGGCATTGCGCACGGTGGTGAAGCATCCCACCAACTCACCCACTCCGGAGCTGTCGATGTAGTCGACATCCGCAAGGTTCAGAATGATCTTCTTCTTCCCATCCGCCACCAGGCCCCTGACCGCATCCCGGAGATCGCCAATCTCGTCCCCGAGCACGATGCGTCCCTTAACGTCCAGGATGGTGACGTGCGCGACTTCACGGGTCTCAACCTTCAGCGACATGATAGAGGCTCCGGGCCCGATGGCGGGAATGGTAGTGCGTCGACCCATGCAAGTCAATGCCACGCACGATACCAATGAAATCCAGAGGTAACGCTGTGCTTGGAGGAAATGTATTGTAGCCCGACGGCCGAAGCCTGAAGCCGATCCTACGAGTGCGCCCCGTGCGGCCGCGAGTCCAGCTCCAGCGCGGGCAGAGGAACGTTGTCGCGAATTTCCTGAATGGGCGAGGTCACGATGGGGCTCGCATATGCCGGATGCCGAAACTCCAGATGCATTCCGCGTCCTACATACTGCAACTTCAGCATCGATCCGCCCCAAGTCGAGCCCGCAATCGCCACCTGCACCGGCTCCGGACAAAACTCCGGATGCCCCGACAGCAGAGCCTCGCTCCCACCCAGCAGCACCGCCGTATAGCGATGATGGAGAGTCTGGATCTCCAGGACGGTGGAAGGCGGAAGGTCGTTCAGAAAAACGCCGCCCTCAATTTCCGACTGGATGATGCTGCGGTTGACCTCATTGGCCAGGTTTGGATGCGGGTTAAACATACAATTGGCTGGGCTTCAGGGTACCGGGTTTCATGGCTCTCTTACAAGCGTCCTTTCGCTCAGCGGCCCAAGCGGCAGGGCGCGACCCTTTAGACGGACGAACATACCCCCAGGTTGCAGCGAATGTGGAACTTACCACCTGCAGACAGAAATCCCGTATGACGGACCCATTGGTCCGTCCCGCCAAGCCGAAGGCAAGCGCAGGCGATCCGAACGCAGACCGAAGCTCCCAAGCGCGGTCCCCTCCTAGCAGGCGAACCGCTCCGGTGCTAACACCTTTCAAATCAAGGTTCCACCCGAGGCCTTAAGCCCCGGCTCCTGTTAGAATACTCAATACAGGGGTTCGTCTTCATGCCAGTACCCGTATCTCAGATCTGGACGGTGACCAGCTACGTCCTGCGCCAAAAGCTTGCCCGACGCAAGCGCTACCCGCTGGTCCTCATGCTGGAGCCGCTCTTCCGCTGCAACCTGGCCTGCGCCGGATGCGGCAAGATCCAGTACCCGGCCCACATCCTGAAAAAGGATCTGACTCCCGAAGAATGCTTCCGCGCCGTGGAAGAATGCGGCGCCCCCATGGTGTCCATTCCAGGCGGCGAGCCCCTTATGCACCCCGAGATCGCCGCGATCGTGGAAGGCCTGGTTGCCCGCAAAAAGTACATTTACCTGTGCACCAACGCTCTGCTGCTGAAAGAGAAGATCCACCTCTTCAAGCCCAGCAAATACCTCACTTTCAGCGTCCACCTCGACGGCCAGCAGGAAGAGCATGACGTCGCCGTTTGCCGCGAAGGCGGATACGACATCGCCGTCGACGCCATCAAAGAAGCCCTGCACCGCGGTTTCCGCGTCACTACCAACACTACGCTGTTTGACGGCGCCAATCCGAAGTCCGTGCGTGCCTTCTTCGATGAAATGATGGACCTGGGTGTCGAAGGCATGATGCTCTCACCGGGATATTCCTACGACAAAGCTCCAGACCAGAAGCATTTCCTGGGCCGCGCCCGTACGCGGCGCATGTTCCGCGCGATCCTTTCCAATCGGAAGAAGAGCTGGCAATTTAATCTTTCGCCGCTATTTCTGGAATTCCTGATGGGCAAGCGCACCTATCCCTGCACTCCCTGGGGCATGCCCACCTACAACATTTTTGGCTGGCAAAAGCCCTGTTACCTATTGCAAGACGGCTACGCAGAAACCTTCAACGAGCTGATGTCGTCGACCGAATGGCATAACTACGGCACTGAGTCCGGCAATCCGGCATGCGCCAATTGCATGGTGCATAGCGGCTACGAGGCTAGCGCCGTCAATGCCACGTTCAGCTCGCTCTCAGGATTCCTGGCCACCGTGAAAGCCACGCTGTTCACGAGTTATCGCGATAAAGAAGCGTTCGCCATGCTGGAAGAACCGCCAGCCCCAGTGCACCCGCTCATTCAAATTGCGCCGAGCTCAGAGCAATCGCCCTCTCTGCAGGAGGCAAGCACCACGTAGAAACGGACGCATCCGTGCATCCACGAAGCCGAAGGCGAGCGTTCCAGAGGGATTCAGCTTACAGCTAAGAAAATGACCGGCAAAGAAGCAGGCCATCTCGAAGAACACCCGTCGCACGCCAAAGCGCTGAATCCCGATGCGCTGGAAGTCGCACCCGGGGTAGAGCACGAAAAGCTGGAAGGCTGGATCCCCCAGCTGGCCTCGGAAGAAGAACTCCGGCAGGCGCTGGAGAAGGCCTTTGACTACCGCGGAGACATCACCATCACGCGTAAAGACGGCAGCCAGGTCGAAGGCTACCTGTTCGACCGCCGCAGCGGTGCCACGCTAAAGGATTCCGTAGTCCGGCTCTATCCGAAAAATTCCAGCGAAAAAGTAGCGATCCCCTATTCCGATATCGCCGCCCTCGCCTTCACCGGACGCGACACCGCCGCCGGCAAAAGCTGGGAAGCCTGGATGCAAAAATACGCCCAGAAGAAAGCCGCCGGCGAAAAAGACCTAAGCCTCCACCCCGAACCCCTGGAATAATTCGGACCGTCCGCGAATTGTCATCCAGAGCAAGCCGTGACGAAGTCACGGCGAAGTCGAAGGATCCCTTCCAGGCAGCAGCGACTCCGAATGGATAGGCTTTGCTCGAAACTCATCGCTCAAAGCTCACGGCTTGCTCGCAAAGCTGATCCCATCAATCAGCTCCTCCACCTCATCCTCAGTCCCACCAATGATGGTGATGGAAACTGCCTGCCCGTGAGAGAGAAACGCCAAACTAGATTGCCGCATGACTCGCGTCCCCACGTCCTTGTGAAAATCCGCCCGCACCAATTTTTTGGCGCCGACGGCATACTCGTAGGGCTCTTCATCCACGGAAAATCCCTGCGCCTTCGCCACCTCGGTGAGCGGACCAAAATATTGCGCCGCCTCCTTCAGTCCGGGATAAATCGAAACCGGTTCTGCCGCAATCAAGATCGAAGAATTGATGTCCTCGCCCCGGGCATCAGGTGGCCGAGAAAACGCCGCCAGCAAGACGCGTTGTCCCCCTGCGCCCCTCTCTGGCCCCTGTGATGACGTTTTTTGTCCCGCATTTTCATCATCCGCAGCATTCATCTCGTCAGTCCGCAAAACCCATCCCGCAGGAATTTTGCATGCCAACCCGAGCACCTTGTTGCGATAGAACCCATTCGACACCGCCCCGTCATCGACGGCCGCTATGCCTGTCGTAGGCGAAGCTTTCGTGTGTTTCGAAGAGGAAGAGGACTGCGCAGAAACGGTCGTGGAAAAACTACAGGCGAGAGCCATTGCAGCGCACATATGCAGCAAACGACCGGTGCTCATACACTAATCTTACTGAAGCTGCGGCTGATTTTTATTCGACAATCAACAATCAAAAATCAACAATTCTCTACGCGACTCGCGCCATCACCGGCTGCGTACAGAACGAACATCGCTTGGCTTCGATGGGAATCTCGCTCAAGCACTCCGGGCACTTCTTGGTAGTAGGATCGGGCGCCTTTTCTCCGCGATGCATCCGCGCAATGAGCGCGTTCACCGGAACCACCACGAAGAAATAAACCGTCGCCGCGATCAGGACGAACGAAATGCAAGCGTTGACGAAATCTCCGATCGGGAACTCGGTTCCGCGGAGATAGAACTTCAGGCTGGAATAATCCGGCTTGCCCACCACGGCCGCGATCAAAGGCGTAATGAACGCCTTGCTAAGCGCCGTGACCACGCCGCCGAACGCCGCGCCAATCACCACGCCCACCGCCATGTCCACGACATTTCCACGCAGGATGAATTTCTTGAATCCGTCGAGCATACGTGCCCCCTGCAAGATTTGATTCGCCGCCAATGTAAGCCAGGGAGAAGAGCAGGTCAAGCCTGTGTAGGGGCAAGCGCCGCGACAACTCTCGCGACAGGACTGCAGGGGTCAGCGGTCAAGGTCAGAAGTCCAAGCCCCGGAAGGTAAGAGGATATTACTCAAGGAAGCGCCAACGCGATCTTCAGATCCGCATCGGCATCACGATATACCGGTACTTATAATCGTCTCCTTCGGCAGGACGCAATTGCCCCGCCGACTGCGGATCCTTCAGTTCCAGACGCACATCGGCTGTCCCGGAAGCCTTCAGGAAATCCACCAGGTAGGCGGCATTGAACCCGATGGTCAGCGGCTCGCCGTTGTAAGCGCATTCCAGCGAATCCTCCGACTCGCCCGCCTCGGTGGACGACGCTGAAATCTTCACTTCGCCCTTCTCCAGTTTCAGACGCACCGCGCGCGACCGCTCATCGGCAAACTGCGCCACACGCAGAATCGCCGCATTCAGGTCATCGGCATTCAGCGGAACAATCTTGCCGTTGTCTTTTGGCAGCACAGCCTCAAAGTTGGGAAATTGCCCAGTAAGCTGACGCGAGGTCATCAGCCGCGACCCGATCCGGAAGAAAAGGGTCGATTCATCTTTGGCAAACTCCACCGTCTCGGCGTCAGTTGAATCCAGCAGAGACTTCAACTCATCCATCGCCTTTTTAGGCACAAGCGTCTTCATCTCGCCGGAGATTCCGTCAAACTTCTCTCCAGCGCGCTCGCAATGTGCCAAGCGATGTCCGTCGGTCGCCACCATCGTGATCGACTCGGGCTTCAACAGCATCAGCGCGCCATTCAGCGTGTAGCGCGACTCTTCGTTCGAGATCGCAAATCCCGTGCGTGCGATCAGCCCGCGCAGCACCTGCGCCGGAATGGTAACCACCCCGGCCGTCGGAAACACCGGCAGGCTGGGAAAGTTCGATTTCGCCATGCCCACCATCTTGGTATTCGAGCGCCCGCAGCGAATGCTGACCCAGTGATTTTCCAGCAACTTGATGGTAATATCCGCGTCCGGCAGCAACTTCACATAATCATGCAGCTTGCGCGCCGGGATGGTACATGAGCCTTCCTTCTTCACCTTGGCCGCGCACGAAGTCCGCAGGCTTAGATCAAGGTCGGTCGCCGTGATCGACAACCGGTCTCCAGCGGCTTCAAATAAATAATTGGATAGGATTGGAATCGTGGTCTTGCGCTCGACCACGCCTTGTGTGGCGGTCAATTCACGGAGCAATTCGAACTTGCTGACCGTGATCTCCATCGTCCCCGCGGCAACGGCGGCTTCCACCGGCATAAGTCCTTCTCCCCGAAATTGGGCCTTGTGGGTACCCATGTCTCGCCGCCTTTGCGAGAAGTGGGACTGCCCTACTTCTGGTACTACCTTATATCAAATGCAAAACCTATTAAACCAGCAGTAACAGTAGGCCCTGCGGAGAAGTGGAAATCTCAACCAACCCACCTCTTCTCACCAACTTCCCGGCCCACCCTTGATGTGAGTAATCGCTCCCGCCAACCTCGGAGCCCTCACTAGAACCTGCCCGCTATTCCGATTTCTGCCGGGCCTTGCACAACTTCCACATCTCATTCACAGCCAGCTACAAGGAAGACTGTATTGCAAAGTGGAAATCATGCGCGCAGCCGCGTTTTATCCGCCTAATTGCTCAGTCAGTTTATTGATCAGCCTGTTTAAATCTTTATCGTTCTTACGCACCTCTTCAATCTTCTCGACCGAGTGCAGCACCGTGGTGTGATGCTTCCCGCCGAACTGTCTTCCAATCTCGGGCAGCGACGCCTCCGTCAAATGCTTGGCCAGATACATCGCAATCTGCCGCGGATACACGATGGCCCGGGAATTGTTCTTCGCTTTGATCTCCACCAGTCGCAGGCCGAACTGCTCGGCCACCATTTTCTGGATGGATTCAATCGTGACCTTCCGCGCCTGCGAATCGATAAAGTTCTTCAACACCTGCTGCGCATACGGCAGAGTGATCTCGGCGCCAATCAAAGAGGAGTGAGCCACCAACCGGATGAGTGCACCTTCCAACTCGCGCACGTTGGATCGAATGTTAGAAGCCACATACAGGGCGACGTCGGTGGGCAACGTGACCTTCTCTTGCTCCGCCTTCTTCTGCAGAATCGCGACCTTGGTCTCGAGATCAGGCGGTTGAATGTCGGCAATCAGGCCCCACTCGAAACGGCTGCGCAACCGGTCTTCAATCTCCGCCAACTCCTTAGGAGACCGGTCGCTCGCAATCACGATCTGCTTCATGGATTCGTGCAGGGCGTTGAATGTATGAAAGAACTCTTCCTGCGTCCGCTCCTTCTGCGCCAGGAATTGGATATCGTCGATCAGCAGCACATCGACTCCGCGGAAGCGGTCTCGAAACGATGTCATCTTGTCGTAACGCAGCGAGTTGATCATGTCGTTGGTGAACTTCTCGCTTGACACGTAGCTGATCGCCGCTTGCGGCATCCGCCGCTTGATCTCATGTCCGATCGCCTGCATCAGGTGTGTCTTGCCCATCCCGACGCCGCCATACAAGAAGAGCGGGTTGTAAGCCTTCGAGGGCCGCTCGGCTACCGCCTGGCAAGCTGCATGGGCAAACTGGTTCCCGCTGCCAATGACGAAAGCGTCAAACGTGTAGCGCGGATTCAGTTGCGCCGCTCCATCCCAGTCGAACCGTGACTGCGAAGGAGCTCCATTGGCCGCCGAGAGCCCGCCATCATGCCGCACCGGCGTCGCCGCCGGATCATCCTCCGGCGTCACAAACTTCACTTCGTTGAAACCCAGGCCCAGAACATCCACCGCTTCCTGAATCAGGTCCGCGTACTTATCGCCGGCGTGACGAAACTCCACCGTTGGCACTCGCACAAAAAGGACGCCGCCACTCGAGTGGCTGTAACGCGTCGGTTTCAGCCAGGTATCATAAGAGTGCCGGTTGATCTTTTTTTCCAGCGCATCGAGAATGCGCGCCCATGGGTTCGGCGAGATAGTGGTTGTGCCTGAGGCTGACATATATGAAGTTTTTTTTCACCGTGCGGCGCCCTGGCGGCTGGTAATCGAGCGCCCGTTAAGACTGCCGTGTTGGATTTCGTGGAACGCTTATTTTACTGCGGAATGTGTCCGTTTGTTCGTCGCGCTGAAAAAAATAACGAAGCTTACTTCGAAGACCAGTCCGGCATACTAGCACAAAAAAATTTTGTCGTAGAAAAAACTTCGGCTGGAATTTTTCCGCGATTCCCTATTCAGAACTAAGCGCAACCCCGTGTCAAGTGCCCAGTTTCTAACTGCCGCGCAGAAGGTGCACTCGTGAGCAGTCAGCAACGGGCAGGGAGCGATGCCCTAAGCGTTGAGCGGCTCAATTGCTCATCACTCATTGCTCACCGCTAACTCGGCTTCCTCTTCATCTTTGCGCCCATCTTCAGCAGTTTTCGCACCGTTCCTGTGGGCAGGCTCTTCATGTGATCGTGCAACTCAGTGACTGCTTCGAAAAATCCTGCCATCGCCTGCAGTCTCTCCCGGGTGTATTCCGCTCCCGCTTCCTTTGGATCAAGATCCGCCAGAGACCGCCGCAGCATCTCGCGCGTCGGATCAATCTCCCTCCGCTTCCTCTGCTCGATCACCAGCCGGAACATCTCCCACACGTCTTTCATGGATTCGTAGTGTTCCCGCCGGTCTCCCAGCACGTGCACCGCGCGCACGATGCCCCGGGTCTCCAGT
The DNA here is from genome assembly GCA_036376495.1 of Candidatus Sulfotelmatobacter sp. Lineage (GTDB taxonomy): Bacteria > Acidobacteriota > Terriglobia > Terriglobales > Acidobacteriaceae > Sulfotelmatobacter. The sequence goes on along the minus strand of DASVAE010000023.1, from coordinate 151,279 downwards.
TCTCGGATCGACGTGCTGACGTTCGATCGCGCCACACTCAAAGTCTCGGCGATTTCCTCTGCGGGCAGCGCCTTCGGAGACAGATACAACAGCGCATGAATCTGCGCCACCGTCCGGTTGATCCCCCAGCGCGTCCCCATCTCTCCCCAGTGGAGTATGTACTGTTTCTGTAAGGCAGTGAGTTCCGCCATATCCGTCCTTTCAGTAGGAACCGAAAGTAAAGAATGAACGACTAGCTGTCAACCGGGCACCGGTGCGCGGACGCCTGCTCGGGGAATGGCGACGCCACGCGGCAGACCGGCCCATTGCCGCCGCACACTGCCGCGTCTTAATTAGGGGGAACTGCTTTGGCCTAGCTCACCGGTCGATTCGATGGATCGCTCAACTCAATGAGTTTGCCAGGAGGGTACTCCGCAGGACTAAGGGCAACGCCGGGCGTCTGATTGACGATTGTCAACACCTCTCCGCTGCGCACGCCTTGAATGGTTAAGCTTTGACTTTCCACGGCCAGTACCCGGTATTGCTCGTCAAAGATTTCCCGCTTCGTGGCTTTCATACCGCAATGGGATGCTGATTCCAGCCAGAGTGATTCCAAGTTAATTTTCAGAAAATTCTTGCCGCTTGTCTTGACAAACGCCGTCGTCCGTACTCAGGCAGTACTACATAGATCCCACTAGAGCAAGCGCCCTATGTAGCTGGAGAGTCTCGCCCCGTGCGAGAATGCGTCGAGCAGCTTTTTTTCGTAGCACGTTGTGTTTACACGCGAGGTTTCGATTCAACCCTCGCTTCGCTCTGCACATTCCAGAACTCCCGAGGCCGCCATGAGAATTCTGCTGGTTGTTCTCTCCTGTGCTTTCGTTCTCTCGATCTATACAGTCCCGGCTCTTGCCGCGGCCGAGCCGCAGGTGTTCGACACCTCGGCCGGTCCCGTGAAGATCACTCCCCTGAACCACGCCAGCACTTTAATCGAAGCCGGCGGCAAAGTGATCTATCTAGATCCCGCCAAGCCCGTGAAGTTTTCTGGACTTCCCAAGGCAGACCTGATCCTGATCACCGACATCCATGGCGATCACATGGATCCGGACTCCATCAAGGAAGTCAGCAAGGCGGATACGGAAATTGTGTCTTCGTCCGCTGTCGCGAAAACCGTTACCGTCGCCAAGCCCATCGCCAACGGCGAGACTAAGACCTGGCAGAACTGGACGATCGAAGCCATTCCCGCCTACAACATCAAGCGCGGCCCCTCGCCCGGCAAGCTATTTCACGATAAGGGACGCGGCAACGGCTACCTCCTCACCTACGGTGGCAAACGATTTTATTTCTCCGGAGACACGGAAGGGGTTCCGGAAATGCGTGCCTTAAAAAACATCGACGTTGCCTTCGTTTGCATGAACCTGCCCTACACCATGCCGCCCGAAGAAGCTGCAGATGCAGTCAAAGCCTTCCACCCGAAGATCGTGATCCCGTATCACTACCGAGGCTCAGATCTCGCAATCTTCAAAAAGGGCTTGGAGGGAACTGGCATAGAAGTGCGCCTGCTGGACTGGTATCCGAAATAGATTAAATTTCAGGTGATTCGCGCATCATCATTCGCGGCGCTGTTGCTGACCTTGCCGCCTTGTGCGCTCCACCTTGGCAGCAGCCGCTGACTACCGGCAATTGCGCGCTTTCGCATTTCGTTCTACCATCCCGAACAGTGGCTTCCGTGAAGAACAATCCGGCGCCTGATCCCAATCGCGAGCGTCTGGTTTCGGCGGCTCCGGTGGGTGACGACTCCTCTTTCGAGTTGAAGCTTCGGCCGCAGCGCCTCGTTGAATTTATCGGCCAGAGCAAGGTCAAAGAAAATTTGGCCGTCGCCATCGAGGCTGCTCGCTCCCGCGGCGAAGCCATGGACCACGTTCTGCTCTATGGTCCTCCCGGCCTGGGCAAAACCACGCTTGCCAATATCATCGCCAACGAACTGGGGGTTCACTTCCAGCCCACCGCCGCTCCCCTGCTGCAGATCAAGGGCGACTTGACCGCGATCATCACCAATCTGCAGGACAAGCAAGTCCTGTTTGTCGATGAGATCCATCGCCTGCAGCCGGTGTTGGAAGAACTGCTCTATTCCGCGCTGGAAGACTACAAACTCGACATCATTATTGGGCAGGGGCCTTCGGCGCGCACTCACACTCTGGAAGTTAAGCCCTTCACCTTCGTCGGCGCCACCACTCGCGCCGGCCTGATCTCTTCGCCATTACGTGCACGCTTTGGCATCGTGCTGCGCCTGGAGTTCTACACCCCGGAGGACCTGCAGATCATCGTCGAGCGCTCTGCGGAAATCCTCGGCGTTGCCATCGATGATGCCGGCGCCCGCGAAATTGCCAGCCGCTCCCGGGGCACTCCCAGAATCGCCAATCGCCTTCTGCGTCGTGTGCGCGACTACGCCCAAGTCCGCGCTGGAGGAAAAATCGATGAGACCACCGCCAAAGCCTCTCTCCAAATGCTGGAAGTGGATCAATACGGTTTCGATGAAGTCGATCGTCGCCTGCTGCTGACCATCATCGAAAAATACCAGGGAGGCCCGGTCGGCGTGAACACGCTAGCCGCCGTCTTGGCCGAAGAGCCTGACGCGATCGAAGAAATCTACGAACCCTTCCTGATGCAGATCGGTTTTCTAAACCGCACCCCCCGAGGCCGCGTCGCAACGCAACTAGCCTACGACCATTTCAAAATCACCCCACCTCGCCGCCAAGCCTCCCTCTTCTGAGGGTCTATGTAGGAAGGTTTATGTAGGGACAGCCGATATCGGCTGTCAATCGAGCGAAGCTGGATCAGGTCTTCAGTTAGTCGCTCCCGCATAAGAGTTAACTTCCGGATGTGAAGCCAAGGCGTTGACGCTCTGGACTCGTTTCTGGTGGCTACTTCTGGATCGCCGACCATACGCCGACTGGTTGCGTAGAGAGAGTTCAATCCCCTGACATTTCGCCTTCCTCTTGACAATCTAGGGCAATAGGGGGATCGTTAATGTGATTTTCTCAGCTAGACCGTCTAGGGTAGACGCATATGCCTGACAAAAACACTGCACTGGTGCAGGGGACGTTGGACATGCTCATCCTGAAGACGGTTGCGCTTGAGCCGATGCATGCGCATGGGATTGGACTGCGCATCGAGCAAATCAGCCAGGGCGTGTTTCAGGTCAATCCGGGCTCACTCTTTCCGGCATTAAAACGCCTGGAACGCGCGGGGTGGGTCGATAGCGAATGGCGCGCCACAGAAAAGGGCCGGCGCGGTAAGTACTACATTTTGACGGCGAGCGGAAGAAAGCAACTGAAGTCAGAGACACGAGATTGGAAAACACAATTGGTCGCAATCACGCGCATTCTTGAAGCTTAAGAGCCGAATCCGTGCGCAGGAATTTGTCATGAACATTTTTCGCAACGTCATGGCCGGACTGAAAGAATTACTCAGCAGAAACAAGAGCGAGACCGAACTCAATGAGGAACTGACTGGCTACCTGCAGAATGCAGCGGACCACAAGATGCAAGCGGGCGCGACACCGGAGGAAGCCTGGCGAGCGGCGCGCGTGGAGATGGGAGGGACGGAATCGGTGAAGCATCAGGTACGAGCGGTAAGTTGGGAGTTTGCGCTGGAAGTGTTTTTGCAGGATGTCCGCTACGGCATGCGCATGTTGGTCAAGTCGCCGCTGTTCACAGCGGTCGCACTAACGACCATAGCCGTCGGCATTGGCGCCAACACCGCGATCTTCAGCGTGGTGGATGCAGTCTTGCTCCGGCCTTTGCCGTATCCCGAGCCCCAGCGCCTGATTGTTGCCGGGACGAACCAGCGTGGGGAGTCGCAGATGAGTCCGATGGGGGCCGCGGACTTCCTGGCGTGGCGTGATCACCAGCAGTCATTCGAACACGTCGCGGTGCTTGACAGCGGTGGCAGCTTCGCGTTGAGCGGAATGGGAGAGCCGGAACGGATTCCCGGCGTCGGCGTGAGCGCGGACTTCTTTTCGATCTTTGGCGTAGCGCCGCTGAAGGGACGTGGATTTCTTTCCGGGGAAGACCGTCCAGACGCACCTGGTGTGGTCGTGATCAGCGAGCAGTTCTGGCGGGACCATCTGGATTCCGATTCGAACGTGCTGAACCGCACGCTGACGCTCGATGGCAAGCAGCATACGATCGTGGGCGTGATGCCTGCGAGTTTCCGATTTCCTCCGCGGACGCCCGTCGCGGTCTGGGCGATTCGCAGGTTCATGCCGCCGACGGCGCGGCCTCCTTTCGGGCTGCATGCCTTGGGGCGGCTGAAGGCCGGTGTCACCATGCGGCAAGCTCAGGCCGAATTGGACCAGATCGTCAGGCAGGTCAATGAGCAATACCCCAGTTCTACACCGCTGGGCAGCGTCATGATGCCGATGAAGGAATGGATGGTGAGCGAGGTCTCGACAGCTTTGCTCGTACTGCTCGGCGCGATCGCGGTTTTGCTTTTGATCGCTGTCGTCAACGTGGCCAACCTGCTTCTCGCCCGAGCGACCGTGCGGCAGCGCGAAGTGGCGCTCCGCATGGCTTTGGGCGCGAGCCGGAAACGGGTGATCCGGCAGCTTCTCACGGAGAGCGCAGTGCTATCGCTGCTGGGAGGTGTCCTCGGCTTGTCGCTTGCCTATCTTGCTATTCGCGCCTTTCTTGCGTTCGGGCCGGGAGAGATGCCAAGACTCAATGAGGTCGGCATTAACCCTGGAGTACTGCTGTTTACGTTCGTGGTCTGCGTCGGCAGCGGGATCCTGTTTGGATTGGCACCTGCCCTGGAAACCTCGCGCCCGGCCCTGAGTGATCCTTTGAAAGATACGAACCGCTCGTCCTCATCGGCATCGGCTCATCGAACCCACCGGGCGCTGTTGGTGTTTCAAGTCGCACTTGCCTTGCTGCTGATGATCGGTTCGGGCCTGCTGATTCGCAGCTTTGTCCGCCTGAGCAATGTGAGTCCGGGGATTCAGACTGATCACGTAATTACCGCGGCCATTTCTCTCTCCAACAAATATTCCGAGCCGCAGATCGGGCAATTCTGGAAGCAGTTCCTGGAGAAAGTGCAGGCGGTACCGGGCGTGAAAGCAGTGGGCATCACCATGAGTCTCCCTCCCAACCTGCTGGAGATTACCAATCCATTTACGGTGGAGGGCCAGGGTTACGATCCGCATCGCAAATTGCAGCTTGCGGAAGAAATGTCGGTGAGCCCCGACTACTTTCGTGCGCTCGGGATTCCGCTGATCAAAGGGCGCTTCTTCTCTCCCTCCGACCGAGTAGAAGGGGAGAAGGATCCCAAGCTCGTGATCATCAACGAGACCATGGCCAAGCGGTATTTCGGAGCTAAAGATCCGATTGGAAGCCGCCTTCAGACCGGCGACCCTGATCCAAGCTCTCCGTGGGAGACGATCGTGGGTGTGGTTGGCGATGTGAAGTACTCAGGACTGGACTCGGCACCCGAGCCTGCTATCTACGTTCCCTATAACGAGAATGGATGGGTTGGGTGGGCGTGGCAAATGTACTTGGTAGTCCGGAGCAGCGGAAGCGCGCAGCAAATTGTGCCGGCAATTCGCTCGCAACTTGCCAGCATTGACGGTACTCTCCCGCTCGCGCGGGTGCGCACGATGGATGAACTGCTGGATGAGTCGCTCGTGCAGCAGCGCTTTCGGACGTGGCTGATCAGCGCGTTCGCGGGATTAGCCCTGCTGCTTTCGGCGATTGGCATTTACGCGCTGATTTCCTATTCGGTGAGCCAGCGCACCCGCGAGATCGGCGTTCGTGTCGCGCTGGGCGCCCAGCGGAGCAACGTGCTGGGCATGGTACTTAAGGAAGGTCTGAAGTTACTGCTGGTGGGTTTGCTGCTGGGCTGGATTGGAGCTTTGTCGGCAACGCGCGTCCTGCGGTCGCTGCTCTATTCCACAAGCACTACGGATGCAGTGAGCTTCGTGGCCACTTCGATTACCCTGATCGCCGTCGCTTTGCTGGCCTGTTACATTCCAGCTCGCCGTGCAACCAAAGTGGACCCGATGGTGGCATTGCGATACGAGTAGTTTTCGGGCTCATCGTTGAATGCCCGTGCTGATTACTGGCTACTCGGGAGTAAAACTTGTCAAACCCACGGCAACGACGCGTGCAGCGGTGGCCAGCACGCCCTGCGCCACGGCGGCGATCCACGTTCCGGCAAAAAAATGAACCCTTTCAGCACAGGGGCACAGTGGAACACACAGGACTAACTCCTGCGAGTTTCGCGTTTCGGTACAGATCACTCTTTTTTGGTTTCCTGGTTCGCGGGATGGTGTATCTTGCTGAATTCCCTCGTGGGGGGCGCGGGAGAAGCGGGGAGTCGTGCGTCTGCGTCGAGCCTTGGGCCGGACAACTTGCTGGTTCACCATCCTGCTGTCAGGTGCTCTCGTCACCGCAGTGCATCTTCCAGCCTTTGGCGCGCTCGCGCCGCAGTCGCCGGAATCCGTCACCACGCAACCGGGAGCACAATCTTCGCCCTCGCAGAATCCCGCATCTCAAAACCCGACTCCCCCTGGCACCGCTCCCCAGCGTCCAACTCAGACGGTCCCCCCTTCTTCCCAGTACCCTCCACCTCCAGCCCAGGAACCCGAGCCTCCCATTAAAGACCCGATGATTCGGCCCGCTCCGCGGCCGGAGGTTGCCCCGCCTTCGCTCTCCATCCCACGCCTGCAAGGTGTTCCATCCCTCGACGATTTCCTGACCATGCAGCCGCAGGGCGACGTCGCGGTTCAGATGGCGAAGGTGACAGGATTCAGCCAGCGCAATCCGCACGACGGCGACCCCGTGAGCCAGCCGACCGACGCTTATCTCGGCTATGACCAGAAGAATTTGTACGTAGTCTTCGTTTGCTTCGATGACCCCAACAAGGTCCGCGCGCGCATGTCCCGCCGTGAAGACATCTTCGACGACGATCAAGTCGAAGTCATCCTCGACACGTTCCACGACCGCCGTCGCGCCTACGCCTTTCAGACCACTCCACTCGGCGTGCAATGGGACGCTATCTGGACCGAAGCCTCGCGCGAGGAGCAGACGCAAGGTCACTTCGATACCTCATTTGACACCGTATGGGATTCCAAAGGAAAAGTCACCAGCCGCGGATTTGTGGTTTGGATGGCGATTCCCTTCAAGAGCCTGCGCTTTCCCGCCAATCAGCATCAGGAATGGGGCCTCATCCTTTATCGCGGCATCACCCGTAACACCGAAGATGCTTTCTGGCCGCACGTTTCCTACAGGATTGAAGGCCGCCTTGGCCAGGCTGCAACGCTTTACGGTCTGGAAGGAATTTCTCCCGGCCGCGATATCGAACTCATTCCCTACGGCGTTATGCGCGGCTTCCGTGCCCTCGATACCCGCGACTTCAGCAATCCCTATTTTCAGAAAGCGACCCTGCAGGGTCAGCCGGGCATGGACGCGAAGTTCGTCTTTCAAGACCATTTCACCCTCGACCTGACCGCGAACCCCGATTTCAGCCAGGTCGAGTCCGAGGACCCGCAGATCACCGTCAACCAGCGCTATGCCGTTTACTTTCCCGAGAAACGTCCATTCTTCCTGGAGAACGAAGATTTTTTCCGCACTCCCATGAACCTCTTCTTTACCCGCAACATCGGCGATCCTTCGGCCGGAATTCGTCTTACCGGAAAGGACGGCCCTTACTCCCTCGGCCTCATGACCGCCGACGATCGCAGCCCGGGCTTAGCGATTCCTGCCTATTACCCGCTGTCCGGCCTGCGCTCGTATTTCACTGTGGGCCGCGTGAGCCGCGACATCTTCCGCCAGTCCAGCGTCGGTGCTCTCTATACCGACTGGGAGTGTCCCACCACCGGCGAATACAACCGTATCGGCGGAGTCGACACCCGCCTGAAGTTCACCCCCAACTGGACCCTCGATGGCCAGGCCGTCACCAGCTCCAGCACTATCTTCGGGAACTTCTTTAGTCCCCACTACTCTGCCAACAACTGCGAAGCCAACTCCTATCCTTTCAGTTCCGGGAATATAGGCAACACCAGCAACAATCACTATGCCGGACCCGCCGAGAAGCTGCAGCTCCATCACGACGGCCTGCACTTCACCTACGATGGAACTTACAGCGACATCTCTCCCGGCTTTGTCTCCATGCCGGGTTTTATCAATCGCGTCGACATTCGCGAGACCTCGCAGGAGTTGGATTACCGCTTCCGCCCCCGCCGGGGATGGATCGTGGATTGGGGTCCCTCGCTCAACGTCCGCTACGATTTCGATCACGCCGGCCTCCGTCTCGATACCGACTACATGCCCTATTTGGCAGTTCAAGGCAGAGGCCAGACCCTGCTGATCGTTCGGCCCTATGAACGTCTGCGCGAGCGTCTCCGACCCCAGGACTTCTGCTTCTACGGATTCTGCTCGACCCAACTCGGTAACCAGGACTATCAGGAGCACTTCAGCGCTGCCACTTTCCAGACGGGATATTTCAGGAAAGCCACTATTCTCGCCAGCTACATGTGGGGCGAAGGTGTCAATTTCGTGGCTCTGCCCAGCTCCTCCAGCCCTGCCGTCAATCCTTATGGCCATCCTTATCTGGCTCGCGAGGACACCGCTCAGGCCAGCCTGGTTGTTCGACCCATACAGCCCCTGAAAATCGAGAACACGTACCTGTTCGAACGGCTCCGTCCCGACCCGAGTACGTACACCTTCCAGCAATCTCAGAATCCCGGAGCAGGACGCAGCGTCCTCAATGACCACATCCTGCGCAGCAAGTGGAACTGGCAATTCACGCCCCAGCTCTCTGCCCGCGTGATTCTGCAGTACAACGCTTTGCTGGCAGGAACGCCGGGCGTCGGATCTCCTTACACCTACCTGCCTACCTCCCGCCAATTCAATGCCGATTTTCTGATCACTTACCTCCTGCATCCAGGCACCGCGATCTACGTGGGCTACAACAGCGACCTGCAAAATTTGAATGTCGTGCCTGCCACTCCCGGGACTCCCGTCATTCCCGGATACGTCACCAACAGCGCCCGGGGATATATCAATGACAGCCGTCAATTCTTCGTCAAAGTCAGTTACCTGTTCCGCTTCTGAAGCCAGACCTTCACAAGCCTTTGTGCTTTTCCATTCGTCGTGCGAAAATTCCCCGGAATGTCCGGAGGAATTTCCATGAAGCGTCTCTTCCTGGTCCTGTTCTGCGCCCTGGCTCTGGTCCTGTCCAGTTCGGCTCAAACGAAGAAGTCTGCAATGAAGAAGTCTGCTACCGGTCCTGCTCCCGACAAAGCCTATCTGCAGAAGATCTGGGACGGTTGGTCCACTCTCGATCCTTCCAACACGGCGAAGTTTTACGCCACAGGCCCCCACACCTTCTTCGATATCGCCCCGCTGAAATACAGTAGCTGGGATGAATACGAGAAGGGCGTCCGCGGAGTGTTGGCAGGTTATAAGAGCGCGAAGTTTACCGTGAACGACGACGCGGACATCCATCCCCATGGCGATCTCGTCTGGGCGACGTCCACCATTAAGGAGGAGATGACCGACAAGGCAGGCAAAGTCAGCATGGGCAACTTCCGTTGGACGGTGGTCTTCGAAAATGAAGTCGGCAAGTGGCTCATCGTCCACGAGCACGTCTCAGCCCCATTACAGTAGGGCGTTTTGGAGACCTATCGGCTCAATATGATTTCCAAAAGAAATACACCGTCATCCCTGCGCCCACCAGCACCACGAAGTACCGGATCCACGCCTGTCGCATTTTCATGGCGTAGTGCGCCCCTAGGAATCCTCCTGCAATGGCGCCCACGATCATCACCGCCCCATGCTTCCAATACACCGCTCCCGCCAGGATGAAGGTGATTACGGCCACCCCATTAATCACGAATCCCATCACGCTCTTCAATGCATTCATGGCGTGAATGTCCGTCATGCCCAGCGCCGCCAGCATGGCCAGCATGACAATCCCCATGCCCCCGCCAAAATATCCGCCGTACACGGCCACTCCCAGCTGAAACAAGGTCGCCCCCGCCAGGGCAAAGCCGGTGCTTTCGTGCTCAATGACAGAGCCTCGCTCTCCCGCGAGCTTTTTCCCGAATGCAAACAGCAGTGTAGCCCCGAGCGTTAGCCAAGGCAGCACTCGCATAAACGTGTGTGCCGGAGTCCTCAGCAGCAGATATGCTCCGGCCAATCCTCCGATCAGGCTGGCGCTCAACAGTGGGATCATGACTCTTCGCGGTACGTCCAGCCGTTTGCGGTACGCTCCTCCGCTGGCTGCCGCTCCCGTCCACAGCGCAATCGTGTTCGTGGCATTCGCCGGAATCGGCGGCACCCCTGCCAACAACAGCGCCGGGAAGGCGATAAAGCTTCCTCCTCCCGCTACCGAGTTCAGGGCTCCGCCCAGCATTCCCGCGAAGAACAGGAAGGTAATGATGTGTAGAGTCAAGCAGCTAGGTGTACCAGAAAACTCCGCAACGAAACAACGGACTAACTTTTTCCCGGACCGCGCGTCTGAAGATTCATGACCCTCACCTGGCCCATCATCATCGCCCTGTTCGCGCTGTTGCCATCCCTCGCCTCTGCGCAGTCCAGCCCGGCAAATCCCTGTACGCTTCCCCAGCAGAAGCAATTCGAGTTCTGGGTCGGAGAGTGGGACCTCACATGGCCCGGCCAGAAACCCGGCGAAACTGGCCATGGCACGAATTCCATCAGGCGCATTATGGACGGCTGCGTCGTTCAGGAAAATTTCTCGGGAGCCGATAGCATGCCCATGCGCGGCACCAGCGTTTCCGTCTTCGACGCCCGTGCCGGGAAATGGAAACAAACCTGGGTCGACAACCAGGGCGGCTATCTGGATTTCGTCGGCGAGTTCAAGGATGGCCAGATGATTCTGCAGCGCGAAGGCGTCCGGCCCGATGGCAGCAAGGTCTTGCAGCGCATGGTCTGGAAAAATATTTCCGCCGGCGATTTCGATTGGAGCTGGGAAGCCTCCCGCGACGGCGGCAAAACATGGCAGGTCAACTGGCCGATTCACTACAAGCGTAAGGGCTGATTGCCCTCAATCCGCCGGATAGACGATCTTTCCGTCCACGATCGTGGCCACAACTCTTCCCGTAAAGCGCCATCCGTCAAACGGAGTATTGCGCGAGAGCGATCGCGATTTCGTCGCCTCAAACGTCCAGCGCTTCTTGGGATCGAAGATTGTCACATCGCCAAAGCTGCCCCGCGCCAGGGACCCGCGCTGTTTCAGATCGAACACGCGCGCCGGGCCAGAGGTGAACAGTTCGACAATGCGCATCAGCGGGACTTTGTGCTCGCGGTGTAGTTGCGAGATGGCCAGGGCCAGCGCCGTCTCCAGCCCGGTAATGCCGAAGGCCGCGCGCTCAAACTCCACCTGCTTCTCATGCGCTGCATGTGGAGCGTGGTCGGTGGCAATCGCGTCCACCGTCCCGTCAATCAGTGCCGCCACGATCGCCTCCCGATCTGCCGCCGAACGAAGCGGCGGATTCATCTTGAAGCGCGTGTCGTACTCTTCCACGTTCTCGTCCAGCAAGCTGAAGTGATGCGGAGTCACCTCGCACGTGACTCGGGCCTTGGCTCGCTTCCCGCGGCGTACCGCCTTCAGCGCATCTGCCGTCGACAGATGCGCCACGTGTAACCGGGAGTTCTGAATTTGCTGCGCCAGCGTGACATCCCGCTCGACGATCCCGGCCTCCGCCGCTCCCGGCATTCCCCGCAACCCCAGGCGAAAACTGGTCGCCCCAAAATGCATCGAGCAGTGCTCGGTCAGCCGCGTGTCTTCCGCATGCTGCACCACCGGCAGATTCAGTTCGGCTCCCAGTTGCAGTGCCGCCCGCATTGTGTCGTCATTGAGGATGGGCTTGCCATCGTCGGTGACCGCAACGGCTCCTACCCGTTGCAGCGCGCTGAAGTCGGTGAGACTTTGCCCCTGGCTCGCGCGCGTAGCCGCGGCAATCGGAAAAACGTTCACCACCGCGCTGCGTTCCGGGTTGCGCAGCCACTTCACCCACTCCGCCGTATCCACCACCGGTGCCGTGTTGGGCATGGTGCACACCGACGTGAATCCACCGGCCGCAGCTGCCGCGGTACCGGAAGCAATCGTCTCTTTGTAACCCTGTCCCGGCTCGCGCAGGTGCACGTGCAGATCGATGAATCCCGGCGCCACAATCAGCCCGCGCGCATCAAACTTTTCCTCTGCGCCGCCGCGGATCTTGTTCGGCGCAGCCACCTCCGCTACCCGCCCGTCGCGCAGCAATAAATCCATGGCCGCGTCGATCTTCGTTGCCGGGTCGACCACGTGTCCGCCCTTAATGAGCAGGCTTTTTGTTTCTTTACTCATCGAACGCTCCCCGCGAACTTCTTCTCCGCGGATTCACGCGGATTTCGCGGATCCTTCCTTACATTCTCGAACACGTACCGCCTGAACTGCGCTGTTGGCCCGAAGTTGAAGAGCAGTCTGACTTCGACGTCGGTCGCCCGAAGATAGTTCAGCAGTTGCTTATCCCACGCCAGATCGATATCTCGTCCAGTTTTCAACTCGATCAGCGCTTTGCCTTCGACCAGCAAATCCGCCCGGAATTCGCCGAGCTTTTCACCATGGAACCATACCGGAACGGCGATTTGCCTCTGGAAGAACACCCCCTTCTCCGCAAGCACCACCGAGAACGCCTGCTCGTAAACAGATTCCAGAAAACCATGCCCAAGTTCGTTGTACACGTTGAAGAACGTGCCGATGAGCACCTCGGTAAGCTCCGCATGCTTCAAAGCACGCTGATCCGCATACATTCGCGGAATTGAACCAGCGGTCCTCATGTACCCTCCCACTTCATTTCCGCCGATGCACGCTGATTCAGCAGCTTTGAATAATTAAATCCGCGTGAATCCGCGTAATCCGCGGAAAAGAAGTTTCCGTCCTCAAGCCCGTCCCAAAGCTCGCGCCAAAATTGCCATTCGGGTAGGCACCCCATTGCGCACCTCATCTACAATCACCGACTGCGGACAATCTGCCACCTCCGCCGTCAACTCAAGACCTCGAATGATAGGCCCGGGATGCATCACGATGGCATCGCGTTTCGCCAGTTTCAATCGCGCCGCCGTCATCTGGTAACGAGCGATGTAGTCGGGTAACTGAATCTTCAAACCAGCCAGGCGCTCACTCTGCACCCGCAGCAGCATGACAACATCGGTTCCGCGCAATGCTTCTTCGATGTGGCGCGTGAGCCGGAGTCCGGGCACAAGCGTGGCCGCGACGTCCGGCACCAACTCCGGGGGCCCGCACAGCGTCATCTTCACTCCCATCCTGGTCAGCAGATGGCACGCACTCCGCGCGACCCGGCTATGAAAAATGTCGCCAATGATCGTGGCCTGCAGCCCCTTCAGCGATTTCTTGTGCTTCAGGATCGTCACCGCATCCAGCAGCGCCTGCGAAGGATGCTCGTGCATTCCATCGCCGGCATTCACGATGGGAATGTCGAGATGCTTCGCCATGAAATGCGGCGCACCCGCCGACGGATGTCGCATCACGATGCAGTCTGCTCCCACCGCGCGCAAGGTATTGCCGGTATCGATGATCGACTCCCCCTTTTCAATGCTCGAGCCTGAGGACAGTACCAGCGTAGTGGTAGCTCCCAGGGCCTTGGCTGCGAATTCGAACGAGGTGCGAGTCCGCGTCGAAGCTTCGTAGAAAAGAAGTACGATCCGTTTGCCGCGTAGCAGCGGCCGCGCTTTCTGCGGATTCAGGCGGCGCGCCAGCTGCAGTAGCCGCAGTATTTCTTTGGTCTCGAGATGCTCAATCCCGAGCAGCGAACCGCGGGCAGGTGTAGTCATCGGAAAAATGGCAAACGGTGGATGATACGCGCCAGCGCACCAGCCCTGCAAGAGCATTGCAGTTCCACCCTGTGGCCTCTGTGTGGTGTAGCCTCTACCAAAGAGGACACAGGGGAGAACAATGAACGGTCAGGATAAGAAACCTAGGGCCTGCGCCGGGGCCGTAAAACCGCTCCGCCGAGTGCTCCAGTGATAGCTGCCAGCAAGACGCCGGCTACCAACCCAAACAAAATACCGAAAATCATCAGCGCCTCAAGGCCCTGAGGAGTCTTGAAACGTTCGAACATGGCGAGAGCTTGCGGGTCGCTGGTGCGAGACGCTGCCTGGTTGATCGTGGTGAGCAGCGCCTGTCGTATCTCCGCTCCCTTATGCAGTACCAGCACCGCCACAGCTTCCACCATCGACGCCAGCGCGAAGCAGATCAGGCCGCTGAGCGCCCCTAGCCGCGCTCCCGCGCCAGGACGTATGGATGCTTCCGGATTGCCCAGCCTGTAAAACACAACCGCGAGAAATCCCACCATCAGCATGCCGACAAAAGGATGCAACCCCACCAGCATCAACAGCGACGTGACCACCGCTGCCAGCGCGCAGGGCTTCAGCGCCTGCGACCACTGCATAGGAACCGCGAGAACGGGAACGGTTTGCGATGCAGGCAGCCCAGTATCGGAGGGCATTGCAGCTATCTCGGAGTGAACCGCAGCAGCGGCCGGAACGGCTTCAGCGATCAATACCCGTATCTGTGGCGCCCCGCAGTGTGGGCAAAACGGCCGCCCCTCTTCCATCACGTGATCGCACTTGTAACAGGAATGTTCCATGCTGCGGGACAGAAGGTCGTCCCAAAGAAATTATCGCACCCCAAAGCCAACCAGGGACACGTAGGGGCGGACCCATTGGTCCGCCCAGTCGAGCGAAGCTCGAGGAGCTTTCGTGCGGCCACTCCGCCCTAAATATCCCCCATCTTCCCCCGAGTATGCACATAAACCAGCGCGAACTCCGATCCCCTGCCACCCTCGAGCGCCTCCACCGCGACCAAATGCTGATTCTCCTCGCTCCCGACTTTCAATTCCGTGACCGGCCCCGACTCCTGTTCGCACTTCAGCTCTTTATCCGCGTGCTTGTCGTCCTCAACCGACACACCTCCGCCATGCTTGTCCGAATGGCACTCTAAAACTTTTCCGTATTTCTTCAGCTTGTTACGGTAGAACGCGACAATCTTTGAGGGATCGTCATCGGAAACGTAGTTCGCGACGACCAGCTTCATTCCGAACGCTTCGGTCAGCACGCTCAGATTGGCCTGGTCCGCGTTTGGATCGTGACTCTTCAGCCGTGCCCCGGGATAAAGCGGCACCCCAATCTTCTTCGCACCCCCATCGGCCCCGACGTGAAGATCTCCAATCGGGCTACGCACATCGAGATTCTTGTTCGGAGAATGCGCATCCTGCGCGACTCCGGCCAGAACACTGGCCACGCTCAGGAAAAAGGTGAGGACGACAGCTTGCAACATAAAAATGCACTCCAATGCGTAAAATGCTATATGTCCGCGTCTTTGCCATGCGTTCGGAGGTACACCAGCGAAAAACTCGAGCCGCTTCCTTGCGGCTCTACTGCCACAATGTGCTGGTTCTCCTTGGTGCCCACCTTCAACTCGATGTTGCTGCCACTTGGTCCCTCGCATGTGAGTTCATGCGATTCACCGTCTCCATGCGTGGGATGTGTATTCAGATTCAAATGGCTCGTATGGCATACCAGCACGTTTCCGTACTTCTTTAGCTGGTCCTTGTAGTACGAGACGATTTTCTCGGGAGAGTCGTTCGACTCGTACTCCAGCGCCACCACCTTCAACCCAAAGCCGAATCCCGAGATATTGACATTCGCGCTCTTGTCGCTGCCGTCCGAATCCTTCTCTTTGAGGTGAGCGCCCGGATAAACCGGGACTCCAACATCCCCCGGATTGGCCCCTTTGCTGACGTGAATGCCTCCCAAGGGAGTTCTGATATCCACGTCTTTGTCCTCACCGCTCTTCTCTTTCTTCACGTTCACGCTGCAACCAGCCGCAATCAGCACCGCCGCCATGCTCAACAGCGCAAGCAAACGGCAAATACAAAAATTATTTTTGCGCATGAATCAGTCCTCCCTTCGCCATCCGCGCCGGACGTTCCAACCCCGTTCCACGTTGCGCAATGTTGGGGATCGTGACCGGCAAATGACCCCCAATGGGAATCTCCCCAAAGAGCGCTTTTACCGCCGCCACCTCCGAGACCGACGCATTCGAAAAAGTGCAAACGTAATTCTCGACCTTCGGAAAATCACTGGCCAGGTACGGATTCCCCACCGCCACGACGGCCGTCTTTTGTGCCGCACGATCCAGCAACTGCTGCAGCAGCATTCCCGTCGCGTCCCCCATCGCAGTCGAGTTTCCCACTTTGCCGGGATTTGGTACCACGTACACGGCGGCTATCACCGTGTGTGCCGCATCCACCGCTTTCAACACTTCATCGCTCATGCCGGCGGCAATTCTTGGGTCCACATACAGAATGCGTGCATCCGGAATCCGGCTGTGGAATTCCCGTGCGAATGCCCGCCCCGCGTCCGTGCGTACATCGTCGGTAAACAGCACCGCCACCACGTCGTTATGTATCTCCTCTTTCGACATATACGGAAGTGCCGCCGGACCGGTTCCCTTGGCTTTGAGCGGCATCACCCGGCCGTTGTCCCGCACGACCGTGATCGCCGAATCGGCTACCTGCTGTCCGAAGGCAACGTTTTCTGGTTTTCCCACGATATTGCTGATGGCGTTCAGGTCGACCGTCCGAGCCTCTTTCAGCCCCACCGAAGCCTTTAGTTTCAGGATCTTGAGTACCGAGGCGTCCAGCCGCTTCTGCGGAATCTCGCCCGCCAGCACGGCTGTCATCATGGCCTGGTACGACGCCGCCAGATCTGGCGGGATCAGCAGCAAATCGTTGCCCGCTTTGAACGCCTCCACTGCGGCGCGCCCTATGTTGTTCGCAAACAGATGCGTTACTCCGGCCATATCCAGAGCATCGGTCACGACGAGCCCCTTGAATCCCAGTTGCTTCTCCAGCAGATCAGATACGACACTCGGGGAAATCGTCGCTACATGATTCGGATCCGGATCCAGCGCGGGCGCGGTCACGTGCGCCACCATCACCGAGTCCACCCCCGCTGCAATGGCCTGCCGAAACGGCGGAAGTTCGACCGAATCCAGGCGCGCCCGATCTCCGCTCACGCTCGCTACCCCCAGGTGCGAGTCGGTTGCCGTGTCGCCGTGTCCGGGAAAATGCTTCACCGTGGTCAGCATCCCGCCCTCATGCGCGCCCTTGATATATGCCGTTACCATGTCCCCTACCTGCTTGGGATCCTCTCCAAACGAACGCGTGTTGATGATGGGATTCGCCGGATTCGAATTCACGTCCGCATCCGGAAAAAAATTCCAATGCACGCCTACTGCGCGCGCTTCCAGCGCCGTAATGCGTCCAAAATTTTCCGCGTCCTGCAACTTGCCATCCGCCCCAAATGCCATGGCATGCGGGAAATTCGTGCTGCCCGTCAACCGGATCGCGACGCCCCGCTCGAAGTCCGCGGCAATCAGCAGCGGCAGCTTGGATTCGCGCTGCAGCCGGTTCAGCAGTTCGGCTGCTTCGTACGGTCCCGTGCGCAGAAGAAATGGGCCATCCACCGGCACGCTCATGGCAAACGAGCCCACGTGATACTTCCGCATGTCATCTCGGAACTGTAGGTATTCCGGGCTCCCCACGTTCAGGAACTGCGCCCGGCACCAGATCATGAACACTTGCCCGACCTTCTCTTGCAGAGTCAACTTGCGCAGCGTCTTCTCCGCCCAGCGATCCCCCTCGCGGCTGTGCTGAATGGCACTCCGCTCTATATGTTTCTCTTTGGCAAACGCAGGCGTGGCAAGACATAGAGCAATTAGAAGAAGAGGCAGGATTTTCGGCATGCTGGAACGATAGCAGAAACGTCAGCCCCGGAATCTCGTTTTCACCCGGTGAACCGTCCGCTTGCTTTCCCGCCAGCCAAAGGTTTAGACATTCCTGTCCGAGGAAAATGAACTCTTACGGAGCTCCCATGAACCGCCGCTCTTTCCTGAAATCCGCCAACGTTGCGGGACTCGCGATCGCCCTGCCTTCCTCCACCTTCGCCGCCGCCGACCAGAAGAAGGCAGCGACTGCCGCCTCCCCCAACCCAAAGACCCTTCTGCTGAAGGACTATCGCCCGCAATCTATCTACAAAGTGCCTGTGACTGAGATCAAGAAAGCCAAGTACCCCATCATCGACATGCATTCCCATCCTTATCCCAAGAACGAAGGCGAAATCACCACCTGGCTCAAGAACATGGACGAATGCAATATCGAAAAAACCATGATTCTGACCATGACCACGGGAAAAGAGTTCGACGACATCTATGCCAAGTATTCCAAGCATCCCGAGCGCTTCGAAGTCTGGTGCGGTCTCGATTTCACCGGCCACAACAAGCCCGGATTCGGCCCCGCCGCCGTCAAAGAACTCGAGCGTTGCCGCCAAAGAGGCGCTCGCGGCATTGGTGAAATCCATGACAAAGGTCAGGGCCTCCGCTCCGGCAAGTCCAGCGCCCCCGGCATGCATCCCGACGATTCCCGCGTCGACGCGATTTGGGAGAAAGCCGCCGAACTCCACATGCCCGTCAGCCTTCACGTCGCCGATCCCATCTGGATGTACCAGCCCATGGACAAGCACAACGACGGCCTGATGAACGCTTACGAATGGCGTCTCGACAACCAGCCCAACATCGTCAAGCTCGCAGGCATGGTCGACATCCTCGAACGTACCGCTGCCCGCCACCGCAACACGACGTTCGTGGCCTGCCACTTCGCCAATTTGGATTACGACCTGGGTCACCTGGCCGAAGTTTTCGAACGCAATCCCAACATCTACGCTGACATCTCCGCCCGCTACGCCGAAACCGCGCCCATCCCGCGTTTCGCCGCCCAGTTCTATTTGAAGAACGCCGCTCGCCTCGTCTACGGCACCGATATGGGATTCGACCAGCAGATGTACCAGATCACCTTCCGCATCCTTGAATCCCAGGACGAGCACTTCTACGAAGCCGAGCAGTTCTCCTACCACTGGCCCCTCTACGGCCTGGGACTAAGCGATGAAATCCTGCAGCAGGTCTATCAAAACACTGCCGCCAAACTCCTGGCCGCCCGCGACGCATAAGATGTATGCGCCAAAGAAGATGAGTAAATCGGGGGTGCCTTCTCGCCGCAGTTGCGAGAAGTGTGAATTCCAGAATCCAATTGGGATTTTGACCCTGGAAACCCCCGTGTCCTCAATCGACATTCAAAATCCAACCGCCTACAATCATCTCGATGGATCTCCTCGACAAGCAGCCCCCGGCCGCGGAAGAACGCGACAACAGCCGCATCATTATCGCGGTCGCGGTCACACTCGTCATCGGAGGCGCTCTGGCCGCCGCTTTCTTCCTCCGCGAACCGCCGCGCCAGGTCAAGACTCCATCTCCCTATATCGCGAAGCTGAAGTTGTCCGATTTCAAAATGAGCGCCGCCGAAAATTTCATCGGAGCCACCGTCAGCTACATCGATGGCACCATCACCAACACCGGCGACAAGACCGTAACGCGCGTCATAGTCGAGGTCAATTTTGAAGACTCCATGGGACAGGTCGCCCAACGCGAAAATCTCCCGCTCCGCATCGTGAGAAGTAACGGAGCCTATGAAGAGCCGGTGGACCTGAACGCGGCTCCCTTACCTCCCGGCAAAAGTGAATACTTCCGGCTCACCTTCGACAGCATCTCCGCGCAGTGGAACCACCAATACCCGGATATCACGATCACCGACGTGACTGTGAGGTAGTTCCCTCTGTGCCCCTGTGGTGATCCACCCCCCTCGTCTACAATGACCTCGTGCCCGAAGTTAAACCATTCCGCCTGACGGAGTCGGTCAAAGCCGCGGGTTGAGCCTCCAAGCTGAGTCCGGCGGTGCTGGACAAAGTGCTTGGGAAATTAGCCCGGCAACATGACCCCAACGTTCTGGTCGGCTTCGATCACGCCGACGACGCCGGGGTGTATCAAATCGCTCCCGACCAGGCGCTGGTGCAAACGGTAGACTTCTTCACCCCTATCGTGGACGATCCCTACACCTTCGGCCAGATCGCCGCCACCAATTCGCTGAGCGACGTTTATGCGATGGGAGGCAAGCCCCTCACCGCGCTCGCTCTCGTCTGCTTCCCGGATAAAGCGGATCTCGAAATTCTCGAGCGCATCCTGGCCGGCGGACTCTCAAAAATGATGGAAGCCGGATGCACAGTGATCGGCGGCCACAGCATCCGCGATGAAGAAACCAAATTCGGCTACGCCGTCACCGGCCTCATCCATCCCAAAAAGGTTTACGCGAACCAAGGCGCGAAGCCGGGGGACGCGCTGATCCTGACCAAAGCGATCGGCACAGGCGTAATCTCCACCGCGATAAAAAAAGACAAAGCGAAGCCAGCCTGGATCGAAGCGGCAATCGCCTCCATGACGACGTTAAACAAAAAAGCCGCCGAAGTAGTAACACGCCACGCGGGAACCAGCGCGAACCATGTAGGGACGGACGCCATTGTCCGTCCAGTCGAGCGCAGCTCGACAGCCCACTCTCCCCACGCCTACTCCGTCCACGCCATGACCGACATCACCGGCTTCGGCCTGATCGGCCATTTGCGCGAAATGCTAGTAGCCTCAAACGTTTCGGCACAAATCTCAGCCAGCGCCGTCCCCCTCCTCGAAGGCGCTCTCGAGTGCGTAGCCCAGGGCCACATCCCCGGCGGCCTGAACAACAACCGCGATTTCGCCGAATGCACAGTCGAATACGACGCGAACGTTCCCGAAGCCCTCCGAGCCATCCTTTACGATCCTCAAACCGCCGGAGGCCTGCTGATCGCAGCCTCCAATGGCGAGCATTTGCTTAGCAAGTTGCAAGCCGCCGCCATTCCCGCCGCCCAAGTAGGTAAAATTCGTACCAGAACCAAGCCTCTGATCTCAGTAACCAAATAGCGCATGCCACGGTTGCCCCACCCTTCCCGCCTCTTTGGCGGGAGGGTGGCCGATTTTGAAAGTGTAGTGCCGCACAAATTCCCGTAGCGCAATCCGTACAGCGGCATCTATAAAAGGTCACTTCCGAATAACCGATCTGGAGAAACATCATGCAATTTCGCACCCTCGGCCGTCAGGGCCTCGAAGTCTCAGCCGAAGGCCTCGGCTGCATGGGAATGTCCGAGTTCTACTCCGGACGCGACGATAACGAATCCGTCGCTACCATCCATCGCGCCCTCGAAATCGGTGTCACCTTCCTCGACACTGCCGACATTTATGGTCCCCACCTCAACGAGGAGCTGGTCGGACGCGCCATTAAAGGCAAGCGTGACCAAGTAGTCCTCGCCACCAAGTTCGGGATCGTTCGCGACCCCGCCAATCCCATGGCTCGCGGCATCAACGGCAAGCCTGACTACGTGAAAAAATCCTGCGAAGCCAGCCTGCGCCGCCTTGGCGTCGATTACGTTGATCTCTACTACCAGCACCGCGTCGATCCCAGCACCCCCATCGAGGACACAGTTGGCGCGATGGCGCAACTGGTCAGCGAAGGGAAGGTCCGCTTCCTCGGCCTCTCTGAAGCCAGCACCGACACGCTTCGCCGCGCCATGAAGGTTCACCCCATCAGCGCCCTGCAAACCGAGTACTCTCTCTGGTCGCGCGATCCCGAGGAGGGAATCCTCGCCACCTGCCGCGAACTAGGCATAGGATTCGTGGCCTACAGCCCACTCGGCCGCGGATTCCTCACCGGACAATTTCGCTCTTTTGACGATCTCCCCGCCGACGACTACCGCCGCAACACCCCGCGCTTCCAGGGCGAAAACTTCCAGAAGAATTTAGATCTGGTGCGCCGGGTGGAAGAAATCGCAATCGAGAAGCACTGCAAGCCATCGCAACTCGCCTTAGCCTGGGTGCTGGCGCAAGGAGACGACATCGTCCCTATCCCGGGTACAAAACGTAGAAAATACCTGGAAGAAAACGTAGGCGCCCTGAGCGTGAATCTCAGCCAGGAAGATCTAGCGAGAATCGATGAAGTCTTCCCGCCCGACGTAGCCGCAGGTAAGCGCTACCCCGATCACATGATGGCCGCAGTAAACCGCTGATGTTCATCCTGGATTCCAGAGGGTGCCCACACAACGTTCTGTTCGTTGTGTCGGATTTGACTTAACAGGGTTGAATCCGACCTGTTGGGCTGAAAATCCGGTCATGCGCGCATTCTTGACCCCACCCCCACCACGCCCCTATTCTGACTCCTGAGCGCGAAGGGCGCCTCCAGTCCGCGGAAAGGGCCGTGCCCACCTCCACGAATTTAATCGAAGGCTACGAACCTTCTTTCAGCCTGATCTAGTGCGGACTCCAGGCATGCAACTGAAAGGAGCTTCGTATGTTCCCCAATCCGCAAGACGCTCTCCCGGTTCCCGCGCGCCCCAATCTGGATCACTACAAGACACGCGCCAAGGATCTCGTCAAAGCGGTCAACTCACCCGATCCTGCCGCATTGAACCAGTTCGTGCGCACGTGGCTGCATTCCCTCCTGCAATCGACCAGCTTGAGCATCACGTCTCAACTCCCTGTCTCAGTGGATCGCTGGACAGATGAGTTGTCATCCTTCCTGCGCACCGAGCAGCAGTCCGCCCAGGCGTTCACGCTGGCGCGCGCCCAGTTCATCCTCGCGCGCATTCACGGTTTCCAAAGCTGGCCGAAATTCGCCCGGCATCTGCAGGCTCTCTCGCTAGTTCATTCCCCGGAAGCGAAATTCGAAAGCGCGGTCGAAGCGATCATCAGGGGCGAGCTCGCTGCGCTCGAGCACCTGCTGTCCGCTGATCCTAGCCTGGTTCGAGCGCGCTCGGCCCGCGAGCATCACGCCACGCTGCTGCATTACGTGGGCGCCAATGGCATAGAAGGCTACCGTCAAAAGACTCCCAAAAATATTCTCCAGATTGCACGCCTGCTTCTACAAGCCGGTGCCGAGGTCAATGCAAGCGCTCACCTCTACGGTCGAAAAGCCACTGCGTTGGACTTGGTCGCCACCAGCCTTCATCCCGAGCAGGCCGGTGTTCAACAGGAGTTGATGAAAGTTTTTATGGAGCATGGTGCCTCGTTCGACCTGACATTGGTGAATGCCTGCCTGGCTACCGGACGCGTCCGCGCAGCCGAATTTCTCGCAGAGCGCGGCGCGCAACTGGATTTGGAATCCGCGGCCGGACTTGGCCGCCTGGATCTAGTCAGCAATTTCTACGACCCACAAGGAAATCTGCGGTCCAACGCGAACTCTGGGCAGAGGGATCGAGGGTTTTTCTGGGCCTGCCAATACGGCAGAAATAATATCATTGACTTTCTTCTGCGCTGCGGTGCGCGTCTGGACTCATCAGACAACTCTGGGCAAACCCCGCTCCACTGGGCTGTCATTGGAGGACACATCGACACGATCAAACTGCTGCTGGCCCACGGTGCCGGTCCCGAAAAGAAGAATGCTTACGGTGGCACGCCCCTGGGTCAGGCGCTCTGGTCGGCGCTCCATAACACCGAAGATACGCATTCGACGTACTTAGCGGTCATCAAGACGCTAGTTGATGCCGGAGCGCGCATCGATAAACGAATGTTGCCTTGGGTGCTTCAGGAGAACAGAGCATCGCCAACACTGAAGCAACGAATCGCGAAGCTTCTGAAAAGAGAGCCGGCGTGACGATGGTGCCCCACACTACGCGATTTTCGTAGTGTGGGGATTTTCAGTTGGGGACTTTGAATTGCGAATCAGAGCCGGGTCATTCCGCGCTATCGCGCCGCCTCAATCTCCCGTACTCCCTCACCTTCCCATCCACCACTGCAGCCACGTATTTTCCCAACTCCGCATCGCGGACTTGCACCACCCGATGTCCCTCCCGCGCCAATTTTCCCCACCGGCTGGGCTTTTCCGGATTCTGCTCAATCATCTGATACTCTCGCCCACCGATCTCAAAGCGCACCGTCCGCAATCTGCGCGAGCCAGTTCTCTCCACCTTGATACGCTTTTCCCCAATCGACACCACACTGCCGCTCATCATCTGATCGGCAAGGTCCTTCAGCGAATCGTGATCCAATGTATGTGCCATCCCAAAGACTCCGGCCACCAGCCCCTGTCGTCCGGAAGCACCGGGCTTTTCCGGCGAAGGATCTATAGAAGTCCACCCGCGCAATTCCCACTTGAATGGTGGAAACATCAACTTGCTCGCTTCACATTGTCGCACTAGGGCTAAAAGCGCTTTCCTTGTCCCACCCGTTAATTAGTTTGGTTCGGGGTGACGACTCTGATTCCTATTTCCTGCTGATCCTCGCTGCAATCCCATTCCTGAATGCTGGAGTCTTCAAAATCTTCTCCCCGCCCGGATGGTTGAATCCCCCCACATCTTTTCTCTCCCCCGTAATCGCATCCACCCAACTCCCCGAATACTTCCCCGGCGGCAACTTCAGACGGATCTCCGCCGGCCCATCCCCATCGACATACATCGCGTACTCCCCAGTGTGGCTGGAAAGCATGTGGGTGACCACGCCTCCCGCCTGTTGCACTGTGTCGAAATCCGGAGCCATCTCCACCAGTGGCAGATCCCGCAGAAAATCACTCAGAATGCGCAACCGCCGCCGTAGTTCCGGACTGCCGCCTCCCGGTCCGTTCGCCTCGCGATCCTTGCCATCTTCATCTCCGACGCTGAACGAATAATCGAGATTATCGAACACGCCTCCGCCCGACAGCATGAAATTCCAAGCCTGCCGCGTGTACTTCCCATCCTCGCGCCCCAGAAAGCCGGTTTCGTCGTACGACAGGGCTTTGCCCAAGCCATAATTCAGCACCGCCGCTTCCGGATACGCGTAGTGAAAATTCACCACGCTCACTCCGGGAATGGTTTGCCGCATCGGATACACGAAATTGCAACAGTTCTGCGCGATCAAATGCCGGTTCGGCAACTTGGATTCCTCGCTGGTAATCCATTCCGCCACGCGCGTCTGCCAGGTCATGGAGAGATCATCCGGTAAATCCACCGAATTCGGGTATTGATCCCGCCCCGCGAACAAATATGGATTCACCACGTTCGCCAGCACCGGGCGATCAGACCATGGCTCATTCGCAATCTCAAAGATCACGTTTGGAGAACGGTTCGCCTCCCGCACCAGCTTCCTTACGTACTTCTCCTGATGTGCCAGTACGTTACCGTTCTCAAGCGTATTCACCTTCTTCCAATCAATGGCATCAGTCTGATTCACATTGTTAGCGCGATTGAACGGCGACATTGCCCACTGAGCCTCGGCATATTGCGAGGAGAAGAGCGTAATCTCCACCACGATTTCGCGCCGCTCGGCTTCTGCCAGGAACCCATGCAGCCGCGCAAAATACTCCGGATTCCACTTCTCCAAATCGAACTTATTGCCCCCACCCGCGTATCCGGCAGTCTCGCTCCGTGCCCAAGGGGCCACAAATCGTCCGCTCGCCGGCGCCAGGTCGTTTCGCAAAATGCCGAAGGATTTCCCTGGCACCTCCACGTACGATCCGCCGAACAGCCGCGTGTAGTTCATCCCCTCGGCTTCGAGCGTTGCCAGATACTTGGCATAATCGAAATCGCCGTTCAAGACCGCTCCGTAGTGTTCGCCGCTCCCAATCAAAGCCAGCGCGCGATCGTGAAGCAAAAAATAGTGCGGATTCTCAGGATGCAGTGAAATCGGCGCGAGGTGCGGGTTGTCGCGCTGTGCCAAGGCAAAAGTCGTGACCAGAAATGAAAGTAAAACGTGCAGAAGGTGTTTCATCGGAAGAATCTCCGCTCGAGAGTACCTGAATGGGTTCCCCACGTCTTCATTCTGAGACTTGGGATTTTCGCCGGCAATTGCGATTCGCCGCGTTTAGCGACAACCCGGGCTTGGCTCTACACTATTCTCATATGCTCGATTTTTCTCGCTTCGAAGTCGTCACTTTCGACTGTTATGGCACCCTGATCGACTGGGAAGCCGGCATTCTCCCGGCCCTCGACCAAATCCTCGCTGCGCACGCAAAGACTGCCGCCCACAATACCCTGCTCAAGTTGTATGGAGATTTCGAGTTGCTCGCCGAACGGGGCAAATTCCAGACTTATCGCCAGGTGCTCGCTTCCGTAGTATCTCAATTCGGAGATGAGTTTAAATTCACGCCGACGCCAGAAGAACTGCGCTCCTTGGCCGTATCTCTTCCGAGCTGGAGGCCATGGCCCGATTCTGTCGCCTCGCTGCGGCGACTGAAAGCCCGCTTCCGTCTGGCCATCCTCTCAAATGTGGACGACGATCTGTTTGCAGGCACGCGTCCCCAACTCGGCGTCGAGTTCGACCACGTGGTCACCGCGCAGCAGGCCCGAGCCTACAAGCCATCGCTGAAAATTTTCGAGCTTGCCCTGAACCGTATCAAGACCCCAGCCCACCGGGTGCTTCACGTAGGACAAAGTATTTACCACGATGTAATTCCAGCCCAGAGTCTCGGCTTGGCTACGGTATGGGTAAATCGCCCCTCTGCCAGGCCCGGTGTCGGCGCCGTCAAAGCCGCGGATGCGACTCCCGATCTGACCGTCTCCTCCCTGGAACAACTAGCCGACATGGCAACCGAGACACAAAGTCTGAGACCAGAAGCCTGAGCCCTGACCCCTGTACTTGTTTTCTCTCTTGCGTTTTTTGAGTTAGAAACTGGCAGGCAGCTTCACAATCTTGCTCTGGATTGCCCACATCACCAGCTCGGCTTTGTTGTGTACGCCAAGCTTCCGCATAAGATTGAATTTGTGAGCATCGACGGTCTTCGAGCTGAGTCCCAGTATGTTCGCGGCCGATCGCACGGTCTGCCCTTCGGCCAGCAGCTTCAAGATCTCCCGCTCCCGCGCAGTCAGATCGCGGCGCCGCGACGCGGGATTCGAGGGCCATTCTGCAATCTCCGCCCCACTTCTCTGGGGGCTGGCCGTGCATTCGATTGCGGCGGTCTTGCGCACCATGTCGACCAGTTCCTCCGCCGACGTGCGGCGCACGGCATAGGCACTATCCGCCAGATCGTCGCCTCGCGATTCTTCGTCGTGATTCGTCAGGAATAGCACTTTGCTCGATGGCGACTCGCGCACGATCAGCCGCTCGGTTTGCACCGCGGTCCCCTCAAAAATGTGGTGATCGACTACCACGATGTCGGGCCGGTGCGTGAAAACGTCGCGCAACGTTTGTACGGCGTCCTCCGCCTCCGCTACCACCGCGATATCCGGCTCGTCGTCCAGCAGTCGACGCACGCCTTGCCGCAGCCAGGCGATGTCATGGGCCACAACGCATCGGATCTTTTGGTCTTGCTCACTCTGTGTCACGGGACACACAGGTCTCTCCTAAGGGCCAGAGGTTTCGATGTGGCGCTGGGCTCACTAGCCCACGCGATTACTGAGGATGTACTTCTGATTGTAACCCGGCTGTTACCCTCCGTAGCGCAAAATTGTACGTTTTTGCGAAAAATCATGCACATCGATGGTCCTGTGGCCAGAACATCGTAGCGACGCTGCTCGCACGGTCTTACGCTGGCCCCCTGAAATAGGCACTCCTGGTCTATCTCCTCGCCATTCAAGCCAACTCTTTCCGAATTCTCCCCCGCCCATCTACAATCGCCCTCCGTGACCCCCGCTCGCATTGCTGAGTTGCTCGCCCCCTTCATCGGGCGATACGGGCAACCTGAGGCTTCGGCGCTCTTCGCCAGTATATCGACGTATATCGATATACTCATGCGCTGGAATTCCCGCATCAGTCTAACGGCGATCCGCGACCCCGAACAGATCGTAACTCGACACTTCGGCGAAAGCCTCTTCCTGGCCCGTAATCTGTTTCTAGGGACAGCCGCCATCGGCTGTCCAGCCGGGCAATCCCCGGCGGTCAAAGGGTCCTCCGCGCTTGCCGATCTGGGCTCCGGCGCCGGCTTTCCAGGCCTTCCCATCAAGCTCTGGGTACCATCCCTCTCGGTCACCCTCATCGAGTCGAACCATAAGAAAGCCGCCTTTCTTCGCGAAATCACCCGCTCCCTTACATTGATGGACGTCAATATACAAAATGCGCGCGCCGAGACCCTGCCGCCCTCTTCGTTCGATGTGGTCACCCTGCGCGCGGTCGAGCGCTTCGATGCCACCCTTCCGATCGCAGCCCGGCTGCTCAACCCGCAAGGCCGCCTGGCTCTCCTGATCGGCGCCGCCCAGGTATCTCAGGCTCGCTCCATCCTCCCAAACGACGACTTCTCAGACCCAGTGCCGATACCGCTCTCGAGCTCGAGAGTCCTGTTGGTAGGCCAGCCTCGCCAATCCGCGCAGGAACCAAAACAGTAACAAGTGGAGTAGAACACCTGCCTTCGTCCTCGCCGGCTGGTAGAAGCCAGCATAGTTCGGGACAAAGTGGAATGTACTGCGATTCTCATGGCCAAACGATAAGAAATCGCTACCAGCGCCCCCCACGTTGTCCTTCCTCTGATAAGTGTTCCTGCAGGAACATTCGCCCGGATAGAGCTAGAAGGCTCCTCAAACCAACGCGTGTGCTCGGACGGGGAGTGTTCCCGAAGGAACACTCGCGTTGTTCTTGAGACCTAACGGATCTAGAATTCGCCTCAACGGGCATGGCGGTTCAAGCAAATGTTCCTTTAGGAACAGTCGGAGCCTTGGAGTGAACAGCTAGATGCCGAATGTTCCTGCAGAAACACTCGACGCGCTTGTAAAACACCTGAGTGTTCCTGCAGGAACAATCGGACGTGTTTTGCACATGAATTCACCACTATGCACAGCACTTCGTCATTGCATTCGATATGGCAGCGCATTATGCTGCGGGTGACTCTGGTTTCTCCTTACAACTTCATATGGGACGCGTTATCGCTGTTGCCAATCAAAAGGGCGGCGTGGGGAAGACTACGACTGCCATCAATCTAGCCGCGTCCTTTGCGGCTGCCGAAGTGAACACGCTGCTCGTCGATTGCGATCCGCAGTCGAACGCGACCAGCGGCCTGGGTTTCGCCAAGGATCCTGATCGCATCAGCTCCTACCACCTCCTCATGGGAGCGGCCAGTGGCGAAGAGGCGCTGCTCACGACAGAGCTAGAACAGCTCTGGCTGATTCCATCGCATAAAAACCTGATCGGCGCGAACCTTGAGTTGGTCGATGCTGAGGGGCGCGAGTTTCGCATGCGTGACGCGCTGGCCCCACTGCGCGAGCGCTTCCAGTTCGTCGTGCTGGACTGCCCGCCAGCGCTGGACTTGCTCACGCTCAACGCTCTCGTCGCGGCTGACGCGGTGCTCATCCCAATGCAGGGCGAGTACTTTGCACTGGAGGGCATCAGCGAGTTGCTGGACACGATTGAGCGTATCCGCGCCAGCTTTAATCCTGAGTTGGGCGTTGAAGGCGTGGTGCTCACGATGTTTGATGAGCGCACGAACCTGGCGCAGCAGGTGATGGCTGAGCTCGAGAATTTCTTTGGCGACAAGCTGTGCCGCACGAGCGTGCCCCGGAACATCCGGCTGGCTGAGGCGCCCAGTCATGGCAAGGCTGCACTGGTGTACGATCCGCGCTCCAAGGGCGCGGAGAGCTACATCCGGCTGGCCAAGGAGATCATTGAGAGGCAACCATCCACGCAGCTTGCGGCTGAGAATGTCACCAGAGGGGAGGCTGAGGAGCATAGGGGGGATGCTGCGGGGGAGGAGATTGCGGCGGCAACGGCGGAGATGGACAAGAGCGCATGATTTATTTATGTATATCAATGTATAGATTGATATGAATCTATATTAATCAGAGCGGGGCGGGACGCCATAAGGAAGAAAGCACCATCACGGAAAGCGCTCGCGGGACTGCGGAGTGCGATCAAGAGGAGACTGATGACTACTGCGACGACGGGAAACCTGGCGGAACAGGTGACCGATAAAGACAAAGAGAAGATGGACAAGCGGCGGGCGCTGGGGCGCGGGCTGGCTTCGTTGTTGCCGGGGCCGCGGGCTGTGCCGCCGGCGCCACCCGCTGCGGTTCCGGCCGCCGGCCATCATGCTGCACCGCCGGGGGGTTCGACCCCGGTTTCTTCCGAGCAGAGTGTGGGGGTAGAGGCGCGAGCAGCAGAACTGCGCTCGGTCGGACAGCCGATGGCGGCTGTCCCTGCATCTTCCCCTGCTATCCCTACACTCGCTCCGGATATGCCCCAAGCGGTGGTTTGGCCGGAGGAGCCAGCATACGATTCTCAGGCAGCAGCGGGGACATTCAGCATCAATGCAGTGGCGGAGTCGCGCATTCCGGGAAATCTAGTGGTGAACCTGGCGATCGCGGACATCGACAAGAATCCATTTCAGACGCGGTATGTGCAAGATGACGATGCGCTGGAGGAATTGGCGGAGTCGATCAAGGCCAATGGGGTGGTGCAGCCGATTATGGTGCGTCCTTCGGAGGATGAGGAGGGGCGCTACGTCCTGATTCTGGGTGAGCGGCGATTGCATGCGTCGAAAAAGGCTGCAAAGACGCATATTCCGGCGCTGGTGCGGCGGGTGTCACGGCAGCAAGCGGCGGAGATGACCATTATCGAGAACCTGCAACGCGAGGATCTGAGTCCGCTGGAACAGGCGGAATCGTTTCGCGTGCTTAGCAATGAGTTTTCGCTGACGCAGCAGCAAATTGGGGAACGAGTGGGGCTGTCGCGCGAGTCTGTGGCCAACTATATGCGGCTGCTGAAGCTGCCTCGCGAAGTGATGCAAATGCTGGCGGAGAAGCGGATCACCTTCGCCAAAGCGAAGGAGCTACTCAAGCTCGGAGACAATGACCGGATCGCACAAGCGGCGTTGTATGCCGTACAGAAGGGGATGAATCTGGAGCAGATCGAGATGCTGGTCCTGCGAATGGACGGTCTGCTCGATCCTTTGCCCGACATGCCAGGGGTCAAGAAGAGAGAGAAGAGCACAGGAGGAGCGCGCTGGGTGGATCCGAACGTGCGCGCGGCGCAGCTGGACCTGGAGCGGACTTTGGGATTGCGGGTGCGGATTCGGGATCGCAAGGGCAAAGGAAAGATTGTGATTGAGTACGCCACGGTGGATGATTATGAGCGGGTGGTCGAGATGCTTCGGGGGAAGTAAGAATTTGAGACCAGTTCTCAGTTGCCAGTTCTCAGTTCCCAGGGTCACGGATAATCGTTAAGAGTCTGGTTGGGTTGGCCTCAGACGGCTCGATTCGAAAATCAGGGATTAGGGTCTAGGGACTCGGGATCAGGAATCGCTTCTATCTATTCCGACTGGCCGACCACGATGAAGCGTCTTGTGTGCTTGTCGGGCAGCAGCATCTCGTAAACTTCGTAAGAATCGTAGGCGGCGCCACGCCAGTGGTCGTTCTTCACCAGCTTTGCCTTGTAGTCACCTAACGAGAGAAGTGCATTGGGGATGGTTTCGGATTCCAGTTGTAATTTCTTGCCATCGATGATGACGTCCAGTTGTTGCCGGCGAGCACCGTCACCGTGGTCGCGCAGCATGTAGGTCGCGGTCACGTGGATGTTGACGTTGTAATCGGCGGAGCCGGCCCATGCCGGAGACGAGCAAAAGAAGATCAGTAGGAGCTGGGCGAAAGGTTTCATGCAGAGCGGGCGTCAGCTCTTCTTTTTCACCGAGGGAGGCAGTTGGAAGACAACGCCTCGGGTATCGTTCTCCTTTTGAGTGGCGTCCAGATTGAGATCGGAGAGGGGAATCTTGTGCGAGCGGCCGGAAGTGAATTCGAAAATATTTGAGCCTACGATGGCGTAATTTCCCACTTCGAGCTGGTGGCCGTCTTTGAAGACGAGAACTGTGGGCTGAAGGGGTTCGGGTTCGGCGACCGGATCTGGAGAGTCGTCGTGAGCAGGTGCCAGGTCCTTGACCGGGGGTACGTAGGAGCGTTCGCCGTCACCACGTCGGTCGAAGACCGTGGGACCTCCCTGATGATCAGCTTCATCATTGGCGTAGGCATCATCCTGCGGAGGGCCTTCGGGAGCGGCCTCGACGGCGTAGGGAACTGGAACCGCGTAGTAGAGCGGAGTATTCGCGGAATTGTTGTCGTTGTGATGGCGACGATGCTCACCGGTGCCGCGCGAATGGCCAGAGCCGACCGTGCCCGGAGTGCCATTACGAAAATCAGGAGCATAGCCGCGCGGACCGACGGAGGTCACGCTGGAAGGAGTGCCGTTGACAGGGTGTCCGCCGAAGCCCGGGGAAGTGACAGAAGTGGGAGTCCCGTTGACCTGAGCGGGACTGCTCACAGGAACAAGTGCGAGCGCCAGAAGTGATGCCAAAGCCGGAGCCAGAATTGAGGGCCGCATAGGGCGAATATGATACTCCATTTCTACGCCATAAAGAACGTTCTTTTTAAAATTATATTCCGGCGAAACGGGCGAATGGGCAGTATTTTCGGCCCCTTTGGACGGGGGCCTTTCGGGCTGCATTACACAGGGACTATATAATCTGGCCATGAAATCGGCGGTTCGATTTGTGCTGCTGGCGCTGGTGCTGTTGGTTGTAGCCATGGTGTCGGGGCTGACGGCGATGAGATTCGCGATTCACGGGCAGGAGGTCACGGTGCCTGCATTGGTGGGGATGAGCCCGGCGGAAGCGGAACGGGAGGTTGCAGGATTGGGGCTGCAGATGACCATCGAGCGGCAGTATTACAGTCCGGAGGTTGCGGAGGGGAAAATCATGTCGCAACTGCCCCTGCCAGGGACGAAGGTGCGGCGAGGATGGCAGGTGCGGGTGGCGCAGAGTCTGGGGCCGACGCGGGTGGCGATCCCGGATGTGACCGGGGAAAGCGAACATGCGGCAGAACTGAACATCCGGCGGCGTGGGCTGGATGTGGCATCGCTGGCACAGGTGGCGACCACAGGAATTCCTGCGGATCAGGTGCTGGGACAAAGCCCTCCGGCAAATGCGGGGCAGGTGCTGGCACCCAAGATCAGCTTGCTGATCACAGCCGAAGCACCTGCGCAGACATATGTGATGCCAAGTTTTCTGGGGCAGCCTTTAGGGACGGTCAGCCGGACACTGCAGGACGCTGGCTTTCGGCTGGGAAGCGTGAATTTGGCGGCGGCTGCTCCGGCTGCGGGGACAGATTCGGGGACGGTGGCTAGTACGGAAGCTACCGCGGCGCCGGCGGAGGTGACTCCGGCTAGCACCATCGTTTCCCAAGTGCCGGGCGTGGGGCAAAAGGTAGTAGCGGGGGCTACGATCAGTTTTGAGGTACGGTGAACTCCTTCGGCCACGGATGAACGCGGATTTTCACGGATAGACCCAGATCTATCTTTTCTCCAAGATGGCAGCGAAGAAGCCATCGCATGGATGGAGGCCGGGCATGGTGCGGAAATAGGGACCTCTGGTGAGTAAGGCGGGATCTGGCCAGACCAGGTCTCCTGCGTGCTTCAACTTATCCAGTTCTGAGCGGCAATCCAGTGGACGAATGGAGTTGTCGTGCGCGAGGATATCCTCGACGACGTCTTCATTCTCTTCTTCTTCCAGCGAACAGGTTGAATAGACCAGGCGCCCACCAGGGGAGAGGTGTGCCAGGGCGGAGCGGAGGAGCGCTCGCTGGCAGGCCTGCAAGTCCGAGAGGTCTCCGGGCTTGAGGCGCCACTTGATTTCGGGATTGCGGGAGAGCGTGCCGGTGCCAGAGCAGGGGACGTCGGCGAGAACGCGATGGTATGGATGAGTGAAGGGAAGATTAGTGGCGTCGGCGATCAAGGTTGTGATCTTGCGCTTCGAGCCGCTGACTAATTTTTGCAGAAGGCGTGCGCGGTGGGGATGGATTTCGACGGCGGTGATTTCTGCCGTGGGATTCTGATCGGCGATGGCTAGCGTTTTTCCGCCGGGAGCGGCGCAGCAGTCGAGGATACGGAGGTCGCCCTGAGCACGGCCGATCAGGATGGCGACCAGTTGTGAGGCTTCGTCCTGGATCACGATGTCGGCATTGCGGAAAGCCCTGGTGTTGGTGATGTCGCCGGAGAGAACACGGCGAGCCGAGGCGAGAATGGGTCCGGGCTCGAGCTTGATCCCGTGCGCATGCAGTTCGGCTTCCGCAGTGGGGGTGCGAAGGCGGATTGTGGTTGGCGGGATCAGCTGATCATGGCGGCAGATTTGGGTAGCGGCGGCGACTCCGTAGCGATCAATCCAGCGCTCGACTAGCCATAGCGGATGGGCGAGTGTGGAGGCGATGGCTTCAGCTGAATCCGGACTGGAGGTTGGCGTAGGAGCGGCGGCGGCGAGTTTGCGGAGGACGGCATTGACGAAGGGGGCGGCGGAGCGCTTGCGGGCACGTTTTACGAGTTCGACACTTTCGTGAAGCGCGGCGCGTTGCGGAATGCGATCGAGAGAGCGGAATTGGTAGAGCGCGAGCCGAAGGGCGATTAGGATTTCGAGGTCGAGCTTGGAGAGAGGCTGTGATGAGGCTTGGGCAATGTCGGCGTCGAGGCCGGAGCGCCAGCGGAGGACTCCCATGACTAGTTCCGTGGTGAGGGCGTGATCCTGGGGCGAGAGGCGGTTGTAGGTGTCGGCGTGCAGGAGTTCGCTGGCATAGGAGGATTCTCGTTCGACGCGCAGCAGGATGTCGAAGGCGGCGGCGCGGGCGGGGGAGATCGGCATTGGGGGGATTTTACGCAAAAGACAGGCAGCAGGGGTTGAGAGCCGCTTGGGGCTGCATGGCAGTGCTCGCCCTACGTTGATTACATGCCTAGCATTTCGGAGGGCTTCGGCTTATAGCCATGTATGAAATCTTTGGCTGAGCTGCGTTTTTTCCCTTCCAGCTGGAGCTCCAGGATTTCCAGAGAAGTACTTTGACCACAGCCTACGAGGAGGCGATCCGCCACTGGCTTTATTTCTGATTGTTTGAGTTCTGATTGATGAAGGTCAGTTGTGGTGCGCGCTTTCAAAATCTGGAGGGCTTTGCCTCGGAATCTGGTGTGGGCGCCGGGCCAGGGTTGGAAGGCGCGGAGGCGATTGTAGATTTCTGAGGCCGTGCGGGAGAAATCCAGATGGCCATCTTCTTTCTTCAGGATTGGGGCGAGGCTGGCTTGGGCGGAATCTTGTGTGCGCGGGTGAATGGTTCCTGCTTGTAAGCCACGCAATGTTTCGATGATGAGATCGGCGCCGGCTGCGGCGAGTTTCGGGGCAAGGAGCTCGGAAGTGTCGTCGGGCGCGATCGGGAGTTCCTGTTGCAAGAGGATGTCGCCGGTGTCGAGTCCGGCGTCGATGCGCATTGTGGTGTTACCAGTGACAGAATCGCCGTTGGCAATGGCCCATTGGATAGGTGCGGCGCCGCGGTATTTGGGGAGCAACGAGGCGTGCAGGTTGATGTTGCCCAGTGGCGGGAGGTCAAGCATCCATTGCGGGATGATGCGGCCGTACCCGACTACGATGATGGCGTCGGGCTTGATCGCGGTGAGTTGCGCGCGGAGTTCTTCGTTGGCCTTGATTTTCTCGGGCTGGGTGATGGGCAGATTGAGTTTGAGCGCGGATTGCTTCACGGGAGATGCGACGAGCTCGAGGCCTCGACCTTTGGGGCGGTCTGGTTGAGTGACGACAAGATAGATGCGGTGGCCGGATTGGACCAGCTTTAGCAGGGTCGGGACGGCGAAGCGAGGAGTGCCGCAGAAGACGAGATCCAAAGGCATCGGGTAATGAGTAATTGGATGTGCTGATCGATTTACGTTTCCAGGGCAGCCAAAATTCCCACCTTACGAAAACCGCGTAGGGTGGGGCACCCTCAATTGCAAAGTTACCAAATTACTCAATTGTTACCACTCGCCGGCTTTCATGAGCTTGCGGATTTTGCGTTTCATCAGGTCGCGTTTCAGTGCGCTCACGTGACTGATGTAGAGCTTGCCATTCAGGTGATCGGTTTCGTGGAGGAAGGCGCGGGCCAGGAGTTCTTCTCCTGTCTTTTCGAAAAATATCCCGTTCGCGTCCTGAGCCCGCACGGTGACTTTGTTGGGGCGGGTGACATTTTCGCGGAAGTCGGGGATGCTGAGGCATCCTTCGCTCTGGGTGTGCTTGCCCTCGGTGTGGATGATTTCGGGGTTGACCAGGACCAGCTTCGCGTTGGGATCTTCCTTGAAGGTGACGTCGATGACGGCGATGCGCTTGCCAATGCCGATTTGCGGGGCAGCGAGCCCGACGCCGTGGGCAGCGTACATGGATTCGAACATGTCTTCGACGAGTTTCTTCAAATCGTCGTCGAAAAGCGTAACCGTTTCCGAAGGTTTCTCGAGAACAGGATTGCCGAATTTTACGATGGGATAGATCATCAAAATTTTTTCAGTTGCTGGCAATATCCCTGGAAATTGCGCAAGGTTTCGGTCATGGAATCGCCGCCGAACTTTTCGAGTGCGCAGCGGGCAAGGGTGAGAGCCACCATGGCCTCGGCAGCGACTCCGGCCGCGGGGACGACGCAGACGTCGGAGCGTTCGTAGGCGGCCTTCACCGGTTCGCGGCTGGAAAAGTCTACCGATTGCAGCGGGCGGCGCAAGGTGGAAATCGGTTTGAGATAGCCGCGGACGCGGATGTCTTGACCGTTCGAAATGCCGCCTTCGATACCTCCGGCGTTGTTGTGAGCGCGGGAGAAAGCGGTGAAGCCGGACGTCCCGTTGTAGCCGATTTCGTCATGCACTTGAGAACCGGGACTGAAGGCGGCGGCGACTCCGCTGCCGATCTCGACTGCCTTGACGGCCTGCAGTGACATGATGGCGGCGGCAAGGAGCGCGTCGAGGCGCTCGTCCCATTGCGCATAAGTGCCGAGACCGGGGGGTACCTGGTGGGCGACGACTTCGAAGACACCACCGAGGGAGTCGCCGGTTCTCAGGACTTTGTCCACTTCTTCTTTCATACGCTGTTCGGTGTCAGGGTCGGCGCAGTTGAGAAGGACTTCGTCCTGATCGTAGAGGGCGCTTATTTTTTCCCACGGAATTTCCTGGTGAAGAGTGACGGCGCCGGTGGTGATCACGTGACTGAGGACTTCAATGCCTAGTTCGCGAAGGAAAAGTTTGGCGAGGGCGCCGATGGCGACGCGGGCGGCGGATTCGCGGGCGGAGGCGCGCTCGAGAATGTAGCGAGCTTCGGGGAAATTGTATTTCAGGGCTCCAGCGAGATCGGCGTGACCGGGGCGGGGCGAGGCGACTGCCTTGTGTTTTGCGGGATCACCGGCGGCAACGGGCAGGGATTCTTCCCAGTTCTTCCAGTCGCGATTGGCGATCTGCAAGGAGATGGGCGAACCGATGGTGATGGCGTGTCGAACGCCGGAGAGAATGTGGGCGGTATCGCGCTCGATTTTCATGCGACCGCCGCGGCCGTAGCCTTGCTGGCGACGCCAGAGCTCGCGGTCGACAAAGGCCTGATCGATTTTCAGGCCGGCGGGCATTCCGGAAAGGAAGGCGACCAGGGCCTCGCCGTGAGATTCTCCGGCAGTGAAGTAGCGCAACATAAATTTTTGATTGTACCTGATGGCCGGAGGATCGCTTTTGTTTCTGCGCTACTACTCTTCTTCTTCCTTGACCTCGCCGCGCTCGGCCTTGGCCTTCTCTATGATTTTGTCCTGCAATTGGCCGGGGACTACGTCGTAGTGGTGCATTTCCATGTTGAAGCTGCCGCGGCCCTGGGTCATGGAGGTGAGTTCGACGCCGTAGGTGAGCATTTCCGACATGGGGACTTCGGCTTTGACGATGGTGTTGCCGCCTTTGTTGTCCATGCCCTGGATGCGTCCACGGCGGCTGTTGAGGTCGCCCATGATGGCGCCGGCGAAGTCGTCGGGGACGGTGATCTCGACGTTCATGATGGGCTCGAGCAGGGTGGGCTTGGCGATTTCCATGGCTTTCTTGAAGGCGATGCGGCCGGCCATCTGGAAGGAGAGGTCGTTGGAATCGACGTCGTGATAGGAGCCGTCGTAGAGGACGACTCTGAAATCGACTACGGGGAATCCGGCGAGATAGCCGCGTCCGGCGGCGTCTTTAATTCCCTTTTCTACTGCGGGGATGAAGTTTTTGGGGATGGCGCCGCCGAAGATGTCGTTGACGAATTCGAATTCTCCGCCGCGGGGGAGAGGCTCCATCTTGATCTTGCAATCGCCGTACTGGCCATGGCCGCCGGTCTGTTTCTTGTGGCGTCCCTGAACGTCGGCTTTGCCGCGAATGGTTTCGCGATAGGGGACCTTGGGAGCTTTCAGGTTGACCTGCGTGTTGTAGCGCTTTTTTAGTTTTGAAACTACGACTTCGATGTGCTGCTGACCGGTTCCGGCGATGAGGAATTCCTTGGTCTGGGGATCGCGGAAGAAACGCAGCATTGCGTCCTCTTCCATGAGTTTATGGAGGCCGGGACCGAGCTTGTCTTCGTCGGCGCGGGTCTTCGGCTCGATGGCGAAGGTGATGGCGGGCTCGGGCAACTGCACGCGGGGGTATTGAATGGGAGCGGACTTATCACCGACCGTGTCGCCGGTGAGCGTGTCTTTTAATTTTGCGACTGCGCCGATGTCTCCGGCGTGGAGTTCATTGACGGGAACAGCGGTCTTGCCCTGCATGGTGGAGATGTGGGCGAATTTTTCCTGCGAGCCGCGGCTGAAATTCTGGAGCGTGGCGTCGTTCTTGAGCACTCCGGAGAAAACTTTGAAGTAGGAGATGCGTCCGGCGAAGGGGTCGGAAACGGTTTTGAAGATGTAAAGGGAGACGGGCTCGGCGTCGGTTTCGTGGCGCTTGGGAGCGTCGCCGTTGCCGCTGGAGGCGGGCTCTCCTTGGACCCACTCGTGTTCGGAGGGGGCGGGGGTGTAGTCGACGATGAAGTCCATGACGCGATCGGCGCCGATATTGCCCAGGCCAGAACTGAAGATGACGGGAAAAATCTTGTCTTCGCGGATGGCGTTGTGCAGGGCGGGAACGAGATCCTCTTCGCCAAGAGTTCCGGCTTCGAAGAACTTTTCCATGAGCTTGTCGTCGCCTTCGGCGACCAGTTCGACCAGGCGCTCGTGGGCGGATTGGGCCTGCTCCCGCAAGTTGGCGGGAACTTCTGTTTCTTTGCCTTTGCCATCGCCGCCCATTTCGTAGGTGTAGGCCTTCATGCGCACGAGATCGATCACGCCGGAGAGGCTCTTTTCGGCGCCGATTGGCAGTTCGATGGGGATGACGTTGCGACCGAAATTTTTCTCGATCGATTCGAGCACGCGGCTGGCGTCGGCTCGGTCGCGGTCCATGCGGTTGACGACAATGAGGCGCGGAGTGTTGTATTCCTCGCAGTAATTCCAGACGCGCTGAGTGACCACTTCCACGCCTGCGACACCATCCACCACTACGATTGCGGCATCGACTACGGGCAGAACCATCTTGGCCTCATGGACAAACATGTTGAAGCCGGGAGTGTCGAGGATGTTGATCTTGGTCTTGCCCCACTCGACGACCGCCAAGCCGGTTGAGATCGACATCTTGCGGGCGATCTCTTCGTCGTCGTAATCGGTGGTGGCCGAACCATCATCGACGCGGCCGAGGCGGGGTGTGGCTCCGGAAGTAAAGAGCATGGCGGAGGCGAGGGAGGTTTTACCCGCGTGGCCGTGGCCTACCAACGCGACATTCCTTATGTTTTCTCCGGAATAGGCTTTCAAGTTGGGTCTCCTTCAGGCAGGCGTGGGAGGAAACGGCCCATGAGAAGAGGATGAGGACA
This sequence comes from Candidatus Sulfotelmatobacter sp., assembly GCA_036376495.1. Taxonomy (GTDB): domain Bacteria; phylum Acidobacteriota; class Terriglobia; order Terriglobales; family Acidobacteriaceae; genus Sulfotelmatobacter. The sequence continues at coordinate 111,690 of DASVAE010000023.1, read as the reverse complement.
GGAACTCGGGCCAAACGGGCTCATTTCTTCGAAGCACCCGCCAAAACCTAGGATGCTAACACGCGGGAAGCGGGCGCCTCAACCGAGTGGGGGAGAAAGATTCAGCTTCCGGGCGGCAGATTCCACGCTATAATCCCGGCCAATCTGAATCCTGGCAATCCTGCCAGCCACGGGGCAGTCAATCCGAAAATTGGGCCGCTGGAGGTTGTCCATGAAATCGACCATGATGTCGTCGCCCTTGCTGCTGGGCGGAATGCTTGAGCGAGCAGCGAAGATATTCCCGACGGTGGAACTGGTATCGGTGCGTCCGGACGGAGCACGACATCGATCGAACTATCTGGAAACGCATCGGCGGGCGAAGCAGTTGTCCGCGGCGCTGCTGAAGGCCGGCATCCGGAATGGAGACCGGGTGGCGACGTTGATGTGGAATCAGCAGGAGCACGTGGAGGCATACTTCGGAGTTCCGGCGGTGGGCGCGGTGTTGCATACGTTGAACCTGCGGCTGCATCCAGAAGAGATCGCGTACATCGTCAATCACGCGGAGGACCGCTTTCTGATTGTCGACGCTACGTTGCTGGACGTTTACGAGCAGTTCCGTGCACTGGTTCAGCTGGAGCGAGTGTTCGTGGTGGATCATGGGTGCGGGCGGCAGACGCCAGGAGGAGAGTCGTATGAAGGATTGCTGACGGCGGCGGTAGAAGTTGAACCCGAGTATCCTGCGCTGGACGAGGAGGAAGCTGCGGCCATGTGCTACACCTCGGGAACGACAGGGAAGCCCAAGGGAGTTCTGTACTCGCACCGAGCGCTTGCTTTGCATTCTCTGGCAATGGCTTTGCCCGATCAACTTGGCTGCAGCTGTCACGATACGGTGCTGCCTGCGATGTCGATGTTCCACGCCAACGCCTGGGGCTTTCCGTATGCAGCGACCATGACGGGCAGCAAGCAGGTTTTACCAGGACGGAATCTGCAACCGGAAAGCCTGCTGGATTTACTGGAAGGCGAGCGCGTGACGCTGACGGGAGGAGTGCCGACGATCTGGCTGGCGGTGCTGAATGCGCTGGATTGTCATCCGGGGCGATGGAAGCTGGCTCCGGGCCTGAGAATTGTTATCGCGGGCTCGGCTGCGCCTGAATCTATGTTCCGAAGATTCGACAAGTTTGGAGTTCGCGTCATTCACCTATGGGGGATGACCGAGACGACGCCGGTGGCCACCGTCTGCACTCTCAAGCCGCACATGGCGAACTGGACGGAAGACGAATGCTATGAGCAACGCGCCAAACAGGGTCCTCCAACGCCATTCATCGAAGTGCGGGCGGTGAACGAGACAGAAGAGGTGGCAAGGGATGGAAGGACAGCGGGCGAGTTGCAAATCCGCGGACCGTGGGTGACCAGCCGGTATTTCAAACTCGATCAGAGTGATCGCTGGACGAAGGATGGCTGGTTCCGCACCGGGGACGTGGTGACGATCGATGAGGAAGGATATGTAAAGATCACCGACCGGGTGAAGGACTTGATCAAATCCGGAGGAGAGTGGATCAGTTCGGTGGATCTGGAAAATGCAATTGTGGCTCACGACGCGGTGAAGGAGGCGGCGGTGATTGCGGTGCCGCATCCGAAGTGGGTGGAACGGCCGCTGGCAGTTATCGTGCTGAAAGAAGGCCGACAGGTACAAGAGGCCGAGTTGTGCGCGTTCCTTGCGACCCGATTTGCGAAATGGCAACTGCCCGATGCGTTCGTCTTTGTGGATGAGCTGCCGCACACCTCGACGGGGAAGCTGCTGAAGAGCGAACTGCGGCAGGAGTTTGGCGAGTGGGCATGGGAGCAGGTTCCACCCGGCCAAGCACAGCATGAAGTCGCGCTAAAGACCGGTGTATGATTTTCAGCACGATGTTCGGGGGACTTACCAGCCAGGAGTGGGTTGCACGCTATGCGCGAAGCCACCAGCACCCGGTCAACCGGATGTGCCATACCTTGGGGATCCCAACCATTATCGTCTCGGTCGCAGTGTTTCTGATCGGATTCCGTTATCACAGGCTCTGGGCGTGGGCTTTGGGGCTGTTCGTGACAGGATGGCTTCTGCAATTCGTGGGGCACGCGTTTGAGGGCAAGCCGCCCGAGTTTCTCAAAGACTGGCGATTTCTTTTTGTGGGCGTGCGCTGGTGGTGGGCCAAGATCAACGGCAAAGCCTGACGATGGCTTTGTCGACCTACTCTCTCCATCTGTGCTGACCAGATTGGGTTGGGGATAAGAATCAGGGATTAGGGATCTGGAATAGGGAGGAGGGCGGTCTCCAAGGACTGGCGATTTCTTTTTGTGGGCGTGCGCTGGTAGTGGGCAAGGTCAACGGCGAAGCCTGAATCCTGAGTTTGACTTGGGAGGATGCATGTTCCCCGCGCTGTCCCGCTTCACCGATCTAGGAATCCTTCTGCTTCGGCTCATGGTGGGACTGGTGTTTGTGACCAGCGGCTACAGTCACCTGAAAGATCCCGAAGGGCGGGCAAAGAGCATCGGGATGTCGAAAGGATTTACGGTGTTTCTGGGCCTGGCCGAGGTAGCGGGGGGACTCGGGGTTGCGGCGGGCGTGCTGCCTCAGATTGCCGCGTTCGGGTTGATCCTCATCATGCTGGGTGCGATTCAGAAGAAAATGTTTGTTTGGCACACCGGATTTTGGGGAGAGAAGTCGTCGGGTTGGCACTACGATCTGATGTTTGTACTGATGAACCTGCTGATTGCCTTCACGGATGGGGGTCGCTACGTACTGGTGAAGTAATCCGCCCGTCAACTTTCTGCCAAGACGACCCGCTTGGCTGTTGCAGGATGTGAGCAACAGGCTTGTCCACTTGGACCCTCTGATCTATGCTGACGCTATTGGGATTTTCAAGACCCACAAATTCAGGGGTCAGGGGTTGGGGGTCAGTCAGGGTCTTTTTCTGGCCGTGCTCATAAATAAAATATGCAGCATCTGATCGCGCGATTTCTGCTGCTGTTCGCGGTTGGCGGGACTTTTGTTCCGCCGGTGCTGCAGGCCTCAGGTGCGCCCAGTCACTTGTGCTGCCGGCGATCGGCACAGCATCGTTGTCACACGTATGCGCTGATTAATCCGGAACAAGCTGCCATTCATGCTCCGGGATGTTCGCGCGAGTGCCGTCGGGCAGCGGCCATCTCGCAATGGGCGCATCCGGAACCCTGGCGAGCGGTCAGCGCGCAACAGGGGTCGGCGGCCAAGCCGGCCGAAGCTGGGTCTCATTCTCTTGCAGTCGGCGTTTGTTCGGCGCGGTCCACGCGCGCTCCTCCTGCTTAGTACGTCTCCCCATTGGAATCAGGAATCTGGCAGCCTCGAAAGCAGGCGAACTCGTCTGCACGGGAGATGGTATGCGCGTCACTCGCATTGCGCTGTTCACATATCTGTTCATGGCTGGGCTGGCCGCATGGGGCGCGGTGGTGGGATCGGTCCGCGGGATCATTCACGATCCCCAGCATCGTCCGGTGGCGAATGCCATGGTGATGATCAAGGCGAAGAACTCGGACTGGGCGGCCACCATGAATTCTGACGCGAACGGAGAGTTCGTTTTCAATGGGGTGCCGCTGGGGGAGTACGCGGTCAGCGTTTCGGGAACGGGCTTTGAGCAGACGCAACAGGACGTGCTGGTGGCATCGAGTTCGCAGCCGGTGTTGCATTTTGCGCTGAACCTGGCGGGGACAAAGGAAACGGTGAATGTGTCGGCGAGTCCGGAAGGGGTGCCAACGGATTCGCATACTCCGACGACGGTGGTGGACCGCGAGAAGATTTCGCGAACTCCTGGGGCGGCGCGGACCAACAGCATGGCGATGATTACGGATTACGTTCCTGGCGCGACCATGGTGCACGACCAGCTGCATGTTCGCGGCGGGCATCAGACGAGCTGGCTGGTGGATGGAGTGCCAGTTCCGAATACGAACATCGCGTCGAATATCGGGCCGCAGTTCGATCCCAAGGACATTGACTACCTGGAAGTGAGTCGAGGCGGATATGGAGCGGAGTTTGGCGACCGGACCTATGGAGTATTTAACGTGGTGCCGCGTACCGGGTTTGAACGCAATCGCGAAGCAGAGGTGGTGTTGAGCGCAGGCAGTTTTTATCAGACGAATGATCAGTTCAGCTTAGGCAGCCACACTGCGCGGTTTGCCTACTATGCCAGCGTGAATGGCAACCGCAGCAACCTAGGGATCGAGACGCCGGTGCCGGAGACGGTACACGACGCGACGAACGGGTATGGGGGATTTGGGACACTGATATTCAATGCTGATCCTTCCGACCAATTTCGGGTGGTAAGTTCGTTCCGGCGCGATTATTACCAGATTCCTTACGACCCATTTCCTTATGACATCGAAAACGGTCTAGTGGAGGGGGTGCTGACCGGGCAGTATCCGAGCCTGAACTTGCGGGATGGGGATCACGAAGCGGATGCGGTGGCGAATGTTTCCTGGGTGCATACGTTCAATTCGAAGACCCTGATGACGGTGTCGCCGTTCTATCACTACAACCGGGCGAACTACGACAGCTCAGTAAGCGATCCGGTGGCCACGACGGATCACCGCGGGTCGAACTACGCCGGGGGGCAAGTGAGTCTTAACGCGAATCTCAAGAGAAATGACCTGCAGGTGGGGCTCTACAGCTTCTACCAACGGAACAGCGAGTTACTGGGGGCGAGGTTCAACGATGGGAGCGGGAACGCGTTCCGGGTGGCGGAGAATCCTTCGGGAAACCTGACATCGTTTTTCATCGATGACAAGTTCAAGCCTGCAACGTGGCTGACGGTTTCTGCGGGAATGCGGCCGACGCATTTCTCTGGCGGCGTGGTGGAGAATTCCGTAAGCCCGCGGTTTGGAGTGGCGCTCAATGTGCCGAAGCTGAACTGGACATTTCGGGCGTCGTACGGACATTACTACCAGCCGCCGCCGCTGTTGACTGCTTCGGGGCCGCTGCTGCAGTTTGCCAATAACAACAACCTGGCATTCACCCCTCTGGACGGCGAGCGCGATGAGGAGTCGCAATTCGGGGTCAACATTCCCTGGAGGGGTTGGGTGGTCGATGCTGATACATTCCAAACGAATGCGCGGAATTTTTTCGATCACAACAATATTGGGGAATCGAACCTGTTTTTTCCGCTGACGATAGAGCGGGCGCACATCCGGGGATGGGAACTAACATTGCGTTCTCCGCGGCTGGCGCACCGGGCGCAGATTCACGTGGCATACTCGAACCAGGTGGCGTGGGCAGGAGGAGTGATCAGCGGCGGGCTCACGGATTTCTCGTCTCTGGACTGGGGGCCGCTGGACCACGACCAGCGCCATACTTTGAACGTCGGGGCGGACGTCACTCTTCCCCGGCGCGCTTATCTTTCTACGAACGTGTACTACGGTTCCGGGTTCGTCAATGCGTTTCCCGGTGAGCCTTACCCGGGAGACTATCTGCCGGGGCACACGAGCTTTGATCTGACACTAGGCAAGGATTTCGGCGAGCGATTCTCGGCTTCCGTAGCCGCGCTCAACGTTGCCAATCGGCGGTATCTGATCGACAACAGCGTGACGTTCGGCGGATTTCACTGGAATAGTCCGCGGGAAGTTTTTTTCGAACTGCGGTATCGATTTCACTACTAAGAGAAAGGCATTCACCACGGGAGGCACAGAGGGCACAGGGAAACTGCTCTATGCTCTCTGGTTCACGGCTTACTCCCTTGCCAGCTTCTCGCGTAGGAGCTCTTCCACGTCGCCCATCTTTTCTCCCAGGAGGTTGAGCTTGCGGGCCAGGCCTTGAATTTCGGACTCGGCGCGGCGGTTCACGTCGTAATCGAGCTCGCTGCGGAGACGGTCTTTGGTGTCCTGACGGTTCTGGCTCATCATGATTACCGGCGCCTGAATGGCGGCGAGCATGGATAAAAAGAGATTCAGCAAGATGAACGGGTAAGGATCCCATGCTCTTTTGCCCAGCAGAATCGAAGCAGTTATGTAGGCGACGAGACCCATCATGAACGACAGAATGAATGTCCACGAGCCCCCGAAGCCCGCGACTGCGTCGGCGATGCGCTGGCCCAAGGTGGCTTCGCGGTCGATGATTTCGTTGGGATGGCGCATGGCCCGGACGCGAACCAGCTGCTGCGCGGCGTGGAATTGGCGCCCTAGTACGCGAAGCATTTCCATGCCAGCCAGAGGCTTGCGTTGGAGGAGAATGGAGATGTCCTCGCGGTCGACTTCGACGCAGACGGTATCGTCGACGGCAACGGCCTCGGTCTGGTGCGGAGTTTGCTCGAGCATGGAGGCGAAGCCGAAGAATTCGCCGTGCGTGGGCTCATCGACCACTACTTCCTGATGCTCCTGATCGACCGTGGTGACGCGAACGCGACCGGAAACGACGACGTAGGCGCGTCCGGTGGAATCTCCCATCTTGTAGATGCGCTGGCGGGGATGAAACGTTTTCACTTCTACCTGGCCGGCGAGGACGGCGGTTTCGTCGTCATCCAGCGAGGCAAATAGCGGAACGTGCTGCAACACTTCAGGATTACATGCCATGGAACTTTCTCCCAGGAGGATTCCGGAGCGCGTAGGATGGCACAAAGTGCGAGCTGCGAACAACCGGGAGGGATCGCAGTTCGGCGGGTCATGGCGGCGTTTGTTAAATTGGTAGCAGGTGAATCTTCCAATCCAAGTCTTATCGCGCGCACTTATTGTGGGAGTGGTGTGTGTGGCGGCTCTTTCGAGCTCGGGGTGCCATCGCACAAAAACTTCAGCCAACGCCAAGCGGTATCCGTTTACAGGCCGCATCGTTTCCGTCGACTCGAAGTCGGACTCTGCGACCATTGATGGGGACCTGATTCAGGGCTTCATGGAACCGATGGTGATGAGTTACAAATTCAAGCCAGCATCGATGCTGCGGCAGGTCACGCCAGGAGATGTGATTTCCGCTGAGGTGGTGGTGATCGAGCCCGATGCCGGCAATCGAGACGCTGAGCCGGACTACTGGCTGGAGAATGTGAAAGTGACGGGGCATGCGAAATCGGCTCCGGCGCAGGGGCCTGGTGCGATGCATATGCCGCAGCCCGGAGAAGAGGTGCCAGACTTCTCTTTCACCAATCAGGATGGGAAACGCGTTTCCTTGAGGCAGTACCGGGGCAAGGTGCTGCTGGTGACGTTCATCTACACGCGGTGCCCGTTCCAGGATTTCTGCCCACGGATGAGCCGCAACTTCGAAGAGATTTACAAGCAGATGGGGGATGATCGGGCCACGCATCTGTTGAGCATCAGCTTTGATCCGGAGCATGACACCCCTAAGGTGTTGCGCAGGTATGGATACTCGGTAGCGCATAGTCAGGATGCGGGGGTATTCAAGCGTTGGGAATTTGCCGTGCCGAGGGCCGCGGATCTGCCGAGAATCGCCGATTTTTTTGCGTTGACGGTGACGCCGGAAGGCGGGCTCATTACGCATAATCTGAGCACGACCGTGATTGGGCCGGACGGCAAGATCGTGGGCTGGTATCACGGGGGCGACTGGCAAGTTTCTGATTTAATGAAAGATGCCGCGGGGGCGCGCGTCCCAAAGGCTTAACGCCGCCCCGGAGTCGAGGAAATATGAAATACGTGCTATTGGTCCTGGCAGTATTCGGGATGGTTGTGGCTGCACTCGCGTTGCGAGAGCATTATCGCGAGTATGGGGATTCGCCGTGCAGCATCAACGAGCACTGGGACTGCGGCGTGGTGAATCACAGTAAATATGCGCTGGTGGGCGGGGCAGTTCCGGCACTGAACGCAGTGCCCGTATTGGGAGCGCTTCCGGTGGCGACGGCGGGAATTCTTGGATACCTGGTGATGGCTGGGCTGGCGTGGTTTCGAGCGTATCGAGTGTTGCTTGCCTTCACGGTTATCGGGCTGGCGTTTTCGCTTTATCTGGCGACGATCGAGAAGAATGTTCTTGGGGTGTGGTGCATTTATTGCGTGATATCGTTGGGAATCATTTGCGTGATGTTCGTGGTTGACCTGAGCGCAGTGGTTGCGGGAGCGATGCGAAAACCGAGAGCGGCATGACGGCTTAGCCTCTTTCGAAGGCGTGCTTTTTTTCTAAATCGTCGAAGGCTTGGCGTCGTGCGGCCTCGAAGCGCGCTGATTGATTCATCAGTCCAGAGGTGGGCTCGGCCCACTCGCCCTCGATTCGCAATAAACCTTGCGCAGCCACCAGGCGGGCGGCGATTTCCAGCAGATGGTTGGGAGTGGTCTGGACGTACTGGGCTTCGGCGGGATCCGCGATCCATACGCGTGGATCACCGGCGAGAGTGGCTTGCCAATAGACTTTGCGCTCGATGAATTCCGCCATGACGTCGTCGGTGGGCTTGCCGAAGATCCACTGCTGGCGCTTGAAGTCGTAATGGCGGCTGGAGAAGGGCACGGGCAGGAGCTTTCCGGATTTCAAGAATTCAATCTGGCGACGGTCAACTTCCTTGCGCAGGGCGTTGATAACAGGAGCTTCCGCGTCTTTAGGCTCGAGCGAGGGCATAACTTCGCGCACCGTTTGAGAGAGGTTCACGGCCACTGGCGCGTGCAGGTCATCGGAGCCCTCCAGGCGGATGTCGCCATGCAAAACCCAGAAATCCGCGCCTGAGGTGGATTGATGAAATGGCCAATTTAATTTGATGGTCAGGGGCAAACCGTTCAGCGTGACCCAAATCTTCTTACCCGCATCAAGCGCATGAGCCCCGGGTTCCGTCATCATGGTATTCCTTTAAAAAACCTTTCCCGCTGATTGATTCTACCGGATGGTGAAACAAGGCAGGGTTAGGGATCAGGGATCAGTCATTCCGCGACGGTTGTATTTAGCTGGAGGGGTGACTGAAGGCTAGTTACTCGCGGCGCTTGGCATACAAGGCCCGGTATGATCTTCTAAGAAGTAATGAGCCGGATGAGCCAATACGGGAAGAATCGGAGAATTGCGCTGAGGGTGGGCGCGCTGGCGGGCCTGTGCCTGGCAGTGATGCCGCTGGAGTCGGAGGCGCAGCTACAACAAGAGCAGCAACAGCAAGCGGTCATCCGCTTTGTGCGTAATCCCGATCCTGCGCCGGAGCTGAAGGCCAAAGACTTGGACGGAAAAGAACTCAGCCTGGATGCGTACAAGGGAAAAGTAGTGCTGCTGAACTTCTGGGCGACGTGGTGTGGACCCTGCCGCGCAGAAATCCCCAGCCTCATACGAATGCAGGAGGCATACAAGGAGCGCTTGCAGGTTATCGGCATGGATGTGGATGACGAGAACGAAGAGCAACTGCGGGCGTTCGTGAAGAACCAGGGCATCAACTATCCCGTAGCGATGACCTCGGATACGGTGCGCCTGGCCTACGGAGGCATCGCCGCGTTGCCTACGGTGTTCGTCATCAATCGAGACAGCAAAGTAGTGCAAAAGCATGTGGGGCTGTTTAATCCGGCGCTGTACGAAATTGAAGCCCGCGCGCTGCTGGATATGCCCGTGCCGGCGAGAGTCGAAACTTTTGAAGATACTGGTGAAGTATTCCTGAAGCACGCGGACCGGGCGACCATGCTGCCGGGAGTGGACACGTCGAAATTGACGCCAGAAGAGCGCATGGCGGCATTGCACAAGCTGAACGCGGAAACCTGCGATTGCGGCTGCAAGTACACGCTGGCGCAATGCCGCATCTATGATCCCGTGTGCAAAATCAGCAAGGAACGGGCCGCAGCCATCGTGAAGGAAGCCGGGAAACTGCCGGCCAAGGATGTGCGGGAAAATACCGCCACGCCGGCTTCGTCCGCACCATCCGCACCTGCCGATCCCCCGAAGCCTCGCTGATAACTTGGAGCGGACAGCATTAGGAGCAGTTTTAGCGACAGCCACATCCTACCCCATCAAGGTTTGGCGGGAATGGGATGGCTGATTTATACTTTCAGTTTGCCCCAAGACCGCCGAACGAATCAGGAGCAGGTACTTTTCAATGCCTAAGCGTACATTCCAACCCAACCGGCGCAAGCGATCGAAGAAGCACGGGTTTCGCTCGCGCATGAAGACCCAGGGCGGCCAGAAGGTTCTTTCGCGCCGCCGCGCCAAGGGGCGCAAGCGGGTCTCAGTGAAGCCAGGCTTCCGCGAATAGCAGCCCGTAATCGTCCCCGAATCGGGGCGCAGAGACCTGCGTTCCCGTGAGTCACACAAGAGATTAGAGTTCCTGCGACCGCCAGAGTGCGTGGAGAATCGAAACAACGTCTCGAGCCTCGAGCGCGAAAGACTTTTCCGCGCCGGGGACGTCTGTTAAGGCACGCCGACTTCGAGCGGGTTTACAAGCAGGGACGGCGGCATTTTTCGGCGTCGATGACTGTGTTCTACTGGCGCAGGCCGGAAGCGGCGCCAGGACTACGGGTGGGACTTACCGTGGGTCGCGCTTTAGGAGGTGCGGTGCAACGCAACCGCATCAAGCGCCGTATGCGCGAGGCCGTGAGACTCACGCGGGTTTGGCCGGGAGCGGCGGCGGATATTGTGATCAATCCGAAGAAGGTTGTATTAACCGCCGATTTCGAGACGGTGCTTAACGAAGTCCGCCAGGCTTTCATGGTGATCGAGAAGAAGCTCGGCGGGAAGGTCCAATGATGTCGCGGTTGGCTCAACGCGTGACGTTGCAGGTGCTGCGAGGCTATAAGGCAATCGTCTCGCCACTGTTCCCCCCGGCCTGCCGGTACGTGCCGACTTGTTCCGAATACGCAATGGAGGCAGTGGAGCGCTTCGGCGTGATACGCGGAGGGTTACTGGCGTTTGGCAGGTTGCTGCGCTGCCACCCATTGGTGAAGGGCGGATACGATCCGGTGGTGAGGCGCGCCAGCAATTGCGAAGAGATGAGTTCAGCCGGGCGGCATCACGGCGCCATGCACGACACGATCTGAGGAAAGACTTTACTTGGCCGAATATCAAAATCCACAACACGAACCGGGCGGAGAAAAGCGTTTACTGCTGATTTTTCTGGTCACGTTCGTGATCATGCTGGCATTCCAGCCGCTACTGAAACGATTTCTTCCGTCGGCCACTCCGCCACAGCAACAACCGAGCCAGTCCAAAGCGGCGGAACCGCCAACGAACAAAGCTCCCAGTGCAACCACTACAGCGCCCGCTCCGGCTGTAGCCGCGGGAGTGACCAAGCAGGCTGCCAGCGAGAAGGAAGTTGTTCTGGAGAACGATCTTTACCGGATCACGTTCACCAACCGCGGCGCGCAGGTGAAATCGTGGATCCTGAAGAAGTACGACAACGAGGCGGAGAACGGACGTCTTGACCTGGTCAATCCGGCGGCTGCCGCTCAATTCGGGTACCCGCTCTCGTTGTGGACGTACGATGCCGATCTGCGCGGGAAGTTGAGCTCGGCCCTGTATGCCTCATCGGTGGAGGGGCAGCAAAGTACTCCCGCCACAGTAACGTTCGAGTACGCCGATCGGGATCTTTCGGTTCGCAAGACGTTCAGTTTCGATAACAGCTATGTGGTCAAGGTGGAAACGAGCGTCACCTACAAGGGGAACTTTGTGGCGGCGCTTCCGGCCTGGCCGGCGGGGTTCGGCGACCAGGTTACGCCTGCGTTTTACGGCGCGGGAGCGATCGACTACCAGTACAACAAAAACATTGAGCGCGTAGCCATCAAGAAGATCAGCGGTGGGGGGACGGTGCCGGGGCCATTCCATTGGGCCGGGCCAACGGATCTTTATTTTGCGGCAGTGTTCATTCCCGAGGATCCCGGCTCCGCCGCCATGGTGACGCTGCGGAATCAACTGTCGATATTGAGCGATCCGCAGAAGAGCTCGACCGAGAAGACGAATGTCGAAGTAATTGGAGCGGCCGTGGGGAATCTCCACGGGCCGACTTCGGAACGGCTGTTCGCGGGGCCCAAGGAACTTGAGGTTCTACAGAAAGTTTCTGTGCCGGGGGTGAGCGGCGGGGACAACGATCTGAACGGCCTAGTCGATTTTGGCTGGTGGGGGATCATTGCAAAGCCGCTGTTTGTGTGGCTGAAATGGACCTATCACCACGTGGTGGCTAACTGGGGATGGGCCATCGTGCTCCAGACCCTAATCATCAGCGTGGCGTTGCTGCCGCTGCGCATTACGCAGATGAAGTCCATGCTGAAGATGCAGCGCGTCGCGCCGCAGATCAAATCGATCCAGGAGAAGTATAAGAAGTACAGCCTGAAGGATCCGCGCAAGGCGCAGATGAACGAAGAAATCAGCGCGATCTACAAGAGAGAAGGAGTGAACCCGGCGGGGGGCTGCCTGCCGATGCTGATTCAGTTTCCTTTTCTAATCGCGTACTACCGGATGTTGGGAGCGGCGATCGACCTACGGCACGCACATTGGCTATGGATCAAGGACCTGTCGGCGGCTGAGCCGTTTCCTTACATTCTGCCGATTATCATGGTGGTCAGCATGCTAGTGGTGCAGAAAATGACGCCGCAGGCGGGCATGGATCCAGCGCAGCAGAAGATGATGACGGTAATGATGCCGCTGATGATGGGCTTCATCTTCTTCCGGCTGGCAGCGGGGTTGAATCTGTATTATGCGGAAGCCAATTTGATTTCGATCGCGCAGCAGGCGGTCATGAATCGCACGTCGCTGGGGCAAGAGATGCGTGAGATGATGGCCAAGCGTGCGCGGAAGAAAGACAAATGAAGCTACTAGCTACTAGCTCCTAGCTTTGAGCAGAGCAAGCGCAGAGTACCGGTTGGATCGAGCATTACGGTGGTCAAGCACGAACAACATTCGCGATCGAACTCCTGTTATTCCGTGTTCAGCGCGTGCAGGAGAAAAGAGCTGTGAGCCAGAGGCTAGAAGCTAGGAGCTGATTTCTGTGTCCATTCCCGACAAAGTCGCTGCTGCCAAGAAGATTAACGAGTTTCTGCAGGCCGTGGTCACGCACGGCGGGCTCCGGTTCAAATATCGCATTGTGGTCGACCCCCCTATCCCGGAGGACCGCGATTGGGAGAAGCCGGAAATTCTGGTGGATTTCTCGGGACCTGATTCGACGCTGTTGCTGGACCGCGGGGGCGAACTGCTGCGGGCGCTGGAGCTTCTTGCGCTGGAGATGTTGCGGCTGCCCTCGGGGGAGCACGAAAAAATCAGCTTCGATTGTCAGAATCACCGAGCGCAACGCATTCATGAGCTTCGCATGGCGGCCAGCGTGGCGGCGGAAAAAGTTCGAAAGACTGGAACGCCTTACCAGTTCAGCCCAATGTCGTCGCGCGAACGGCGGATCGTTCATCTCGCGCTGCGCGAGGAAGCCGACCTGATTACGCAGAGCGAAGGCGAAGGGATGCGGCGGTGCCTGGTGGTGTATCCCAAAGACCACAAAGGGGCCGGAAAGCCAGTGACGCGCACGCTGCCTTAGTAGCATTGCTTTGGCAAGAAGACGGACTCGGGACGAACCCATCGGTTCGCATCTACCCGGGTTGTTCCACTTCCTCGGGTTAAATCAGGTTTTTATTTCACCTGTTGCCTAGTCTGAGTCGTGACAATTGAGATTCGCGTGCAGCGGATGAAAAGGGGCGGCATTCTCTGCCGCCCTCTCCATTTGGTCGTCTGATTGGCTACTTTCCTGCGGTTGCGGCTGCTGTCTTGGCTGCGGGCATCATGCCTGCGATATTCATGGTTTCAATGCGGTTGAGGATGTTCTCGATGCTGGCGCCGGTATCCACGCAACCATCGACGTAGGGGTGACGAGTTCCGTCGGCGTGCAGCACGAGCACGCTGATCTCCGCATTGGCCTTCTTCGCCATGTAAGGCAGATGATGGCGGTCGTTGCGGGTCATGGTCGCGCCAAGAACGACCAGGTCAAAGGTGGATTTCTTTAGAGCTTCATCCACCGCCTTGCGCCCGACGGCCTTCTGAACCGTGTGCCCGGCCTTTTCCATGGCTGCGGCTTGCTGCGCCAAGATTTCGTCTTCGCCTTCGCCGTAAAGAATTCTGAGTTTTGATTTCGCCATTGACTCCGTCCTCACTTGGCACCTGACGCACCGGTACCTGCCAGTCACGGTAGCAACGGGACAAGGCGGGGGAAACGTCACCGAAGACGCACGACCGAAGGAGACTATCCAGCGCTGTTTTGGGTATAACTCCTTAAAATTCTTTCCCTGTGAGGCTGTGGGGCGCTACACTTCTGCGCGGAGGCTTTCCATACCCATGTCGGCCACATTTGTCTGGAGAGCAGTACTCATATCGTTATTGTTAACTGCCTGGGCGGCTGCGCAGTCGGGGGCAGCCACTTCCACCACAACGTGCAATCTGGATGACGGGCGGCAGGTTTACGTGCGGTACATCCCAGTACCGAGTAATAAGGAGAGAATTCAGAACGGCAAGCCGCTGGTGCCAGGCGGTACAGCGATGACGCTGTTCACAGAAGCAGAACTGACGCTTGGGAGCGGGATGATTCCCATTGGGGCATACACGGTGTATCCGATTCCGGCGCGGGGGAACTGGAATTTGGCGGTGAACAAAAACGTGACCGCCGGCGCCGCATACGATGAGAAGCAGGACGTGGCGAAGGCGCCGATGGAAACGGTGCAGGTGGAGCAGGCTTCCGACACGCTGGAAGTAGCGTTCGCACACGTCGGGGCGCGGTGTACTCTGCGCATCTACATTGGTAAGACGGCGACCTTCGCCGAGTTCACGGCCAAGTAAATTGTCTCTGGCTGCTTGAATCATGGTCACGGGATCGGCAGAGTATCGAGCCATCCATTCAATTCTTCAGAAACGCTTCAGCAGGGCGGATGTTTTCTGCGACAATGCCCGCATGCGATTGCTGTATCTGCTCTTGCTCGCCAGTACGGCCGTGGCTCAAGGGCCGCGCGTCCAGATTTCGAACACCAAGGAAAACCTGCGCGGGGTGAGCGCTGTTTCGCGGCAAATAGCTTGGGCCAGCGGCACTCACGGGACCTATTTGCGTACGGTGGATGGAGGCCGCACATGGACTCCGGCGCAAGTTCCGGATGCGGCTGAGCTGGATTTCCGCGGGGTGGTGGGCTTGTCGGCGGATGAAGCGTTTCTTATGTCGTCGGGCCCCGGCGAGCAATCCCGCATTTATCACACCCAGGATGGGGGCCAGCACTGGCAATTGCAATTCACCAATAACATTCCCAAAGGATTTTTTGACGCGATTGCTTTCTGGGATGCGAAGCACGGGATGGTGCTGGGCGATCCGGTTGCGGATGAATCCGGCAAGCTGAAGTTCGAGTTGCTGGAGACGGAAGATGGCCAGAACTGGCGACCGCTGGCGAATGCGGCGATGCCGGAGGCGGTGCAGGGAGAGGGAGCGTTTGCCGCCTCGAACAGCAGCCTTGCGATCTTGCGGGACTCCGGTGACCACACCTTGTGGTTCGCCACTGGGGGGAAGGCGGCACGCGTCTTCCACTCAGCGGATCGAGGGCAGAGTTGGCAGGTATTCGACACGCCGATTATGCATGGCGAGGATTCCACGGGAATTTTCTCCATCGCATTTCGGGACGCGCTGCATGGGGTGATTGCTGGAGGGGACTACAAGAAGCCAAAGAAAGACGGGCCCAATTTAGCTTTCACCGAGGATGGGGGAAAGACGTGGAGGCTTTCCACCATCACTCCTCAGGCATATTTTTCGGCGGTTGCCTTTGACCAGCGGGTGAACGTGGAGGCTGTGCGGCAGCATGATGCGCAGAAGGCGGCGGAGGCCAGGGGAAAGAGAATTCGGATAAAGCCGATCTCGCCGGAGCGGCTGTTCATCATTGGCGAAGATTTTGTCTTCGACTTCGACCTGCCCAACAACCCTCATCGTATCGGCGGCAAGAAGAAGCAGGGGTATGCGTTCAATGCGGTCAGTGCTTATCCGGAAGGCGGAGCGCTGGTTGTGGGGGGTAAGGGAACGATGGCGTTTATCCCTTGATGTTCAGAAGACCGAAAACAAACCCTGTCGAGCTTCGCTCGACTGGGCGGACGAGGCGTCCGCCCCTACATGGGATTTGCCGGCCTCAGGTTACTAAAGGCCCAGCCCTTCTCCGTCTTTTCATTCGGCGTGACATCCCGCACCATAGAAAAGTTAGAAATCTCTCAGTCTCCCCCAGATTCGAGAACACTGTGAAGAACCTCTTTTTTACCTTGATCTTTGCCGTCGCTGCGCTGGGCTGCGCGCAAGCGCAAACTTCCTCGACAGCATTGCCGACCGCGAACGCTACCGTGTCGCGCACCAGCAAGGCGATGCACTATCGCCTGCAGGGGGGATCGACCAAAGTCGATTTCCAGGGAACCGATCTGCTGCAAGGGGCCACAGGAGAAGCGAAGATCGAAGGCAAGAAGACGAATTTCCAGATCGAGGCCAAGTTCCAGGGATTTGAAGACGCTACGAAATTCGGTCTGGAGTATTTGACGTATGTGATGTGGGCGGTCTCGCCTCAGGGGCGTCCGGTGAACCTTGGGGAGCTGACGCTGGATCATCACGGAAATGCGCAGGTGAAGGCGTTCACCGATCTGCAGAGTTTCGGGATGATTGTCACGGCCGAGCCGTATTTCGCGGTGACGCAGCCGGGCAATATGGTGGTGGCGGAAAGCGTGACGATCGACGGCGCGGCCACAGAGAACATCGAGGCGAAGTATGAGTTGGTGACGCGGGGGACGTACTCCTCGACGAATACGCATATTCAGGACGCCATCTTCGGGATCGATAGCAAGACTCCGCTGGAGTTGTTTGAGGCGCGTAACGCCCTGCGCATCGCGCATATTGCCGAGGCTGACAAGTATGCAGCATCGATTCTCGCCAAGGCCGGGCAGCAGGAGATGCACGCGGAAGATCTCTTCCGCCAAAGGCAGAACAAAGCGTTAATCGGAGCTGCCGCAAAAGAAGCCACCCAGACCGCAGAAGAAGCGCGTGTCATGGCAGTAAAGCAGAAGGCGGAAGCAGAAGCCCAGGCGGAGGCGTCGGCTCGCGAAGCCAGAGCCCGCGCTGATGCGGAGGCGGAAGCTCGCCGCCGCGTTGAAGCCGAAACCGCACGGCAGCAGGCGGAACAAGCGCGTGTGCAGGCGGAACAAGCGAAGGCTGAAGCGGAGCGCATGAAGCAGGAAGCGTTAGCAGCCGCGCAAGACGCTGCGCGCCAGAAAGAAGAAGCGGAGAAAGCGAAAGCTGAAGCCGTGGCGCAGCAGCAAGCGCTGGCTGCGGAAGCCGACAAGGCGAAAGCCGCGGCTGCGGAATCCGACAGTTTGCGGCAGCAGGCGGAGATTCTTCGCCAGCAAGCGGAAAAAGACAAGGCCGATCTGCGGGCGCGACTGCTTTCCCAGCTCAATTCCATTCTGGCCACGCGCGACTCCGCCCGAGGACTCATCGCCAACATGTCGGACGTGCTGTTCCGCAGCGGGAGTTACGAACTGCTGCCCGCGGCGCGCGAGCGCCTGGCGAAGGTTTCCGGAATCATTCTGGCGTATCCCAGCTTGCATCTGGCGGTAGAAGGACACACGGATAGCGTCGGCGGCGACGAATACAACCAGAATCTCTCGGAGCAGCGCGCGCAAGCCGTGCGGGATTACTTCGTGCAGCAAGGGCTTACCGCCAACTCTATTGAGGCCCGAGGATTCGGGAAGACAGAACCCATCGCCTCGAACGATACAGCCGAGGGACGGGCGCAGAACCGGCGGGTGGAACTGGTACTTTCTGGAGACGCCATAGGGAACGCGATCGACGGGGCGGGTCCCGCGCAGACTGCCTCAAGCCAAAAATAGTGGCGCTGGGACGCTGGGCTAAGCGCAGCCAAGCGTCACCGAAAAGGCCCGTGAAGGGTGCGAGACGTGGGGAACCGTTCAGCCGGCATTCACCGCTCAGTTCCGTTCACTCCCGTTCGCGTTCGGTCACGCCGGGTCTCGTCGTCACTCCCACCCTCCGTACGCCGGCGCGCGCTACACTGGACTGGCGGAGGCTTCATGACGAAAGATCATGATCAACACCTGCGCCAAAATCTCGCTTACCTGATTTCCGGCGGCGGGGCGCACGCCAAATTTGACGATGTCATCAAAAACCTTCCGCCTGAACTTCGCGGCCGCAAGCCGGACAATTTTCCGCACTCTCCGTGGATGATTCTGGAGCACATGCGCATCGCGCAGTGGGACATCCTGGAATTCAGTAGCAATAAGCAATACGTGTCGCCAAAATGGCCGGACGAGTACTGGCCGGAAACTGCAGGTCCGGCGAGCGCGGCGGCGTGGAACAAGAGCATTCAGCAGTTTCGTGCGGACCAGCAGGCGATGATCAATCTGGTGGAAAATCCGAAGACCGATTTGTTCGCGAAGATTACGTGGGGCGACGGGCAGACTATCTTGCGGGAAGCGCTGCTGGTGGCCGATCACAATGCGTATCACTTGGCGCAAATCGTCGATGTGCGGCGGATGCTCGGGGCTTGGAGAGGCTAACGCAGATCACTGATTCGGGTGGCCTCACATTGGGCGCTTGCGGAAGACTACGTTCACTCCCTCGCGCCAGCGCTCGTCGATGCCTGCGAAGGCCCACTTAATTTCCGGGGAGATGTAGCGCAAGATCGTGTCGGTGGCGGGATGCACATGCAGAGCGGGCGCGACCAGGAACAGCAACGGGGACAACGGCGAAAGTTCTCTCCCCCCGAAGTAACCGAATTTGAGGAACTCACCCCGCTCGTGGTGCCACTGGACCCTCGCCCAATAGTCCAGTCCCTGCAGAGGCAGATGGATGTCCTCATCGGCCTTGAGTTCGACAACGGCGAGGCGGCCATCACGGGTTAAAGTGAGCACGTCGATCATGGCGCGATCGGCCGCGGAAAACGCCGGCACCTGGGAATAGGCCGACTCCGGCTCCAGGCTCTCATCGATCACGCGGACATCCGTTTTCACCAGAGACTCCAGCCAGCGCTCCGGATGCATGCGAAACAGAGGGTGGTGACGCGCGCCGTAGGGATGCCGGGCAGCGCGCAAGGTGGTGAGCAACTGGACGAAGAATGTCCAATTGCGGTCGTCCAACAGACGCTCTTCCGCGCCGACGCCAAAAACAATGTCCTGCTTGCTTTGCAAGGTGACGGCCTCAGCGGCCATGCGGGAGCGAGCAAACTCCAGGCCGCGCCAGCGGAATGCAATCTCAGCCGGCGAGAGGACGTCGACCTCGCAACCGGGCAGGATCTGTTGGATGCGGGCGATGGAGGTGGCGAAGCGTTGGAGAGCGCTGGCCTGGTTAGGAGCATGCACCAGCCTGGTCGCGACATTCCCTCGGTCGGTGCAGTCCATTTCGATCATGGAATCGTGGCGCTCATTGAACTCGAAAAGCCGCCACTTGGCCGCGGAGCGATTCAGATTGGCCATGCGCTCCCGCACCAGAGACGAGCAGCCATGCGGGACTATCATGACGAGCCCCTCGACCAGAAATTTTCCGGCCGAGCGTTCGCGGCAGAGATCGAGCCAGAGAATGGCAAATGTCAATGCTGCGTCGATTGAAACCTGACTCTCCGAAGCATTGACGCCCAGGAAGGCAAATGCAGACTGGCCCTGGCGCAGCAGACCACGGGCATAGATTGGTCCAAAGGATTTTTCCAGATCGATGCCGGAGGTCAGCCGGGCGATGGTGAAGCGGGGGAAATGCCTTTCGATCACGCGGCGCAGTTTCTGTTCATAGCTGGCCCGCGCTGCTTTCTTGGCGGAAGGAGAGCGGCGATCGCGCTCGCGGCAAATTTCCAGCTGGCTTGGGCGTGATTGCCCCAAGCGCTGCACGGCGAGCCGCAGCGTACCGGATTTCACCTCGGCGTCTAGCACGCGGCGTACGGCATTGCGCTCCGACGACCACAGATGCAGCAGGCACTTGTTGTATTCGCCGGAGATGGAATATTTCGCCCGCGCCAGATCGAAGGAGACAGCGCCATCCTCGAGCACCAGGGCGCCGGAAGCTTCGGCGAGGAAGTCCTGCACGGTGCGAGTGAGGCTTTCGGGGGTCACGGGAGAATTGTGCACTTCCCGTGGGTGCGAGTCTGTGACGAATGAACATAGCATGGCTGTGGAATTCGGCGTGGGCGCTTCCGCGCGTTTGGGCCTCGTCTGGCTACCCTGTCGAGCTGCGCTCGACCGGACGGACCAATGGGTCCGCCCCTACGTGAGCCAGTGCGTGTGGGATAATTACGAGATCGAGATAATCTGCGATGGGAGTAGCCTGTGGAGTCTTCACTGAGCTCGCGGGCATCTAATTCACGTGGAAAATATTAAAGATAAAGCCCGTTTTTTCTTCGAGCACTACGGTCTGACGGAACGCGACCTGGAGCACTATCTGGCGGCTGCCCTTTCTGCGGGGGGCGATTACGCCGACCTCTACTTCGAATACCTGTCTTCGACATCGTTGATGGTGGACGAATCGATGGTGAAATCCGCATCGCAAGGCATTTCGGCGGGGTGCGGAGTGCGCGTGGTCTCGGGCGAGCGCACGGGATATGCCTACACGGACGATCTTTCGTCGGACCGCATTCTGCACGCGGCGCGCACGGCGGCCTTGATCGCCAGCGCTCCCGCGAAAGCCAAAGTTGCCGGATTCCAGAAGGCGGCGGCCCGCAGCCTTTACCCTGTGACCCTGCCAAGCGTGGACGCGGAGATCAGCGCGAAAGTCGAACTGGTGATGCGCGCCGACAAGGCCGCGCGCGCGTACGATCCACGGATCAAAGAAGTGCGCGCCAGCTATGCGGACGAACTGCGCAATATTCTGGTGGTCGCCTCGGATGGAACCTTTGCCGAAGATTCCCAGCCACTGGCGCGTATGAACGTGTCGTGCATTGCCAAGACTGAGGGTAATTCAGCGCGTGGCAGTGCCGGGGGCGGAGGGCGCGTCGCACTGGATTTCTTCTTCAGCGACAAGAATCCCGAATACTTTGCGAAGGAAGCGGCGCGGCAAGCGCTGCTGCAACTGGATGCACGCGAGGCTCCGGCGGGAGAAATGGAAGTGGTGCTTGGTCCGGGATGGCCGGGAGTACTTTTACATGAAGCCGTGGGACACGGACTGGAAGCGGATTTCAACCGCAAGAAAACGTCAGCGTTCGCGGGGTTGGTGGGGAAGCGGGTGGCCAGCGAGAAATGCACCGTGGTGGACAATGGCACCATGCCGTGGCGTCGCGGATCGCTGAATGTGGATGACGAAGGCGCGCCCACGCAAGAGACGGTGCTGATTGAAAAAGGAATTCTGAAAGGCTATCTCAGCGACAAGCTTTCGGCGCGGCTGATGGGCATTTCCGATACGGGGAATGGCCGGCGCGAAAGCTACGAGCACATTCCCATGCCGCGCATGACCAACACCTACATGCTGGCGGGCGAGGATCATCCAGAAGACATTATTCGCTCGGTAAAACACGGGGTGTACGCGGTGAACTTCGGCGGAGGGCAGGTGGACATCACCAATGGAAAGTTCGTGTTCTCCGCTAGCGAAGCGTACATGATCGAAGACGGCAAGATCACGGCTCCTATCAAAGGCGCGACGCTGATTGGCAACGGCCCGGATGTGTTGACGCGCGTGTCGATGGTGGGAAATGACCTGAAGCTGGACGAAGGCGTGGGCACCTGCGGCAAGGACGGACAGGCGGTGCCGGTGGGCGTTGGGATTCCGACTTTGAAAGTGGATTGGCTGACGGTTGGCGGAACGGCCCGGAAGGATCCAGGCGGGTTCATGCAGTAGCATTTGGCAGAGATTGGCACGGATCGCACGAATACTTCCCTTCGGGCAGCGCTTGCAGGCGAGATTCGTATAAAAGGATTTGATGACTTTAACTGAACTCGAAACACGAAACCCTAAACTCCAAACTGACCTGAAAGAAGTCGCGACCGACGTTGTGACTCGCGCCATGAAGGGCGGAGCTACCGCCGCCGAATGCGTGGTGCGCGAGGGGGATGAATTCTCCACGCTGGTTCGGCTGGGGCAGGTGGAGACGCTTAAAGAATCTGGTTCAAGAGCGATCGGGGTGCGGGTCTTTTTCGGGCAGCGGGCGGCCAGCACGTACTCTAGCGACTTCTCGCGGGGCGGACTCGACCGCATGCTGAGTTCGGCGCTGGAGCTGGCGAAAATTACTTCTGAAGATCCTTTCGGCGGCATTCCGCCGGCCGATCAACTGGGACAGATTCCGGGTGATCTGGATCTGTATCACGAAGACGTGTATTCGCTGCCGGGGCCGGAGAGAATCGATTACGCGCGGCGCACGGAGAAAGCGGCGCTCGACTTCGATACGCGCATCAAAAATTCTGAAGGCGGATCGTTCGATGCGGCCACGGGGCACAAAGTCCTGGCCAACTCGCACGGCTTCGTCGGAGAGTTTTCACGGTCTTATTGCTCGGTTGCGGCGGTGCCGATTGCGCAGACCGAAGATGGGGGCATGCAGCGCGACTACTGGTTTTCGGTGGCGCGGATGCTGAAGAAATTGGATGCTCCAGAAAAAGTTGGGAGGATCGCGGCCGAGCGCACCATCCGTCGGCTCGGGGCGCGCCGGGTAAAGACGGCAAGGGTGCCGGTGGTGTTTGATCCCATGGTGGCGACGTCGATCCTGGAACATATTTTCGAAGGAATCAACGGGGACTCGGTGTACCGGGGCGCGTCCTTCCTGGCGGGGAAACTGGGCGAGAAGATTGCCGGAGACAACGTCACGATCATCGATGATGGAACCATCCCCGGCGGATTTGGCACGAGCCCATTTGACGGCGAAGGTATTCCGACGCGGCGCACTGTGGTGATTGAGAATGGGGTACTGAAATCGTACCTGCTGAACACGTACACGGCGAAGAAGCTGGGCCTGCAGACTACGGCGAATGCCTCGCGTGGTTTGGCGGGAACTCCGGGCATCGGGCCGGGAAACTATTTTCTGCAGCCCGGCCAGAAGAGTGCCAAAGAACTGATCGCCGGTATCAAGGAGGGGCTGTACGTCACGGAATTCCTGGGGCAGGGCGTGAACCTTGTGACGGGCGATTACTCGCGCGGGGCGTCCGGGTTGTGGATCTCGAATGGAGAGCTCGGGTATCCGGTCGAAGAAATCACGGTAGCGGGAAATTTGAAAGATCTATTTTTCAATGTCTCGGAAATTGCGAGCGATCTGGAATTCCGAGGGGCGGTGGCGGCGCCCACGATTCGAGTTGACGGGTTGACGGTGGGCGGCGAGTAGGGTTTATGTACTCGGCGGGTGAATACCGTCTAGCGGATTAAAACATAGCAAGGTACGTCTCTACGAAGACGCGATCCAGTCTATCGCCTGGTTTTGAATCATTGCATCGTCTCCGTAACCTCGCAGCCAGTGGACATCGGGTTCCCTGCGAAACCAGGTCATCTGTCGTTTGGCGTAGTTTCGGTGTGCTTGCTGGGCGGAGGCCAAAGCCGCCTCGCGGGAGAGTTCGCCCTTCAGCATCTGCACCGCCTGTTTGTAGCCTAATGAATTCAGAATGCGCACCGCCCCGTATTTCTGGAGCAAGTGCTGCGTCTCCTCGATCAATCCGCCTTCAAACATTTCACGCGCGCGCTGGTTGATTCGCTCGTAGAGCGGCGATCGCTCGGGGTCGAGGCCGAGTCGCAAGATGGAAAATCCCTGGAGAGGGTCGCGGCCTTGTTGCCATAAGTCCGACATCTTCTGGCGAGATGCCAAACAGACTTCAATGGCGCGAATCAGCTTGGGGGTGTCATTGGCGTGGACTCTGGCGGCCGCGGCGGGATCGAGGCGTTGGAGAATTCTGTGGAGATAGGCGGAGCCGCGCTGTTTGGTCTGGTGGCGCAAACGGGCGCGCAATTCCTCGGAACGCTGCGGGCCTGAAAACAGGCCTTCGAGAAGAGCGCGCAGATATAGGCCGGTGCCGCCTACGAGAATGGGCAAGTGGTGGCGCGCCTTAATCCCGGCCAGGATCTGACGGGCCTGGCGGGCATATTCTCCCGCAGTCACCTGCTGGGTGGGAGCGACGCAGTCAAACAGATGATGGGGAACGTGGGCGCGTTCGGCCGGGCTCGGCTTCGCGGTTCCAATATTCAACTCGGCGTACATGGCAACCGAATCGCAGTTGACGATCTCTCCCGCGAATTTTTTGGCGAGTGCGAGGGAGAGCGAGGTCTTACCGCTTGCGGTGGGGCCCAGGATGACGAGAAGAAGCGGTTCGCGGGGCTCGGGATGCTGCGGTCCGGCGATCAGCGCCAACTCCAATTTATGTTGTGCCAATAGCGAATGATGGTCAGGGCCAATAGGAGAAAGGCGATTAGCAGCAGACCGGCAGCTTCGGACGCGTAAGTGGCGTGGCGATGTTGCTTGTGGGCGTCGGAGGATTTGGCGGGAGCGACCACGGGGACATTGTAGCGCTTCCTGTGGAATCTTCTTTGCCCCCTTTGTAAGGGCGCCCACCACAGGGGATCACAGAGAATGACCTGCTACACTACGGCGTCGTGGCCGCGCCGCAAAACAGCAGCCGAGTGCTGCGATTCGGAGTATTCGAAGCCGACCTTCGATCTGGGGAGTTACGCAAGAGCGGCATCAAACTGCGCCTGACCGGCCAGCCCTTTCAGGTTCTGGCCGCGCTTCTGGAGCGTGCGGGCGAGGTTGTGACACGCGAGGAATTACAGCAGAAGCTCTGGGCGTCAGATACGTTCGTCGATTTCGATCACAGTCTCAACACGGCCATCAACCGAGTGCGGGAGGTGTTGGGCGATTCGGCATCTAGTCCGCGGTATGTGGAAACGCTGGCGCGGCGGGGATACCGATTCATTGCGCCTATTCAAAGCGAGTCGCCGCAAGCTCCGGAGGCGAGGCTCTCGGGGCCATCGGTGAGCCCAGTCCAGCCAGCGGCCCCAGCGCTTCATCCCGAACTCGAAGTACCCATTCCTCATCGGGGAGTTACGCGGGGGCTCTTTGCGTTGATTCAAATCATGTACCTGATCTTCTACGGGATGGCATTGATCCGGCTGCAGGCGGTGGAGGGAATTGCGGAGTCGTTCCTGCCACCCTGGGGCGCGAGCGCCCTGCTGGGAATTGTCATGATCACGGCGGGAGCCGGCATTCCACTGCGGTGTTATCTGTTGTCTTCGATTGCTTTTGACTACCAGCGATTGGGGGAGAAGTTCCGGCGGATGTTTCCGTTGGTGCTGGCGCTGGACCAGTTGTGGGCAGTAGCCCCTTTCCTGTTGACGGCGCAGATCGGCCTGGGAGCGGCGTTTGCGGCCTGCGCCGCATTGCTATACGTGCCTTTTTCCGAGCGGACGCTGCTTCGCATGGCCTATCATCTGCCGCAGCGATGAGCGGTATTTCCAGGGAACCAGACTCACTGTTTTGCCGTACCTCCGTCTAACAGGCGAGGCCAGGTGTGTCTGCCCGCCGGAGGAATCTATGACTAAGAGCTGCGTGAGGCGAGGCTTGCTTTCGGTGCTGGTGCTAAGTGTTGCGGCAGTTCTGCCTGCAAGTGCCGAGGAATGGTCGAAAAGCTATAACGTGAGCGCCAACCCCGAGCTGCGCATTGAAACCACGGACGCCAACATCCGGGTGAATACGTGGGATCAGAACACCATTGAGGCCAAGGTGATCACCAGCCGGTACAAGATTGGGGAAGGTGGCATTCAGGTGCAGGAGCACCAGACGGGCAACTCGGTTGAAATCGAGGTCCGTTATCCCCATCACAATATGAACTTTGGGTGGAGTTCCGGGCACCGGGTGGAAGTCGTAGTGCAAATGCCGCGGCAGGGCAATGTGAATCTGCGCACTGGGGACGGGAACATTGAGCTCGCCGATCTGAAAGGAACGATGAACCTGCACAGTGGCGACGGCTCAGAGACCCTGGAAAACCTGGATGGCAAGCTGCACGCGACCACCGGCGACGGTCACATTCGGACCAACGGGCGGTTTGATGAACTTGAACTCAAGACCGGCGACGGCCACGTGGATGCCGTGGCGCGCCAGGGCTCTACCATGGCGGCCAGCTGGAGGCTCGAGAGTGGCGATGGAAGCGTGTCGCTGGAATTGCCTCCGGATCTGTCGGCGGATGTCGATCTGCATACCGGTGATGGCCACATTGATCTTGATATGCCGGTGACAACTGAGGGAAAGATTCGCACCAACGAAGTTCACGGGAAGCTGAACGGGGGAGGTAGTCTGCTCACCATTCATACCGGGGATGGTTCGATTCATCTGCGCAAAGGTTAGAAACTCCCTGGGACTAACGCTATGTGGGTCGTGGGCGGGTGTTTGGGGGAGTGCCAATCGCTAACGGCTGGCTTATACTCTCACGTTCGCATTCTTCATTCAGAAGAGGTCTTTGCATGGCATTGTTCCGCTTGGGCGCTGTGGCGCTCGCTGTTTTATCTGCAGTCGCTCCCGCTATCGCACAACAAGCCAGCACCGAGAAGCATCAGCCTGCACTCGATGTGAATTCGATGGATCGAAGCGTGGATCCGTGCACGGATTTTTATGCGTATTCCTGCGGAGGATGGGTGAAGAACAATCCGATTCCGCCCGACCAGGCCGCCTGGGACACATACTCGAAAATGCAGGATGAGAATACGGCGCGGCTGCGTGGGATACTGGAAGCAGCGTCCAAGGCGGATCCGGGACGCAATGCGGTGACGCAAAAGATCGGGGATTATTACGCGTCCTGCACCGATGAACAGGCCATCGAGGCGAAACGCGCGGAGCCTCTCAAACCGATGCTCGACCGCATCTCCAAGCTGGGCTCAAAGCAGGAGCTTGCGGATGTGGCCTCGTCCATGCCAACTGCCAATGTGCTGTTCCGCCTGGAGTCGATCCAGGATTTTCGCGATGCCAGCCAGGTTGTGGCCAACGCCGATCAAGGCGGACTTGGGCTGCCCGATCGTGACTACTACACCAAAGAGGATGCGAAGTCACAAGAACTGCGCAAGCAGTATGTAGAACACGTGCAGAAGATGTTTCAACTACTGGGCGATGCTCCGGAGGTAGCCGCGAAGGAGGCCCAGACCGTCATGCGCATCGAGACGGCGCTGGCGAAAGGCTCCCAGACTCGGGTTGAACGACGGGATCCGAAGAACCTGGACCACAAGATGGCCAGTGGCGAGTTAGAGAAGATCACCCCTGATTTTGGCTGGCCGATGTACTTCAGCAAGGTTGGCCTACTTAGGCTGGAGTCGCTCAACGTCACTTCCCCAACATTCTTCAAGACCTTAAATGAGGAACTCAACAACGAGAGCCTGGATGACTGGAAGGCCTACCTGCGCTGGCACCTGGTGCACGCGAATGCCCCTCAGCTGTCGTCGGCGTTTCTGAACGAGAACTTCGCCTTTTACGGAAAGACCCTGCGGGGCGAGGAGCAACTCAAGCCGCGCTGGAAGCGCTGCACCGAAGATATCGACGACTACTTAGGGGAGGCACTGGGCCAGGCGTACGTGGAGAAATATTTCAGCCCGCAAGCGAAGCAGGAAGCAGTAAAGATCGTGAAACAAATTCAAGCGGCCATGGAGCAAGACATCAAGAGTCTCCCGTGGATGTCGGCGACGACCAAGGAGCAGGCGCTAGCGAAATTACACGGTGTGGCGGACAAGATCGGGTATCCGGACAAGTGGCGGGACTACAGCAAGCTGGAAATTGTGCGTGGAGACAATCTGGGGAACTTCCAGCGGGCAAAGCAATTCGAATTCAACCGTCAACTGGCGAAGATCGGCAAGCCGGTGGACCGCGGCGAGTGGGATATGTCGCCCCCCACCGTGAACGCCTATTACAACCCTCAGATGAACGATATCAACTTCCCTGCCGGAGTGCTGCAGCCACCGGCTTTCGACCTGAATTCCGATGCTGCACCGAATTATGGGGATACCGGCGGCACGGTAGGGCACGAACTGACGCACGGCTTCGACGACGAAGGCAGGCAATTCGATGCGCAAGGCAACCTGCGCGACTGGTGGACGCCGGAGGATGGGAAAGAGTTCGAGAAACGCGCGGCTTGCATCTCGAACCAGTATTCGAATTACACCATCATCGACGACATCAAGATCAACGGCAAGCTGACCTTGGGCGAGGATGTGGCCGATCTCGGAGGCTTACTGCTGGCCTACATGGCGTGGAAGCAGGACACGAAGAATCAGAAACTGGAGCCGATTGAAGGGCTGACTCCGGAGCAACGGTTCTTTGTGGGATACGGGCAGAGCTGGTGCGGACACGTGCGTGACGAATCCAAGCGGATGCGTGCGACTATCGATCCCCATTCCCCGGAGAAATACCGGACCAATGGAGTCGTGTCAAACATGCCGGAGTTCCAGGAAGCGTTCCACTGCAAAGCCGGGTCGCCGATGGTGAATCAGAACCGGTGCCGGGTTTGGTGAGGGACAGATAGTTAACATTCCCGCTCAAGGTCGAAATCCCCACCCTACGGAAATCACGTAGGGTGGGGCACCCTCTCACCTTCACATTCATAGACTACTTTTCACCCTTGGATTCGGCGCCGAACAGGACCGCGCGCATCGAGATGCTTCCGAAATCGAAGCCTTCGTAGGGATACGAGATGGAATCTTTCGCGTCTGTGCTGCCCATGCAATAGAGCAATGGCAGGTAATGCTCGAGCGTCGGATGCGCGGTGGCCAGCAGACGCTCTCCCCACTTCGCCGGGTCAGCCAAGGTGGAGGCATCATGCGCGTCCACCGAATGTTTCACCCTGTCATCGAACTCACGTGCCCACTCGAAGGCGCCATGGGGGTCGTTCCAGTCAATGTGCCGCAAATTGTGCACTATGTTTCCGCTGCCCAGAATCAGGACGCCGCGCTGGCGTAGTTGCTTGATCTCGCGTCCAAGTTCCAGGTGTTGTTTCGGAGTGCGTCGTTCGTCGAGGCTCAGCTGAAATGCGGGAATGTCGGCATTGGGATACATGTGCCGCAACACGCTCCACGAGCCATGATCGAGTCCCCACTTTTTATCGGGCACAATCACCGGATTTTCTGCGAGCTTGCCGGCTTCGGCGGGAGCGCCGGGTGCGGGATATTCAACTTCGTATAAAGCACGGGGGAAGCCGTAGAAATCATGAACGGTCTGCGGATGCGAAGATGCGAGCACGTGCGATCCCGACGTGACCCAATGCGCGGAGATCACGCACACGGCCCTGGGCTTCGGCAGGCGCGCGCTCAAATCGCGCAGTGCCTGGGTGAAGTCATTGTTCTCGATCGCGTTCATCGGCGAACCATGGCCGACGAACAGTACGGGCATCTTGTCCACGGCTGCTCTTCAGAAAGGAAAATCAGCGCAGAACGCGCTGTTAACGATTTGATTATCCCGGAAAGAAAAAGATTCGAGAGAACTACTCGAGATCGGCTTTGTCGGGGTTGTAGTAGTAGCGGAAGCGAAGAGCGAGGTAAGGACCGTGAAATTCGGTGGGGAGCGGCGGGAATGGATTTGAATTCGTAATGCTGCCCCAGGCGGGGCGGTCGAGAGCAACGTCACCCGAACTGGTGACCAGGCGCATATCCGCGACTTGTCCATCTTTTGTGATGGCAAACTCGATCGCCAGCTTTCCCTTTTTCATCTCGGCGGACTCTGGAATCAGGATGTACCAGTTCTGGCGTACGACCTGGATAATACGTTGGAGATACGGGCCAAAGTCTACCCCTTGCGTGTCGCTGAGAACATCCAGCGCTCCCAGCGGGCGGCCATGTGCCCCGGTGCCCAAGCCGAAATCACCCGCCTGACCACCGCCTCCGCGATTGGAAGCGGCGGCATTCGCCGCCTGCTGGATGGCCTGTCCCGCAGTCATGGGCGCGGCGAATTTGCTGAAATTGTTGTTGGGACGAGCAGGCGCTTGTAATTGCGCTGTCTGATTGCTCTGGAACTGCGGTCTCGCCGTTGCCTGCTGTGTTTGCTGAGGAGGCGCCTGACCGGCTGGAGCCGGTTGGGGCGGGGCAGCGGGCTGTGCCGAGCGCGGTCCCGGAGCTCCCGGCGCGCCTGGAGGGGGCGTCAAGATCTTGCGCAGTTCGTTGGGATCCAGCTGGGGATGCCGCGACATGGCGATGCGGTCCTTGTCGGACATCACATTCGTATTGGGCTTGCGAGTAGGTTTCTGCAGGTCGGGCGGAAGCGGCAGGAAGGTGACGTTCTTGTCCTGCATGGGGTTGATGGGAATGACTACGGCACGATGAATTCCGATGGTCTTCTCGATCAGTGGCAGATTCCACAAAAAGATGAACAGCAGCAGGTGCGTAATGATGGAAATCCACGCTGCTTCGCGACGGCGGGAGCGTGCCAGATCGTCCTGCAACTGGATGAGCAGATGGGGAACGCGGGCATCGAGTTCCCGATAAGCCGTTTCCCAGTCGTTGCTATCGTAGAGCCCGAGTTGCTGAGGCGGCGGTTCCGGAGACGGAGGTGGTGGAGGCACCGGGTCCCTAAATGGAATTTGCGTAATCGGCATGCGCTGGATTTAGGTGCCTGTCACTTAGACACGAAGAACACTGACGGCGTTGCATCTGGCATTGCAAGTGACATGCTCTGGGCGCGCAGTGCGTTACCGCCAATCTTAGTTCTATTCTCGCATCTTTCCGGGCATTTGGCTCTTCACTAATCGAACACCGACTTTGGTGTGTAAACATATGTAAATGCGAGGGAAGGCTCTTGGGGAGAAGAGGCTCCCACGCCAGTGGGTTCGGGGTTGGAGTCTACGCTTTATTATGGCTGATTGCGGCGAGGCCCACCTTGTTGCCATGCTCGCGCATGGCGGAGACGATCTCGAGGGCCAGCGCGAGTGCGTTTCGGCCGTCTTGCAGCGTGATCACAGGGCTGGATCGCTCACGTACGGCCCGCAGAAAAGATCTCAGCTCAGCATGAAGCGGTTCCTCGGATGCCACGGGCGGCTTGGTTACGCCGATTTGCGGATTGACGGAGGGAGCGCCGGTGCCGTCGGATCCGACGGTGAAGACCAGCACCTCCTGGCGGCCGTAATCGAGGGAAATGTACTGGCGGGGCTGGAAGAAACGCAATTTGCGAACCCGCTCGGTGGAAACCCGGCTGGCGGTGAAGTTGGCGATGCAGCCCGATTCAAACTCAATCCGCACGTTGGCGATGTCCGCTTTGCCGGAGAGAATGGGCAGGCCGACGGCTCGCACTTCCTTCACCGGCGACTTGGCAAAGGCGAGCACGATGTCGAGATCATGAATCATGAGGTCGAGCACGACGTCGACATCGAGCGACCGCGGAGTGAAGACGCTCAGCCGGTGCACTTCGAAAAACATTGGCTGGGTGAGGATGGGCACGGCGGCGCGAACTGCGGGGTTGAAGCGCTCGAGGTGTCCGACCTGGGCAATGGTTTTGTGCTGGCGGGCAAGCGTGACCAGCTCGTCGGCCTCCTCCAGCGTCGCGGCGATGGGTTTCTCGACGAGGACATCGACGCCGGACTTGATTACCTCTCGGGCGACGGTAAGATGATTCAGCGTGGGAGTAGCCACCGATATTGCCTGCACTTCACTGTGAGTGGTGAGTAGCTGTTGCACCGAGCCGAAGGCCTTGCACTCGAACTCGCGCGCCACGGCGTCGGCGCGGGTTGTATCGGGATCGACAACGCCGAGCAGGCGCACTGCCTCGCCTTGCAACTCCAGTTCCTTGTAGACTCGGGCATGATTGCGTCCGAAAACGCCTACGCCCACGACTGCGACAGAGATCGGGTTGTGCGGTGGCAGAGAAGTTCTCGCTGGGCCGGTAGCCGGAAGGAATTGTAAACGCAAAGCTGGGAAAGAGCATCCCGGGCGGCGGGTGCGAGCTTTATCGCGGACGCCGGGGAGGTAGAGCCGCCAGTGCATAGAAAGGAATCCATCGCCCCATGAGGACGATCGCGTTGCTGACCATTTCCAACATCTTCATGACATTCGCATGGTACGGGCATCTCAAGTATCGCGAGGTGCCGCTTTATAAGGTGATTGTGCTCAGCTGGCTCATTGCTTTTTTCGAGTACTGCTTCCAGGTGCCCGCGAACCGGATCGGGTCGTATGAATTCAGCGCGGCGCAGTTGAAGACGATTCAGGAGGTGATCACGCTGACGGTTTTTGCCGCGTTTTCGGTTTTGTATTTGAGGCAGCCGCTGCGGTGGAATTATATGGTGGGCTTCGCGCTGATTGTGGCGGCGGTGGCGGTGATTTTCCGGAAGTGGTGACGCGGTCGAGCTTCGCTCGACTGGGCAGCCGAAGAGGCTGTCCCTACGTGTTCATCGCAGGACTGCCTTCTTCAGGATTGCCATCTGGCCGGCGTGATAGAGCTCATGCTGGGCGATGCCGTGGAGCAGGTGATAGAAGTTGTAGCGTTTACCCGGAACACGATCCCGGAGGCGCTCTTCGGATAATCCAGAAACCGTTCTGACCAGCTTGTCGTGGATGCGCCTCGTGTCTGAGACTGCTTTGCGCCAGGCGGCCTCGCTGGGCTTGGTGACAGGAGGAAAATTTGCATCGCCGGCGGGCTGGCACTTCGATCCGGCCAGGCGCATCAATGCAGCTCCGTCCCAGACGGCGACATGCAGCAGCAATTCCCAAATGCTGTGGACATTGGGGATGGGCTTCGCTGCAGCAGTTGCTGCGTCTATATCTTCCAGGATCTCCATAACTGCAGGGCCATGCCAAGCGCCGCCATAGAACGCGCGCTGTAACTGGTCGGCGATGCCGGCGCATTCGTTCGCTGCTTGAGTTGTTGCTTGCATCGGTTTACTTTCCCTCGTCTGCGATGATGGCGATTGCTGTTCCATTTGCGGCGTCGATCACCTTCTGGCCGTCCAGTAAGAGGCACTTGCCGGCGTCCACCGCCAGGCAGGTCGCACGCGCCGTCTGCATTACTTCAACGGTCTTGATTCCAATCACCGGCACGTCGAAGCGCAGATCCTGATTCGGTTTTGCGATCTTCACCACGGTCAGAGTGCGGCTCAGAGTGGAGGCATTTCCGTGCAGCGAGCGCATGATTTGTCCGGCACGCTCGATGGTCGCGTCGGTGCCTTCCATGGCTTCGACGGCGACGCAAGCCGAATCTGCAATAACCACGGTCTGGCCGATATCGAGTTGGGCGAGATTGCGGGCTACCATGCGTCCATAGTCGATGTTCTTACGTTCCTGTTCGCTCGGAGCACGCTGGGTGAGAATCCCCGGCTTCGCCAGGAGCGGCTCCAGCAGCCACGTGGATTTTTCCAACGTAATGCCTTCATCCGCCAGAACCTTCGCTACTGCTGCGAGCAAGGAATCGGTGTTGCGGGTGGTGAGGGAGAGCAGAAGCTTTGCCAATCTCCAATCCGGACGGATGCTGGAGAAAATCTGCTTGTGTTTGACTTGCCCGGCCATGATAGCGCGGCGGACGCCTTCGCGCTGAAAGGTCTCGATGAGCTTTGAGAACTCTCCCAACGAAAGCCAATGGGTGGACGCGGCTCCCTGGTCGGAGATTTCGGGAAACGCCTCTTCCTTGATGGCGGCAACCACAACTTCAAAGCCCTGCGCCCGGGCGGCATCGAGCACGAGAAAAGGAAATTTGCCGTTGCCGGCGATGAGGCCGAGTTTTTCATTTTGAACCGGCATAATCCTGCCCCACTCATGCTGTCTATCGCTATTTGATAATCCCGCGCTGCGCGCGTTCGACGAAGCGGATCAGCAGATCGACATCTTCGCCGCGGTCTGACTCCGACTTGAGCTTCTCCAGCGCCTGCGAGGTATTCATCTTTGAGGCCAGCAGGATCTTGTAGGCGTGATGAATTTTGGCGATGCGTTGTTTGGAAAAGCCTCGCCGCTGCAGACCAACTTTATTCATCCCGTAGGCGTGGGTCTCGCGGGCGGCGGAGGTCATGGAGAATGGCAGCACATCTTGCGTGATCGTGGTACCGCCGCCAATGTAGGAATGCGCGCCGATTGTCACGAACTGGTGCACGGGGCAGAGGGCTCCGACTACAGCCCACTCTTCAACGGTCACGTGGCCGCCCAGGGTGGCGCCGTTCACCAGCATGACGTGATCGCCGATGACGCAATCGTGGCCGACATGCGTGTAGGCCATGATGAGCAGGTGGCTTCCGATCTTGGTGAGTCCGCCGCCTTTCACAGTTCCGCGGTTGAGGGTTACGTATTCGCGAATTTCGTTGTGATCGCCAATTTCCAGGCGGGTTGGCTCGCCGCGGTAGGTGACATCCTGGGGCGCCATGCCGATGGCGGCGTAAGGAAAAAAAGAATTGTGGGAGCCGATCTTCGTCGGGCCTTCGATCACAACATGCGACAGCAGGCGGCAGTTTTCGCCGAGTTCGACATCCGGACCGATCACGCAATAAGGGCCAACCTGGCAGGAATCTGCGAGTTTCGCGCCGGGATCAATGATGGCCGTGGGATGGATCATCGGGGGATTGGCGCGCTGAGTTGGGGCATTCACGGTCAGGATCCGCCGGCACCATCGTTCGACCCGCGCCCGCGTGCACTATCGATGAGCTGGCAGGAGACGATCGCCTCGGCGACTTTCTTGTCGCCTACGAAAGCGTAACCCTGCATCTTGGCGGCGGTCATTCCTGGCACGGAGCGCCAACCCGTGACGGTCACTTCCATGCGCAACTGGTCTCCGGGACTGACAGGCTTGCGAAACTTCGCTCTCTCGATGCCGGTGAAGACCATCACTTTTTCACTGCGATCCTCAATTTCGGTGAGGAGGAGGGCGCCGCCGGCCTGCGCAATGGCCTCGATGATGAGAACTCCCGGCATGATAGGCAGGCCGGGAAAATGTCCGACGAAGAAGGGTTCGTTGATGGTGACGTTCTTGATGGCGACGACTCGCTGCCGGCGCTCCAGTTCGAGGACGCGATCGATCAGCAACAGGGGATAACGGTGAGGCAGGATTTTGAGGATGTCGTGGATGTCGTACGCGATCTTCGCCGCCCCTAGCGAAGCATCTGGCGCAGGGTTGTTTTCATTCATAGTCGTGTTCAACGGCGTGACGATTATACTGTACCGCTTGCGCGGAAAGACCCTGCGACATGCGCGGAGGCGGCGATGAAGAGCACGAAGAAAACGGCCAAGCGGCAGGTCAACCCGGATTCCCCGGGGTCCGACAGGCTGCGATATTTCCAGGAACGACTGCCGGCGATGGTGGAGACGATCCGCGCGTTTGTCGAGATCGAATCGCCCAGCGACAACAAGGTTGCCGCGGACCGCATGGGAGCGTTCCTGGCCGGCATATTCGAAGAACTCGGCGGGAAAGCGCGGCTGCATCGGACTGAGGATTACGGCGACAACTTACAAATCGACTTCGCTGGGAATGACGGCCGGAAACCCGTACTGCTGCTCGGACATTTCGATACGGTGTATCCGCTGGGGACGCTGGCGACGATGCCATGCCGCACTGACGGAGAGCGGCTGCACGGGCCCGGTGTCCTCGACATGAAGTCAGGCATCGCCCTGATGTTTTATGCGGTTCAAGCTCTGCAGAAGTGGCATGGCGGGCTGCCGCGGCCGGTCACGGTCTGGCTTGTGTCCGATGAGGAAGTCGGCAGCAGTTCTTCGCGCAAAGTTACAGAGGAACTGGCGCGGGGGTCCGGAGCAGTGCTGGTGCTCGAACCTGCCGCTGGCATGCGCGGCGCTGTAAAAACGGCGCGCAAAGGCGTGGGCGAATACACGCTCAGGGTGAAGGGAGTTGCCGCACATGCTGGCCTCGATCCGAGGAAAGGTCACAGCGCCATCGTCGAACTGGCGCGGCAGATTACAGCCATCTCGAAGTTCAACGATCTGCGCGGCGGAGTTACGGTCAACCCTGGGGTGATGCGTGGGGGCACGCGCACCAACGTGATCGCAGCCGAAGCGACGGTAGAGATCGATGTTCGGATTCAAAAAGCAAAGCAGGCTTCCGGGCTGGAGCGCAAGATGCGGGCGCTAAGGCCATATGACAAGCAGTGCAAGTTGATCATTGAGGGAGGCATCAACCGGTTGCCTATGGAACGAACCGCAGGGGTGGCGGATCTTTATGGA
The DNA here is from genome assembly GCA_036376495.1 of Candidatus Sulfotelmatobacter sp. Classification (GTDB taxonomy): domain Bacteria; phylum Acidobacteriota; class Terriglobia; order Terriglobales; family Acidobacteriaceae; genus Sulfotelmatobacter. Next base: position 75,784 of record DASVAE010000023.1, on the reverse strand, counting down.
AAGGCGAAAGCCATCGCGGGGCAAGTGGGATGGAAATTGGAGGAAGCCGCCGTTGGGGGCGGGTCGGATGGAAACTTTACAGCGGGCATGGGGGTTCCGACACTTGACGGTATGGGCGGAGTGGGCGAGGGAGCGCACGCGGTGCACGAGCACATCCTGATTTCACAGTTGCCTCGGCGGGCGCTGCTGCTGGCAGGAATGATCGAGCAGGCGTGAGGGACATTACTGCGCTGCCGTGAAGACCAGGAAATAGTCCATCTTGTCGCCCTTCACAAAGTCGTATTGCCCGGTCAGGCCGTAGCCAGCTTCTTTGGCCTCACGAATCACGACATCTTTGTCGAGCCCGTGGTTCTCGCCATTTCCGTTGCGATCGATAATTCCGACCGTGGCGCCGGGACGAAGCGCCGCGCGAAAATTTCTAAGCAAGGTGACTGGGTGGGAGATCTCGTGATACGTCTTCAGCATCAGGACGGCGTCAACCGAGCCTGGAGGGAGAAGCGGATCATCAGGCAGGCTCTGGATCGTTCTTATATTCTGCAGATGCTCTCTTTGGGCGCGTTCGTTGATGTAGCGAGTGGCCTCGGGATTGATGTCAACGGCGTAGACCAGGCCTTTACTGGCAACGCGTTTCGCTGCGCGTACGGTGAACCATCCTGAGCCGGCGCCGATGTCGGCGACGGTCTTTCCATTTTTTATCCCGAGAATGTCCATCACGCGATTGATTTGCAGCCGCTGGTCACGGCCTGGCGTTTCGAAGATGGATAGGTCCCCGGTATAAGGCTCGCTGGTGGGGCGCTGCTGCGGCGGGGCGGAACTGGGGGTTTGAGCCGCAGCGTGCACACAACAGAGAGGTGTGGACAGCAACACTGCTAATAACGCAATCGAGACGACGCGCGGGCGCATTTCCATGGGACACCTCGCAGAATGAAATGAATAGACTCCGAATGCCTCGCTAAGTGCGCATTCGATTCAGGGCGTAAGATGCGGAGTTTTTGACTCTGAGGGGCAGCTAGCCTAGAATTTTCGTAAGCTCGAGATAAGTGAGTGGAAGGCTGAGGCGAGCGGAGGAGTGTCCTAATGAATGGCAAAATCGGTCTGACCGAGCTTATTTTTATCATGGCCATCGTTCTGCTTATTTTCGGCCCGAGCAAGATCGGGCAACTGGGAAAGAGTCTTGGAGAAGGCATTCGCAATTTCAAGTCGTCCGTTAAAGAAGAAGAGCCGAAAAAAGAAGAAGAAGAAAAGAAGTCGTAAGCGTATCCGCCCCTGTACCCGATTTCATTTGCCCGCCAGCATTCGAAATACCAGCGCTACCGGTAATCCAACCACATTGCTGTAGTCGCCCTCAATGCGTGGAATCCAGCGCGAAGCTCTGCCTTGGATAGCGTAGGCGCCGGCTTTGTCCATGGGCTCGCCGGTCGAGACATATTCGCGGATTTCAGCTTCTGATATCTCATTCATTGTCACAGAAGTCGTTTCAGAGGCGAGCAAAAGCTGGCGGTCGTCCGTTGTGAATACTGTGTAGGGCGCAGGCGGCTTGGCAGCCAGTGGGCGGTGTGGACTGGGAAGCGGGTTCACCAGGCACACTCCGGTGATCACCTGGTGAACGCGACCAGAGAGAAGTCGCAGCATGCGGACAGCATCCTCGACATCCATAGGTTTGTTGAGGATCTGGTCATCCACGACTACCACTGTGTCGGCGCCGAGCACATGCGCATGGGCGTGATAGCGCGCTATCTTTAGAGCCTTCTCTTTCGCAAGCCGCTCAGCGCAGGTGCGAGCGCTCTCGCCCGGGAAAGGAGTTTCATCCACATCGGCGGGCTGGGTGGTGAATGGAATCGCCGCGTGGCGCAAGAGTTCCTGACGGCGGGAAGACGCGGATGCGAGCACGAGCATGGTTTTCAGATTGTATCGGGAACGCCATCGTTCAAGGCTCAGAGCTGCTTCTGGGCTTCGCGGATGGAAGCGGACAACTGTTCCACCGACCACGAAATCTGTTCCGCATTGATGATGGCCGGAGGCGCGAGCAGAATGTGATCTCCAGAAATGCCGTCCACACTGCCCTGCATGGGATAGACCAGGAGCCCGCGTTTCAGCGCTGCAGTTCCCACTTTGCTGGAAAATCCGAAATCCGCGGGGAGGGGCCGCTTCGTATTCCTGTCGGCTACGAATTCGATGGCCCAGAGGAGACCGATGCCCCTGACATCTCCGACAGATTCTACGCTGAGTAACGTGGCCAAAGCGCGTTTGAAGGCGGCGGCCGGAGTCGCTTGCTGCTCCGAGCCGGCGGCTCGGACCAGATTCTTCTGCTGCAAATAGCTAAGAACAGCTCGGCCTGCCGCAAGCGAAATGGGGTGGGCACTGTAAGTAAAGCCGTGCAAGAATGCTCCCGAACCATCGGCGATTGCACTGACAATTTTCGAGCTTGCGATCACCGCGCCCAGCGGGGCATAACCGCTGGAGAGTCCCTTGGCGGTCACGAGAATGTCAGGCTGGACATCCCAGTGTTCGACGGCGAAGTTGCGACCGGTTCGTCCCATACCGGTCATGACCTCGTCGGCGATAAGCAGAACGCCATGGCGGCGGCAGATATCGGCAATACTTCGTAGATATCCGGGCGGAGGAACTACCGCGCCCAGGGTCGCTCCACTCACCGGTTCGAAAACGAATCCGGCGACCTCACCATTTGCCCTCTGGATCGCCCGTTCGAGTTCGGCGGCGTATTGCTGGCCGCAATTGCGGCAGCCATCCGTGCAATCGAAGTCGCAGCGATAGCAATAGGGCATGCCGATGTGGGGAAACTCGCGGACCATGGGTACGTAGATTTCACGGCGCCGCTTGTTGCCCGAAACCGAAAGGGCGCCGAGGGTCGCGCCGTGATAGCTCTGTTCGCGACTGAGAACCTGAGAGCGCCCGGCCTGCCCGATTTCTACCTGATACTGGCGTGCCAGCTTCAGCGCCGTCTCGATCGCTTCCGAACCGCCGCAGGTGAAGTAGACTGCGCCACCTGCAAAGTGCTCGCCGGCGAATGTCAGCAGCTGCTGTGCGTATTCTTCCGCAACGGGCGTGGTGAACTGGCTGGTGTGGACAAATTCAAGTTTGGCCGCCTGCTCGGCCATGGCGGCGGAGATCTCGGGCACGCCATGTCCGATGAAGTTCACGGCAGCCGAACCTGCCAAGTCGAGATATTTTCGTCCAGCGATATCGGAGACGTACACGCCGTCACCGCGCACCGCTAGGGGAAATTCTTTGCGGAATGACCTGCGGAATACGGAGGATCGAGTTTGTACCGGGCTGGGAAGAGTCACAGCGCAATTATCCCATTTCCTACGCGCTGAGATTTGTTGGGATATGCTGGTTGTGCCAGTCCCACCTTTTGTCAGTTGTTCTCATCTAATTGGTTAGAACGTGCGTGTTATGGCTCCCGAGCGAAGCTGTGGGTTCGAGCGACCGCACTGTGGAGGAAGCACGATGAAGCGGCATCAGATTTTTTCTGCGGCAGTAATGGCCGGGACCCTTTGGGCTGCGGGATTGGCTTACGCTCAGACGGCTCCGGAGGCGGGAACGGCTGTGCATCTCACGGTAACGGCGGAACCGAAGCACGGCAACGATATTCCCGTGATTCAGAAGAATGAAGTGATGGTGTATGAGGGGAAAGACCGGGACCAGGTGGTGGATTGGGTGCCGGCGCAAGGTGACCACTCCGCGCAGGAAGTGTTCATCCTGCTCGACGACAGCTCGAGCACGAATCTGGGCTCTCAGTTGGATGACATCCGCAAGTTCATTGATGGATTGCCAGCAACCACATTGGTGGGCGTGGCTTACATGCGGAATGGTACGGCCGAAATTGCTCAGAATCCCAGTTCGGATCACGCGGCCGCGGCCAAGGCGCTCAGACTTCCGCAGGGAATCGCGGGGGCGAACGCCAGTCCGTATTTCTCCCTGAGCGATCTAGCCAAGCGATGGCCGGAAAGTAAGGCCCGACACTCGGTGCTGATGGTGAGCGATGGCATCGACCGTTATTACGGCACCGGGGATCTGCAGGATCCGTACGTCGATGCAGCGGTCGACGATTGCGTGCGCAAAGATATTGTGGTCTCGGCGATTTATGAGCCTGGGGCGGGACACTTCGGCCACAGCTACTGGCAGAGCTACTGGGGCCAACTTTACTTAGCGCAGGTAGCGGATCGAACTGGCGGGGAGGCTTATTACATCGGTATGACCGGGGCTCCCGTGGCGTTTGCGCCTTATCTGCAGGATCTGAACCGGCGCTGGCAGCATCAGTACCTGCTGTCCTTCATTCCGAAAGCAGAGAAGAAGTCGGGATGGCGCAGTGTAAGACTTAGCACTGAGGCACAGAACGTCGACTTGATTTCTGCAGGAAAAGTGTACGTGCAAAGCAGCGAAAGATAGGACTTGGGTGAGGTGACGCTTGCTGCTCTTCGGCTCGGTCATGCAGGATGACGGTGACGGCATCCACTGGCTTGGCTCGGGGCGGACGAGGCGTCCGCCCCTACACAAGCAACACTGATGATTTGAGATTCCGATAAGATTGAGCTTCAATCGCCCGGGTCTCGATGAATAAACTGTTGCGCTTTTTTCGGCCGTCGCACCAGCACACGGCATTTTCCGCCACTCTGCTGCTGATTTCGGCGGTGATGCTGTCGCGCGTCATCGGGTACGCCCGGGATGCCTACATTGCGTGGGCGTATGGGGCGGGGGGGGCCACAGACGCTTACGTGGCGGCGTTTACGCTGCCCGATTTTCTGAATTACATTGTCGCCGGCGGCGCCGCGTCGATCACTTTCATCTCCATCTACACCCGCTTTCTCGCGGAGAAGCGGGACGGCGATGCGCAGAAAACTTTCTCCATCATCATCACGGTCATGACAGCGGTGATGATCGTGGGGACAATCGCCACGGAAATCTTTGCCCCGCAGTTCGTGCGCTGGTTCGTGAAGGGCTTTTCGCCGGACAAGATTGAACTTTGCGTTCACCTGACGCGCATTCTACTTCCCGCGCAGATTTTCTTCTACGTGGGCGGGGTGGTATCGGCGGTGCTGCTTTCTCACCGCCTCTTTCTTTTTCCCGCGTTCGGGCCACTGATTTACAACGTATTCATTATTCTGGGAGGCGTGATTGGCGGGCGCCACTTTGGAATTCAGTCGCTGGCATACGGCGCATTGATTGGAAGTGTTGCCGGGCCTTTTCTGGCGAGCGTCATCGGCGCTGCGCGGATTGGTACTGGCTATCGGCCGTCGTTCGATGTGAGCAATCCTGCATTCCGCGAATGGGTGAAATTGTCCGTGCCGCTCATGCTTGGGGTCTCGCTGGTCACCGCCGACGATTGGATTCTTCGTCACTATGCGTCCAGCGGGGTGGGCGATATCACGCGCCTAACTTTCGCGAAACGTCTGTTCGCCGTGCCTATTGCGGTATTGGGGCAGGCCACGGGCCAGGCTTCCCTTCCATTCTTTGCGCGACTGTTTAATGAAAAGAAGCTCAAGGAATTCGCATATACGGTGAACGATTCCGTGTACCGGGTCTCGGCGGCCTCGCTGCTCGCCACAGGATGGATGATGGTGGCCGCAGTTCCGTTGATCGATCTGGTATATCGGCGCGGGAAATTTCTTTTCTCGGACACTCAGACCAGCGCCGTGTACTTTTTCTGGTTTTCTTTATCGCTGGTGTTATGGGCAGCGCAAGGACTGTACGCGCGGGCATTCTACGCAGCCGGTGATACCTTGACGCCGATGGTGGCCGTTACTGTTATTACGGTTCTCTCTCTGCCCATCTATTCCGTCCTGTTTCACGCGTTCGGCGTCATTGGCCTGGCGTGGGCGTCGGACATCGGGATTGGTATCAATCTGGCGGCGCTGGCAGGATTGCTGCATTTCCGCGGGCTGGTGTCATTGGGTGAGATGCGATGGAAGGAACTCGGGAAAGCTGCCGCGGCAGCGATCATCGCGGGAGCGATCAGCTTCGAGGTTGCGAAAGCTGTTCCACTCGCGACCGTAGGCCGGGGAAGCCGGATGGCGGATGTCAGCCAGCTTGTGCTCGTGTCGATCACATGGACGGCTGCAGCACTGGCTGGCCTATGGTTGCTGCGATCTGAACTGCCGCGCGATTTACGACAACGCAAGGCCGCAGCTTATCCGGCGGTCGCGCAAGACGAGAGCAGGGAGATCCTCGGAGCGGGACGGTGAGGTTCTCCTGAAGAAAAACCTGCCGGACCAATGGGTCCGGGGCTACGTGGCCTGTAACAAGGAACGGAAGATGGATCGGGAAGATTCGTCTTGATCGAGGGAGCGCTCGGGATGCCATTGGACAGCCAGCACAAAGTGATCGGAAGCTGTTCCTTCAAGTGCCTCGATGATGCCGTCGTCTGGACAGCGGGCTGCGATCCGCAGACCTTCTCCAATTTTGTCAGCTGACTGGTGATGAGAGGAGTTCACCGGGAGCGTGAGATTGTTGTGCGTTTCATCCCCGGTAGTGCTGTTCACTATGCGGCGTAAGTTCGACTCCGCGCCGATTTCGACCGTATGCGCTACGGTGACCGTTTTTCCTGCCTCGTGATTGACTCTATTTCTCGCCGCTTCCGGCAGGAAATCCGGGATGTGCTGGATCAAAGAACCGTGGCGGTAGACGTTCAGGCTTTGCAGGCCATAGCAGATCGCCAACACAGGCTTTCGCCGTGTGTAGGCGTCATCCAACAAGAAGAAGTCCAGTTCCTCGCGGCGTGAATCTGCGGCAGCAATGTGGGGGGAGGCGGGTTGGTGGAATCTTGCCGGATTTACGTCGGCCTTGCTGCCCGGCAACAGAACGCCGTCAGTGCCAGCAATCAGTTTCTTCAGCTCCTCCGGAGACTGATCGAGCGGAATGCGAACCGGTACGCCGCCGGCAAGCTCGAGGGCGCGTTCGTATTGCGGAATGGCGCGTTGAGCGTACTCGAGATCTGTCGAGTGTGGCATAGGGACGGCGATGCGAGGAGGCATCAGCCCATTCTCTCGAGGGCCCGGAGAGCCTTGTGTTGACGGTAGTACCGGATCTCCAGGGCGGTGGCAAAAAGGACGATGATGCCGCCTGCGACCAGCCCCAGGGGAAGGGCGATGTGCGAGTAGGCAATCGTCAAATCGGGACGGCGGCCGCGGAGTGCAGCCATCAGCATTATTCCCAGAATGGCGAGGAAAAGGCTCACCGCGAATGCGGATAAGGTCCCGATGAATGTCAGAAGGAAGATGCGTACCGGAATGCCGTACCAGTGTGGGGACCGGGGTCCAGTCCGGGGCGTAATCAAGGTCTTCGTTGTGGAGAAATCAGCCACGGCGCTTATACAGAATGGAGAATTCAAAGCCGGCGTTTGGAGGAAAGAGCTCAGAGATCTTGCGCAAGCGCTCGGCTAAGGCAGACGGCGCCAGCAGCGGATAGTCGCGCTCGCGCAGGTCGTAGTAGTCCACGTCAAGGTACAGGGAGAGCAGATAAATTGAGACCGCGTCAGAGAATGCCGCTTCCAGGTACTCCGTCTTATAGCGCTCGGCGTCAGGTCCGTTGGCGGTGGCCAGTTTTCGCGCTTCCCATGCATCCAGGGAAGTCTCGCCTCGTACACCGGCTTCGGCCTGGCTCCAGACCAGTTGACTGAATTGCTGAGATACTCCGGCGCGTTCTACCAGCGCGTGTCCTACATTGATGTAGAACTCAAAGGCCACAGAGAACTTGTCGTCCATGAGGCGAGTGGAGATGAACACGCATTGAGAGTCGCCCAGATTCAAGTTGCGATGGCAGACTGCGTTATCGCTTAGAGCCACGTCGTAGCGGTCGGCGATGAGGGTGTCGTCTCCCTGGCTGACGGTCAGGGGGACAAAGTAATAGGCTTTGCGCTGGAGCGCGGCCGCGACCGCCATGGGAACGGCGGCAACCATCCGTTCAAGATCGAAGGAGTTGACCGCGATTTCGCCGGCACTGGCGTAGCAGACGCCATTGGCAGCCTGCGACACGGGCGTAAGCCGAACAATTTCCGCCGGGCTGCGGGTGATCGCTTGTGCTGCCTGAGACATGCAGCCTTTATTCTACACACAGGGGGCCCTGACGAACTGACCTGACCGCCAAGCGATTTCTAGCGCCGCTTCGAGCAGATGGAGGACACTATTTGCTCGAAAGCACAAAATCGACAGTTGACGGCTGGTTCGCGTTCACGGTCACCGATTTCTCCCAGGTTCGTGGCTCGCTGAATACCGGACGTTCGACGCTTCGCTCGGTCAGCACGTCGAAGGAATGCTCTTTCCCCTGTAGGCTCCAGCCCTCATGCCAGGCGACAATTTGATACGTTCCGGGCGGCACGTCGTTGAACTCGAAGCGGCCACTCTCATCGGTGACGGCATAGTAGGGATGAGGGGCAATAAACATTTCCGCGTTCATCCAGACATGGCCACCATTGCAGCGCAAGTTGACGAGTCCCGGAGTCTGCATGGTGCGACTGGAGACGCGGCCGGGGAACGGAAACGGCAGATTGAAGGTCGCCGCCCCGTCCATGTGAATGGTGTGCAAGGTGGCGTCGGAGCTCATCATGTCGAGCGCGGCGTCCTTGGGCACGAGCAGAATGTGAGGAATGTAACGGCAACGCTTCTGGTCGAGATGGCGACGTTGTTCGGGCAGGTCCATCGCCTTCCCACTGGTGATGTTCTTTAGATATACCACGGTATTCGCCACCCCGCCCTGGGGGCCAACAATCAGCCGCTCGAGGTCCGCGGTCTTCCTGGATTCAGGGTCACAGATCTGGTGATCCTTGGTGATAGGAAACTCCAGAGCACGAGGGATAGGACCTGACCATTTCACCGTTCCGGAGATGGTGGCTCCATCCTTGACCGAGATGACTTGATAGTTGCTCTGGGCGCATGCCAGGGCAGCCATGAACAAGAAAACGACAACAGCAAAGGAAATCCTTCGCATACCCGTCCCCCAAAAAAGGTTCGGCGGCCCGCACGATATCCGCAGAACAGAGATTTGGCTGTGCTACCTGAACCCGCTTTCCACCAAACTTCATGTCCCAACTTGCAGGAGGATGCCGTCCCAGGGGCCCGAAGATGCGGGACAGCACGGTGGTTACAGGTCTTTCGGTTTCAACGGGGGAAGACGGCGTCTAGGAGGCGCGTCCCGTGATTGAAATCACAACCATCGTGCGCCCTTAAGTGAGGGGCGTCGAGATTACTGAGGTCACGTGACTTGGACCCAAGGATATCTTGCGGTCGAGCTGCGCGTGGGGTTCGACAGCGGCTGAGGATCGTAAATTGGCGATTCAGACCGTACAATCATTCGTCCATGCCCGTCACCTTACGATCTTTCGCGAAAATCAATCTAGGCCTTCGGATTGGAGTCTCGCGGCCAGATGGCTATCACGAATTGCTGACGGTATATCAGACGGTTGGGCTGCACGATCTGGTGCGTGTCAGCATAGAGCGGGGCTCAGGGATTGAGATTCAGTGTGCCGATTCGCGCGTGCCGACGGATGACAGGAATACTTGTTATCGAGTGGTGGAGCGTGCGATGCCGCTGCTGGGTGCGAAGGGGCGAGTGCTCATCCAGATTGACAAGCATTTGCCGGTGCAAGGGGGGGTAGGCGGGGCGTCGGCGAATGCGGTGAGCACGTTGCTGGGGCTCGAGCGTGTGCTGAAGAAGAGGCTTACGGCGGTGGAGCGATTGCGCATTGTGGCGGAGGTGGGATCGGACCTGCCGCTGTTTTTGCTGGGGGGGACGGTGCTCGGGTTGGGGCGCGGTGAGCAGGTTTATCCTCTGCCGGATTTGCTGCCGATCCCATGTGTGGTGGTTACACCAGACATTGGGGTCTCTACGCCGAAGGCATTTGCGGAATGGGATCGGCGGCGGGAAGCCGATCTGCACCCGGCTGGCCAGCGGACGGCGGCCGTGCCTGCACGGGCTGCGCATACATTGACCGTAGCGCGAAGCTCCGATAGAATTGATGAGCTTAGCCATGGCTTGTCGGCGTGGCTTAGCGAGCAGTACTCCGGTGCTCCTTTTGGAAGGGGCCTGGCCGAGAATCCGCTTCTCGCGCTTGTCCGGGCCGGGATCAAGAACGACTTCGAAGAAGTCGTCTTTCCTGAGTATCCCGAGCTAGGTGAAGCTAAGACTGCGCTTTTGCGCGCAGGCGCGAAGTATGCGTCTTTGTCAGGTTCTGGTTCGACGCTATACGGGCTGTTTGCCTCGAAAGCGGCAGCTACGAGTGCCGCGCTGCGAGTACGGAGGCTGGGTTGGGCTACGCAGGTGACGGCTACCCTTTCGCGGTCGGCTTACTGGCGGCGGATGTCCGTGGGCTAGGGCGGGGGTTGTAGTTGGGGCTCTCGGTTTTGCCTTCGCTTGGACAGTCCAAGGGCCTGTCTCTACGTGAGTCGGCCTACGTGAGCCGAGGTAGTCGAGAATTTTTGATTGTTGATTTTTGATGGTTGAACGAAAATGACTTTGCCCCGGGACGGGGTTCATTCAACCACATTCAACCATCAACAATGGCTTACTGGGCCGTCGACTAATGGTAGGTCAAGTGCCTTTGGAGCACTTTGTCTAGGTTCGAATCCTAGCGGCCCAGCCAGAACTGCAGTTCTCAGTAGCCAGTTCTCAGTTCTCAGTGGAACTGGCCGAGCCCGAAATACTGAGGACTGGGAACATGGAACTGAGAACTACCTATGGCCACTGTAGCGACGCCGACCGACAAGACGACGGAGAAAGTCGAAAAAAAGAGTCCGCCTGTGCCGGACGAAAAGCCGGACCGCAAGCAGCGTCCGCGGGTGGATGAGAAGTTCAAGATCTTCAGCGGCACGGCTAACCTGCCGTTGGCCGATGAAGTTTGCCATTTTCTGGGGATGCAGCGCGGGCAGGCACAGGTTACGCGCTTTGCCGATGGCGAGTGTTACGTGCAGATCCAGGAGAACGTGCGGGGGGCGGATGTTTTCGTGATGCAGCCGACGTGCCGTCCGGTGGATGAGCACTTGATGGAGTTGCTGCTCATGATTGATGCGCTGAAGCGGGCTTCGGCGCGGCGCATCACGGCGGTGATTCCGTACTTCGGCTACGCCCGGCAGGATCGGAAAGACAAGCCGCGAAGTCCGATCTCGTCGAAGCTGGTGGCGGATCTATTGACCACCGCGGGTGCGCACCGGGCGTTGATCGTGGATTTGCATACGCCGCAGTTGCAGGGATTTTTCAACATCCCGGTGGATCATCTGTTCGCGTCCCCGGTGCTGGTGGATCACTTCCGCAAGCTGGCGTTACCGAATTTGACGGTGGTTTCACCCGATGCGGGCGGCGTGGAGCGGGCGCGGTTTTTTGCCAAGAAGGTGGACGCCGCGCTGGCCATCGTGGATAAGCGGCGGGTGGAGATGAACGTGGCTGAGATTATGCACGTGATCGGCGATGTTCACGGACGCACTTGCCTGATCATCGACGACTTGATCGATACGGCTGGAACGCTGGTGAAGACGGCCGCGGCACTCATCGAGAATGGGGCGACCCAGGTTTATGCCTGCGCCTCGCATGCGGTGTTGTCGGGTCCGGCAGTGGAGAACATTCGCAATTCAGTCATCAACGAAGTGGTAGTTACCAACACAATCCCGCTGACTCCCGCAGCGGAAGACGCAACGACGGACAAGGGCGGCAAGATCAAAGTCCTTTCCATCGCGGGATTGATTGGCCGGGCGATTCAGGCCAATCACGAAGAGACTTCGGTAAGTAAGTTGTTTACGTAGCTATGAGCCAGGAGCGAATCCGGCTTGCTCATCGCTCGTGGCTCACTGCTCAACAAAGATTTTGTAGATAGGAAATCTCAATTTATGGCGACTGCACTGGAAACGAACGTACTGGAAGCGCAAGCGAGAGAAGCGGGGACGAAGAATGATGCCCGGCGAGTGCGCCGGGAAGGCAAGATTCCGGCGGTGGTGTATGGAGCCGGGAAAGACTCGCTTTCCATCAGCGTGGATCCACGCGTGGTTACGCGCATTCTGAATTCGGAAACCGGCCACAACACCATTTTCGATCTGACGATGGATGGCGAGAAGACCAAGGCCATGATCGTGGATTGGCAGTATGAGCCGATTAAGGGCAAGCTGCTGCACATCGATCTGAAGCGGATCGCCCTGGATAAGGTTCTGACGGTCAGCGTGCCGATTTTCCTGATCGGCGAAGCCGCTGGAGTGAAGCAGGAGGGCGGCATTCTGGAGCAGATGCTGCGTGAAGTCGAGGTCGAGTGCTTGCCGGGGGACATTCCGAGCCACATCGATGCCGATGTCAGCCATTTGACCTTTGGCAAGGTGCTACGTGTCCAGGATCTGCCGCACTCGGAGAAGTTGAGATTCATCACGGATGAGAACCAGCCCGTAGCGCACGTGACCTCCGTGAAGGAAGAAGTCGTGGCGGCGCCAGAAGCAGTGGCTGCGGAGGCGGCAGCTCCGACCGAGCCCGAAGTCATTAAGAAGGGCAAGCAGGAGACTGACGAGGAAGGCGAGGCTGCTCCAGAGAAAGCCGAGAAGAAGGAGAAGAAATAGCTTGTGCGTGGCAAGGCCGAGCTGCCGCTCGGCCGGACCGCCGAGGCGGCTGTCCCTACATGAGCTGTTCAAAGCGTGAAACTGATCGTTGGTCTCGGCAATCCTGGAATCGAATATCAGTTTTCGCCGCACAACGTCGGGTTTTTGGCGATTGATCGTATCGCCGGAGATCTGGGCGTGGAAGTAAGAAACCGGCAATGCCGGGCGCTGACGGCACGGACCGTGCTCGCGGATCAGATGGTGCTTCTGGCCAAGCCCGAAACGTTCATGAACTTGAGCGGGATTGCGGTGCAAGGGCTGGTGAGGGAGTACGAGGCAAAGCCGGAATCGGACCTGATCGTGATTCAGGACGAACTGGACTTCCCTCTGGGCACGCTGCGGATTCACCCGCGGCGCAGTTCGGCGGGACATAACGGCATCGAGTCGATCATCGGTGCTTTGGGCACGCAGGATTTCCTGCGCATCCGGATCGGCGTCGCGCCGGAGCGTAAGGTGGCAGACGGTAAGGAATACTTGCTGGCGCCGATGCGCAAGGCAGATCTGAAAGTGATTGACGGAATGCTCGACACCGCGGAAGAAGCGGTAAAGATGATCTTGAGAGACGGTCCAGCGGCGGCGATGAATCGGTTTAACCGCAAAGAGCTGGACGAACAAAAAGATTAGCCACAGATTTACGGGGATGAACACGGATCAGGAACTTTCAACGGTAACGGTATCCGCGAACATCAATGAGAATCCGTGGCCACGTTTGGAGAAACGAATGAATCGTATTTATGAGCTGATGTTCATTGTTCGTCCTGATATGACGGACGAGGATTTGGACAAACTGATTTCCACGCTGCAGTCAGTGGTGCCGGCTTCGGGCGGAGTCGTCAAGAGCGTGGACAAGATGGGCAAGCGCCGTCTTGCCTATACCGTGCGCCGTTTTCATGATGGCATTTACGTGCTAATGGTGGTGGAGGGTGGAGGTCCGGCAATCCACGAACTGGAGCGCCGCCTGCGTGTGACGGAGCCGGTGATCAAATTCCTTACCGTGCGTGTTGACGAAGAGCAGAAACGGCTGGAGAAGATCAAGAAGCTGCGGGAATCCAAGAAGAAGATGAGTGCGCAACCGGCGCCGGCGCCAGAGCAGGCAGTGGCCGCTCCGGCGGCGGAAGCCCCGACAACTGCGTAGGTCGGCGAGGAGAGGATGTCCCGACCGATAAGGCTTTGCTGGCTATCGCCGAGTGGCGAATAGTCACGATTTCTAAGGAGAGTTATGGCTGACGAAACGAAAGCACCAGAGCAACACGCGCCATCGGGCGAGCGGCCGCAAGGGCCACGTCCGGGTGGAGATCGTCCGCGATTTGGCGGACCCGGTCGCGGACCAGGTGGTCCCCGCGAAGGCGGCGGAGGCGGCCGCAAGTTCTTCCGGCGCAAGAAGGTATGCAAGTTCTGCGTCGAGAAGATCGAAGACATCAACTATAAGGATTACCGTCTGCTGGGGCAGTTTGTTGCGGAGAGTGGCAAGATTGTACCTCGGCGCCTGACCGGGGTGTGCGCGCCCCACCAACACCGTCTGTCGTCGGCGATCAAGCAGGCGCGGAATATCGCCCTGCTGCCGTTTGCGGGAAGAGCAAGCTAAAAAAGCAGCTTTTAGCTACTAGCCTCAAGCTCCTACCTAAGTCTGGCGGGAGTTCGGGGTGTGGCCAGAAGCTAGCAGCTAGAAGCCAGGAGCTATCATGGAAGTAATTCTCAAAGAAGACATTGCGAAATTGGGATCCCGCGGGGACGTGGTGAAAGTCGCAGAAGGCTACGGGCGGAACTACCTGCTGCCCCGCAAACTGGCGATCCAGGCCTCGGAGAGCAACAAGGCTGTCATTGGCCAGATGAAGGCCGCCGCTGTACGCCGCTCCGCCAAAGAGAAGGCACAAGCTGAGGAACTGGCGAAGCAATTTGATGGCGTCTCCGTATCGTTCACCCGCAAGTCGGGCGAGCACGATCAATTGTTCGGCTCGGTGACTTCCGGCGACCTGGCGGATGCTCTGGTCAAGAAGGGCTTCAACGTGGATCGGCGCAAGATCCAGCTGCACGAGCCGCTGAAGACCCTGGGCGAGTTCACGGTGCCCGTCAAGCTGCATAAGGACGTAACGGCGCATTTGAAGGTCGTGATCGAGAAGGAACCGGTAACGGAGTAGTCCGTAGAGACGTTGCTTGCAACGCCCCTTCCGCGAGCGTTCAGATTGCGACAAAGAGAGCTAGCAAGTACGTCTCCACGATTTCCATCCCCAGTTTGCACCCGGCGGCCCACTCTGTGGGCCGTTGTTCTGTTTCGTTGTAAATCTTTGCTGCAGAATCACCTAGAGTCCCCCAAAAATCCCTGTACCGCCTATAATTCCTGCTCACGGATCTCTTGATTCCCCGTCTATTCCTATGCAAGCCCGGAGGACACTAAAGCCGGGCGAGTAGAGGATATAGCGACAATGCCGGCCGGTGTATGGGCAGTACCCTTTGCGGTTGGCGGACGGGCCCACTCGAGAGAGAGTGAACGAGTCGAAAAAGTAGCTGAAAACCAACTCCCCGCGCGGGGCCGCATGGCTGGGCTAGATCGCCAAGCTCAAGATCGCCGCATCGATGACACGATGCTTATCCGCGAGGCACAGCGCGGTAATCGCGCCGCCTTCGAGGAACTCGTCCGCCATTACGACCACGCCGTACTGCGGCTCGCCCTCCATCTCACCGGAACCGAACAGGACGCCCAGGATGTTTACCAGGACGCGTTCCTGAAGGCTTATAAAAACATTGGCAGCTTCCGGTTTGAATGCTCTTTCTACACGTGGATTTACCGGATCGTAACGAATCTGTGCCTGGATCATCTGCGTAAGCGGACCGTGCGCAAGGAAGACGCACCGGTTGCGAAAGATTCCGATGGCGCGGAGTACGACCTGCTGGACCAGGTTGCCGACGGGAGGGCAGGAGCGAATCCGGAGCGTGACCTGATGCGACGGCAGCTTGGCGCGCGCATCGCCGGGGCGCTCGACAGGCTGACGCCTCGCGAGCGAATGGTCTTCGAGCTGAAGCATTACCACGGGATGAAGTTGCGGACCGTGGGGGAGATTTTGCATACGACGGAAGAGACCGCTAAGAACACCCTCTTCCGGGCCACGCAGAAACTGCGCGGGGCTTTGGCGGATATGCGGTAGTGGGAATCCCACGTCTCGCAAAAGCGGCGAGCCGTGGGGCACCCCGAGTCGTAAGCACCGCTGCGATGAAGGTGGAACTATGAAGTGTGAATGGGTCAAACAGAATATCGTGCTTCACGTTTACGGCGAACTGCCTGACGACGCACGCTATGAACTGGAGCAGCACGTAGCCCGGTGCGCGGATTGCGCTGCCGAACTGAAGGCGGAGCAGGGTTTTCATGCGCTGCTCTCGCAAGATCGCATTACGGATCCGACCCCGAATCTGCTGGCGTCCTCGCGCATGCGCCTGCAGGAAGCGCTAGAAACTGCTCAGCAGGGCAGCCTCTGGACGCGCCTGGCGTTCGATCCGGCAAACTGGCTGCACCAGGTACGATTCTCTCCCGCTCTCGCTTCCGTGATTCTGATTCTCGGTTTTGCCGGCGGCATCGGAACGACGTACGAGATTTACGGCCGCGGCACAGAAACTGATCATCTCCCAATTGCCACCAACAGCGGCACCACAGCAGCGAGTGCGGCCGCCATCGCTGGCATCGATTCCATCACTCCCATACCCGGAACTGATCAGGTCACTATTAAATACAACACCCTCGCCACCCAGGAAAAGCAGGGATCGCTCAACGATCAGCAGATCCAGCAACTGCTGCTCTATGCGGCCCGCAACAACTACAACTCGGGTGTACGCGTCGATTCCGTTGACTTGCTGGCCAAGCGATCCAGCGACCTGCAGGTGCGAGACGCACTTATTTACGCGCTGCAGAACGATACCAATCCGGGAGTGCGGCTGAAGTCTCTGGATGCACTGGGCAATTACGTGAAGAGCGACACCAATGTGCGCGATGCCGTTTTGCGGGCGCTGGTGAATGACGAGAATTCCGGCGTACGCATTGAAGCCTTGCGGCTGATTGAGCCAGTCAAGGCCGACGGCAGCGTGCGAGGCGTGTTATTGGCGTTAGCGGCAAAAGATCAGAGTACGTACATCAAGTCTCAGGCACGCACAATGCTGGCGCAGCTGCCGGAGATTGATTAGAAGTCCAGACGGGGCGCTCGCTGCGCTTCGCGGGAAAGCCCCAGCGGCTGTGGGAGGCAGAAACGAGGTGATTAATTTGAAACGCGCGTCACAATTCGTTGGATTGGCCAGTGTTCTGGCCTTGATTGCGCCACTGGCCATGGCGCAGGAGGCGAAAGTTTCCCGAGAAGGGGGATCCTGGGGTCAGCAGATCACAGGCTCGCTGGCGGCGGTTAAGAACCTCAGAGTCAAAGTGGATATGGGCTCGGTGGTGGTGCATGGATCGCAACAGCAAGGCATCAATTATGTCGTTCATACCCGTTATGGCAATTCTTCATCGGAGCAGGACGCACGCCACCAGTTTGAACAGTACAAGGTAACCGCCTATGTGAAGGGCGACACAGCCTGGATCGTGGGCGACTGGCAGGGAGGGCATCGTCCGCGGCATTTCTCGGGTGAATTCAATGTAACCGTTCCTCGCGAAATGGCGCTGGTAAAACTGGAAACTGAGGGCGGGAATGTAGAGGCGATGGGGGTTGGCGGCCGGGTGGAAGCCGAGAGCGGCGGCGGCAGCATTCGTTTCGACGACATCGGTGGTGGAGTCAGCGCTGAGACAGGCGGTGGCGGAATCGATGTTGGAACGGTCAATGGCGATCTCTCGCTGCACACGGGTGGAGGCTCGATCCAGGTTCGGCACGCGAACGGCAAAGTGATCGCCGAAACGGGCGGAGGAGGTGTCCTCATTGAATCCGGCGCTCAGGGCGCGACCGTTGAAACCGGCGGGGGCAGCGTGGAAGTTCGCCAGTGCAACGGGAAGCTGAAGGTGTCAACCGGTGGGGGCAGCGTGGAACTCAAAGATGTCGGCGGTTCCGCGGACATTGAAACTGGCGGCGGCAGCATTCGTTTGACGTCTGCGAACGGACATGTCAATGCCGAGACAGGTGGGGGAGGAATCGAACTCTATGGGGTTCCTTCGGCAATTGCCCAGACCGGAGCGGGCGGCATCACCGTCAAGCTGGTGAACACTGGAGGAGAGCGTCATGACTCCGAATTGGAAACCGGTGCGGGCGACATCACCCTCTATATCGCATCTGACGTAGCGTTAAATCTGCGGGCCACGGTGGACATGGGGAATGGCCACCGCATCACGTCAGAGTTCGCAGACATTCACGTGAGCAGTGAAGGCGATCAGTGGGGTCCGAAGACGCTGATTGCCGAGGGAAAGCTGAATGGCGGCGGGCCGCTGGTCAAGGTGCATACCTCGACGGGCGACATCTGCATCAAGCGAGCTGGCCGGTAGAAAGAAAAGTTAGCGCGAGTGAAGCGCCCGAAGAAAAAGCTTAGGAGTCACACCATGCGCAGACACGCTGTGACAGTCATTGCTTTGATCCCGTTGCTACTTGGATTATCTTACGCAGACCAGAACTGGTTGGTGGAGAAACCGGGAGGCGAAAGCTGGGTGTTCTCCAGCGAAGACAGCGGGACTAGTTCTTATCTTGGCGTAGATATTGCCGATGTCACCACCGAGCGGCTAGGCGCCTTGAAGTTGAAAGAGGAAAAGGGCGTAGAGATCACCATGGTGGATCAGGACGCTCCCGCAGGAAAGGCTGGGTTGAAAGAGCATGACGTCATTCTGACCATGAATGGCACTGCAATCGAAAGTGGGGCGCAACTGCGTCGAATGATCCACGAGACGCCGCCGGGCCGGCTGGTAAGCCTCGGCGTGAGCCGCGAGGGTCAGCCCATGACCGTGAAGGTCCAATTAGCCGACAAGCATAAAGAGTATTCCATGATGGGTCCGAAGCCGGGTGACATGCACGTAAACATGCCGGAGATCCACATTCCCGATATCGACATCCCGGCCATCAACATGGTAATGGCGACCTCTTCGGCGCGCAGTGGGTTGATGGTCGAGAACATCACGCAGCAACTGGGCGAGTTCTTTGGCGTGAAGAATGGAAACGGAGTACTGGTGCGAGCGGTGGAAAAAGGCAGCCGCGCGGAAAAATCGGGCTTTCGCGCCGGGGATGTGGTCATCAAAGTCAACGACGAGGCCATTCATGACACCAGCGATTTCACCCATGCAGTGCGAGCGCGGCGTGGGAACTCGGTTCCGGTTGTGGTCATGCGCGACCGGAAAGAGCAGAACCTGACGCTTTCCTTGCCGCCGAGGAAAGAGTCCGGTGAACTCATCGAGGAAGAGAGTTTCAACGATGAACCTCTATTTCACGCGGAACGTGCTCTGGAAATGACCGAGTTGGAGAATGAGATCGCAAGATTGCGGCCGCAAATGCAATTGGCCGCCGAGAATTCCCGTAAGGCTGCCCGCGATCTGCGAAACGAACTTTGCAAAGAGAAAAAGGAAGTTCGGAAGCAGAGCGCCCAGCAAAGGAAGCAAGTGCAAAAAGATATGGAACACCTCCGGCAGGAATTGCTGCGACTGCGGGATGAATGGTTGTAGCAGCGTTGCAGGTTTAAACAAAGCCCGATGAAGATCCCGACGGGGTACCAGTAGGTCGCTGCCTTTGCTCGTGTCCCCTATCGCCACTTTCGCACGGACCGAATCAACCCGTAAATAACCAGGCACATCCAGAAGTCAAGCACCATGCCCAGGTCCACGCGAAATGGGCGGTGCCGGGCTATCAACGGCAGGGTTGGCAGCAGCGCGAAGTACACCACATTGCCCAGAATGATGGCGAGCAGGGCTTGAAGGAAGTTTAGGCGCACCGATAGCTTAGACACCACCGACCCACCCCGGGGTTGGCGATTACGGCAAGTCGTCCAAATACAACGCAAGTTTTCCTTACCCGCGATTACCGCGATCGATCCATGCTCCTGATATTCTTTCGATGCCTGTTTCCACCGGCTTCGGACGTGACAAGGGATCGCCGCAATGCTTGAGCTTTCTACGCCCGTCAAATACGTGAAGGGCGTTGGTCCCCGTATTGCTGACGTACTGGCGGGCAAGCGTATTTACACGGTCGGGGACCTGCTCCACTATCTTCCTTTTCGTTATGAAGATCGGTTGAACCCGCGGGGCATTTCCGAATTGCGTCCGGGGGAAATGGCGACGATTGTCGCGGAAGTGCGCAATTCCGGGCTTTTTCGCACTCGCAAGATGCCGATTTTTCAACTCACAGTCGGACAAGGCCGATCCCGGTTGCGCTGCCTGTTCTTCAATGCCACCTATCTGCAGGATAAGTTTGTGCCCGGCCAGATGATCGCCTTGTACGGCAAGGTGGAGCAGGACGAGCGCACTCGCGAGTTGCAGGTAATTCAGCCACAAATTGAGATGCTGGGGGACCCGGGGGACTCCGCAAATGGCGCCGAGAAAAAAGTCTCGGAATCGCTGGAGGTCGGCCGCATCGTCCCAATTTATGAGGCCACCGGACGGCTGACGCCGCGCTGGTTTCGCCGTGCGATACACACCGCGCTGGAAAATCTGAATTCCGATATCCCCGACCCGATCCCCGCGGCCGTGCGCTCGCGCATGGGGCTGGTGTCGCCTCACAGCGCCTTGTGGAACGTCCACTGGCCGGAAGCTGGCGAGAGTTTGGAACAGTTGCAATCGTTCCGCACGCCCGCACATGTCCGGATGATCTTTGAGGAACTGTTTTTTGTGGAGCTCGGGCTGGAACTGAAGCGACGCCAACAGAAGTCCCAGACCGGAATCGCGTTCCGCTTGGATGACGGCTCGCGGGCGGCAATCAAGAAGATTCTGCCGTTTCATCCCACTCCGGGCCAAAAACGTGTGCTGAAGCAGATTGCGGACGACATGGGAAAGCCTTATCCCATGCGGCGTCTCTTGCAGGGTGATGTGGGTTCCGGGAAAACGATTGTCGCGTTTGAGGCTGCGATTATCGCTATCCAAAACGGATACCAAGTCGCACTGATGGCTCCCACCGAAATTCTCGCGCAGCAACATTACTTCTCGGCGCGCAACATCCTGGAGAAAGCCGGCTATCGCATTGTCCTGCTTACGGGTTCTCTCGAAGCCGACCGCAAACGCGAGACCCGCCGCCATGTTGCGCAGGGAAACGCGCAGCTTATCATTGGCACCCATGCGCTTCTGGAAGAAAAAGTCGAATTTGATAATCTGGGCCTGGTCATCGTGGATGAGCAGCATCGCTTCGGGGTCATGCAGCGCCTGAAACTGATGAGGAAGTCGTCAGAGGCCGTCGCAGAGCCGGACATGGCAAAGGCCGGTGCAGGGAGGGCCTCCCCTGGCCGCCAGGCGGAGCCAAGCTCGGCTGTTGCAGCGGGTGAGCCGGACGTACTGGTAATGACCGCAACGCCAATCCCGCGCACACTTGCGTTGACTCTCTATGGAGATCTCGACGTCAGCGTGCTCGATGAACTTCCGCCGGGACGAACGCCCATCGTGACCCGCTGTGTGAGCGATGACCGCTCGCCCGAAGTATGGGAGTTTGTCCGCAAGCAGGTATTCGCCGGAAATCAGGTGTACGTGGTTTACCCGGTCATCGCCGAAAACGAAGAGAGCGAGCTGAAGGCGGCGATCAAAATGTACCGCGAGCTCAGCGGTAGTATCTTCAAAGAGCTGAAAGTCGGGCTTTTGCACGGCCGCCTCGATGCCAACATGAAAGATCAAGTCATGCGCATGTTCCAGAGAGGCGAACTGCAGATTCTAGTGGCAACCACGGTGATTGAGGTGGGGGTGGATGTGCCGAACGCCACCGTGATGGTGATCGAGCACGCGGAACGTTTCGGCCTGGCCCAGCTGCACCAGTTGCGTGGGCGGATTGGGCGAGGAGCGGCGAAGTCGTATTGCATCCTGATGACAGGAGGGAAAGTTTCCGAAGAGGGCCAACGACGCCTCGACGCCATGGTGCACACGAATGACGGCTTCAAAATTGCCGAACTGGATTTGGAGTTGCGCGGTCCGGGAGAATTCTTTGGAACCCGCCAAGCGGGGCTTCCTGATTTCCGAGTGGCGAATATCATCCGAGATGTGCAACTGCTGGAAGCCGCTAAGCGTGAAGCTGCCTTTGTGGTGAGTGGTCCCCATGCCGAAATCTCGGCCGAAGAAATCAGCCGCGCGCTGGTCCACATGCGGGCCCGCTGGCAGCACACGTACGGATTGGTTGAGGTCGGCTGAAACTTTCATGCGCGAACGATTTTGGAACCTGCTTCGCCGTCATCGAGTCAAGAGACTGCTTTCATCCGAAGCGCATTCCCAACCAGCGATGTCGATCCAGAAGATTTGTATGAAGGACGGGTTTCTGCTGGCCCTCGCGGTTACATTCTCCAGTGGCTTCGCGCATGCCCAGTATCTGGGTTATGCGTTCCACGCCGATGCCAGGAAAGGTGAGCAGGTGTACCGCGAAGCGGGCTGCAAATCGTGTCATGGCCCGGATGGCCGGGGCGCACCGAAGGCGATTGCCGGATTTGAGCAGCCGAGCACGTTCCCTGATTTCAGCAAGTGCGATCAAACCACCCCAGAAGTGAATTCGGCATACAAGGATGTCATCGAGCACGGGGGGCCGAGCCGGGGCTTTTCCCAGATCATGCCGGCCTTCGGCGAGGCCCTTAGCTCAGAGCAGATTGACGATCTGATCGCTTACCTGCGTACCTTCTGCAGCAGCCGGAGCTGGCCGCGGGGCGAACTGAACTTGCCGCGGGCGATGGTGACGGAGAAGGCGTTCCCCGAAGATGAAGTTGTGCTCTCGACAGCGGTAAATGCAAACGGCGCGCCCGGCAATGAAACGCACATCATTCACGAGCAGCGCTTCGGCGTGAACAACCAGATCGAGGTCGACGTTCCCATCGAATTTCAGGACCAGAACCGTGTGTGGTACGGCGGCGTGGGCGATGCTACGCTGGGAGCCAAGCGCGTGATGTTTTCGAACCTCGATAGCGGATCGATTCTGAGCTTATTTGGCGGACTTCTGATCCCTAGTGGAAACCGGGCGCGCGGCTTCGGGTCGGGCACTACGACGTTCGAAACGTTCGCTGCTTTCGATCAACTCTTCAAGAGCGACACTTTTATCCAGACACAGTTCGGGGCGGAGCTGCCTTTCCACACGAGCATCGCGCCGCAATCATTATTTTTTAATACGGCGATTGGGCAGAGCTTTGGCGCGAATCATGGCTTGGGGCGCCTGTGGACGCCGATGTTCGAGTTCATCGCCAACCGGGACCTTATGACGGGAGCGAAGACGGACTGGGATCTCGTTCCTCAAATCCAAGTCACCATCAGCCATCGCCAGCATATTCGGGGCGACCTGGGGTTAAGGATTCCGGCAAACGATACCGCAGGCCGGCAAAAGCAAATCGTCTTCTACCTGCTCTGGGACTGGCAGGACGGAAAACTAAACGAAGGATGGTGATGTCTAGAAAGTTATCAGGAGCATTCGTCATTCTTGTGGCAATCCCTTGGTCAGCGCAGTGGCTGAAGGGTTCCGATCCAAATCTCAAGCCGCAGTTTCACACCTCTGACCGTTGCTTTGCCTGCCATAACGAGCTGACGACCCCGAACGGTCAGGATGTCTCAATTGGACTGGCATGGCGATCGAGCATCATGGCGAATTCGGCGCGCGATCCTTACTGGCAGGCGAGCGTACGCCGAGAAACCGTCGACCATCCTCAAGCGGTGTCTGATATTGAAGACGAATGCTCGGTCTGCCACATGCCGGTAGCGCGTTATGAAGCGAAGCTGACAGGGCAGAAAGGGGCGATCTTTGCGCATTTGCCTTTCGATCCGGATAACAAGGCATCGGCGGCGGCGGAAGATGGCGTGACCTGTTCGATCTGTCACCAGATAAGCAAGGAGAAGCTGGGGACGAAAGAGAGCTTCAATGGCGGATTCGTGGTCGAATCTCCCCGGGCAAAGAATGACCGTCCTGAATACGGACCGTTCGCGATCCCGCCCGATCGGCAGCACATCATGAATACCTCGACAGGAGGCTTTCAGCCCGTGCAGGCCGCGCATATCCGGGACTCGGCGTTGTGTGGATCCTGCCACCAGCTTTACACGACCGCGCGCGGCAAAGATGGCAAGCCGAACGGATATCTACCGGAGCAGATGCCCTACCTGGAGTGGCTGCATAGCGACTATCCATCCAAGTACAGTTGCCAGGGATGTCACATGCCCGAAGTTCAGGAGCAGGTCCAGATCAGTTCGGTTCTAGGTCTTCCGCGCACCGGTTTGCACCAGCACGTGTTCGTCGGCGGAAATTTCCTGCTGCAGCAGATGCTGAACCGTTATCGCGATGAACTCAGCGTGGCGGCGCTTCCACAGGAACTGACAACAGCTTCCGAAGGGACTCTCAGATTCCTGCAGAGCCAGGCTGCACGAGTAGAATTACGCGACGTTGTAGTCTCCGGAGGCCGTCTGCAGGCGCAAGTGACGGTGCGGAATCTAACGGGGCACAAGCTGCCGACCGCGTATCCCTCCCGTCGTGCCTGGCTGCACTTCTCGGTTCAGGATCGTGATGGACATACGGTGTTCGAGTCCGGCGCCCTCAAGCCTGACGGCTCGATCGTGGGAAACGATAATGACGCCGATGCATCCTTGTTCGAGCCGCACTACCGCCAGATCACCGATGCGGGCGAGGTGCAGATCTACGAGTCGATTCTCAAAGATGAGGAAGGCCACGTCACTACCGGTCTTCTGGCCGCGACCGGGTATCTCAAAGACAATCGCCTGATTCCTACGGGATTTGACAAGAGCAGCGCGGAGAAGGACATCGCCGTTGTGGGCGACGCCGCCGACGATCCGAAGTTCTCAGCCGGCGAGGACGCGGTGAGCTATTCCGTGCCGGTCTCAGAGACGGAAGGCCCTTTCCATATTGTCGTGGAACTCCTGTACCAGCCGATCGGGTTTCGCTGGGCGCACAATCTGGAACCTTACTCGGCGATGGAACCGCAACGCTTCGTCCAGTACTACGATTCGATGTCGAATGCGGCGTCGACAGTGCTGGCGCGTAGCGAAGCGACACGGTAGCTCGACCACTGGCAGGCAGCGAATCGCGGTGTGCAAACCCGAACTGATAGAATCGAAACGATGGCTGGCACCTCCCAACTCATTCAGATTGAGCTGTCACCGCCCGTGCGTGTGCCGAAGCCTCAGTGGCTGCGGGCAAAAGCTCCCGTCGGAGACAATTTCCACAATTTGAAGAAGCTGGCGCGAGGCCTGGGCCTGCACACGGTTTGCGAATCGGCACAGTGCCCAAACATTGGCGAGTGCTGGAATCATAAGACCGCGACGTTCATGCTGCTGGGCGATATCTGCACGCGGCGCTGCGGATTCTGCGCCGTACCCAAGGGGCGCCCGGAACCGATTGACTGGGAAGAGCCCAGCCGTGTAGCGGAGGCCGTGGCCACGCTGGGGCTCAAGCACGCGGTGGTGACCAGCGTCAATCGCGACGATGACAACATTGGCAGCGCCCGCATCTTCGCTGAAACCATTCACGCCATCCGCGAGTTGACGCCGGACTGCCGCATCGAAGTTCTCATTCCTGATTTTCAGGGTCTGGAAGAGTCGTTGCGCATCGTCCTGGATGCCAAGCCAGACGTGCTGAATCACAATACGGAAACGGTTCCGCGCCTGTATCGCGCTGTGCGATCGGGTGCGCGCTACGAACGGACGCTGAAACTGCTGGAAGATGCCAAGAAGATTTCTCCCGGAACCGTGACCAAGAGCGGACTGATGGTAGGACTGGGCGAGTCCAGCGAAGAGTTGATCGAAGTGTTTCACGACCTCGGGTCGCGCGGAGTTGACATCCTCACCGTCGGCCAATACTTGCGGCCCTCGAAAGATCACCTGCCCATCGCGCGCTTCTACGAGCCCGAGGAATTTGTTTATCTGCGGAATCAAGCGTTGCGCTTTGGTTTCCGCCACGTTGAGTCTGGGCCGATGGTACGGTCGAGCTATCATGCGCACGAGCAAGCTGATTCAACTGCTCTGCCCAGGGCGGTGTCCTAGCTTGCGGCGGACGGGTCTTCCCGCCCGCTTTCATTTCCTGAAGAACACGGCTTCCAGACCTACTATCTCCATCGAACAACTCGGCAATCGAAAGGCCACCTGCGGATGGTGACAGTGCTGCTGCTCATCCTCGGATTTGGGGCGGGCCTGTTGGGGGCCCTGACGGGCATCGGGGGTGGCGTGCTGTTAACGCCACTGCTTGCGCTGCATTTCGGTATACCCATCCGGCAGGCCATCGGTACAAGCCTGGTGGCCGTGATCACGACATCGGCAGCAAGTTCTTCCGTTCACCTGCAACGCCACACCACCGACATTCGCCTGGGCATGACACTTGAACTCGCCACTTCGCTGGGGGCGGCGGTCATGGCGTATCTGGTCGGCTACTTCAATCGCAGTTTTCTGGAGGGCCTGTTCGCCGCTTTTCTTCTCTACAGCGCAATTACGCTTTTACGCGGACGGAAGCCCAAGACCGAGCTGGGGGACGAATCTTCTCCAGCGGTCGGGGGTAATGGAGACGTGGTGATTCCGCACTACGAACCTAAGCGCTATCCACTGGGGATGGGTTCGTCCCTGGTAGCGGGGGCGCTGTCGGGATTACTGGGGATTGGTGGCGGCCCTATTAAAGTCCCGGTGATGATGATCTTCATGGACGTGCCGCTCATCGTGGCTACGGCCACTTCCAACTTCATGATTGGAGTAACCGCCGCCGCGAGTGCGATCGTTTATTACCGCCGCGGCGACATCCTGGTCGAAGTCGCTGCGCCGCTCGCAGTCGGAGTTTTCTTAGGCTCCCTGTTAGGCGCTCGATTATCCCCGCGCATTCACAAAAATGTTGTGGTTTATCTGCTGGTTGCCGTCATGTTTTACCTTGCGGGGCATTTGCTGCTGCATCTGGCGAAGGTGCATCTATGAGCGAACTCCGGGAACCCGCATTCGACCGAGCCGTGGCGATGGTGCTGCGCATCGGTGCGTTCGGCTGCTTTTTCATTATGCTGGCCGGACTAATCGCTGGCTTATTCATCGGAGGCCACATCCCGCTGGACATCGAGCGCGCAGGAGTGCTGCTGATGCTGGCGACCCCCGTGGTGCGGGTTCTGGTCGCGTGCGTGTTGTTTTTTCGAGAAAAGGATTTCAAGTACGGCTGGATATCGTTTGGCGTTTTGGCAATCCTGATGCTCGGAGCTGTCTTTGGAATCGGCGAGCACTGATTCCGAAGTTAGAAGACGTGCAGCTTGATGCTCAGGTATTTCTTCGGGTTCTCCCGAATTGCTTTTAACAATTCGCGAGTCTCAGCCAGCATCTGGTTGGTGTTGTTGTAGAAGGACTCGTCTTTCAAAAACTTGCCCGCAGAGCCCTGGCCTGCCTCGAGGTCTGAGGTCAGCTGAGCGAGCTTGGTCATGGTGGTATCCAGCTTTTTCGCCAGTTCTTCGTCCTTCGTCAACTTGCCCAGTGTGCCTTTGCCGGCGTTGATGTCTTCGGTAACTTTCTTCAGGTTCGCAATGGTGTCGTTCGCGTTGTTATAGAGCGAAGGGTCTTTGAGGAACTTGCCTGCGGTTCCTTTCCCCTGCTGCAAATCATCCACTACCTGGTCCATCTTGTTTAAGGTGGCGATGAACTTGTCGTAGGCATCGTTGCGGCTGACCAGGCGTCCCAGGCTGCCCTCACCGTTGCCGACCTGCGCCACGATTTTCTGGAACTCGGCGACCGTATCGGAGAACCGGTTGTACAGCGTGGGATCGTAGATCAGTTTCCCCAGCGATCCCTTTCCGCTCTCGGCGAAAGCCAGGATGCGATCGGCGCGCTTGAGCAGCGCGTCCATGTTCTGCAACGTGCTCTGGCTGGCGCGCACGACCTGGTTGAAATCAGGATGCACCTGCGTGGGCAGAGTGTCACCATCCTGCACGGGCGACCCGACTGCCTGGGCGCTGTCGATGTCAAGATAGGTTTCGCCGAGGACTCCGGCGGTCTCGAGCGAAGTCACCGAATCGCGGCGCAAGCTGAAGCCGTATTTCGTGCTGACTTTCATGGTGACTTCGACGGGCGTCAGCGGCTTGTCGCGGACGATGGCGATCTTTGTGACGTTGCCAATATCCACACCGCTCAGGCGCACAGGCGCGCCCACGCGCAATCCTTCCGCGTTATCGAAATAAGATTTGACAGTAATCCGAGGCGTAAACAGTCCAGCGGTGCCGGACATCAAGAAGAGCAAAACTCCCAGCGTCACACTGGCCACGATGACCGTGATCCCAACCTTGAGTTGAGACCACTTGAGCTGCTTCTGGCTAGGCAAGTGATTTCCTCATAACGCCGGGTTTAATCGGGATACACCGGTTGGGGCAACTGCGGGAAGTGCACCGGTTCTCACCAACGCCCTTGCTGAATGATAACAAAACCAATGCCAGCCGCTAGGCAGCTTTCATGGGCAGGCAACGCACCAAGAGGAGTGCCAGCAGGTATGCCGCAGCTCCGCAGGCCAGGGTGATAGTGAGTCCGAATTGAATCGCGATGACCATGGCCAGCACCGATCCCAAAACACTGGCGGCGGCATTCATTGCCCAGGCCCACTCCACGGCATTGTCTGAGGTTTCGGAAGATTTTTTACTAGCCGCAGCGGCAAGTGCGCGAAGTCCGGTGGGAAAAGGCATGCCCATGACAAATCCCAAGGGGACCAGGAGGACAGCGCTGATGATCAGGCGGAAGCCGAAGGCGAGGCCAACCAGCGCAGCTAGCCGGCTGGGGAGGAATACTACGTCGGCGAGCAGAGCTACTGCTACGAGTAGCAAGGGAAGCCAAGCCATGTCGGCCTGCGGTAGCCAGAGCCGCGAGTACAGGCTGCCTGCGCCGCTGGAGAGCATCAGCAGGAAGATGACGACAGTTAAGGCATACGTTGGGTGTCCCAGGAACAGCACGAACCGCTGAATGAAAGCGATCTCCACCAGGATGTAGCCGAGCCCGACCGCCACAAAGTAAAACAAGGCAAGCGGAGAGGATCGCCCTCGCCTTCGTCGCAGCAGCAGGGGCAGAATCAAGAAGAGCAACACCGCCATAGCGGAAATCATCAGGACGAGCAGCAGAACCAACACGCCCAGGTTCACTTTCCAATCGATCCCGTGGTGAAGCCCCAGGTCATTGACGATGCGCTCTAGCTTCAAGGTGAAGAAGAAGAATGGCGCGTTGTCAGTCACGGGGGAGACGTTGTACTCGTACCCACGGGCAAAGCGGTAAGGATCATTGCTTGCCAGCAGATCGGAAAAGGGATTGGTCTCGGGATTGCTCGGCGAGTACAGAAGGTGCAGAGTTGGATAATTCGCCAAATGCGCGCCGACCGCAGCTTCCTCCTGAGGAGTGAAGCTGGTCTTCTTGGCCAGGACCAGCACCGGAATGCCATCCTCGTTGAGTGGTCCTTGTGCGGCGACCATGAAATTGCGCGCCGGATTCGTAATGCCCAGCCTGTGCAGCGCGTCCATGGCTACGGAAACTACACGCAGCGCCTCGCGCGGCTGGCGGAATTCCCAACGGGTGATCGCGATCATTCCGTCGGAATTGAGGTGATTGAAATATTCCTCGAACGCTTCGACCGTATAGAGATTGTTTTCGCTCAGCGCGAATGCACCCGCGGCGGTTGACGCCCAGGTATCCACCAGGGTCATTTGCACGACATCGAAATTTTGCGGACTAGCGCGCAAATAAGAGCGGCCATCAGTAACGTGGATGTGCACCTCGGGACTCTCGTAAAGATGCTGCGCGTAACCGGCATATCGGCCACGCATGATGGTGGTAGCGATAATGGGATTGATCTCAATTCCGGTGACGCTGGGACTACCATTGGCGACTGCGCGGAGCACGTCCACGCCCCCGCCGGGCCCGATGATGGCAAATTTTCCATGCGGACGCAGAACGTTGGCCAATGCCGGCGGAGCCGACATGAGGGCTCTCTCCCAGCCTGTTTCATGCCAGCGCGACACGTCTGCGTTCATGATGTAAGTGGAGGCGTCAGCATCGATGACGATGACCTTGGCTTGTCCTTGGTTGTCAACTTCCACCCGCGAGAGCGCGTTCCAACGGGCAAATTCCACCCATGCGGGGTCGCGAAACTTACCTTTGGCATAGACGACATCAATGAGGCGTCCGGAATAATTCGCCGCCGTGAGCAGAACGAGTGCAGCGGCGACGAGCGCGGCTTGCTCGCGGGCGCGCCGAGTATCCGCCCACAGCATGCCTGCACCTGCCAGCGTGATCCCGGCGAGAAGAATGGCATTTGGTCCTCCCAACCAATTCAGGAGTGGCACGATTGCCAGGCAGGCAAGTGCACCGCCACACAGATCAGCGCCATAGAGCCGGGGGATTCGGCGGGTCTCGCGTGCGAAGATCACTGAGAACAGTAAGCCGGTTACGAAAAACGGAAGCGCGGCGGCGAGATAAAGCACGCTCAGGCGAAGGAAATTCTTTGCAGCGACATCCAGAGCAACCGGGACATGCAACACAATTTCCAGCACGGCGACAATCAAAATGGCATTGACCGTGCACAGCCGTGAGGCCAGAGTGCGCGTCTCGATTTTTGCTAAACGCGGCTTCAGCAGGTAAGCAAAGACGCCTCCCGCGCCGAGTCCCAGCAAAGCTATGGAAATGGCCAGGAAGGCGAAGTGGTAAAACAGAACCACTGAAAACAGCCGGGTCAATCCCAATTCGAGCAACAGAGCTGCAAAGCTGGTCAGCCCGAGGCCGGCCATCAAAGTGACGTCTGAAATTTCAGTCTTGGATTGCGTTGTCAGGTCGGGATCAGCAATGGCGGGCATAAGTCTTCGAGTGCGCCAGTCTAGCAGATGAAATCGCACATTGCGGCCAGGAGCATGCCGCTACAGGAATCGAAATCAGCTTTCGAGAATGACCTCGGCCATCGCTTGCTCTTGCGTATGGGTGATCGATAAAGCCGCATTCTTCACTCCCAGCCTGGCCGCGAATTCTCCGGCTTTCCCGTGGAAGTGGATGGTTGGCCGGCCGCCGGGCAGGCGTGTCACCTCGCAGTCTACCCAGCGCACACCATGGTTCCAGCCGGTGCCGAGAGCTTTCATCGCCGCTTCTTTGGCTGCAAATCGCGCCGCATACCGTTCCATGCGGTTGGCTTTGTTGTCGCAGTAACGCTGTTCCCCTGGCGTGAAGACGCGGTCCAGAAAGCGCGATCCGAAGCGCTCGATAGACTGCCGAATGCGTGGAACCTCCGCGATATCGATGCCGGTGCCGACGATCATGTTGAAACTGAATCTTACAGCAAGCGGTCCCCGCGATAGATCAACTGGCCATCCACCATGCGCGCCTCGGCAGTGAGTTTGTGTGCTCTGGGCGGACCCTTGGTATCAATGTGCAACACCTCGTGACCGTGCGCCACCAGCCAATCTGAAAGCAGCATGCGATGACAGCGAAAGTAAACGCGCTCAGCGCACATGTAGCAGGTGCGGAATTGCTCCGCGAGCGCAATCAACTCCCGCGCGGCCGCTGCGAACTCGGGGGTGAGCATGTAGTCGGCGTAATTGCGGAAGCTCTGATTACGCAGCGCGAGATGCGGGGATTCCTCCAACACCTTCTTGCGATATCCACCCAAGGTCTTCATCCAAAGATAACGAATTCCGGCTGCAGGCAAAGTCACTTCCAGCAAATCTCGATTTAAGTACGGCAGGCGGCGCGACATGGGGAATGCGCGGATATCTGCGAGCGTTCGGATCTGGTGAGCTTGCAAGGTGGCGATCAGGTCGTCCAGAGTGCGGGTGGAATGGCCGATGGTGTAGAGCGTTGCCAAAAAGATGAAAGATCCCGCTCCATCAGATGCTCTGAATCGCGTCCGCGATGGCGCGATCCTGTTCGGCAAAGACTGTGCGCAGATCCAGCAGCACGCGGCCATCTTCCACACGGGCCGCGATGGGAGGATCGCAACGGCGCAGGCGAGCGGAGAGCCATTCCGCAGTAGACCCGGGTAGCGCCAAAGCGATCAATCGAGTCGGCAGCACGGCAGAAGGCGCCGCGCCTCCTCCCACGACGGATTCACCATCCACGATTTCGAATTCCCACTTGGGCGCGGTGGAACGCAGCTTCCGAACCAGGACCTCGGCGCGCGCGGCAATCTCCGCCTTGGTTAGGCGCATCATGCGCAGAGTAGGAATAGCGGCGTGATCGTGCTTGATGTAGGCGAGAAGGGTTGCCGCTAACGCGGCGTAGGTGAGCTTGTCTACGCGCAAGGCACGAAACAAGGAGTTGTTTCGCATGCGCTCAATCAAGTCCCCCCGGCCACTGAGCAATCCGGCTTGCGGGCCCCCCAGCAGCTTGTCTCCGCTGTAGGTCACTACGTCAACAGCGGCATGCAGACTGTCCAGAACGTTAGGTTCGCCCCTGATCCCGAAAGTCCGTAAATCCACAATTGCGCCGCTACCCAGATCTTCGAGCAGGGGAATATTTCGAGCGCGGGCAAGTTTTGCGAGGTGGGCGAGGGCGGGGCGCTCCGTGAATCCAGTGATCTCAAAGTTAGATCGATGGACCCGCAGCAACGCACGTGTGCGCTCGTTGATGGCCTTTTCATAGTCGGCGACGCGGGTACGGTTTGTCGTCCCTACTTCCCGGAGCGTGGCCCCGGATTTGGCCATGACATCCGGGATGCGAAAGGATCCGCCGATCTCGACCAGTTCGCCACGAGAGACAATCACCTCACCGTCCTCGGCCAGGGTATTGAGCGCGAGCAGCACTGCGGCAGCATTGTTGTTTACGATGATGGTCGAGATTGCCTTTGAGTCGTCTTGGGTTAGTGCCCCCGTATCCGCGAGCAACTTTCGAAATAGCCGATCCACGTGAATGTCGCGCTTGCCACGCTCGCCGCTTTCAACGTCAAACTCGAGATTGGAGTAAGTGGACGCGGTTTCGGCAATGTGCTGCAGTGCAGGGGCCGCAATGGGAGCACGCCCGAGATTAGTGTGGAGAATCACTCCGGTGGCGTTGATGACAGTGCGCAGGGAGTAGGACAAGGACTGGGCCACTTGCTTTTCGATCGCTCTGCTCAAGCCTTGCAATGCGAGGTGAACAGAAGAGCTGTCCAGCGGGCCAGAACTTATCTCCTCGCGCAGGCGCGCAAGAACGGCCCGGGCAGCGTCAGTGACAGCACTTGCGCCATGGGCTTCGACCAAGGGGGCAGAAGCTCGCACCACCTCATCCACGGATGGGAGTTCGCGAAACAGCTGCGATTTCTCCACGCTCTTCATAGTTCGCAATCGCCCGCTCTGTTGCTTGCAAAGCTTAGAGCGTGTGCAAGTAAGCGAGCAGATCCTGGAGTTCCTGTGCGTCCAGCTTCTGGCTGTACCCGGGCATTTCGTTGCGGCCGAGCCGAATGATATCGGTCACCCGCTCGTCATTTGCGGGCAGGCCACTCAAGGGGAGGTACTTTCGCTGGAACATTCCCTTGAGTCCGGGACCCTTCTTGCCGCGAGTCGAGTAGGGCTCGTGGCAGCGGGCGCACTCGGCATCAAAGACTTTTCGGCCAGCCGCTTGCTGCGGATTTAGCCCAAGCTCCGCATCGGATTTACGTCGTTCGACGTCACACGACATGCTGGCGGCGAGTACCCCAATCAGCAACATAAGACAGAACAAAACGTGCTCTTTATCTCTCAATTGTCGGCCATTCTTGCATCGCATTGGCGGCACCCGAGCCGCTTTACAATGATAGAGCAGGAGGTGGCTCCTTTATGGCAGTAGTTATCAAAAGAGTCTACGACCCACCCTCTCGCGAGGATGGAACCCGTGTCCTGGTCGATCGTTTGTGGCCGCGGGGTCTCACCAAAGCCAGCGCCGCGATTGATGAATGGCTGCGCGAACTCGCGCCCTCAACTACACTTCGGCGCTGGTACCACTCCCAACCCAATCAATGGGCAGCCTTCCGCAAGAAATACCTGAAGGAACTGGCGCAGCCGGAGTCTCAGGACGCTCTGCATCGACTCTTCGAACTCGCTCATCAGCACAAGCGACTAACGCTTCTCTTTGCTTCGAAGAACGAGAGTAGCAACAATGCGGTGGTGCTGAGAGAAGTTCTGGCGGGAGCCCGCAAGCCACCACGAGGAACTGGCGCGGGAGGAGCGGCTCAATTGGTGCGCAAGCGGGCGGGAATCAAAAGACGTTGACGTTTTTCAGCTCGCGACATCATCCTTGGTGGTCCTTCGTGTCCCCTGTGTACGAGCGACTCACCACAGGGGACACAGGCGATCACTGGGGCTGGTTTAGAATCGGCTCGGCATGAGGCCTGTCTTTCATTGGAATCTGGGATCGCGTTCGCTGGAACTCGGCAAAAGGACGCTGATCATGGGGATCCTGAATGTCACGCCCGATTCCTTCTCCGATGGGGGCGAGTTTTTCGATGGCGATAAAGCTCTGAAGCACGGGTTGCGGTTATTGGATGACGGCGCTGATATCGTCGACATAGGCGGAGAGTCAACCCGCCCTGGAGCCCGAGTCGAAGCGGGCAGCGATGACAATTTGGGGTCCACCGAAGACATCCACTCTCAACCTCCTTGTCCAGCTCCAACCGTCGGAGCCGAAGAGGAGTTGAAACGCGTCATTCCGGTTATCACCGAACTCAAGAAGAAATGGCCTGCCGCGGTAATCTCCATCGACACCTATAAAGCCGTGGTCGCACGTGCCGCTGTAAAGGCCGGCGCGGAAATCGTGAACGATGTAAGCGGGTTCCGCTGGGATGTGCACATGCTCCAGACGCTGGCTGATCTGGGCTGCGGGGCAGTTCTCATGCATATGCGCGGACGCCCGGAGCAGTGGCGCAATTTGCCTCCGCCCGAAGACGTTGTGTCCCAGGTCAAGGGCGAGCTGCAGCAATGGGCGAAGACAGCGGTTTCGGCCGGAGTGCATCGCGGGCACATTGTGCTCGATCCTGGCTTCGGCTTTGGCAAGAGCTTCGATGAAAACTACCCGTTGATTGCGCACTTCGGGGAGATGCACGGTTTGGGATTCCCACTGCTGGCAGGTACATCCCGGAAATCATTTCTAGGCCGCACCATAGGTGATGAGAAAAAGGTTTCACCCAGTGATCGCCTTTTCGGCACGATCGCAACCGAGACGGCGCTTGTCCTAAAAGGCGCACACATCATTCGCACCCATGACGTGAAGGCATCTATGCACGCCGCCCGTGTGGCAGATGCAATTCTGTGCGCGGAGTAGTTTTTGACACCAGGAATAGCAACTTACGAAGGATCCAATTCTGGCGGACGCGTCGCGCGCCGAATAACGCCTTCCAGCGGACAGCATCCCGGTCGGGCTTGGCGGGCGTGATCAACGGCCTCGGTTAGCGGCCAATTTTCGCACCAATGAAGGTAAGCGACAGCAACCGTAGGCGAGCGCGAGATCCCGGCCGTGCAATGAAGATATACGCGATGCCCGGCGCAGAGCAGTTCGTTTAGTCCCTTCACGCACGAAGGCAGTTTCCACTTGAGATCCAGCGGATCGTAGTCGGTTACAGGAACATTAAGATACGTCAGGCCTTCCGTCTCTGCCGCTGACCTCTCCCAATCTGGACCGTGGTCGCGTATATCTTCCTCCGCCTGCAGACTCAGAATTCCAGTGATTCCCATCGACTGGAGTTGCTTTAAATCAGATTGATCGCGAGGGTTCTCTCCGACGCACAGGCTCCGTGTGAGGAAATGACAATCCATTTGAAGTACTTCCGGCGATCAGAAAGTTTTCGTTGAATCCAACAGGATCGTGACGGGCCCCTCATTGACCAGCTCGACCCGCATCATTTCCTGAAATTTCCCGGTTTCGCAGCGCAGTCCGGAAGCCCGGATATGCTCGACGAAAAGCTCGTAGAATTTTTGCGCCGGCTCCGGAGGGGCAGCATCATCAAATGAAGGCCTCTTGCCCCGCCGCACGTCACCATACAACGTGAACTGCGAAACCGCCAGCACGCTCCCGCCGACATCCTGCAAACTGCGGTTCATCTTTCCGTCGTCGTCTTCAAATATGCGCAGCCCGGCAATCTTCTCTGCAAGGTAGACGCAGTCTTGTTCTGTGTCTTGCCTACCCACCCCAAGCAATACCAGCAATCCCCGGCCAATTTCACCGGTCGTCCACTGGCCCACCGTGACTTTAGCCCGGCTCACTCGCTGCACCACAGCACGCATGTAGTTTCCCGCTCAATCGTCGCAGTTTGACCACAGCGACGGCCAACCATTAGGATTTGAAAGTGCAATCCCAAGTTAACAAAGGTCTTGCCGCAAAAAGCAAAAGCCTGCCTTTACACTAATAAACTGACACCATTAAACTACACACTCGTCTTTTTTCGTACCGCAGCGCGCAGGATGGGCAGACGCAAGCGAGCTTTAAACCAGAGCGCATGAGCGCAACCGAATCCGAATTCAAAATTCATCGAGCCTAGCGAGGAGAACATGGCAGCCGTTGACGAGAAGGTAAAGCAGATTATCGTGGAGCAGTTGGGAGTAGACGAAGGCGAAGTCACGTCGAGCGCCTCTTTTGTGGACGATCTGGGCGCCGATTCGCTCGACACGGTCGAACTGGTAATGGCTTTCGAAGAAGCCTTCGATATTGAGATTCCGGACGAAGACGCGGAAAAGATCCGCACCGTGCAGGATGCCGTCGACTACATCGGCAAGCACGCCAAGGCAGGGAAATAATTGGGACGCCGGGTCGTAGTGACAGGCCTGGGAATTATCTGCGATGTAGGGAATTCCGCGGCAGAAGCGTGGAAGGCCTTGCTCGCGGGCAGGAGTGGTGTTGGCCGGATTACCATGTTCGACGCCAGCAACTTTGCCTGCCAGATCGCAGCCCAGGTGAAAGACTTCGACCCTCTGAATTACATCGAGAAAAAAGAAGTAAAGAAGATGGCCCGGTTCATTCACCTCGCCATCGCCGCGTCCGAGGAGGCAGTCAAAGCCTCAGGGCTGAAGGTCACACCCGAAAACGACGAACGGGTGGGTGTGCACATCGGCTCGGGCATCGGCGGGTTCGACATCATCGAGCGCGAGCATTCAGCCTTGCTCGAAGGTGGGCCGCGCAAGATCTCTCCGTTCTTCATTCCTTCGGCAATCGTTAACCTTGCCGCCGGGCAAGTCTCGATGCGCTTTGGAGCCAAGGGCCCCAACGAAGCCACGGCGACGGCGTGTACTACCAGTGCTCATTCCATCGGGGATTCCTTCCGAATCATTCAGCATAACGATGCGGACGTGATGATTGCGGGTGGTTCGGAAGCGGCCATCACTCCCATGGGGGTGGGTGGATTCGCGGCCATGCGGGCGCTGTCCACCCGCAACGACGCCCCCGAAGAGGCGAGCCGCCCGTGGGACCAGGGCAGAGATGGCTTCGTTATAGGCGAAGGTGCGGGCATTGTGATCCTGGAGGAGTTGGAGCACGCCCGCAAACGCAGTGCTCCCATCCTGGCTGAGATTGTCGGCTACGGCATGTCGGCCGATGCTTACCACATCACGCAGCCCGCGCCCGAACACGAAGGCGGCTTTCGGGTGATGCGGAACGCAGTGCGCGATGCCGGTGTGACTCCCAATGTGATCGGCTACGTGAACGCCCACGGTACCTCGACGCCGATTGGGGACACGCTGGAGGCTCATGCGATCCGCAATTTCTTCGGCGAGCACAAAGTGGCAGTTAGTTCGACGAAATCGATGACCGGGCATCTGCTGGGCGGCGCTGGCGGGTTGGAAGCCGCGATCACTGTTTTGGCCCTGCGCGACCAGATGCTGCCCCCGACCATCAATCTGGAGAACCCCGATCCTGATACTGCGGGTATGGACCTGGTTCCCAATCAGGCCCGCAAAGCGGAAATCGAATATGCCATGTCGAACTCGTTCGGGTTCGGCGGCACTAACGGCGCGCTTCTGTTCCGCCGCTGGACGGAATAGCCGGCGCAATCCTCATACGGCACTGGCTGCAAAGCCTTATTGGTCGAGACTCTTCAAGCGTAATGTCCTTTCTCCCATTCGCCCTGAAAAGCCAATGACCCTTTGCTGCCCTACGTCTTGGTCCTTTGGAACTTTGCAGCCCGGCCCGGCGGTCGCACAATGCACTTCGAGACTAGAGTCTTCCCTGACCATGGATAAAGCTTTCAGCGCTGGCTTCGCCCCCTCCCCAATTTTCACCAGAAAAGCCACGGCACGGGCCGCACTGGTCGGATTAAGCGACTCTTATCGCGCTCTCCTGGCCGAGAGTTTCCGCCAATTCAACATCGAAACTGTGCCCGTCACCCTGAACCCGGCCGAGCGGCTCCATAAGGAAAAATTCGAAGCCTGCGTGGTTGCCCTTGCGGAGGGCACCGATGCCGTGCTGGAGTCGATGCGAAGTTCGCCCTCCAATAGCCGTTGCATTGTCTATGGCGTCGGCGGCAGCGCACAAGAAGCGATGCGCTATTCGAAGTACGGCATCAATGCCATGTTGAGCGAGCCGCTGGAACGCCCCGCCACCCTCAAGCTGATCCGCGCCACACGCATGCTGGTGCTGCACGAGTTCCGCCGCTACGTGCGTATTCCCGTGATGACCGAGGTCTGCATTATTGGCGACGGCCGGAAAGTTTTTGGCAGCAGCATCGAGATGAGTTCGGGCGGGATGTCGGTTAAAAGTTCTGAAGATTTCTCCCACGGCACCAACGTCGAAATCTCATTCGCCCTCATGACGCTTCCCCGAGTGAACCTGCGGGGAGCGATCACGTGGAGGAAGCCGAAGTCCCTCGGTGTGCGCTTCGATCCCGCCGATGATCGCCGGTTCAGAGTGAAAAGCTGGATCGATTCTTACCTGGAAACCTGATTGCACGGAGTCTGTGGAGGCGGTTGCTACGTCTCTACGACATTTTGATCCGTGTAAATCCGCGCTGATCCGGAGGCCAACAAGGTGCATTTACAATGGCTTCGTGCCCGAAGCCAGCACTCGCGAGCCAGCGACCTCCTCAGAAGCCACGTCTGGCCCGCGTCAATGGACCC
The DNA here is from genome assembly GCA_036376495.1 of Candidatus Sulfotelmatobacter sp. Lineage (GTDB taxonomy): Bacteria > Acidobacteriota > Terriglobia > Terriglobales > Acidobacteriaceae > Sulfotelmatobacter. Next base: position 37,127 of record DASVAE010000023.1, on the reverse strand, counting down.
TACGCCAGCGCATTGTGCTGGCGTTGATTGTTTGGGCGGGATACTGGTTCATTCGTCTGCTGGGACCGACCCTGCGCGTGAGTGTGTCGTACGAGCCAGGCGCACAAAAAACGCTGGCTGAGCGGCCTCTGGTGGCTTCCTTTTGGCATTCCTGCATTATTCCTGCCACGTATATCTTTCGCGACATGGGCATTCGCGTGATGAGCAGCTACAGCTACGACGGCGAGTACATGGGAAGGATCATCAAACGGTTCGGGTTCGTGGCTGTCAAGGGATCGAGCAGTCGAAATCCCATCCGTGCCCTGCTAGGGCTGCGGCGCGCTTTGGATGAAGGCTGGACCGTCGCGTTTACACTGGATGGCCCCCGGGGCCCGCGCCATCAGGTGAAACCTGGCCCGGTCGGTCTCGGAAGGTCTTCCGGCCTGCCGCTGACGAGCTTCCACGCGGCGGTTGAGCAGGCATGGGTTCTGAACAGCTGGGACCGCATGATGATTCCCCGCCCTTTTTCGCGCGTGCTGGTCCGGGTCGGCAGACTCATTCCAGTTCCGCAAGATGCGAGTGAGGCAGAACTGGAGCGCTGCACCGCCGAACTGCAAGCGACCCTGGATCGTGTGTGCCAATTTGCCGAGGCGAATGTCGGCAAGGTGGGAACGAGCGACTTTCCTGTGGGTGACGAAAGATGAAGAATGCAGAATGATCCTGAAAAACCGCTAGCCTGCACTGCCGATCTACTCCATAGTTGAGCCGAGCTGTACGTAGCGGTATTTCTTTCCGTCCCAGTAAATGACGGACGAATTGCTTTCCCCTTCTCCTTGCTCTTCCATGTAGATTCCGAGGACGGTTCTCTTCTTGACCGAGTATTTCTTTACGGCCAAAGTCTTGAAAGGCAAATTAATCAGAAGAAATTTCGCTTTGGGCTTTTCCGCCTGCCAAGCGTCCTTGTCCGCACCGTGAATAATGAGCATCGCGACTCCGCGCCGTTCCGGCACGTCGGAGGCGAAGTTGGAAGTCACTTTGACATCCCCGAATCCCATAAACGTGTCGAAGGGATCGGCAACGACATAGTCCAGCTCATCCCTGTCGGCCATGGGATTCTTGCATTTCGCAGCGACCACCAGATCCTCGATGCCGTCCCCGTCGAGATCGCCAACAAACTGTCGAGGACCGGGCAGCACAGTGCAGTTTTCGCCGAATTGCTTCTGAATGAATTCGTTCGTAACTGGCTGCGCGAGAGACTTCGCAGGTGCTGGCGGTAGCGGCTTTTTGTCCACTGCGAATGCGGTGCTCGTGATCAGGATCGCGAGAATGAAAAAGAGATGTCGGGGTGACGGCATGGTTCAACTTTAGACCCGAACGGTAATGTACGGTAGATGCACAGTAGTGACGAAGGTAATTACAGAACATCAACATGCACGACAGGGTACGCAGAAGAACAAGAGGCCGTATTCCTCTTTGTCCTCTCTGGTAAGGCTCTAGGTGCGGCTTCGACTCTGTGTCTCCCGAAAGTGCTCCCAGCCGCGGGGTTTCAGCGGCTCGGTTTTACCATCCATTCTGCGCAGCATGATCTTCCGCCGCGAGGTAATCCTCCCAATTTCGGTGAGCGCAACGCCCGCGAGCACCCGGGGCACACGTGCGCGAGCAGAAACGGAGAATAGCAGTTCGTAATCTTCGCCGCCATGAAGTGCGAGATTCAGGTCGACCGATCGCGGTGGCTGCCTGACCCGCGCGCTGGGAATGCTCCCGGCGTCGATTTCGGCTCCCACGCCACTCTCCTCACAAATGTGAGCCAGGTCGGTGGAGAGCCCATCGCTGGTGTCGATCATCGCGGTCGCGATCTTGCGTTCACGCAACATGCGTCCCAGCCGGATGCGGGGTTCGGGATAGAAATGACGAGGGAACTGGCGCTCATCTACTTTCTTTCGGTGCGTTCCCATGTGCGTGAAAGCGGCCGCCGACCCGCCCAAGGTTCCGCTGACGAAAATGCGATTTCCGGGGCGTGCGCCTGAACGCAGGATGGCTTGTCCTTTGGGAACTGTCCCGAGAACCACGACATCGGCCAGAACTCCAGTAGGCGACTCCGAAGTATCGCCGCCAGCCAGGGTTACCTGGTGCTGCTCCGCCAGGCGAAGCAGGCCGCGAAAAAAGGCGCGGACCCAGGCCTGTGGCAACGTGCCGGGCAAGGCCAAGGATAAAAAAGCTGCTACGGGCTCGCCGCCCATGGCCGCAATGTCGCTCAATCCCCTCGCGAGGCAACGATGTCCAACGGACTCGGGCGAATGCCAGCTCCTCCGAAAGTGAATCCCTTCCAGGCTGAAATCGGTCGTGACCAGACAGTCCAATGCCGGCCCGATCCGCAACACCGCACAGTCATCGCCCATTCCAAGGCGGATCGCAGCTTTGGCTCCGGCGGCCAATTGTGCCCTGCCTGCCGGCAAGACGAATCGGCGAAGTTGCGCGATGAGCTCTCTTTCGGGCAGGGGCATGGGCGCCATTAATATACCGCCAAGGAGCGGTTTCGACCGCAATGACGGCGCTGCGCAACTTTGTTGCCGTACCATGTCCTTCGGACCGTGCCGGTTACCCCATCTTCCGTAACCTGCTACAGCTTTGTACCTCGTTGACACGGGGAACCTACTTTGTTACCGTTGACGAGTCATTCACAAAAGACCTTTGGCCGGCTAAGTTCTGCAGTCAGTTGCAATTGCAGACGAACAGAAATCTCAGGTTCTGGTCGAAGTTCCGGTAGAAAAAAGGGCGCAATCAGTTCCCTTCCCAAGATAGGGAACGCTGCCCGAAAAAGTCAGGTGGTCCGAACAGGCTTTCTTGCACTCTAAGAACTTGGCCTGAAATTCCGGACCTGATGCTTCAAACTAGAGGGAAGGATTTTTTGCAGAAACGCTTCTACATCCTTTTCGTTGCGCGCGGGGACGACGGCACGCTTCGCAAAATCTCCATTCCCGTTCATTACCTGTACGTTTTCGCCATCGGCGCGGCCATCGGGTTCCTCAGCCTGACCGGAATTGCCAGCTCGTATACCCGGATGCTCCTCAAGGTTTCGCAGTTTAACCAGCTGCGGACCGAAAAAGATCAGCTCAAGTCGAGCTACTCCCGTCTGGAACAGGTTGCCAAAGAGCGGGACGTGCAGGTGGCATCACTGGGCTCGATTGCCAGTGAAGTTTCGGCCCTGTACGGACTCAAGTCGGAGCCCATCATGGTCACTGGAAGCAGCGACCAGATCCATGAGGCGGACATCACTTCGTCTCTGGATCAGTTGCACGCTTTGCGGACCTCGGCCCTGACGGGTGCCACGATGGTCGGACTCACGATGGGGCTCACCCGCAATGCCACTACGGCAGACTGGATCAGGGCCAACTCGGCCCCGAACGTCTGGCCGGTCGAAGGGCAGGTCACGGGCAGCTTCGGTGAGCGCATCGATCCGTTTAACGGTGAAGGCGCATTTCACAGCGGGGTTGACATTGGCAGCACATATGGCAAGCAGATCATTGCGCCGGCGGATGGGGTCGTAATCGCAACCGAGACGCTGGGCGGCTACGGCAAGATCATCATGATGGACCATGGAAGCGGCATCAGCACGCGCTATGGCCACCTCTCCGGCTTCGCGGTAACCCCGGGCCAAAGAGTCCAGCGCGGTGATGTCATCGGATACGTCGGCGAGAGCGGCCGCTCCACCGGCCCACACCTCCACTACGAAGTTCGCATCAATGGTACCCCGGTGAATCCCTACAAGTACCTCCGCATGACGCTGGCTCACAGCGGCGGCTTCTCGAGCGGCAGCTAACCTCCAAAGTTCCATAACTTTCCACGACAGCGGACACGGACGAGCACAGAAGCCTGCTCTGTGAACTTCTATGCCCTCCGTAGTAGTGAGCCGACCAATCCATGTGGCACCAACGGAATGCCCCCCTATTACCGCCGTAATGCGCCGCATCGAAGAACGTCTCGCGAAGTAAATAGCGCGGGCTTTATCATTAGCGAGGCCTCCCACGCATTGTTGCAACAGACAGCAGTTACGGCTGTCGACCGTCAAGGAGCTCATGCAAAGTCCCGAGGTCAAGCGATTTGGCCGCTACGAGGTAGTGGCAGAGTTGGGCCGCGGCGCCATGGGCGTTGTTTACAAGGCTCGCGACCCCCAAATCGATCGTCTGGTAGCCGTAAAGACGGTCTCGTTATGGGGGCAGGAGCCCGAAGAGGAGCAAGAGTTCCGGTTGCGCTTCGCCAATGAAGCGCAAGCTGCGGGACGTCTGCATCACCCTGGCATCATCTCCGTCTTCGATGTTGGGGAAGACGCGGAAAACCAGGATCCTTATATCGTTCTCGAGTATGTTTCCGGGGAGTCATTGCAGCGTGTTCTTGCCCGGGAAAAGAAGCTTCCCCTCAGCAAAGCTTTGAAGCTGGCGGAAGAACTGGCGGACGCGCTGGACTATGCGCACGCCCAAGGCGTTGTCCACCGGGACATGAAACCTGCCAACATCCTGGTCACCGAAGATGGTCACGCCAAGATCGCCGACTTCGGCATAGCGAAGCTGAACCTGGCGCACTTCACAATTCCCGGCAAAGTATTGGGCACACCGGCCTATATGGCGCCGGAACAGCTTAGCGGCGAAGGCGCCGACGGCCGCTCCGATCTGTTCTCGCTGGGGGTGATTCTTTACGTCATGGTCACGGGACACTCTCCGTTCCCAGGGAGCAGTGCGACCACCGTCTGCTTTAAAGTGGCGAACCGGGAGCCGGTTGCCGCCAGTGCGCTCGACATGACACTGCCGCCGCAGATAGACGCCGTCATCGCGCGCGCAATTGCGAAAAATCCTGAAGAACGCTACCAGAATGGTGCGGAATTGGCTGAGGACCTCCGCCTGCTGCAGCAGGCGTATAAAGCCGGCTCAACCACCACGTCCCTGCAGGCAATAACTGCACTGAGAACGAATCTGAACCTTCGTACCGCTAGCGTGGAGGCGACCGCTCGGCCTGCCGCCGCTGTCGCCCAGGCGCAGGGTGTGGTCCATTACATCCTCTACAAGGCTCCGATTCGCGACTTGATTCTGGGAGCCGCCACCCTGGTTCTGCTGGTCGTGATCGGCGCGCAATCGAAACTTTTCGTGAATGTGCCGAAATCTGCCGGCGTTATGGCGGAAGGTGAGATCCAGGCCAGCACCACAAGACCCGATCCTCCGCAGCCGCCGAGCGCTGCTGCTGCCGTCGTACCCGCGCCCACAATTCACGTTGCCGCGCCCATTCGGAAGGCAGTTCGTCCCGCTGTTCGAACGAAGGCGCCGGCTCCCGTTCGTAGCGCACCACCAGTTTCGTCAGCAACACTCGACCTGGGAGTGCAACATCAGTTCAAGGACGCAACGCTTTTCGTCTACATCGACGGAAAGATCGCTTTGACCCGGCCGCTGCATGGTGCGGTGCAGAGGAAGCTGATCGTATTCAACGGAGTGCGAGGAGTGGAATCGGAAACAATTGAGGTTCCTGCGGGCAGGCACGTGCTGCGGATCCGGGCACTCTCGACAGATCAGACGACGGATCTCTCCAGGACAGTCACCGCCGATTTCATCGGCGGCGATAACAAATCTCTCGAGGTCACCTTCGAGAAGCACAACTCAACCATGCGCCTGACGTGGCAATAATCTCTTTTGGCCTACTGTCGTAGACCCATCCAGTTTTCCGAAACCACCAGAGAATTCCCGGGATTCTGCGGATCGTACTTCACCGATGTGTGCAGGCCAAGGCGGCAGGAGTGCAGATTAATCCAATGACGCAGATAGGTGACGTCCTGCGAGCACTCATACGTCACACCGGCCACGTCGTACTTGTAGATGAGCATCACGGCGGCATGATGATTGTTGGCCGGAGCTAATTCCTGGACATCGATGACGGTGCCATCCGTGATTCGGCCCGTGCCTTCCAGCCAGGAACGGCGCTCCTTCTCGAGTTCGTCCGGCGTCTTGGCGCGCGGGCGCAGCAGCGCATAGACACCCAGCAGGGCAGCTCCGCCTGCCGTTACCAGACCATAAAGTCGCAGCGAATCCATACAGAGAGGTTCATGAAATCGGCTGGGACTTTCTCCGACTTCTTTATCAGCATAAGCGCAAGCTGAGATGGTTGGAAGTGGTTTGCAGGTTACGGAGGTGCCACCGCCTGTGAAAAACTCCAACTCAGAAACAGCAAGCCGAGCGGCATTTGTGTTCTAAAATCGCCCACTGCGGGATATCTCCGCCTGCATCCTGGGGGCATCGTTGAATCATTCTCTTCGCCACTGCGTGGTACAGTTTTGCTTCACTTTTGCGTTCGTGATCTCTGCACTGGGTTCTTCGGCCGACAAGAACGCCGATCGCGATTGGCTTATCTATGGAGGGACTCCTGAAAACAATCACTTTTCGCCGCTCGAGCAAATCAATCGCAAGAATGTGAAAGATCTGCAGGTGGCCTGGACCTTCGATACCGAAGAAACAGGCGGCTTGCAAACCAGCCCCATCGAAGTGAATGGAGTCCTGTTCGGCATCACGCCGACGCAGAAGATTTTTGCCGTCGACGCGGCCACTGGCAAATTGCTGTGGAAGTTCGATTCCGAAATCAAGGGAACCCAGCCGGACCGCGGCCTGTCGTACTGGTCTGACGGTAAAGAGAGTCGCATCATCGCCGGCGTGATGAATTTCGTGTATGCCCTCGATGCGGCAACGGGGAAGCCGGTTCCAACTTTCGGCAGAGACGGCCGTATTGATTTACGGGAAGACCTGGCGCGCAATCCGGCCGAGCAAGTCATCTATCTCACCAGCCCGGCCCTCATCTACAAAGATCTGATGATCGTGGGCGGGCGCGAGTCCGAAACCCTGCCCGCCTCCTATGGGGACATCCGTGCCTACGAGGTTCGTACCGGTAAGCTGCGCTGGGCGTTCCACACGATTCCGCGACCGGGCGAGTTCGGCTATGATACTTGGCCCAAGGATGCCTGGAAGAGCACCGGCGCCGTTAATAACTGGACCGGAATGACCCTCGACCAGAACACGGGAATCATTTACATCCCGACCGGTTCGGCTGCCTTCGACTTCTACGGTGGAGACCGCCTCGGCGATGACCTGTTCGCTAACTGCCTGCTTGCCCTAAATGCCGAGACCGGCGAGCGACTATGGCATTTCCAGGGTGTGCATCACGATATCTGGGACCGGGATTTCCCCACTCCTCCAATCCTGGTCACACTCAACCACGACGGCCAAAAGGTCGAGGCCGTGGCGCAAAATAGCAAGCAGGGATTTGTTTTCCTCTTCGATCGCTCCAACGGCAAACCGATTTTCCCGTTGGACTGTCGCGAATATCCTTCGAGCAATGTCCCCGGCGAGGTCGCGGCGAAGCAGCAATGCCTGCCCACAAAGCCTGCTCCTTATGCTCGGCAACTGCTAACCGAAGATCTCCTGACCAATCGCACTCCGCAGATGCACCAATGGGCCCTCGATCGCTTCCGAACTTTCCGAAGCGACGGACAATACGTCCCCTTATCAACCACTAAAGAGACGGTCATCTTCCCCGGCCTGGATGGCGGCGCCGAGTGGGGCGGGCAGGCAGTGGATCCGGAGAGCGGCATTATGTATGTCAATGCGAACGACATCGCGTGGACCGGACGGCTGGCTGAAACCAATCCTGCCGAAGCTGAGCAGAATAGTCCCAAGGGCCTCTATATCAGTCAGTGTTCGATCTGCCACGGGGAGAATATGGCGGGATCTCCTCCAGCAATTCCCTCTCTGGTTGTCGCAGGCAAGCGCTTGTCGGGGGAGGAAATCACTGAAACCATTAAGAACGGCAAAGGCCGGATGCCCGGTTTCTCCAACCTGCGCGACGATCAGATCTCCATGCTTGTTTCCTACGTCATGGGAGAAGGCGGCAAATCTCAAGCCGAAAACAAAGAAGTAACCAGCGCCGGGCCGCCGCTTCCCACCGTGCCGTACCATTTCACTGGATATCTTCGCTTCTACGACCCTGATGGATATCCCGCCGTTGCCCCACCTTGGGGAACGTTGAACGCGATCAATCTGAACACGGGTGAGTATGTCTGGAAACACCCATTTGGCGAGTATCCGGAACTAGCGGCGCAGGGGATGAAAGATACAGGAACGGAGAATTACGGCGGCCCTTTGGTGACTGCCGGGGGCCTCCTGTTCATTGGCGCTAGCAACTACGACAAGAAATTTCACGCCTTCGATAAAGCGACTGGCAAGCTACTCTGGGAAACTACCCTGCCTTTTGCCGGGAACGCCACGCCAATCACTTACCAGGTGAAAGGTAGGCAGTTTGTAGTCATTGCGGCGGGCGGTGGGAAAGATCTGAAATCAAAATCCGGCGGGGTGTATGTAGCCTTTGCAGTCCCGAAAAAATAGAACTACTGTAGAGACGTAGCTGACCTACGTCTCTACGCGATCTCGCGGGTGACCTTACTCGTTAGGTTTTTTTTCCGACGCTACATCGTGCGCCGGCGGTTCGTAGCCGACGTGGAACATTGCGGCCTGCGCCTCCGCAGCCTGCCTGAGTTCGTCCATTTCGTGTAGACCTTCTCCCTCAGGCTTGTCCTGCTTGCGTTGGACCCTGCGTTCGGCCTTATCCCGCTGCTTCTGCTGGCGCGATTGCTCTTTCTGACGCTTGGTAAAACTTGATCGTCCTCTCGGCATACCCATCTCCCATTGTCTAAGGTTCGTCGTCCCCCGATCACTTCCTACGGGCGTTTAAATACAGATTACCAGCGCGGTTCACGTTTCTGACGCGGGCCACGGTGATCATCGCGTCCTCGGCCACCGCCACCTCCTCCGAATCGCGGCCCACCGCCGCCGCCTCCCCCTCTGGGCCGGTCGGTCTTTGGTTTCGCCTCGTTGATGGTCAGAGTGCGGCCGCCCAGATCGCTTCCGTTTAAGGCCGCGATGGCGGTGTCCGCTTCCGTGGCGCTGCTCATTTCCACGAACCCGAAACCTCGTGAGCGCCCCGTCTCCCTATCCGTAACCAGGGTGACCTTTTCGACTGCGCCGTGGCCTTCGAAAATCTGACGGAGTTCAGCCTCGGTGGTGCTGTGGGGAAGATTACCGACGTAAAGATTCTTCATTGCATTTCCTCTCTGAGTAAGTCGTCCAAGGTGATCGAGGGCGTGCTGCGTTTCGATGCGCGTCCCTCATGATCTCGTGGCAGTGGCAGGTCCCCAAGTGCTTGCGCGCCGGACGTCGTCGAAAGCGGCACGCGGGTGTTCATTCCTGTACCGCCATTGGCTTCGCGGGAACTGGAGCCTCGTTTGCCTTCGAATTCTTTGTCGCGGCTGCCAGCAATTCGCGGGTACGCTTCCTGCCCGCGATGTTCTGTTCGCTCGCGATGAAACCTTGATATGTCGTTATTCACTGCGGACATACGGGACTCCTTCGAGCGGCTTCTGAATTTCATGGCGGAGCGCACCGCAGCCGGAACTGGTTGCGCGAGCACCATTTACGGACTCTTCCGGCAACGCATAGCTTGGAACGCACTCCCGCACTTGTTGGTGCCGAAACGAGCTACGCCGGGAGAGTAGTTTCCATGTGGTCGCCGGAATAGGGACGCCTCTCGATCTCTCAATCGCGAAGGCGCGGGATATTCGTGGCGTATCTTCGAGGTTAAGTGTCCTGAGTATACGCTGTTTGAAGGTCTCCCGCTTGAACGCGCAGCGCTCATGCACAGATGATGCAGATGCGCAAGCGATCGGTGAACGCGTGACATGAATTCTGGCGATCTTCGATCTGAGATCGCGATTGAGATTGCCAAGGTCACAACACACGTGTAATATTGAAATGTGCGTTAGACTGAATCGGTCGTGAGCAGTTCTCGCCTCAACAGCTAGTAACCTGCACAAGTTTTCTTCCGAATCCCTCCAGCGTAACTACATCAAAGAAAAAGAGTACACATTCACATGGAACAAGGAACGGTAAAGTGGTTCAATGACGCCAAGGGCTACGGCTTTATCAGCCGTCAGAATGGCGAAGATGTTTTCGTGCATTTCTCCGCCATCCAGGCAGGTGGTTTCCGAAGCCTGCAAGAAGGCCAGACGGTGCAGTTCAGCGTCACCAAGGGACCCAAGGGCTGGCAAGCCGAGAACGTGCAGGCGGTCTAAGCCGCAGATTTGAAAAAGGCGATTTCAAACGAAATCGCCTTTTCGTTTTTTGCAGCTCTTGTGCTGCCTTGCACAGACAACGCTTTGATTGCAAGTTCTCGCCCATCGAGCGAATTGTGAATGGACTCCTTCTGACACACGACAACACCAGCACGGTCTTCGCAATAATTCTGCACAATATCCGGACGTATCGCTCGGGCGGTGTGGTCGCCGTGGTGCACGGCAAGCGCAACGCAGAGTCAACCTTGAAGGATTTCCAGGAGGGCCAAAGCTCGTCGGACCACCATGCCGGCTGGCGCTACTTCTTGGAGAAGAGTGATTTGGCGGCGGGTACCGATCCCACTGAGGCCACCCGTCGTCGGCAGGCCGACCTCGAACGGCGTGAGGCCGAAGAGTCGCAGAACGATCCGGCGCGACCGTCGAATTTCGGCAAATGAACTCGCTGCTATCCCTGATCCGATCGCTTCGCTGAACATCCTGAGGGGCTGTCTGTGGGTGATATAAACGAGCCCCGACAAACCCTGCTACTTAGCCTGAGTGCACACGTTTTTGCTGACCAATTCCAGAAAACCACCCTCGGGTTCCTTGCCAAATTGGTCGTCGTGGGTAGCCTTCTTGCTGACCACGATTCGTCCGCTTCGATCGCGGATATAGAACCATTCGCTGGTTGGAGTGATCTGGCCATTGGAGCAATTTACGCGGACGCGGGCTCGCATCTCCACGAACGGTCCTCCCTGGGGCAGAACTGTAGGCTCCCTATACTCGACGCGTACCAGCGTGGAACGCTGATTCTTCTTGAGAGTGCGAACTGCGCTGACGAAGACTTTATCTCCACGGGATGTCTGTCCGATGGGCCTCCAGTCTCCAGCGGCTAAAACCATAGTGACCGCGAGCACTGGCCCAACGATCGCCACGCAAATGATTAGAATTGTTTTCTTCAATCGACGAAGCCCAAGGCGAATGCAGCCCCCTACTGTGGGCCATGGACCACATTCTGTCAACGGCGAACGCCGGGGTGGGCGCCGTGTTATCGTTATGCCAAGCCCAGTTGCGTTTCTCAATTGCGTGGAAACCCTTCTCTGTAGCACGGTGGAATCTCCTGTCGGACCGCTATTTCTGGCGGCTTCCGAGCGTGGCTTAGTCGCCCTCGAATTCGATCATCGTGTCCCCGGACAGCAAACCATCCGTCCCAATCCGCGCGAAGTGCGCGGGGAAAGAAAGAACGTGCAGTTCGAAGAATCCGAGCAGGCTTTGCAACCGTATGTGGGCGAATTGCACCAGTACTTTGCCGGCCAGCGCCGCCAATTCGATTTCCCACTGGATCTGCGCGGGACCGATTTTCAATTGGCCTGCTGGCAGGCCCTCCTCGCAATTCCGTACGGAGAGACCAGGAGCTATGCCGACATCGCGCGTGCTGTCGGGCGGCCACGGGGCTTTCGAGCGGTCGGAATGGCCAACCATCGCAATCCGATAGCGATCGTGGTCCCCTGCCATCGCGTGATTGCGGTGAATGGCACGCTCTGCGGGTACGGGGGCGGCCTTCAAGTCAAGCGGAATCTGCTGCAGCTGGAGCAAGCCGGCAATGAGAGGGCAAGAGCAACATCCTGCGTGACTTAGGTCATAATTGATCAAAGCGGCTATTTTGCCGAAGAACGGGTAGAATAGTGCCCTAGGGAATTTCGCCGATCCAAAATCGTGCTGTGGCATCTAATCTGTGAGGTGCCTCGGAATCGTGTACGCGGCGTTGAAATTAGGAGTCTTCTAGGTGAACTCAACTGTAAAAACCGTACTGTTCTGGCTGCTGATCGGCGTATCGGCGTTACTGCTCTGGGAAGTCGTCAAGGGCGCGCGTGACGGCAACAAGGACAAAGAGGTAAATGTCACTCAGTTCATGAGTGATATTGACCAGAACAATATCAAGGAAATTACGGTCAACGGCATGGAGGTGCGCGGAAAGTACAAGGATGGCTCCGCGTTCCACACGACCGCTCCGGCTAACTACTTCACTCCCGAACTGCTGAAGAATCTGCAGAGCAAGAGTGTGAACATCACCTTCCGCGATGTAAACAGCGGGAGCTTGCCCCTGCAGTTGCTGGGGACCTGGGCTCCGCTGATCCTGCTCGGTGCACTCTGGTTTTTCATGATCCGGCAGATGCAGACCGGTGGGAACAAGGCGCTGTCGTTCGGCAAGAGCCGCGCCCGGCTGCTCTCGATGCAGCAGAAAAAAGTCACGTTTAAAGACGTGGCGGGCGTGGAAGAGGCCAAGGAAGAGCTGCGCGAGATCATCGAGTTCCTGCGGGAGGCACAGAAGTTCCAGAAGCTCGGCGGACGTATTCCCAAAGGCGTGCTGCTGGTAGGGCCTCCCGGAACGGGTAAGACTTTGCTGGCCCGTGCCGTAGCCGGAGAAGCGAACGTTCCCTTCTTCTCGATTTCCGGTTCCGATTTTGTGGAGATGTTCGTTGGCGTCGGCGCGAGCCGGGTACGCGATTTGTTTGAGCAGGGCAAGAAGAATGCCCCGTGCATCATCTTCATCGACGAAATCGATGCCGTTGGGCGCCACCGCGGCGCAGGCTTGGGCGGCGGGCACGATGAGCGCGAGCAGACTCTAAACCAGTTGCTGGTCGAGATGGACGGCTTCGAATCGAATGAAGGCGTCATCCTGATGGCAGCCACCAACCGTCCAGACGTGCTCGATCCGGCGCTTCTGCGGCCCGGGCGCTTCGACCGCCGCGTGGTGGTCAGCCGTCCCGATGTCCGCGGCCGCGAAGAAATTCTCCGTGTACACACCCGCAAGATTCCTCTTGCCGAGGATGTAGATCTCTCCGTGTTGGCTCGCGGAACTCCGGGTTTTTCCGGTGCTGATCTGGCCAACATGGTCAACGAAGCCGCGCTGGCAGCCGCGCGCCAGAACCGCAAAGCTGTTCTGCAGTTCGACTTCGAACTGGCCAAGGATAAAGTCCTGATGGGCGTAGAGCGCAAGTCGCTGCTGCTGACCGATGAGGAAAAGAAGAACACGGCGTACCACGAAGCCGGACACGCTCTGGTCGCCGCGAAGATGCCGCATTCCGACCCTCTGCACAAGGTCACAATCATCCCGCGCGGCATGGCCTTGGGCGTCACCATGCAGTTGCCGGTAGATGACCGGCACAACTACTACAAGAACTACCTGGAGACGCAGATCGCCATCCTGATGGGCGGACGCATTGCGGAAGAGATGTTCCTCAATGTGATGAGCACCGGCGCAGGCAACGACATTGAGCGGGCCACGGACATGGCGCGCAAGATGGTCTGCGAATGGGGTATGAGCGAACTGGGCCCGCTGACCTTCGGGAAGAAAGAAGAGCAGATCTTCCTGGGACGCGAAATCGCGCAGCATCGCGATTACAGCGAAGATACTGCTATCAAGATCGATCAGGAGGTTCGGAAGCTGGTCAATACCGGCTATAACACGGCTAAGCAGATTCTCGCTGAGAACCGCGACACGCTGGAGAAGATGGCGCGTGCGTTGATCGAGCGCGAAGTGCTCGATGCGAACGAGATCAAGTTGCTGGTCGATGGCAAAGAGCTTCCGCCCGTGCCACCGCCTCCATCGAAGCCCGACGACGGCGTACAACACGTCATCAAGCCGGACCTGCAGCCTGGACGCGCCAAAGGCGGCGAAAGGCCGGCTACGGCATAAGCTTCGACGAATCTAACTTCCTATGGCGGCCTATTTGGCCGCCTCTCTTTTTGCCTGGCCACATTCGCGCGGATTCTCAGGGATACCGACCTAGATAGGGCATCCGTGGGGAATTGGCCAAATTCGTGGCAAAATCTCTCTCCAAGCCCCACAAATTCCAGAATTTACTAGGTCGATTCGCTCGGCTTCCACAGGTCCGGAACGGGCAATTCCGTGGTATAATCAAGACATAAGTTTTGGCCCTAAGTGTTAGAAATTTCAACGACTTGAACCCATTAGGCGGGCTCGACACGCGAACGGCCGAAACCCAAGTTCCCAGCCACCAGTTCCAGGGCATCGCGCAGTACAGGCACAAAAATTCGGGACATTTTCGCGGAGCGGAATGGCCACCAAAGAGATCAATACTCCCATCACAGATACGAAAACTAAAAACGGCAGGCTGACTCCAATTAATGGAGGTAACGGCAGCGGTAACAGCGACTACAACGCCGATTCGATCAAAGTTCTCGGCGGCATGGAGGCGGTGCGTAAGCGTCCGGCCATGTACATCGGATCAACAGGCGAGCTCGGCCTGCACCATCTCGTGTACGAAGTCGTCGACAACTCAGTGGACGAAGCACTTGCCGGATTCGCCACCAAGATCGATGTCACCATCCACGATGACAACTCCATCACTGTCGTAGATGACGGGCGCGGCATCCCCGTCGATGACATGGACATTGATGGTGAGAAGATCTCTGCCGCTCAGGTCGTCATGACCACGCTGCACGCTGGCGGTAAGTTCGATGCTTCGAGCTACAAGGTTTCCGGCGGGTTGCACGGTGTGGGTGTGTCCTGCGTAAACGCCCTCAGTGAAGAACTGGAGCTGGAAATCTGGCGCGATGGCGGCACATGGCAGCAGACGTATTCCAAAGGCGATCCCACCAGCAAGCTGAAGAAGACTGGCGTGGCGAAAGTGAAGACCGGAACCAAGGTGCACTTTCTGCCCGACCGCAGCATCTTCACAGCTACCGAATACAATTACGACACTCTCGCGCAGCGTCTGCGCGAACTGGCATTCCTGAACAAGGGATTGCTGATCACGCTGACCGACGAGCGCACGATCGATCCCAAAACCGGAGAGCCGAAGCACGCCGATTTTAAGTACAACGGTGGCATCGCGGAATTTATCAAGCATCTCAATCGCGGAAAGCAAGTACTGCATGACAAGCCCATCTACATGGAAGACGATCGCAATGGCGTCCGCATGGAGATTGGCCTCCAGTACAACGATGCGTACTCGGAAACACTTTTCAGCTTTGCTAACAACATTAATACCATTGATGGCGGCACGCATCTTTCCGGATTCCGCACGGCTCTGACTCGCACCATCAATTACGCCGGGCAACAGTTGGGCTTGTTCAAAGACGTCAAAGAGAACCTGACCGGAGACGATGTTCGCGAAGGTCTGGTTGCCGTCATCAGCGTGAAGTTGCCGCAACCGCAGTTCGAAGGTCAGACCAAGGGCAAGCTCAATTCCGATATCGCCGGAACCGTCACCCAGTTCGTCAACGAGCGTCTGGGTGCGTTCTTCGAGCAGAACTCTACCGTCGCGAAGAAAATCATCAACAAGGCCGTGGACGCTGCCCGCGCGCGTGAAGCTGCACGCAAAGCCCGTGACCTGACGCGTCGTAAAGGGGCACTCGATTCCGGAGGACTGCCCGGCAAACTGGCGGACTGTTCCGAGCGCGATCCCAACCGCTGCGAATTGTTCCTGGTCGAGGGCGAGTCAGCAGGTGGAACCGCGAAGCAGGGACGCGACCGGCGCTTCCAGGCGATTCTTCCCCTCAAGGGAAAGATTCTGAATGTCGAGAAGGCGCGCTACGACAAGATGCTGGCGCACGAAGAGATCCGGGCCATGATTACTGCGCTGGGCACCGGCATCGCGAAGGATGATTTCGATCCGACCAAGGTCCGCTACGGGAAAATCATTCTCATGACCGACGCCGACGTGGACGGCAGCCACATCCGCACCCTGCTGCTGACATTTTTCTTCCGCCACATGCAGGAACTGATCAAGCGCGGCAACGTCTTCATCGCGCAGCCACCGTTGTTCTCGCTGAAGAAAGGCAAGTCGCAGCAGTACATCAAGGACGAGCGCGAGTTCGTCAAGGTTATGGTGAAGCGCGCCGCCGACGGATTGATCATCCGTTACGGAGAAGGCGCAGCCAAGCTCGAAGGCAAGGACCTCGCGCGGTTTATGACGGTGCTCGATGAGTATCTCGGGTTCTTCGAGAAGGTCGACAAGCGTCTCCGCAATGAGCGCGTCGCCGAACTCATTCCCAGGCTCGATCTGGCAAAGCGGGTCGATTTCGAAGGCGAGAAGAAGGATCCGCCGAAGAAACTCGAGAAACTGGAAAAAGAAGTCAAGAAGCTGCAAAAAGACGAAGGCTTCAAGAGCGTCGAATCGAAGTTCGATGAAGAACACAATCTGTGGGAGCTGAGTTTCGTCAACAAGCATGGCGCTGAGCACATCATCAACTGGGAGCTGGTTTCGAGCCCTGAGTGCCGCCAGATGATTGCAAAGTACAAGCAGATCGAGCCCTACATGGAGCCGCCGTTTGTGGTCGAGAGCATTGTGAAGGCTGCTCCCGCTGCGGCCAATGGTGATGGCGTGGACGGCGAGCCTGCGGCTATCGAGGACAAGGCGGAGAAAAAAGCCGCTGCCAAGACTCCCAAGCGGAAAGAGGTAGAGGTCGTCGAAAAGACCAACGTCCGCGACCTTCGTGACTACGTCATCAACGAAGGGCGGCGGGAGTTCACTATCCAGCGCTACAAAGGCTTGGGAGAGATGACCGCGCCGCAGCTTTGGGAAACCACTATGGATCCCGAGCGTCGCACCCTGCTTTCGGTGAAACTGGAAGATATCGCCGAATGTGAAACGATCTTCACCACGCTGATGGGCGAAGACGTGGAATCGCGGCGCAAGTTCATCGAAGAGAACGCGCTGGATGTGAAGAACCTCGATATTTAACTTCTTCGCCGCGGATTCAAATCGATACAGCGCAAGACTTCAGGGTGGCCACCGGTCACCCTGTTTTCTCATGCATTCGGACGCGTCGGCCAAACGACTACAATGCCCGCATGAGATGCAAAGTCTACCGCCTGCTGAAGTTTTTGTCTGTGCTCCTCTGTGCCCTCTGTGTTTGGCTGCCTTCTGGCGCCGCACAGAACGCGATCGCCCCCACACCACCCATGGGCTGGAATAGCTGGGATTCATACGGCACCACGGTTCGCGAAGAACAAGTCAAAGCCAACGCCGACTGGATGGCCGAGCACTTGGCAAAGTACGGGTGGCAGTACATCGTCGTCGACATTCAGTGGTACGAGCCCAATGCGCAAGGACACGACTACAAGCCCGGCGCACCTCTGACGATGGACGAATACGGACGCCTCATGCCCGCGGTGAATCGCTTCCCTTCTGCCGCCAAGGGCACGGGTTTCAGGCCCCTCGCCGATTACATCCACAGCAAAGGCCTGAAGTTCGGAATTCACATCATGCGCGGCATTCCCCGGCAAGCAGTCGAGAAGAGTCTTCCGATTAAGGGCACCTCATACCGCGCCTCGGATGTCGCTGATAAAGATAACGCGTGCCGCTGGAATCCTGACATGTGGGGCGTGGACACAACGAAGCCCGGGGCGCAGGCCTATTACGATTCCATCGCAGAGCTCTATGCATCATGGGGTGTCGATTTCATTAAGGCCGATGACATGGGCAGCCATTTCTACCAACCCGCGGAAATGAAGGCCCTCAGCCGGGCCATGAAGAAAACGGGCCGCCCGATGGTGCTCAGCATCTCGCCCGGACCAGCACCACTTTCCGAGGCCGAGTTCTTCGAAAGGTATGCGCAGATGTGGCGCATCTCCGACGATTTCTGGGACGACTGGAAACTGCTGCGCCAGCAATTCGACTACACGCGGGATTGGGCTCAATATGTCGGTAAGAACGATACGTGGCCCGATGCCGACATGCTTCCGTTCGGCAAGCTGCGCGTAACCTCCACCGAAGGCGGAGGCGCGCCCAGCAAGTTCACTCCGGACGAGCAGCAGACGGTGATGACACTGTGGAGCATCTTCCGCTCCCCGTTGATTTTTGGCGGCGATTTGCCAAGCAATGATGCGGCGACCACCGCGCTCATCACCAACCAGGAAGTTCTCGAAGTCAACCAGCACAGCCACGGAGGCCATCAGGTTCTGGAGCAAGGCAATCTGCGCGTGTGGGTCGCCGACGGTGCAACGCCGGGCGAGAAATACGTCGCTCTGTTTAGCCTGGGCGAAACAGCAGGAGATTTTTCCGTGGACTGGAGCGAAGTCGGGTTATCCAGTCACGAAATCGATGTACGCGATTTATGGACTCACAAATCCCTGGGTTCACTGAGCGGCTTGCACGTAAATCTGCGCGCGCACGCCAGCGCCCTCTACAAGTTGACGAAGCCGTAGTGCGGCATTGATTTCACCCGGAAGTAGCCGGGGCATTGATCGGTTCCGGCTTCTCCCCGCGAAACACTCGCGAGATGCCTCGTACCACCCGGCGCATGGGCAGCTCACCTTTGGCATCGGAAAAGAAAATCTCGCCCGTCCGGCTTCCGCGATAGTACCAGCGCTTCAGCATCGCCAGGTGCTCCATAGTATCCAGCGCCGATTTTGCCTTGGCTGCAGGGAATGACCGCAGAAGTTCCTGGACTCGGGCTTCCATCGATTGCGACTTGGCGTGCTCCGCGGGTTGAATGCTGAACGCGGCCGGTCCCGAGATCCGGCCTGAATCGATGCGAAAGAACGCCACCGAGTCCGGCACGTGGCTGGGTTGGATGATCAAGCCATTCAGACGGTCGAGGCGGCGGACGACATCCGGAAGCTGGCTCACCACTGGATGCAGCTTCTCGATCCGTGCGTGAATGGCGGCAGCCTCTTCGAACTGAAGACTTGCCGATGCAGCTTCGCGCTCCTCGGCGAACTGTCGCAGCACAGACTCGCCCCGCGAATCGAAATACGTCTTCACCCGCTTCACTTCCTGCGTGTATTCCTCATCGCTGCATCCCTTGAAACAGGGCGCCAGGCACATCTTCATCTCGGAATAAATGCAGCCAGGAAACTTAGGATCGGGATGCAAATTGTCGACGCAGCGCCTCATGTTGAAGAAGTCGAGCGAGTCGTTCATGAATTTCTCGGCCGCAATCCGCGACACGAATGGTCCGTAATAAAGTGCCGGACCAGTGAGCCTGCCCAGCCGAGTTGTGATAGAGGCCCGCGGATACTCATTCTCTAGATGCAATTTCACCAAGGGCGCGAAGCGGAATCGCAGGCGTTTCTGGTACGTCTTCGGGAAAGTCTCCCGCAGAATCTGATACAGGAGAAAGCCCGATTCAAAATTGGATCCGGCGAGCGAATATTCGATCGAACGCACCCGGTCGCGCAAATTCAGCTTTTTAGTGCGTTCTTCCACCGGGCCTAGGAGCCGCTGCAGCCGGCGACGCAGGTTGGCGGTCTTGCTGACGTACGGCTCCGCGTGGGACTCATCCCCTCGCAGCGCGAACACGGCAGGCCCGGCGGGTATGGCAGCGAAAATGTCCAGATCCCGCTCAGGCGCGAATTCGACCCGCTCAATCAGCACCAGTTGATTCTAGAGGGATTTCAGCAAGCAGGCACGGACAGTGCGAGATCGGTTGTAGAACTTATCCGTGTAGATCCGTGCATTTCCGTGGCCAAGAAGTCAGCGAAAGTTGGCGCTCCGAAACTTCTGCCGGAAATCGGTCCCGTCGAGCGTGATAACCCGACACATCTCATGGAGCCGGGAGCGCATACGTTCGCCGATCCTATCCCCGAGAGTTTCGCTGCGGCTGGCGGCGCGAGCGGGAGACAGCGAACCGGAAGCCGCCGCCGCGGGTTGATCGTCGAAGTTCGTCGTGATAATGGTGGTACGGTTATCGTTATAGCGTGTGTTCAGAATCAGGCTGACGGTGTCCCACACCCATTCGGTCGGCTTGACGGCTCCCAATTCATCGAGCACCAGCACATCCGTTTCAAAGACTGGCCGCAGTACGTCTAATTCCGTGGTCTGCACCGTCGCATTGTAGGAATTCTGGATCTCCTTGAGCAGTTCGCGATAGTCGTAGAACAGGCACGGAATGCCGCGATTCAGGATCAGTTCTTTCAAAATTCCGACTGCAAGATGAGTCTTGCCCGTACCGATTTTGCCGATGATCATCAGGCCCTTGTCGCCCCGCGGTTCGCATTTTTTGGCGAAATTGGCTGCCAGAAAGTGGGCTTCGGCCAGAGATGGATGGGCCCCGGGGAAGTCTGTATCGAAGTTCGTCAGTTCGCAATGCTCATAGCGCCGCGGGATGCGGGCCGTGGCCAGCACAGTCCGGGCTCGGGCCCGCAACTGGCAATCACAGCGGGTTACGCGGCGGTCATTTACGCTGCCAGGATTGGAAACCGTCTTCCAACCCGAGCCTTCACACAACGGACAAATCTCAACTGGCGCCTTAATCACTGCAATACCTCATTCCAGAATGACCGCTACCCCAATTCCATTCCTGGAGCGCTCGCTTTGGCTTCACGGGACAGCCCAGAGCTGTCAATAACTCGCTTGTTGCCACGTGGATTCTCTCTTTTGAATGTGCACTCCAAGGTACTCTTTGCGCAAGCGGGAATCCCTGACCATCTGTGTACATCCTGTGCAGGACTGGCGGCTCCTGTGGAGGACGGAGGAAAACCCTCGCTGACATTCTCAGAAGCCGCTTCCCGTGCCTCTGCCCGGTCGAAGCCATTGCGAAACAGGCTTCCGGCGCGGATTTTCACAGTTGACATTCCACCAAGAGAGAGCACAATACCAGCGGTCAGGTTTCCCAACCCAGTCTAAGCCTTATGCAGTCCCGGTTTCGGCTGGGCACGAATGAGACCTGCGAGGAAAAACTATGAACAAAGCTGATCTGGTCGATAAGATCGCAGGTGCATGTGACATCAGCAAAGCACAGGCAACGACCGCCATTGATACTGCTGTCGATAGCGTTACTGCCGCTCTCCGCAAGGGAGATCGCGTGGCGTTGATTGGCTTCGGCACTTTCTCGGTCTCGCAGAGAAAGGCGCGCAACGGCCGCAACCCGCAAACCGGCGCAACCATCAAGATCGCCGCCCGCAAAGTCGCGAAATTTACCCCTGGGGCCGAACTGAAGAAAGCCGTTAACAGAAAGTAGTTCGGAATACGATTTCCACGGACGGCAGGGGGTCGGCCCTGCCGTTTTTTCTTGCACGTATGGACGTCCATGAACCTCTGCGTTTCTCATTCTCTCCGCGTTGCAGCCGGAGTGCTCTCTTTAGGACTCCTGGCGTCGCAGTCTGGTCAGCAACTGCCATTCGGAACGTGGCACCGTTTGACGGACGCTCCGGTAATCTCGCCTGCGGGCGACGGTTGGCAATCAGCCGGCACCTTCAATCCTTCAGTAACCGAAGCCAGGCGCAAGATCGTGATGCTCTATCGGGCGCAAGACAACCAGGGCACTTCCAGGCTGGGGTACGCCGATAGCGCCGACGGCGTCCATTTCAAGCGCCGGGATGAACCGGTTCTCAGTCCCACGGAATCCTACGAAAAAAATGGCGGCGTCGAGGACCCCAGGCTCGTTCGGTTCGGCGACACGTATTACCTGACCTACACGGGCTACAACCAAACCGACGCGCAGCTTTGCCTCGCGATTTCCAAAGACCTGGTTCATTGGGAGCGCAAGGGCGTTATCATTCCGGCCAATAAAGGCAACTGGAATGTGAAGTGGACGAAATCGGGCGCAATCGTTCCCGAAAAGATCGACGGCAAGTACTGGATGTATTTCCTCGGCACGAGCGCCGACAATAAAGATCAGGGCGGATTGGCCTATTCCCAGGACTTGATGCACTGGGCGGAAGCGACCAAGACTCCCGTTCTTCCAGTCAGGCCCGGTCAGTTCGATTCACGGGTGGCGGAGCCCGGACCTGCCCCCATTCTTACACCAAACGGAATTGTTCTCGTCTATAACGGCGCGGACGATAAGCTCGTGTACCGCACCGGCGTCGCAATCTTCGATCGCAAGAATCCACAGAAACTGCTTTGGCGCAGCGATCAGCCCATCTTCCAGCCAGAAAAAAACTGGGAAAAAGTCGGCCAGGTGCCCAATGTTGTGTTCGTGGAAGGCGTGGTGAAACGTCGCGGGCGCTACCTGTTCTACTACGGTGCAGCTGACAAATACATAGGAGTGGCAGAAGCGCCGATCCTGCATTAGCTACGATTATTCATAACGCAACGCAACCATCGGATCCACTCTGGTTGCACGGCGGGCGGGGATATACGTGGCCAGCGCGGCGATACCTGCAAGGAACACGGCGGCGGCCACATAAATCAGAGACTCCCCCCCGCTCCGGCCAAGGAATGAGCCGCTACTCGCAAGAGCAGAACTGTTTCCCGGCATCATGGGAACGGTGCGCGAAAGCACAAGCATCAGACCAGCCCCGGCCAGCAATCCCGCACTTGTTAAAATCATTCCGCGCCGCAGAAGCAGCGCCAGGATCTCCGTGCGTTGGGCTCCCAGAGCCATGCGGACCCCGATCTCGCGCGTGCGCTGGGTGACAGAATAGGACATCACACTGTATAGGCCCAGTGCGGCCAGAACCATTGCCAGCGCTCCCAAAATGCTCAACATGCTGGCAGCGATTTTTTGCGCAAACCAGCTCGCTCCAATGTATTCCGTCATTGGAATCGCTTCGAAAATGATTACGTTAGGATCAATCTCACGAACCTCGCGACGCAGCAGGGGAACAGCCTGGACCGGGTCACCTGCGGTTCGCAGAAAAACGAAAAGGTTCATATCTTCCCGATAAACTTGGCGGAAAGGAACGTAGAAGTATGGCTGTGCGCTTTCCGTCAGCGAACGGTCTTTGATGTCCTTGACCACTCCGACCACGGTGAACCATATGCCCCAGCCGCTGACCTTGCGTCCAATGGCATTTCCGGTTGGCAGGAAGCGCTTACGGAACGCCTCGCTGATAATCATCACCCTCTGAGCCTTGGGATTTTCGTCGTCTTGCTCGGTAAAATCGCGCCCTTCCACCAGCGGGATACGCATCAGGCTGAAATAGCCAGGGGCGATGACGTTGCGGTCGATCTTCATATTCTCACCCGTCGCGGGCACGTATCCCTGCACTTCGATCGGTTCCCACCAGCTGCCCTGAAACCCAAGAGGCGCTCCGTCCGCGTAGGAAACAGCCGTAACGCCCGGCTCGGATTCCATCCTTTCCCTAAGCTGGCGGCAGAACTGCTTTCTCTGATCGAGGTTGTAACCGCTAGTGGAGAGATAAAAGCTCGAAACGAGCACGTTTGAAGGCTCGAAGCCGGGATCAATTTTCCGAGTCAGGGCAAATGCCCGGGCAAAGAGTCCGGCTCCAATCAGTGCCACTAGCGCCAGAGAGACTTCGGAAACAACCAGCAGCGAGCGCAGGCGATTGGAACCCAATCCGGTCATGGATCCGCGCCCACTCTCTTTCAGGCCGTCATCGAGCCTTTCTCGCCAGCAGTGCATAGCCGGAGCAGCGCCAGCGACTAGCGCGCTAAGCAAGCAAAGCAGGGTCGTGAAGGCCAGAGCCTCGCCCCTCAGGTGTACGTCCAGCGCGCGCGCAATATTCTCGTGCGGCGGCAGCAGGTAAGGGAGTGCACCCGTCATCCACCTCGCTATCGCGGCGCCGACAACCGCGCCCAAAGCGGCGAGGATCAGGCTCTCGCTGAGTATTTGCCGCACCAGACGGCCGCGTCCCGCACCCAGCGCGAGGCGTAAGCCGAAATCTTTACGTCGGGTCACGAACCACGCGAGCAACAAATTGGCCACGTTGGCGCACGCAATCAACAACACTACGACGCACACTCCTGCCAGGATTTGTAACGGCGCGAGCAGCAACTCTCCTGCCCCACCGCGTGCTTTCCACGTGGGTACCAGAGTCGCGCTCGTGCCCTCGTTCGTCCGTGGACTGCCCTTCGCGATCTGGCGTGCCAGTTCCGAAATTTCCTGCCGCGCCTGGTCCACCTTCACCCCTCGCTGCAGACGGGCAAGCCCATAAAGTTGGCGCGTTTGACGATCCTTCAGCAAGAGGTCGAGGCTTTGCAGTTGCGGCTGCATCACCACCGGAACCCACATGTCGAACGATAAGCCGGAGAGCGTCCCGTGAAATTCAGGCCGCGTGACCCCGACGATTGTCATCTCGCGCCGGTTGAGCCGAACCGTTTTTCCGGCAATCTCGGGATCAGAATTGAAGCGCGTACGCCATAGCCTGTCGCTGATCACGACCACGGGGAATCCTCCCGGTTTGTCAGCGAATTCTTCGCGCAGGAATACCCGTCCCATCTCGGGCCGTACGCCCAGAACGTCGAAGTAGTTACCCGAAACCATCATGCCCCAGACTCTTTCCGCATGGTCAGTTTCCCCCATGTTTAGTGCGATGGGAACAAACATGGCCAATCCGGAGAGGGTCTTCAGGTTGTCGCGGTAATCGCGGAAATCGAGATAGGAATTCTCGACGTGTTGGCCGTCGGCGCGGGTGGTCTCAAATGCCCAAAGCTCGTTAGGCTTGGCGACACCGGGAAACGGGTGTAGAAGGACGTCATCAATCCAGCTAAAGACCGTAGTTCCGGCGCCAATCGCCAAACCGAAAGTCAGCGCGGCCACCAGTGCGAGACGGGGATTGTGCACCAGCATGCGCCAGCCGTAACGAAAATCCTGCAGGAGTGATCCCATCTACGCCTCTCCCTGGCTCCAGGCTGACCTGCAGATGCGGGGCCATACTGAGATCAAGGTAAGTAGTTGAACAGCTTCATCAACGTCCGGCATATCACCCGTCATCCGAACTTTGACTGTTCGTTTCCGCACAGTTCCGTGCGAAACCGGACGAACCCTCCACAAGCTGACATCAGACGGTACCCTGTCCCGCTGAATCGCTTGACCCCTCCCCCGTGCCGCCCCTAACATCGATTGGGGCTCATGGGATTTCAGATTTCTTCCTCTTTGCGCACAGTGGTTGTGTGCGCCATCACTATCGGATGCGTGCTGGCAGCAACGATATCCCCCGCGCAGCAGACAAAATCTCCTGCCGCTCCCGTTCCGAATTTCACAGATGTCGCTGAGAAAGCCGGTCTCACAGCCCAGAACGTTTTTGGCGGAGTGGACACTAAAAAGTACATCATCGAGACCACCGGGAACGGGGTGGCCATCTTCGATTATGACAATGACGGTTGGCCCGACATCTTGCTGGTGAACGGCACAAAACTCGAGGGCTATCCAGAAGGCAAGGGGCCCACCAATCGCCTTTATCGCAACAACCACGACGGCACGTTCACGGATGTTACGGCGAGGGCTGGCTTGACCACAACCGGCTGGGGGCAGGGCATCTGCGTAGGTGACTACGATAACGACGGCTGGGAAGACGTTTACATTACCTACTACGGCAAGAACCGGCTCTATCACAACGATCACGGCGTCTTCACCGACGTCGCTGCAAAAAGCGGAGTAGCGGGATCGGGTAAGGCATGGGGTACTGGATGTGCTTTCGTGGACTACGATCGCGACGGCAGCCTCGACGTGGTGGTCGCAAATTACGTGGATTTCGATCTGGCTACTGCGCCAGCGCCAGGAGATCGGCCAACCTGCATCTGGAAGGGTGTTCCCGTGATGTGCGGTCCGCGCGGATTGGCAGGCGCCAAGAACATCCTCTATCACAATCGCGGCGACGGCACATTTGAAGATGTGACCGCTAAGGCTCACATCGATAAGACCGACGGGCATTACGCGTTCAGTGTGTCTACATTCGACTTCGACGAGGACGGCTGGCCCGATATCTTCATTGCTTGCGACAGTACACCGAGCATTCTTTACCGCAACAATCATGACGGGACCTTCACTGATGTGGCGGTCACCGCAGGGGCCGCCTTTAACGAGGATGGACGCGAGCAGGCCGGAATGGGATCGACCATTGGCGATTACAACGGCGACGGCCATCTCGACATTTTCAAAACTAACTTCTCCGACGATACTTCGACCCTTTATAAGAACAACGCAGATGGCAGCTTTACGGACGAGACCACAGCCGCCGGACTCGGGCTGTACACACAGTATCTCGGCTGGGGGACGATGTTTCTCGATTTCGACAATGACAGCTGGCCGGATTTGATCCTGGTCAACGGGCACGTCTATCCCGAAGTCGACAGCCAGCATCTCGGTAGCAGCTACAAAGAACCGCGAATCCTGTTCCACAATAATGGCGACGGAACGTTCAGCGACATCTCCGCGTCAGCAGGAGCCGCGATCGCCGCCCACGCTTCGTCGCGCGGCCTCGCAGTCGGCGACTTGTGGAACGATGGCAGAATGTCCGCCGTGATTAACAACATGAATGCCGCCCCCAGCCTGCTCGTTAATCAAATCAAGAATGCAAACCACTGGATTGCAATTCGTGCTCTGGGAACGAAGTCGAATCGCGATGGAATCGGCGCTCGCATTCGCGTAAAGACGCCGCCACGCGTGCTGGTAGACGAAGTCCGCAGCGGTTCCAGTTACATCTCCAACAGTGATATGAGAGTGCACTTCGGGCTAGGAAAAGCGGACAAGATCGATTGGGTGGAAGTTCGCTGGCCCAGTGGACTGGTAGAGCGCTTTTCAAATCTGCCAGTAGATCAGATTCACCCACTCAAAGAAGGATCGGGCGCAGCAGTGGAAGCGGACCCGAAGAGAGCACAGTAATCCTACTTTCCGGTTTTGCCATTCTTGGGAAACTGCATCGTTCGCGTGATGCCTTCGCCTTCCTTCACATACAGCACCTGATTCGCTTTGACATTCTTCACGCTGTCCACCTGCCCGCTCGGCCAGCGAATTTCGAGTACCTCCACTTTTTCCGCCTTGCCCAAACCAAAGTGAACGCGTAGATCGTTTTGTGAAAAATAGCCGCCGCCGCTGCGTACTTCATCAATCTGCCGGTGCAGTTTCGATTCACCTGGCACCTGGGTCATGCAGCTGATACGAGCCCCGATACCGCTGCGGTTGGACTTCGTTCCAATCGTTCGGACTTTAATCCAGTTGTGATTCAGCGTCGAATCACAACGCAGAAGCTGCGGGTAGCCGTTGACGGTATTCACCACCACATCGATGTCGCCATCATTATCGAAGTCTCCGAATGCCGCTCCTCGCGAGGCGCTTGGTTCAGAAATTCCGGGTCCCGCTTGGAATGAAATATCAGCGAAGTGCCCGTTGTGAAGATTCTGGTACAGGAGCTTGCGTTGCGCGTATCCAGCTTCGGTCTTGAGCTGCTCGACCTCCGGGTAGACGTGCCCATTGCATATCAGGATGTCGGGCCAGCCGTCGTTATCCATGTCGAAAAACCCGCAACCCCAGCCAAGGAACTGCGTGTGCGCTCCCAGGCCCGCCATGAAAGTGGTGTCTTCAAAAGAAGCGCCGCCCTGATTGCGGTACAGCGATGGCGTGTCTCCCGCAAAATTCGTCTTCACGATGTCGAGATTGCCGTCCATGTCGTAATCCGCTGCCGAAACTCCCATCCCCGCTTGCGGCTTCCCGTCGGGACTGAGCGCACACCCTGCTTCGATTGCGATGTCCTGAAATTTTCCATTCTTCTTATTCTGGTACAGTGCGCTGGCCGTGGAATCGTCGGCGACGTAGATATCCGGCCAACCATCGTTATCGAAGTCGCCGGTCAGCACGCCGAGGCCGTAGGTGCCATTCGCGCCCAGGATTCCGGCGGATTCCGAAACGTCGGTAAACGTTCCGTCGCCATTGTTGTGGTAAAGAATATTTTTCCCGCCCTGCAATCCGGGCGGACCGCACGCCACCATGATGCTCTTATAAAGACACGGCCCCGATTCCGGCACGGGCGCTGTTGCCAGATCCATGTCGATGTAGTTGGCGACAAAAAGATCGAGGCGGCCGTCGCGATCGTAGTCCACGAACGCACATCCGGTGTTCCAGCGCTTCCCCTTCCCAGCCACGCCTGCCTTGTCGCTGACGTCAGTGAACGTGCCGTCTCCATTGTTATGGTAGAGAACATTCTTCCCGAAGTAGGTGACGAACAGATCGTCCCAGCCGTCATTGTCGTAATCACCGACGCAGCATCCCTGGCCCCATCCGGCATGCGCGACGCCCGCCTTCTGCGTTACATCCGTGAAAGTGCCGTCCCGATTGTTACGGAATAGATGCGAGATTGGCTCGCTTCCTGCAGGGAAACCTTCCAACCGCGTGCCGTTGACCAGGAAGATATCCAGCCAGCCGTCATTGTCGTAATCATAGAAGGCGACGCCACAGCCGGTGGTTTCGAGCAAGTATTTGTTTTTGTGTTCGCCGCCGTAAATCGTTTTCGCGTTGAGCCCCGACTCTTTCGCGACATCCAGAAAGCTGATCCCGACATCAGCACTAGGCGCCGGTTCTGGTTTCGCGGTGGCCTGCTGCAGCAACGCATGGGCACCGGAACGGAGGGGACGGACGAGCGACAACACCCCGTCGACTGAGAGCACGAGCGCCGATCGGCTGAGAGATTTCAGAAAGACACGGCGTGAAGGAAACAAGAGGTTGCTACCTGCCCCACTTGGCTCGTGCTAGAATTCGCCCCTGCCTATCTTCATGCACGGAAGCGCGATTTTGCAAGCTCCAGCTCGGTGCCAGCCTTTTCTCAACGAGACATTCCGATGAGTTCTTGTTCTGTCCGCAGTCGATATCGGGAGCGTGTTTTCGCCTGCACCGCCCTCTTTGCGATCTGCCTGATACCTGTTCCTGCCACCGCCCAGCAGCCTTCTCCGGAAATCGAATTAACGCGCACGGTCCGGACCTGGGAATTCTTGCCCGTGGTCGGGGCGCGGGCTGGCCTGTTCGGATACGAGACTGGCGATTTCGAGGCTTGGGTTTATCCCCTGAAGATCTTTCGCGATTTTCACCTGATCTTTCATATCGGCGACCGCGCCCTTCCTGCCGAGAGTCTGGCGCGCACCCTTACCGTTCGTCCGGAATCAGCGACTTTGCTCTATGCAGGAGACAATTTTCGCGTTCGGGAGACGCTCGCGATTCCCGCCAACGAGCCCGGCGCAGTGATCCTGCTGGAAATCGAAACCGAGCAGCCGCTCGAAGTGGAAGTGCTCTTCACCCCCGATTTTCAGCTGGAGTGGCCGGCGGCCCTGGGTGGCACCTTCGTCAACTGGGATTCGGCAAAGCACGCGTTCGTGTTCGGAGAGGAAACCAAGAAATTCGCCGCATTAGTCGGATCGCCAACCGCCGGCGACGCTCACGTGGCTTATCAAACCAACTACTCATTCGCGAACGACAATTCGATGCGCCTGGGCGTGGTGCAAAAAGGCAAGGACACGCGGGCCAT
This sequence comes from Candidatus Sulfotelmatobacter sp., assembly GCA_036376495.1. GTDB lineage: Bacteria > Acidobacteriota > Terriglobia > Terriglobales > Acidobacteriaceae > Sulfotelmatobacter. The sequence goes on along the minus strand of DASVAE010000023.1, from coordinate 7,902 downwards.
CGCGATTGCCGCGTCCGTCAATGGCCTGCAGGAAGCCACGACCGTCTACCAACATCTGTTTGATTCGGCAGCAGCCGCGATCCGCGCATCGGCGGACTATTACCGCACTTATCTCGATAAAACCGTCCAACTCGAACTCCCTGATCCGGATCTTCAAAAGGCGTATGACTGGGCCCGCATCAGCACGATTCAAGGATTGGTGAACAATCCTTATCTCGGTACCGGACTGGTTGCCGGATACCGCACGTCGGGCCTGGGGCAGCGCCCGGGCTTCGCCTGGTTTTTCGGTCGCGACTCCTTCTGGACTTCGTTTGCCCTCAATTCAGAAGGAGATTACGCGACTGCTCGCACCGCCATCGAGTTCATCAGCAAATACCAGCGCGCAGACGGCAAAGTCCCGCACGAAATCTCACAGAGCGCCGGCCTGGTTCCCTGGTTCAAAGATTATCCCTACCCCTACGTCTCCGCCGACGCGACACCGCTTTTCATCCTCGCGATGAATGACTATGCGGTCCAGAGTGGTGATCTCGCATTTGTGAAAGGGAAGTGGGACAACGTCTGGCGCGCCTATCAGTTCATGCGCTCGACCTACGATGAGCAAGGCTTTGCCAAGAATATCGGCGTAGGGCATGGATGGGTCGAAGGCGGCCCGCTGCTTCCGGTCAAGAACGAGTACTACCAGGCCGGACTCGCCGTTCAGGCTCTGGATGCTCTGTCGAATTTGGCGCGGCTGACCGGTGAAGAGGATGTAAGCAAGCAGTTGCGCGACGAATTCAACCACAAGAGACCATTATTGGAGCAGGCCTTCTGGTCTCCCCAGATCAAGAGTTACGCGTTTGCCCTCAAGCCTGACAATCAGCGTTACGACGAAGCCACAGTGTTGACCACCGTGCCGATGTGGTTCGGCCTGGCAGAGTCGGACCATGCCGAGCAGACCATCACCACACTCGCGGGCGAAGATCATCAGACTGACTGGGGCATGCGCATCATCTCCAATCGTTCCAAGGTGTATGACGGCTCCGGCTATCATTACGGTTCGGTCTGGCCACTGTTCACAGGCTGGGCGTCCGTCGGCGAATACCGCTACCACCGCGAGTTCCCCGCGTACACGAACCTGCGCTCCAATGCCTTGCTCGGTCTGGATGGAGCCTTGGGCCATTTCACCGAGGTATTGTCCGGGGACTATTACCAGTCTTTTGCCACCAGTTCTCCCCACCAGATCTGGTCTGCGGCAATGGTGATCAGTCCCATGCTGCGCGGAATGTTCGGTCTGCAAGCTGACGTGGAGAAACATGAGATCTCGCTGGCGCCGCACGTTCCCGCCGACTGGACTTCTTTCGCAATTCAACACGTGCGGCTGGCGGATACCATCGCTGATTTCAAATATTCCAAGACCGGCGACTCCATCACGCTCGACATCACCCGCAACGGCTCGGGAGATTGCTGGCTGCAGTTTTCTCCGGCGTTCAGCCTGCGCACCCACGTGCTCGGGGTTCAAGTGAACGGTAAGGCGGCGTCGTTCAAGATGCAGTCGAACAGCAACGATCAGCATCTCAACCTGCGGCTCCCCTTGAGCGCAGGTTCGACTAGATTGGTCATTCGCATGAAGGACGACTTCGGGCTGAGCCTCACCAACGCCCTGCCTGATCTGGGCAGTGCGAGTCGTGGGCTGCGGGTAACCAATGAGTCGTGGGATGCACGCCGCATGCAACTGACCCTCCAGGTCGCGGGTCTGGCGGGAGGGCGATACGAAATGGCAATCTGGAATGCTTCCCAGATTTCATCGGTGGACGGAGCGTCGGTCAGCAAGTCCGGCAAACTGGAGATCACCTTCCCGCAGGGATCGGCGGATTCCTACGTCCAGCAGCGAATCGTGCTCCATTTCGTGCGCCCCTGACGCTGCCTGCCCTCGGAACCAGCTCCAGAAGAGGCGTTACACTGAATGGTGCTGGATTCAGGAAGGACTCGGATGGCTCGGGCTGTCGTCGGCAGTGCGCTACTGTTTCTACTTTTTGCTTACGTGATTCTGACTGCCCAAAATTCAAAGAAGACGTCGAATTCCGCAAGCCGCCAATGGTGGCAGCACGCAGTGTTCTACGAGATCTATCCCCGCAGCTTTGCCGACAGCAACAACGACGGCATTGGCGATCTCAACGGCATTACCTCGAAGCTGGATTACCTGAAGGAACTCGGAGTCGATGCGATCTGGATCACTCCATTCTTCCCTTCGCCCCAGGTAGATTTCGGGTACGACGTTTCAGACTACGAAGCCATCGATCCCATGTACGGCACCATGGCGAATTTCGACGCCCTCGTAGCCGAGGCCCGAAAGCGTGGCATTCGCGTGATTCTCGACTTCGTGGTCAACCACACTTCCGACCAGCACAAGTGGTTCCAGGACTCGAAATCGTCACGTACTTCGAAGCACCGTGATTGGTACATCTGGCGCGATGGCAAAGGTCCTGGCCAGCCCCCAAACAACTGGACTTCTACCTTCGGCGGGCCCGCCTGGAAATTCGATCCCACAACCAACCAGTGGTACTACCACTACTTCTATCCCGAGCAGCCGGACTTGAATTGGCGCAATCCCGCCGTCCGGCAAGCCATGATGGACGTGACGCGCTGGTGGTACAAGCGCGGCGTCTCCGGGTTTCGCTTGGACGCGGTCGACACTCTGTACGAAGATGCAAGTTTAAAAGACAATCCGGTCCGGCCCGGAAAGAGCGTCTATGGCGATCCCCTGCAGGAGCATAAGTACAACACGCATCTACCGGAGATTCACGAGGCGATGCGCGAATTGAGAAAGGTCGCCGACGAGTACAACGCCGTGCTCATCGGGGAAACCTGGACCGACAACATCGACCAGTTGAACGCCTATTACGGCAACGGCCACGGCTTGCAGTTGCCCATGGATTTCCTGTTCACAAATGTGAACAAGCTTTCTCCGGCCGAGTTCCGCAAGCAGATTGCCGCCATCAACGCAGCTTCGGGTTGGCCCACGTTCGTCATCGGCAATCACGATATTGTCCGCTCCTACGATCGCTACGGAGACGGCCAGCACAATGATCAGATCGCGAAGCTCATGGCGGGACTCTATCTGACGCTTCGGGGTACGCCGATTCTTTACTACGGCGAAGAAATTGGGATGAAGACCACGCCTCCCATTCGCAAGGAAGACGTCAAAGATCCCAAGGGTCGCACCGGCTGGCCCAAAGACAAGGGACGCGACGGCCAGCGTACTCCCATGCAGTGGGATCAAAGCGACAATGCGGGGTTCTCGAGAGGTAAACCATGGCTGCCCGTCCCGGCAACCGCGAACACGCATAACGTCGCCGCCGAGGAAAAGGATCCAGATTCGATTATGTCGTTTTACAAGCAGCTCTTGAAGCTGCGGCACAGCAATAAAGAACTTAGGGATGGCAGCTATGTTCCCATCAATCAAAACGATCAGAATGTCCTCTCGTACTTGCGCGTTCGTGAAGACCAGGCTGTGCTGGTTTCGCTGAACATGTCGGCGAGCCCGCAAAAAGTAAACTACGAGCTCAAGAAGAATGGATTCGCGTCGGCCAAGCCGCTGGTTACCAGCGGCAAGTCTTCCTCAAGCGGCGACTTCGTAACCCTGGATCCTTACGGCGTCTTCATCGGCCAGCTTGTGAGATGAGCAGCGAAGCATGCACGAACTCTCCATCGCGATGGGCATAGTGGATGCTGCCATGGACGAAGCGCGCCAACGCGGCGTCCATGTCAACGCGGTGCATCTGCGATTGGGAGCGCTGTCGGGTGTGGTCAAAGACGCCCTGTTGTTCTCTTATGAAGCTGCGTGCCAAGACACGCCGCTCGCCGGATCGCGTTTGATCGTGGAGGATGTGCCCGTAGTCGTATTCTGTCCTCGGTGCGACGACACGCGAGTACTGGGTTCGGTACAGTCCTTCCTATGTCCCGAATGCAATACGCCGACCATGGATATACGAAAAGGCAAAGAGCTTGAGATTTTCGCGTTGGAGGTTGAGGAATGAGCGAGCCGCGTCTGGTGGAAGTCCGGCGGAATGTACTGAAGCAAAATGATGTGATCGCGCGCTCGCTGCGGGAACAGTTTCGCCAGGCGGGCGTTTTTGTCGTGAGCCTGGTATCGAGCCCCGGCTCCGGGAAGACGACCTTCCTCGAGAAAACACTGACGCTGCTTCAGCCGCAGTACCGGGTTGCCGCGCTGGTCGGCGATCTGGCGACCGAGAACGACGCTGTGCGCCTCGCCCGCAGCAAAGCTCCGGTCAAGCAAATTACGACAGGTACTCTGTGCCACCTCGAAGCTGCTATGGTCCAGAATGCGTTGAGCGACTGGGACCTGCACCACTTCGATTTCCTGTTTATCGAGAACGTCGGGAATCTCGTATGTCCGTCCTCCTACGACCTCGGCGAGAGTCTGCGGCTCGTGTTGATGTCGGTTACGGAAGGCGAGGATAAACCGCTGAAGTATCCGACCATCTTCAACAGTGCGGACATTGCTGTGATTACCAAGAATGAATTAACCACCGCCGTAGAGTTCGATTGGCAAACGGCTCGCAACAGCATTGAATCCGTCCGGCCAGGCATGAAAATCTTTCGCCTGTCCGCGAAGACGGGGGAGGGCATGAACGACTATCTGGACTTTCTCGCTGCGCAACTCCGGGAGCACCGCAGCATCGCCCTTAAATAGACGACTCCTATTATCCTGGCGGAACTTGGGCCAGCGCCATGAGCGTCCGTGCCACGTAGGTGACCAACATGGCTAGAACGCACGCCAGAATCACTGCTCGGTATTTGGTCTCAATCAAGTCCGCAAGAACTCCTGAAACGAAGATAAAAAGAAAAGGCACTGCCGCCAGAAGAAATCCAGAGCCCGCGATGTGCGGATGCGCGATCGCGAGCACGACAAATACCGCAGCTACCAGCAGCGGGGCAGTATTCCCGAAGTAACGAGTTCTTCGCCAGACGCCATACGTTATCAGAGTGATCGGCAGCATCAATGCCAAGGCCGGACAGGCTCGTGCAATTCGGATCCCCACCTGCTTGTAGACCGGCAGAAAAGTGAACGCGCGCCAAGTGGCTCCCCAGAACTCTGCATGGCGCATGCTCTCTAAAAAGGAATGTCCGTGAAAGAAGTAGGTCGCCAACAGCAGCACCGAGCCAACCAAGCACCCGGCAACCCAGATTACAGTGGCAGCCCCCTTTCGCACGGGAGCAACGTAAAGCAGGAGGCCAAGCGCCATGGGCACAAGGATGACCATGGAAAATTGAGAGCCTACCGCGATGGCCAGCGAGACCCCGAGAAGCAAAATCCGCCGCCAGTTCCACAGCACGACTTCCCGGGGCGCGTACAGCGTGTGCGCCACCGCAATCCCAGTGAAAATCGTTCCGAAAGCTCCCCACGCGGCTGCAATCTCTGGCTCCGTGTGCCACAGGGCACTCGCCTGAATGAGGGAAGGAGAAAAGCAGTAAAACGTCAGAGCCACGAAACCGCCCGTATTTCCGCAGAGGCGCCGCGCGACATACCAGAGCGAAGCTCCCAGAAGCACGCCGCACGCGAGAAAGGGAAGGCGCGGCAGCCACCGCCAATAGGACGCGGAATCCGGAGTGAGATCGTGAGGCCAGGCTAAAAGCGGCGCCGCGGTAAGCAGATAAAGCAGGGGCGAACGTTCCGGGTCATATCCCCCCACTTCGTTGCCCAGCGTAGGCTGACCCGCATTTTCAGAAATGTCCATGGTGGGAGCGGCCGCGACTCCCTTGCCATGCCATTGTTTCCAACCCTCTCCAATGCGCAGCGCCTCATCACTCTGGGGCAGCGGCGCAGCCTTCAGTTCGCGATGAATCAGCCATAGCGCCTGCAAAAGGAATGCCAACAAAAGCAAAGCAGCCAAGAATTGTGGACGTCCAAAGCGCTCCCGAGTGAAATATGAGGCCATAAGGTCGAGCCGAAGTGTTTTACCATGTCGGAGGCTGCTGCGGGAAACCTTCTGCAATGACGAACCTGCAATGACCAACCTCGATATCAAAGGTCAGAATCCGGCCGCAAATCCGGAATCGCCCAATCCGAATCGGCATGGATCCGCTCCCGAATTCGCCGTGGCGAGCGCTCCATCTTACGCGCGCACATTGTTCCTTGGGCCGAACGGCCTACGCGTTGGCTGGGGGCTCGCATTCTACGCAGTCAGCTTTTTGATTCTGCAGCGCCTTCTGGTGGACTTGGCGGGGTCTCACGATTGGGGTGCCAGCGGCCTCTGGTCGTCGCTGCTGGCCGAATTTGCCAGCTTGCTGGCGGCTCTCATTCCGTCGCTCGTCCTGGCGCGAGTCGAGCGACGTCCCTGGAGCGCGTATGGGTTGCCCCCCACCTTGCTCGGTGGACGACTTTTCTGCATAGGAAATTTGTGGGGATTTGCTTCCATCACACTCCTGATTTTCGCCCTGTCCGGCTTTCATGTCTTTTCTTTCGGACATGTTGTCCTGCACGGGTTGCGCATTGCGAAATTCGCTGTCTTTTGGGCCACCTTCTTCCTGCTGGTTGGACTCTTCGAGGAATTTCTGCTGCGCGGCTACTCCCAATTCACCTTGGCCCGCGGCCTTGGCTTCTGGCCCGCGGCCTTGGGCTTATCGTGTGCCTTCGGACTGATTCACCTGAAAAATGAGCAGGAGCATTGGCCGGGCGTGCTGGCTGCGGCCTGTATCGGCTTGTTTTTCTGCCTGACTCTGCGCCGGACGGGGAATCTCTGGTTCGCTGTTGGCTTTCACGCAAGCTGGGATTGGGGAGAAACTTTCTTCTACTCTGTCCCGGATAGCGGAATGACCTCTCCCGGTCATCTACTGAGTTCGACGCTGCACGGTCCCACGTGGCTGAGCGGGGGCTCAGTTGGTCCTGAAGGCAGCGTGCTCTGCTTCGTGGTGATTGGTCTGGCCTGGATTTTATTCGCCAAGTTTTACCGTCCCCATCCAAGCAAAAACAAGGCTTGAATGGGGCCGCATCGGGTAATCTGCCCACGTGATCTGCCACGTAGGGCGGTTCATTGGGCCGTCCTTTGGCGCAGCGACCTCGATCCGTACCACATTGGGACCTACCTGAACAAAAGGGAATCCACATTCTGCGCTGCCCATCCCAGCGCCTTATACTGCTCGCATGTCCCCAGAAGCCGATCTGCTTACCCCTCTGCAGCGCTACTGGGGATACAGTTCCTTCCGTCCGCTCCAGCAACAGATCGTGCGGAGCCTCATTGCTGGGCACGATACCTGTGTGGTCATGCCTACCGGCGGAGGCAAGTCCCTTTGTTACCAGCTGCCGGCGCTGGTCCTGGGCAGAACCGCGGTGGTCATTTCACCGTTAATCGCACTGATGCAAGATCAGGCGGCGCAACTAGCTCAAATGGGAATTCCGGCCGCTGTTTTGAATAGTTCGATTTCCGGCGACGAACAATCCCGCATCATGCGTCAGGCGAGAGATGCAGTTTTCCGCTTGCTTTATCTCTCGCCGGAGCGGCTGCAGCGCGCCGACACGATCACTTGGTTGCAACAGGTGCCCGTCTCTTTTTTTGCCATCGATGAGGCCCACTGCATCTCCGAGTGGGGACACGAATTCCGGCCCGAGTACCGCCAACTAAGCCGTTTGCGCAGCGCTTTTCCAAACTGCCCGATCGCGGCTTTTACCGCCAGCGCCACCCGGCCCGTTCGCCACGACATCTTGACACAACTCGCTCTGCGCGATCCCGATAAATACATCGCCAGTTTTCACCGCTCGAATCTCCGCTACTTGGTGCGCGAATGTGACAGCGTACAACAAAAGAATCTTCTCCTCTCTGCACTGCACCACCATTCCGACGGCAACGTCATCGTGTACTCGCCCACCATCAACCAGGTGGAGGAAACGGTCGACTTCCTCGG
>DASVAE010000022.1:0-71460 GCA_036376495.1 Candidatus Sulfotelmatobacter sp. | reverse complement strand
GCTATCGTCGACCAGCACGGTTCCCCCCACCAGCAAGTAATGCACCCCCACGCTGGGCTCCATCGGCTTTTGAAACGTTGATCGATCGGCAATCGTTTGAGGATCGAAGACGACGATGTCTGCATCCGCTCCTTCTTGCATACGGCCTTTCTTCTTTCCCGCGGGGGTCGAACGTTCCAGCATCTGCGCGGGCATCAAGCTCATCTTGCGCAACGCTTCCATCAGCGTCAGCGATTTCTTCTCCCGCACATACTGCGCCAGTACGCGCGAATACGTCCCAGCATTCCGTGGATGCCCCACCGCTCCATCGCTGGCGATCATGATCAGAGGATTAGGGATGAGTTGATCCACGATCTGCTGCGTGTTGGCAAAGATGAGCACCCATTGCTTGTTGTTGGAATTGTGGAGTTCGTCGAAACGTTCTTTGGTGAGATGCTCGCCCGTATCGGGTAACACGAGATCGTTGTAGCTGATGCCGAGTTTCTCCTGCCAGCCCGGATTGAAGATGGCGGAGTTGATCGCGGTCATTCCCGCTATGTAAGGATAGGCCTCGGTGGACACATCGATTCCGTGGGCGCGCGCTCCTTCCACCAGCGACAGGCATTCCAGCGAATCTTTCAAGCACGTGCTGTTGATGTGCACGATGTGCAGCGGCGCCCCTGAAATGGCCGACGCGCCAATGACTTCCTCCACCGATTGAATGGCCGATCCCGGTTCGACGTGACCGGCGCTGCGCATATGGGTATACACCGGCAAGTTGCGCTCCGCCGCCACCCGGAACATGTCGATGACCTCGAGCCGGGTCGCTCCCGGAGCGTATTCAATTCCCATTCCGATGCCGAGCGCGCCGGCGTCCAGTTGCTGGCGCAGATGTTGCTGCATTTTTTCAATCTGATCCGGAGTGGCGTGTTCTTCGGTTGCGGGCCCGCTCTTGGGCAAGATGTTTCCGCCCGGCAGAGGCGTCCCGAAAACCAGCGAGCGTGCCGCCAGATGGCTGGCCGTGGTTCCGTAATGGATGAGCGAGTGGCCTTCCTTCGACTTGAGGAAGTCAGCGACGTCCGGCACCCCGATTTCCATCTCCAGGGCCGTGGTAACGCCGTCGAATGCCTTTACCCGCTCGCTGGCCAGATCCTGCCCATGCTGGTGCAAATCGATGAAGCCGGGCGCGACCACCAGGCCTGTTGCATGGATAAGCCGACGGCCTTGCAGCGGCGCATCAGAAATTCGCGCAATGCGTCCATCCTGAATGCCAACATTGCGGACCGCGTCCGTCTTGGTTTCAGGATCGATGACGCGTCCACCCTCAATCACGATGTCGTACTGCTGCGCGAACAGGAAAGAAGCGGAGAACAGGCAGGCAAGGCACAGAAGAAATTTGCGCATGAGGAGCTCCGAAGCAAGGCATGATAGCAGGGCGAAGAAAAATCACGTAGCGACAGCCTCCTCAGGCTGTCGGCCGCAGACGGTTAGTGTCGCGGCTGGTTTCCTCGCGCCTGCATGTCTCACTCCGTTCTCCACAATCAGATCACGTACACTAACCATTTCCGGCAAGCAGCTTGAAGAAACTCGGACACATCCTGGCGCGCTACACCGCCTGGGTCCTCGGCTTAATGAAGGTGCTGGGGATCTGGGGCGTATTCGTGATCGCGTTCGCCGATAGCGCGCTTGTCGGCATGCCGGTGGATTTCGTCGTGGCCACCTACGTCCATCAGGACCGCCACCGCATGCTCCTGTATGTAGCGATGGCGTCGCTGGGCTCCGCCCTGGGCAGCATTCCGCTCTACATCATCGGATACCTGGGTGGAGAGAAGGTCTTGCGCAAGCGCATTTCCGAGGAGCGCTTTCTGAAAATCCATCGCTCGTTCGAGCAACATGAATTCTGGGCGTTGATGTTTCCGGGGATGCTTCCGCCGCCCATGCCGTTCAAGATTTTTGTGCTGGGCGCGGCGGTTTTCGAAATGAATGTCTGGCACTTCCTGGGAGCGATCTTCGCCGGACGATGCGTTCGCTTCGGGGTCTTGTCCGTCCTGGTGCTGTATTTTGGCCCCGGAATTGTGAGCCTTGCTGGCCTGCTCTTCAAACAGCACTGGGTATTGGTCCTGAGCCTGACAGCAGGCGCACTCTGCCTCCTGCTAATAGTGCGCCTTCGGCGCAAGCCGGTGGACGCCCGGAATTCTTGATCGCCCAAAGCAAAAGCCGCGATGAGATCGCGGCTTCGCATGGAAACATGAAAAAATTAAATCAGGCTGCGGCTGTGGGATTCCCCGGGGTATTAAATTTCGCCACCAGACTGTGCAGCAACACCGGCGCGCCGAACATCACCGCTGTGAACAGAAGATCCCCGATCACTCCGCGCTGGAAGAATGGCAATCCCGCCTCATAGCATGTCATTAAGCCTGCGAAGGTCCGCGGATACATATTCCAGGCGGCCCACACCGCAAAATTGCTGACCACAAAAAATGCTACAGAGCCGGTCAACGCAGTCAGGAGAATGCGCACCGCGCCAGAGTTACGCTTGAGGGTCGATCCCAGCCCGAGCATCCCGGCATACCACGCCCAAGTGACGAAATGATCCCAGCTGAACGGATAGCGATAGACCAGAGTCGTAAGGATCACGTCCGATGCGGCCAGCAGAGCCAACGGCACCCATAGCTGACGTCGCGAACCGCGCGCTCCGAAGTACAGCAACGCTGCGCCCACCGGCGTGAACGCCAGCGGATGAGGCATGAACCGAACCGCCAGTGCGAAGAGAATGAAAACGTATGCCAGCATACTCACCTCGAACCAGAATCTTATTCTGGGCGCTACAAGCGTTCGCGTCAAGCACAGCAGGTCCATGTAGGGACAACCGCCTCGGCTGTCCAGTCGAGCGAAGCTCGACAGGGGTTTTCGCTGGAGCGATCGGTCAAGACTAATCCGCTCCCGGCTCAGGCACGACAACCTGCCCATCGCCCCGATCATACACATCCCCCACCACCCGCAGAGTCCCATCCAGCTTGACTCCCGCGGACAGAGGACGCCGCGTCCGACCTCGAGTCAGAGCCGTAAGCCGCACGTAGCGCAAATCCTGAAAAGTGACGATGTACCCGCCGTCCGGCAGAGTTTGCGTTTCGGTCACCGGATATTGTGCCCAATCCAGATACACGCGCCCCAGATAAGATTTCTTCGCGGCCAGCGTGACCGGAGTTTCTTCCGGCTTGTAATGAATTTCCAGTTCCCCCCGGGGATCGACTTCCGGTCCGAGCGAATCGACAGGCGCCAGCGCGAAGAAAGCCGGCGTCTCCACCACGCCATCCCAACTGAAGGGATTGACCCAATGCGGATAGGCCGAGACGCGCAGCGGGTCCACTCCGTTGTAAGTGCGCGCCTGAAGCGCACTCACCGCGCGTCGATGCTCATAATCGCGCACGCCCCACATCAACACCACGCCGGCGAGCGCGAGAGTGGCGGCGACTTTTCCGCGTGACTCGTGACGGCGCGCGCCAATTTCCTTGTCGATCAGCGAGAACAGCAGAGGGATCACCAGCCCCAAAAACAGAAATCCCAACATGACTGGTTCAATAATGAAAACGATGTCCCACGAATACCACTTTTCCCACAACGGCCAGAAAGGGCGCACGCCGTAGTTATTCGTGAAATCGAGCAGGATATGGCTAAGCCCCGCGAGACAGGCATAGAAAAACAGCAAGCCCCAACGCGGCGGGAGATCCGGATGGTTGGTTTTGCGCCCGCGCAGTCGCCAGATCAGATAAACGAAGCCGACCACCACCATGGCAACAAGCGGGACACCCAACAAAGAGTGCGTGAATCCGCGATGATGCGCAAAACTGAACGCCGGGCCTTTTACCCGCGCGAGAATATCCAGGTCCGGTGCTTCGGCGGCAAGTGTAAGCGTGAGCGTGGCGAGTGCCGTCTTGCGATTCAGCCCGGCACGCCCCAGGCACGCCCCGGTCAGGAAGTGAGTGACAGGTTCCAAGCGAGAATGTCTATCTTACATGCAAGCGAAGTCAAAGCCATCGCGGTGAAGGCGCACTGCCTTCGTCTGTGATCCTCTGTGTCCTCTGTGGTAAATCGGCTCACCACATGGCACACAGAGGATCACAGGGTAAGAAATCGGATGCAGTCTCACCGGACCGGCGTCAACAAGGTCAGCGCGTCCGGCACGACCGTGATCTCCGCCGGCAGCTTGCCGATCAACTCCCCATCCGCCTCCACATAAATCGTGGACTGCTGCTCAGCCGAGGCATAGTCACAGGAAGCCTTCACCGCGTAAGCCAACTCAATTCCCGGGATCGGCCACGCCAGACGCAGCAATCCAGCGGTCACGTACGACAGGTAAGCCATCCGGCTCGCGGTGTGGCAGAACACCAGTCGCACATCGTCGCGGTCGAGTGAAGCTCCCGGCGCGAGTTCCCGCAGCACGCCTCCGAAATTGCGAATACGCACCGCCAGCAACTCGGTGACATTCGCAGCCTTCGGCGCGCTCGCACTGCTCTGCTGGTACTGCACGTTGAACCGCGGCATCGCGTAGGAAAACCACATATGCCATGCCTTGGCGTAGTAGGCAGCCATCCCCAGCCGCTGCTTGATCCCGCTTTGCAGCTTGTAAAACAGATGAGCATCTACTCCGATGCCGGCGGCAACTACGAAGTGGAGACTGGCTGGAGCGCCGTGCATATCTTGGCAGCTGACGCGGCCGAGCGCGACCCGGCGAGGTTTTGCTTCTAAAGCCGCCCTCGCCGCAGCCGGAATGCGAAACGGCCATCGCAAATCGTGGGCCAGAGCATTGGCGGTGCCAATCGGAAAAACCCCGAGCGCGACGGGAGTGTTGGCCAGCACCTGGACGAGATTGTGAACGGTGCCGTCGCCTCCGCAGGCAAAGATGGTGTCGCACCCTGCCTGCATCACGCGCCGCGCTTCTTGGGCGGCGTGTTCTTTCGAATCCGTGGGAAGAAGGTCGGCCTCCACCCCGCCGGCTCGCAGGATCTCCACGGCAGATTGCAGTTCCCGCTGCCTCCGCTTGCTGCCGCCCGATTCCGGATTGTAGAGCAACGCCGCTTTGCGCATGCCTGCGGCGGATTGTACCTGAGTGCCAGGGGCGAACCCATCAGCGTCTTGCCCTAGGAATGCTCATATCGTTACGGGAGTCGTAATCACGCGAGTCGCTATAATTTCTACGATGCCTGCCGCTAGAGATGCTTCCGCCCAAATTGCAGCGTTGCGCGACACGATTCGTCATCACGAACACCTCTATTACGTGCTCGATCAGCCGGAGATTAATGATCTTGAATTCGACCGGCTGATGCAGCAGCTCAAGGACTTGGAGGCGGGGCATCCGGAGCTGATCACCCCGGACTCACCCACGCAACGCGTTGGCGGCAGGCCGCGCGAGGGATTCGGGAAAGTCCGGCACTCCTCGCCAATGCTGTCTCTCGACAACACTTATAACGAGGAGGAGCTTCGCGGATGGGAGCGCCGGGTTCACGATCTTACCGGGCGCAACGAAGTCGATTACGTTTGCGAGCTGAAGCTCGACGGGATGTCGCTCTCGGTTGGGTATCACCAGGGCCAACTCGAGCGCGGCGTCACGCGCGGAGACGGCACCACGGGAGAAGACGTCACGCTCAACGTGCGCACCGTCCATTCGATCCCGCTGTCGATCGACAAACAAAAATTGAAGAAGGCGGGCATTCCGCCGGATTTTGAAGTTCGCGGCGAACTGCTCATGCCCACGGCTGCCTTCAAAAAGCTGAACGCGGAACGCGAGCGCCTGGGCCTGCAGACGTTCGCCAACCCGCGCAACTTCACGGCGGGGACCGTACGGCAGCTAGATGCCAGCATCACCGCCCAGCGCCGTCTCGACTACTTTCCGTACATGCTGCTGCAGAACGGCCGCACCTACTTTGATCGGCATTCAAAGACTCTCGACGCGCTGGAGGCAGCCGGTTTCAAAGTTAATCCCCATCGCAAGCTTGTGCACTCGATGGAAGAAGTCTGGAAGTTCATCCAGGCGTGGGAAGGAAAGCGCGAGTCTTTGCCTTACGAGATCGACGGCATTGTGATCAAGGTGGACCGCACGGCCCTGCAGGATGAACTCGGATTCACCGGCAAAGCCCCCCGCTGGGCGATTGCCTATAAGTACGCGGCGCGCGCGGGCGTCACCAAACTTGAAAATGTTCGATGGCAGGTGGGGCGCACGGGAAAGCTGACTCCAGTTGCCGAATTGGCTCCGGTGGCGATCGGTGGCACGACGGTGCGCAACGCGACCTTACACAATATGGATGAGATCGAGCGCCTGGGAGTGATGATCGGCGACTACGTTCAGATCGAGCGGGGCGGCGATGTGATTCCGAAGGTTGCTAAAGTCATTGACGATAAAGAGCACCCGCGCGGGAAGGGAAGAATCGAAGCTCCCGAAAAATGCCCTGTCTGCGGGACCAAGGTCGTGCGCACCGAGGGCGAAGTCGATTACCGCTGCGTGAACGCGAACTGTCCAGCGAAGCTGATGGGCACGATTCTACATTTCGCCTCGCGCGGGGTCATGAACATCGACGGCATGGGCGAGGCGCTGGTGGCGCAACTGATCGACAAAGGCCTGGTGAAGAATGTCGCCGATATTTACGACCTCAGCAAGAAGGACCTGCTGAGCCTGGAGCGCTTCGCTGAAAAGTCGGCGCAGAACATTCTCGATGAAATCGAAAACTCAAAGACGCTGGCGCTGGAGCGGGTGATTTACGGTCTGGGCATCCGCATGGTGGGCGAGCGCACGGCACAATTCCTGGCCGAGCATTTCGGATCAATGGATGAGTTGGCTAAGGCGAGCGTGGAAGAATTGCAGAATGTCGGTGAGGTAGGGCCGAAGATCGCGGAGAGCATCGCCGAGTTCTTCAGAAATCCTGCAAATCGCAAGCTGGTGGGGCGCCTGTCGGAAGCGGGGCTTACCATGAGAGGCGAGACGAAAGAGCGCGGCACCAAGCTGGCAGGGAAAACTTTCGTTTTGACCGGCACGCTGGCGAAATACACGCGCGACGAAGCCAAGAAGATGATCGAAGATGCCGGCGGAAAAGTGACTGGTTCGGTGAGCAAGAAGACAGATTACGTTGTGGCCGGTTCAGATGCAGGCTCAAAGCTCGACAAGGCAAAGGAACTCGGAGTACCTGCCATTGACGAGAAAGAAATGGAAAAGCTGGTGGCGGAAGGCTAGAATCGGGCTTCTCCATTCATCCATGCAGGCAGCGCGCAAATTGATTCAGATCATCCGCTTCGCTCTTGCCGGAGCGGTCGTGATGTACTTGTTCATCATCCTGCAGATTCCGTCCACCGCCAAGCCGAACCTGGTACTGTTGCGTGGGCTTGGTTTTCTGGCTGTCCTTGATGTCATTTTCGTCTTTGTCATACGGAGAATTTTGGTGTTCCCGGCAGAGGCGGTGCTTCCAAATCAGCCTCAAGACACAAAATCGCTAGCCCGTTGGAAAGCTGGCTATATCGTGACGTACGCCCTGAGCATGTCGATCGCGCTCTACGGATTGGTGTTGCACTTCTTTGGATTTCCTCTAGGACAGGTAGTCCCACTTCTCCTGGCGAGCTTCGCATTGTTTATTTTTCTCGGGCCAAAGGCTATGGCCGGCGAAGAATCTCCGTCGGCTCCAATCGTGCCTCAGTAGACTGTTCGCGTAACTCCGGTTCGGGCAAGGACAGTTCTTGGGCTGTCCGGCGGAAATGTAGGGACAGATCAAGCGAAGCTCAACGATTCTCAGTCAGTGGACGTCGTGAAAGACTGCTCCCCCGCAGAGACTTCTCCTCGCATTGCCTTAGTCATCCTCGCCCAGGTGACTTCCAGCGTCTCTGGGAGCACTCGCGTCTCGCCGACCACAGATACGAAATTTGCGTCGGCCACCCAGCGGGGCAGCACGTGCATGTGAATGTGTCCGGCGATTCCAGCTCCGGCGGCTTTTCCGATATTCATCCCCAGGTTGATTCCGTCCGGGTGGTAGAGCTCTCGTAAAACCGTTTCCATCCGTTGGGACAGCGCCATCATTTCGTCGGCCGCGTCGCGCGGCAGTTTCTGCAGTTCGTCCAAATGGGTATAGGGCACCACCATGACGTGCCCGGGGGTGTAGGGATAGGTATTCAGGATGACGAAGCAGTGCTGGCCGCGATAGACGATACGCGCCTTGGCATCATCTTTCTCTTTCGGAGCCTCGCAGAAGATGCATCCGACGGCTTTCAGAGTGCCGGAGACGTAGGCATAACGCCACGGCGTCCAGAGATAATCCATAGCAGGGCAGGGTAGCAGAAGGCGCAGGAGGGGCCAAATGGCATCGTGGGCACAAAATTGAATGCCGATGCACGCTCCCGGGTCGGACCAGACGTTCGCCGACCCTACACAAGACGCGTGCCCCTACAGAAGATTGTGTAGGCCCGGCGCCGTCGTCCGGGGTTGCGCGGAGCGCAATTGCAATTTTTGCGGCATTAGTTCCACTGAAAACATTGCTGTGACTTGCGCTGGATTTAGGTTTGACACTGTTCTCTCACGATTGCTATAGTCGAAGAGTTCCCATTGGACGCGGGTTCTTTGTTAAACGTCCGACAGCTGGGATTGTCCAAGCTCACTCGCCAGGGTGGGCCCACCACAACCAAACGGCTCCTCCAGCAGTCCCGAGAGCAGTTCCCGCATCCAATCACCAGAGAGGCATAATCTTGTTCGACGACACCACCGCCAACCATCACTCCGACTCCAACTCCAACGTCATGACAGAAGAACCCACGACTGCCGAACAGCAGGCTGCCGAACCAGCGACTCCCGAACAGCAGCAGGCGGAGCAGTCCGCCAGCGAGCAGGCCCCGACCCAGGCTGCCCCCGCGGCTAACTCCGCGTCGGAAGATAAAGCCGCCGCCAGCGAGGATTTCGCCTCGGCTCTCGAGACCTTCACCAGCGAGGCGGAAGAGGCCGTCAGCGAAGACCGCGTGATCAAGGGTACGGTCCTGAAGCTGACTCCGACCCACGTGGTCGTGGATATTGGCGCGAAATCGGAAGGCATGTTGCCGCTGTCGGAAGTGCTGGACCACGAGGGCAAGCCGAAGTTCCAGGCCGGCGATGCCATCGATGTCATGCGCAGCAAGGGCGAAGCCGAGGAAGGCTACATCAACCTCTCGCACCAGAAGGCGCAGCGCATTCACGCGTGGGAAGAGATCGAGAAATCCTATAACGAGAAGAAACCCATTAATGCTGTCGTGCTCGATCGCATTAAGGGTGGACTTACCGTCGATATCCATGGCGCGCATGCGTTTCTCCCCGGGTCCCAGGTGGATCTGCGGCCCGTGCGCAATCTGGATGCGATGAAGGGCCAGACCATCGAAGTGGCCGTGATCAAGCTCAACAAGAAGCGCGGCAACATAGTGGTCTCGCGCAAGGAATTGCTGGAGGGCGAGCAGAACGAGAAGCGCTCCAAAACGCTCGAGCATCTGGAAGAAGGTTCGGTGCTCACGGGTGTGGTCAAGAATCTGACCGAGTA
This sequence comes from Candidatus Sulfotelmatobacter sp., assembly GCA_036376495.1. Taxonomy (GTDB): domain Bacteria; phylum Acidobacteriota; class Terriglobia; order Terriglobales; family Acidobacteriaceae; genus Sulfotelmatobacter. The sequence continues at coordinate 61,945 of DASVAE010000022.1, read as the reverse complement.
CGGCGCCTTCGTCGATCTGGGCGGCCTCGACGGCCTGCTGCACATCACCGACATGTCCTGGGGACGTCTCACTCATCCCAAGGATCTCGTCAACGTGGGCGACCAGATCCAGGTCAAAGTTCTGAAGTACGACAAGGACAAGCAACGTGTTTCCCTGGGCTTCAAGCAACTCACACCCGATCCGTGGCTCGATGCCGAGCATCGCTATCCGGTGGGCGCTCACGTCGGCGGGCGCGTCATCAGCGTGACCGACTACGGAGCGTTCGTCGAACTGGAGCAGGGGATCGAAGGCCTGGTTCATGTCAGCGAGATGACCTGGTCGAAGCGCATGAAGCATCCTTCGAAGCTGGTGAATGTGGGCGATCACGTCGAGTGCGTGGTGCTCAATGTGAATCCGGTGGAGCGCCGGATCTCGCTCGGCATGCGCCAATTGGCTGCCAACCCCTGGGATTCGCTGCATGAGAAGTTCCCCGTGGGCATGACGGTCGAAGGACGCGTCCGCAATCTGACCGACTTCGGAGCGTTCATCGAGATCGAAGATGGTATCGACGGCCTGGTTCACGTCAGCAATCTGAGCTGGACCAAGCGCGTGAAGCATCCTTCCGAAGTGCTGAAGAAGGGAGATCGCGTGAAGGCGGTTGTGCTCGCGATCGAGCCCGACAAACGCCGGCTTTCACTGGGCGTGAAGCAACTGCAGCCCGATGTCTGGGAGTCGTTCTTCGCCAGTCATCACGTTGGCGATGTGGTGCACGGGAAAGTGTTGCGGGTAGCCGCGTTCGGCGCATTTGTAGAGATCGCCGAGGGAGTCGAGGGCCTCTGCCATAAATCGGAAGCCGCCGACGAAAATGGGCAGCCGTTGCACCTCGAACCCGGCCTTGAGCACGACTTCAAGATCATTAAGATGAATCCGGAAGAGAAGAAAGTCGGCCTGAGCATTCGCGCGGTCGGCGAAGAGGCTTCGCGCTCGGAAGTTGAAGCTTACAAGCAGCCGGTATCGAGCACCAGCTCCACAATCGGCGAGCTGATCTCCTGGAAGCGCGCCAGCAACGAAGGCAACTAGAATTTCGCTTGTGTAGGGGCGGACGCCTCGTCCGCCCCGCGAAGCGTCCGCGGAACAAATCCCCTTCAATTTGCCAGGAATCTGTAACAAAACCTTGCCGCCGGACCAATGGGTCCGGGGCTACGTGTGTACTGGCAAACTAGTAAGCTTCCGCGATTGCGTCTGCCATAAACGCGTGATCAGCCCCAGCGAGCCGATAAATAGAAAGGGAGACGAATAGAACCCCGGGGCTGGACGCGCGACCGTGATCCCTGCCAGCGTGTGCCCGAGGATAGTGACCAAGGTGTGTCCCACTCCGTTGAAGAACATAATCAACCCGTACAACCATGCCAATGGTCGCAGCCAGCGAGCGTTGCGAGCGGCAAGGGGCGTTAATGCAAAGCAGACCACCACTGCCACAATCAGCCCCACCAGCCATTCGCGGAATTGAAATGTCGGCATGGGAAACCATCCCCAACGTTCCCGGAGCGCCATTACGGTGGGATTGTAGATCCTGAGAAATCCTGTGGATGCTTCGTCAACGACGTGCAAGGCGAAGGCTACGGTCAGCGCGAACCACGGCCATCCGAATCCATTTCCGGGTGGTGAGGCGTGCTCCATGGTGCTCACCTTTTAACTTCGCTCATCAGGCCCAGCAGGTTTCCTTCCGAGTCGCGGAAGAACGTCATCCACAAATCGTGATCGGGCATTCTGGCAATCAGGTGTGGCTCGTCCTCGAACTTCACCCCTTTGTCTTTCATGGCGGCGTGAGCGGCCTGGATGTCCGGCACGGCGAAATAGAGGATCGAGCTGGGATGATCGAACTCGGGTTTTTCCGGACGGTCGAGCATCAAGCGTACGCCGCCGCAATCGAAGAACGCCAATCCCGGAGGCGCCTTGAACAGCAGCTTCAATCCCAGCACCTGTTCGTAGAAATCGGCGGCACGTTCCACGTCGTGGGTGGGAATCTGGATCTGTCCCAGCCGTGTGATTCCGATGGTCTTTTCCGTGGTGGTGGTCATGGCCTTGACCTCTCGTGTGAAGTTAGTTAGCATAGCTAACTATATTAACTAGTCGAATGTCAAGGGCATGTCCAAAAAAATCACGAGGCAGGATCCAGAGTCTTCCGCACGGTTCGCGGTGGCCGATCGCTTGCACTCGACCGCCATTCACCTGCTGCGCCGGGTGCGCAAGCAGGATGTGGCGAGCGGGGAAGGCCCGGCGCGGCTTTCGGCGCTGTCGGTACTGGTATTTGGCGGCCCGAAGACTTTGGGAGAGCTGGCCGCAGCCGAGCAGGTGAAGCCGCCGACCATGAGCCGGATCGTTGCCGGCCTGGCTCGCAGCAAGCTGGTGCAGATCACTGCCGATCCGCAGGATGGGCGTCGCATGTCGATCCGGCCCACGCCCAAGGGGGTGAAGCTTTTGCAAGAAGGGCGGCAACGCCGAATTGAGTACCTGGCCTCGCACCTGGCCGGACTCACCCCTGCAGAACTCGCCCAAGTTGCTGAATCCACGGAGATTTTGGCGCGAGTGTTACGAAACTGGGCTTGATTTTGGGATTGTTCGCCGGCAACCCGACAGGTTACTTTCGGCACGTGAATCTTCGACTGACATGGACGATACTAAGCCGTCCTCACTTCCGGAAGGACGTGTACCTTCGGAAGCAAGAACGATTTTGTGGCCGACGAGTCAGCACGGGCTATCTGTAAAATTGTTGCTCGCGAGTGGAAAGGATCCTTTGTATAGAAACCGAATCATGATGATTGTCGCCGCGGTGATCTGGCTGGCGCACATCGGGGTGGTTTCTGTTTTCCACGGCGCAGGGCGCGGGCCTCTGCTGTCGGACCTCGTGCAACTGACCCTGGGCGCGATGCTCATCTATTCCATCGTGCAGGCAAGCGAGCGTTCGGAAGGCATGGCGATCTCCTTCTGGCGATTGGCAGCCGTTGCTTACACTCTGTTGTTTGTGGCCCAGGTGCTCAGCGTGTACAACGACCTGTTCCACGCCGACGCGGTCAGCTGGACCAACAACCTGCTGTTTTCGTTCTGGTTCGTGCCCCTGGCTATGGCGATCTTTCTTGATCCCGAGCACGAAGCGGGCAAGATCGATACGGTTGTGGCTCTCGATTTCGTACAGGGCGTGCTGTTCTGCGTCGCGGCGTATTTGTACTTTTTCCTTATTCCTAAGACGCAGTCCGGCGAGCTGTCGCATGAGGTTTGGGCGCCTTATTTTGTTGGGTACGCGTTCGTAGTTGGGGCTTTTATCCTGCGCGCTGTGATTACGCGATCGCGCGATGTCAGGGTTCTGTTCGGACGAATGGGCGCATTCCTCGCACTTTCGGGAACCATTGACGCGCTTTACTACTACGGTCCGGGGATTGGGCTCAAGCCTGGGTCGTGGTACGACCTGCTGTGGAGCGCGCTGCTGATTGCGCCCATGATGATCGCCATCATGTGGAGGCAAACCGAGGCGCCGCAACTCACGCTGGAGCCGCCGCAACGCGAGAAGCGGGTGTATATGGAGATCTCATTCCTGATCTACCCACTTCTGGTTCTGTTCATGTCATTACGCATTGCGCGCGAGCGGCTGGGACTGGCAGCGTTGGTGGTGGTCTGCTCGTTCTTGTGTTCCAGCGCGCGCCTGCTGGTCACGCAGCATCGGCTGTTGCGGGCCAGAGAAGCGCTGCGCCGCGAAGCCTCGCGGGACGGGCTCACCAGCTTGTGGAACCGGAAGGCGATTCTCAGCATTCTGGAACGCGAACTGCTGCGCGCGGAACGCGACCGCCAGAGCGTCGGGCTGATTATGATCGACGTCGATCACTTTAAGAAGATCAACGACACGCGCGGGCACGCCGCCGGAGATGCGGTGCTGCGCATTATCGCCACTGGTATCGCCGCGATGGTGCGCCCCTATGATTCGGTAGGACGCATCGGGGGCGAAGAATTTTTGATCGTCGCGCCGAATTGCGATCTGGGGCGGGCATGGGAACTGGCCGAACGAGTGCGCGTGCATGTGGACAGCTGCAGCATCATGGCAGGCGGTTCGGCAGTGCGCGTAAGCCTGAGCCTGGGAGTGGCCACGAGCGGCGCCTCGGCCGAGTTGGAGAAGCTGCTGCACGCGGCCGACACCGCCCTGTACGAAGCCAAGAATGCGGGCCGCAACCGCGTCGAACCCAGCCTGGGCCGTGCGGTGGCCGCGAGCCAGGGCACTTCTGCAGCTCCCAACCGCGATTTCTGGATCTGACAACACAAATTGCAGGAGTAAAACCTTCCTCCGCCTCTTTGCTATAACGTACGAATGTGTCCACAGAATTATGCACCCCGGCCTGCGGTCCTCAAATGGTTGCTCGATTCTGACCCGGCGATCCGCTGGCAGGTGATGAGAGATCTCACCGATGAAAGCCCTGAGGTGATTGCAGCGGAGCGGTCTCGAATCGCAACCGAGGGCTGGGGAGCGCAGCTACTCGCCCGCCAGTCTCCTTCTGGCAAGTGGGGCGGGAGTCCGGGCGGGTGGAGAGATGACCTCCCGAAAGAGCACCGGGACTTGATTATCACGCTTTACAGTCTGGTGGCGTTAATGGACTTCGGTCTCGACCCCGCCAGCCAGCAGGCTCGCACCATGATCGATCGGGTCGAGAAGCGGCTTGTCTTCAAGTGGCTCAATAGCCGGCCCTATCTTCATGGTGAGACCGAGCCGTGCATTAACGGCAGAATCCTGGCGATCGGTTCTTACTTCAAGCGCCCGAACGATGCGCTCGCCAAGCAACTGCTGGCCGAACAGCTCGAAGACGGCGGCTGGAATTGCGAAGCTCCTCCAAGCCGCCGCTCTTCTTTCCACACCACCATCTGCGTGCTCGAAGGCTTGCTCGAATACGAAAAAGCGGGGCGTAAATCGGCGGCTGCCAGTAAAGCGCGCAAGCGGGCCGAAGGATATTTGCTGGAACGCGGCATGTTCCGCTCGCTGCGGACGGGTAAGGTGATCGAGAAACGGTGGTTGCGCTTTTCGTACCCGCCCTTTTGGCATTATGACCTTTTGCGCGGACTCGATTATCTGCGCAACGCCGGGATCAAACCCGACCGGCGCTGCCGTGATGCCATCCAGGTTGTCATGCAACGACGCCATCAGAACGGCCGCTGGCCGCTTAACCTGCTTCATCCCGAATTCATTCCATTGCAAATGGAGAGGCAGGTCGGAAAGGCAAGCCGCTGGAATACATTGCGCGCCCTGCGCGTTCTGCGTTATTACAACGAAGCAGTAAACCGCGTCGGACAACTAGCAGTTCGCCAGATTGGTTCGTGAAGGGGCGGACACCTCGTCTACCCTAAAGAGCTGTTTAGCGGCTCTTGTTGCCATCCCGTGGTTGGCTTCGCAGCGTCGATTCGCTGGGCGGATACTCGATCGATCCTTTGAAGGACGAGATTTCATCCGGATGGAAATCGGGGAATGGCAACTGTTTTCCCTCCCGCAACTCGGCAATCTTTTTTGCCGCGTTTTCGGCTTTCTGCTGCTGCACTCCCGCATCGCGGCTAAGATAAAGAGTCTGCGAGGGCAGAGCCAGGGTGCCTCCAGAATCCTCGACCACGTCGAGAATGCGCAGCAGCAAGTCTTCGCGGACGGCCGCGTACTCGTTGTACTCCCGCGTCAGGATGTACGCGAACACTTCGATGCTCAAAGCGCTGCCGGCAACATCGGTCAGCCGCACCCGCACGCCGGCGGTTTCAATTTTGGGATGGCTGTAGAGTAGCCTGCGAACCTCCGTCAGCACGAAACGTACGTGGTCGGGCTTGGAATCCACGCGCAAACTGAGATTCGTCTTAAAGAGAATTTTGTCGCGACGGCTAAGGTTTTCCAGGTTGATCGTTGCCACCGTGCCGTTCGGGATCGCAACCAGGGTGCGCTCGTCCGTGCGGATACGCGTGGAGCGCAGGCCAATATCTTCGACTGTTCCACTGCGGTCGCCGAAGCGGCAGACATCTCCTACGCGAAAGACTTCGTCGCCCAGAACCGAAACACCGCCGAACAGGTTCTCGATCGTTTTCTGAGCGCCGAACCCAATCGCGAGACCGCCGATCCCGAGGCCGGCGAGGGCGGTGCTCATGTTGAAGCCCAGATTGCCCAGGATAGCGAGAACGCCCAGAACGAAGATGGCAGGTTTGAGGATGCGCTCACTCATCAACACCAGGGACCCGGTCCCGGCGTGTCCACGGACGAGCGCGCGGGTGCGCACGCGGTGCAGCGACCAGCGGACAAATCGCCACACGATCCAGGTGGCACTCAGAATCAGGGCGACGGACGTGACTTCGAAGTAGTAATGCCGTGGCAGCAGCGGCATCCGCAGATAGACGATAAAGGCCTGGTGAATGAGCGTTCCCGCAAGTAACCATGCGGGCCCGGAGACCGAGCGCCAGTTCGCTACTTCCAATTGTCCGCGGCGGCGCGCCCACCAGCGCAGGGGAACCTCGAGCAATGCCAGGATCAGCCATCCCAGCGCCGCAGCCACTGGAATGGCCAGTAGCATCGCGGCCCATTGCCACATGGGCATACCGGCAAACTGGTGCTTCACCAAGACGCTGGGGAGTTTGTGCTCCACCTGCCGTGCTTCCACCTGGTCGGAAAGCTCAGGTAGCTTGGTGAGTGTGTCGGCGGAAATCAGCCAGATTTTTCCGGCGCTGGGATCGGAGACTCGCACCAGGTCAAGATCGACTTCGACATCGCCAGCGGTCATCGTGCCCAGTTTCTGGCGGCCCAGCGCGACACCTTCCTGCGGTGTACCTTCGGGCTGATTGTAGCGGCTCAGATTTCCGCTGAAGGCATGATCCAACACGAATTTCAGGCGCGACGCGGTCTGTTCACCTTCGGCCTGCCGCCGCGCTGCGCTCATCTGCAAATACTGAGCGGCGATGCTGTAGTCGCCATCCTGCGCTGCTTTCAGGAATCCAAGGATCGCGTTCGATGGGGTGTTACGCCCCAGCGGATCGGTGGCCGCATTCGCGTTGGCTGCCGGAGTCGCGGGCTGCAAGGCTTGCGCGAGCGCGGCTTGTGCGAGCGCGGCTTGTGCCCCGAGCGGGAGGACCAGGCTCATGTAGAGCGCGATGAGTAGCGTTGGTGGGCGCAAGCGCAACATAGTCACTGTAGAGAGGTTGCTTGCAACGTGTCTTGAGGGGAATGTCTCTCTGAGCAGAGCAGTCCCGGACAAGCAAGTCATCATTCTACCGGACTGGCATAGCTGCGAGGTCAAGCGAAGGTCCAGTTCACCCACGCTTGGGCCGGTAAATGTGCGTACTGGTCCCGAAGAATACTTCGGCTGCTTCCATCACGGTTTCCGAGAGAGTTGGGTGGGGATGAATGGTCAAGGCGACATCGCTGGCGAGTGCGGCCATCTCGATTGCGAGCACGCCTTCCGCGATCAGCTCTCCCGCGCCTGCGCCCACGATGCCGACGCCGAGTACCCGCTCGGTCTCCGGATCAAGGATCAGCTTCGTCATTCCTTCCGGACGGTCGAGAGTGATGGCGCGACCGGATGCAGCCCAGGGAAACTTCGCGACCTTGATCTCGCGGTTCTCTTTTTGCGCCTGAGTTTCGCTCAGGCCACACCATGCCACTTCCGGGTCGGTGAAGACGACCGCCGGGATCGCATTGGGCTCAAAGGCGACTTTGTGACCGGCGATTGCTTCGACCGCCACCCGGCCCTCATGGGACGCCTTGTGGGCGAGCATCGGTTCGCCGACGACATCGCCGATCGCGTAAATCGATGGATCATCCGTCTGTAATTGCTTGTTCACCTGAATAAAGCCACGCTGGCCGATTTGCACCCGAGTTTTGTCCAAGCCTGAAATCTCGGAATTGGGCTTACGGCCAACCGAAACCAGCACGCGATCAAAAACTTTCTCCTGCTCGCTGCCGTCCTGCGCTTTGAGCGTCGCGCGAATTCCATTGCCTTGATCCTTCACCGCCGCGACCGTGGTGTTCAGAAAAACGGCATCGAACATTTTCTCCAGCCGCTTGTGCAAAGGAAGAACCAGGTCGCGATCGGCGCCGGGAAGGAGTCCCGGCAGCATCTCCACCACCGTTACGCGCGTGCCCAGAGCGGCATACACGGACCCGAGTTCGAGTCCTATGTATCCACCTCCGACCACCAGAAGGGTTCCCGGGATGTCTTCCAGATTGAGGCCGCCGCTGGAGTCCATCATGCGTGGTGTGTCGAGCTTCAACGTGGGCACCACTGCCGGCCGCGAACCGGTCGCGATTACGATGTGATCGAAGGCAAGGCTTTCTTCCGAATCATCCGTTTTCGTAACCCGCAGCGTGGTGGAGTTCTCAAACGCCGCGCGCCCCTGCACATACTTGACCTTGCGCTGCTTCGACAGCACACCCAAGCCGCCGGTCAGCTTGTTGATGACGTTCTCTTTCCAGGAGCGTAAGCGAGCCAGATCGATCTTAGGCGCGGCGAATTCGATTCCCCAATCCTTCGCCTGGCGGGATTCCTCCAGCAGTTTGGCGACATGCAGAAGCGCCTTGGAGGGGATACAGCCGCGGTACAGGCAAACTCCTCCGGGATTGAGTTCCGGATCGATGAGCGTTACGCTCATACCAAGATCGGCGGCGAGAAATGCGGCGGCATATCCACCGGGACCGCCGCCAATGACTGCTATCTTGAGGGATTGATTATCTGACATGTGAATGAAAAGAGTTTCTAGTTTCGTGTTTCGAGTTTCACTCAGGAAGCACTTCGAGAACTCGACAGCGGAAGCCCGAAACTTGAAACCCGAACCGTGAAACTGTTGCTACCCCTGCACTGACAACAAGAATGGCTGCTCGAAGGCTTCGGCGATCCAGCGCAGGAAGCGCGCGGCATCGGCCCCATCGATCAGGCGATGATCGTACGACAGCGAAAGGGGCAGAATCAGGCGCGGCTCGAATTTTCCGTTGATCCACTCGGGTTCGATCCGGGAACGCGATAGGCCCAAAATCGCAACTTCGGGATAATTCACAATCGGGGTGAAACCGACTCCGCCGATTCCCCCAAGATTGGTGATCGTGAAGGTCCCGCCTTCCATATCGCCAGGGGCAAGTTTTTTCTCCCGTGCTTTCTTCGAAAGCTGCGACAACTCAACCGCAAGCTCGACGATGTTCTTCTTGTCCACATCGCGGATGACGGGAACGAGCAATCCGCGATCTGTGTCGGCTGCCACTCCAATGCTGATGTACTGCTTGTAGACGATTTCTTCTTTCTCGATATCGATACTCGCATTAAATTGCGGGAACACCTTCAGGGCCGCGGCGCATACCTTGAGTGCGATGGCGGTGACCGTCATCTTTCCGCCAGCTTCCTCAGCCTTGGGAGCAAAGCGCGCACGCAGTTGCTCAAGTTCGGTGATGTCGGCGCGATCGTGTTGCGTGACGTGGGGAATAGTGTTCCATGCTTCCGCGAGGTGCTCGGCGGTCTTGCGGCGAACTCCGCGCATGGACACGCGTTCAATGCTTCCCCATTTGCCGAAATCCGGAAGCTGCGGTTGCGCGAAGTGTCCCGCTCGCGGAGTGGCAGCCGCACTGGTAGCCGCCGAAAGAAGAGATTTGGCGTGTGCCTTCACATTCTCTTCGCTGATGCGGCCGCCAGGTCCGGAGCCTTTCACTTCATAAATATCAACGCCGAGTTCGCGCGCGAGCCTGCGCACGTGCGGCGCCGCCGGGATTGCCTGGCGATGCTCCGTGCCTGCGACTTTGCCCAACTGCGCGGGCATGCTGAACTGCGCTGGCACATGCTGCGGCTGATCGGGAGGCAGTGCTTGTTCTTCCGTCTTGCCCTCAGCCCGGATCGCCGCCTGGAATGCGAGACGGGCTCCGTGTTGTCCGGAAACGTGTTCAACCGGCGCATTTCTCGGACGGGACGGAGCAGCAGTTGACGCGGTACCTTCCAACGTGAAGATCACTTGCCCCACCTTGATCTTCTCGCCCTCTTTGACTTTGACGTCCTTCACCACCCCCGTCACCGAGGAAGGTACCTCGACGACAGCTTTGTCGGTTTCCAATTCCATCACCGGCTGCCCTTCGGAAACCTTGGTGCCGGGTGAAATCATCAAGCGCACCAGATCGCCTTGCGAGATGTTCTCACCCAGTTCGGGAAGCTTGAATTCGCCGCTTCCTGAAGTCGCTGCCTCGGACGGCGGCGCTGCGGCGGGCGCTTTTTGCTCCGGGGTCGTTTCTTTCCGCGCTGGCGCGGGCGGGGGATTTTCCTCGCTGGGTTTGGCTGCGGGAGCCGCTGTGGCCGGGGCGGCCGCGGCTTTCGCCTCCGCCCCATCCACCGTGAAGATCACCTGGCCGACCTTGATCTTGTCGCCTTCTTTGACGCGGATTTCCTGCACGGTTCCGGTGACTGAGGACGGGACCTCGACCACGGCCTTGTCGGTTTCCAGTTCCATCACGGACTGGCCGGTATTCACGGTTGCGCCCGGCGCAACCATCAGGCGAACCAGGTCGCCTTGTTCTATGTTTTCTCCCAGCTCTGGAAGCTTGAATTCAATCAACGGTCTGTCCTTGTAATTAGTGTGCCTGTAGAGACATGGTTAGCAATTTCTCTGGCGATCAAGCGTTAGCTGACCGCCGGATTTGCTTTCTCCGGCTTGATCCCCAATTCCTGTACCGCGCGCTTGACCACGTCGGTACCAATCTTCTTCTCGCGTGCAAGCGCTCCCAGTGTGGCAAGCACGATGTGCTTGGCATCCACTTCGAAGAAGTCCCGCAGCGCGGCCCGATTCTCGCTCCGGCCGAAGCCATCCGTTCCCAGTGAAACCAGTTGCCCGGGAACCCACTTGCTCAGGCTTTCCGGCAATATCTTCATGTAGTCGGAGGCCGCGACGAACGGGCCTTGTGCGTCCTTCAGAGTCTGGGTAACGTACGGCACCTTCGCAGCTTCGCCGGGATGCAGCATGTTCCAGCGCTCGCAGTCATTGGCATCGCGGTAAAGCTCTTTGTAGCTGGTAACGCTCCACACGTCGCAAGCGACGCCGTACTTCTCTTCCAATACCTGCGCCGCCTTCAACACCTCGAACATGATCGTGCCGCTGCCCAGCAATTGTGCCCGCAATTTCGCGTCGGACTTGGTCGACCCCCTAAAGCGATACAGACCTTTCAGCACCCCTTCGCGAACATTGCCTTCCGCAGGCATGGCGGGCATCGGAAGCGGCTCGTTGGTCACCGTCAGATAGTAGAAAATCGATTCCCCATCGACGTACATGCGCTTGATGCCATCCTGAATGATCAGTGCAATCTCGTAGGCGAAAGCCGGGTCATAGGCATGCAAATTCGGAACCGGCAGGGCCAGCACGTGACTGTGTCCATCCTGATGCTGCAGGCCTTCGCCAGCAAGCGTGGTACGCCCGGCAGTTCCTCCAATCAGGAAGCCGCGACATCGCATATCGGCCGCAGCCCAGATCAGATCTCCGATCCGCTGGAATCCGAACATCGAGTAGTAGATGAAGAACGGAATCGTATTGATTCCATGATTTGCATAGGCACAACCGGCCGCGATGAACGAACACATCGACCCCGCTTCGGTAATACCTTCTTCCAGAATCTGCCCGTTCCTGGCTTCCTTGTAATAGAGCAACGTATCCATATCAACGGGTTCGTAGTTCTGACCGACGCTGGAATAGATACCGACCTGCCGGAACAGCGCTTCCATGCCGAAGGTGCGCGCCTCATCCGGCACAATGGGAACGATGAACTTGCCCTGTTCCGGGTCGCGCAGCAGCTTGGCCAGCAGCCGGACGAACACCATGGTGGTCGAGACGTCGCGACCCTCGGTGCCCTTGTGGAATTCCTCAAAATGAGAGTCCGGAAAGGGCTTCAGTGCCATAGCACGTTTCTTGCGCTGCGGCATGTACCCGCCCAGCTGCTGGCGCCGCGCCTGCATGTACTTGATCTCCGGGCTGTCATCGGCAGGCCTGTAAAAAGGCGCCTCATGAAGTTCGTCATCCGGGATGGGAATTCCGAAGCGCGACCGGAACATCTCCAGCTCGTCTTCATTTAGCTTTTTCTGCTGGTGGGTGATGTTCTTGCCTTCACCCGCTTCACCCAGACCGTATCCCTTGATCGTCTTTGCCAGAATGATAGTGGGCGAGCCGGTGTGATCGACAGCGGCGCGGTAAGCCGCATGGACTTTAATGGGATCATGTCCGCCCAGCCGCATGCGAGCCAGTTGCTCGTCTGACAAATGCTCGACCATCTTGAGCAGCCGAGGATCGCTGCCAAACAGGTTCTGACGGAAGTAGGCTCCGCTTTCCACGAAATACTTCTGGTACTGCCCATCGCTGATCTCGCCCAACCGCCGCACCAGCAGGCCATCGCGGTCGTTCTGGATGAGCGAGTCCCAGTCCGTTCCCCAAACCACCTTGATCACGTTCCAGCCGGCTCCGCGGAAAATCGCTTCCAGTTCCTGAATAATTTTTCCGTTACCGCGCACGGGCCCATCCAGACGTTGCAGGTTGCAGTTGACCACAAAGATGAGGTTATCGAGCCGCTCGCGCGAAGCCAGGGTAATGGAGCCCAACGACTCCGGTTCATCCATTTCGCCGTCGCCTAGAAAGGCCCAGACCTTGCCGCCAGTCGACTGCTTCAATCCGCGATTCTCGAGATACTTGATGAAGCGCGCATGATAGATCGACTGGATCGGCCCTAATCCCATGGAGACGGTAGGGAACTCCCAAAAATCGGGCATGAGCCAGGGATGCGGGTAGGAACTGAGTCCACCACCGGGCTTCAGCTCGCGGCGGAAGTTCTGCAGTTTCTCCTTCGAAATCCGGCCTTCCAGATAAGCCCGCGAGTACATTCCTGGTGCTGCATGACCTTGGAAATAGACGATATCGCGGTCGCCATTTTCTGTCTGCGCACGGAAGAAATGGTTAAACGCAACCTCATAGAGCGTGGCGGCGGACGCGAAGGTGGAGATATGGCCCCCAATCCCTTCCTGAATTTTATTCGCACGGACCACCATGGCCAGCGCATTCCAGCGCACCAGGCTCTTGATGCGGCGTTCCATTTCCTGGCTTCCCGGAAAGGGGGCCTGCTGCCTGGCGGGAATTGTGTTCTGGTACGGAGTGGTCGCGGTAAAGGGCAGATTCACCCCGGCTTCGCGGCGCGCATGCAAAGCCAGTTGCTGCAGCAATCGGCCGGCGCGATTCGGGCCGCCATGCGAAAGAACATAATCCAGGGAGTCGACCCACTCCCGTGTTTCCAACACTTCCAGACCGTCAGTTTCGGTTTGAGCCACTTCTGATTTTCCCCCAGAGGAATGCTTGACCTTCCATCATATTCAATTGCGCGAATTTTTGCTGCAGATCCCACCTGTAGAGCCGCGGCTAGCTACGGCTCTCGTTGATCAGTTGCGGCTCTACGACGAGGTGCAGTGATTTAGAATACCTTGCGGTTGATTTTGCGCTGGAGGACCCGTGCTGCGCATCGTCCTGATACTGCTGGTTGTAGTCGTGGTCGTGCTGCTGGTCCCGCGCTTGCTGTCGCATTCGGTAACGCCATCCGTGGGCAGCGATGCTCCGCAGTTCACCCTGCCTTCGCAGGACGGCACGCCGGTCAGTCTCAGCGATTTTCGCGGCCAGTGGGTGGTGCTCTACTTCTATCCCAAGGACCAGACTCCCGGCTGTTCGCGCGAGGCTCACAATTTCCAACTGGATCAGGCCAAGTATGCCGAGCACCATGCCGTTGTGGTAGGAGTCAGCGTGGACAGCGTGGATTCGCATAAGAAGTTCTGCGCCAAGGAAGGTCTGAATTTCAAGCTGCTGGCTGACAGTGGAAAGATGGTTACAAAAGCCTACGGCTCACTCACCAACCTTGGGGTCGCAAAATTCGCCTCGCGACACACGTTCCTGATCGATCCTAACGGGAAGATAGCCAAGGTTTACACCAGCGTCGACCCTAGCCATCACAGTGCCGAACTTTTGGACCAACTCAGTCAACTACAGACGAGTGGCGGGGGCGCCCTCGCCCGATAACCCCATTGCGGTGGCGAAAAAGAAAACTCCCAACTACCCTACAGAACAATTCACTGCAGACCGCTATGCCAGAGAGGCGCCGATGACCAACGACTTTCCTCGTTTTGACTTAACCGGTCAGGTAGCGTTAGTCACCGGCGCGGCCCGCGGACTTGGCCGCGCCATTTCGCTCGCACTCGCGCAGGCTGGCGCCGATGTGGCCCTCGGCTTGCGAGACATTAACACCGGAGGGGAGTTGGCAAAAGAGATTGAGGCCATGGGCCGGCGAGCATTGCCGTTGCAGATGGATATGACTCAACTGGATCAGGTCTCCCGTGCGGTCGAAGACACGGCTGCCCAATTCGGTAGCCTCGACATCCTTGTAAACAACGCCGGCGTGGCGCCCGAAAATCCCGCCGAAAATGTACGGGAGCAGGATTTCGATCTCACGGTGGCCGTCAATCTGAAAGGGACATTTTTTGCCAGCCAGGCCGCTGGACGGTTGATGATTCGGCAAAACCGCGGGTGTATTGTCAATATGAGCTCGCAAGCAGGCTTCGTTGCTCTTCCCACCGAATCGATTTACTGCATGACTAAGGCCGCAATCGCGCACCTGACCAAATGTCTCGCTGTCGAATGGGGTAAATACAATATCCGGGTCAACGCGGTTGCACCGACATTCATCCATACTCCGGGTACGGAACCGGCGCTAGCCGACCCGGCGTTCCGGAACGACGTGACCGAGCGCATCGCGGCACTACATCGTATTGGCGAGCCCATGGACGTAGCCGGGTGCGTAGTGTTCCTTGCGTCTCCCGCCGCATCCTTGATTACCGGCCATACCCTCCTCATCGATGGAGGCTGGACCGCCAGATAACTCGGCGCCCTGGGACAGAGTCGTACACTAGCTGCATGGTCTCCGCGGCACAGAATCGTCTCGAGGAACCGAGCGGGCGTTACCGCTTTCCTCCCGGGTTTCAGCGCAATCTTATGTGGCTTGTGCTGCGCCGCTTGCGGCCTGCCAATCCCATCCACCTGTTCCAGCACCTAGCCGGAGAATACGGGGACATCGCGCACTACAAAATCGCCTGGAACCACATCGTCTTTCTCAATCATCCGGAATACATTCGCGAAATCCTGGTGGTGCAGAATGACAATTTCATCAAAGAGCGCACCGTGCAGCGCTCGAAGATGCTGCTGGGCGAAGGCATGATTACCGCGGAAGGAGCGCAGCACCGAGGGCAGAGGCAAGTGGCGCAACCCGCATTTCATCGCCAGCGCATCCCGGAGTATGCCGCCACCGTGGTTCAGGAAGCGGTGCGAATGCGGGACCGCTGGCGCGACGGCGAGCAGCGGGACATTGCCATCGACATGATGCACCTCACGCTCAACGTGGTCGCGAAGACGCTATTTGCGACCGATCTGGGCGATGAAGTCGACGAACTGGCCGACGCCATCAACCGAATCATGGGTCTGTACAACTTCCTCATCATGCTTCCGGCGGCGGAGTGGTTGGTGCACGTGCGGCCTCCGGGGCTGGCGGCATTCGTCCGCGCTCGCCGGCGCATCGATGCTGTTGTATATCGAATGATCGAAGCTCACCGCAGGGAGCATTCGGATATTGGCAGCTTGCTGGATCTCATGCTCGCCGCCTCGCCCGACCGCAGCCCCGAGTCGGAACGGTATTTGCGCGATCAGGTCATCACCATCTTTCTGGCGGGATACGAAACTGTAGCGAACGCCCTCTCCTGGACCTGGTACTTGCTTTCGCAGAATCCCGAATGCGAACGCCTTTTTCACGACGAAATTGATTCAGAACTGGCCGGCCGCCAACCGGCGTACGACGATATGCCGCGATTGCGCTACGTGGGAATGGTCATGGCGGAATCCATGCGTCTGTATCCCCCGGCCTGGGCCATGGGGCGCTATGCGCGAAACGATTTTCGCTTGGGAGACTTCTTTCTGCCGGCGAAAACGACCGTGCTGATGAGCCAGTTCATCATGCATCGCGATCCCCGCTTCTTTCCAGATCCGTTGCGATTCGATCCTGAGAGATTTAGCCCCGAGGCAAAGAGCAGACTTGCGAAGTTCACCTACTTCCCATTCGGAGCGGGAGTTCGCCAATGCATCGGCGAATCTTTCGCATCCATGGAAGGCGCGCTCTTGCTGGCCACCATCGGCCAAAAATGGAAATTAGAGTTGATCCCGGGTCACCCAGTCGAACCGGAGCCTCTGATCACCCTCAGACCGAAATATGGGATGCGCATGCTGGTGCAAGCTCGCCAAAAGATCTCAGAGTGACCTCGCGCGGGTCTGCCGTTATTTGCTTTGCAGATACATTTCCGCCACGTGTTTCGTGATCTCGCCAGGCTTGGCGCCCGCCAGATTCGTGAGCGCGACCACGCTAAGATGGTCATCCACATAGCGGTCTATGGCCGTCTCAAATCCCTGCCAGGAACCGTCGTGATGGATGCAGCGATGCCCATTGCGCTCTTCGATGAACCATCCGAAACCGTAGCCCGCCTTGTTCGGCTGGCCGTTCTTCAGTTTCACCGGCGTCCACATCAGATTGAAACTCGAGGGCTTTAACAGGTTGCCTTCGTAGAGCGCCGCATCCCACTTGGACAAATCTACGATCGAGAAATACAGGCTGCCATCAGCGGTCGTGTTCATCGCAGGGGCCACCCATTCCTGGTTCTTCAATTCGCCTTTGACCAGGCGGTATCCGGCGGCGCGATTGGGAACGATGTCGGCTTCGCTGATGATTCGCGTCGCCTGCATTCCCAGCGGCTGAAAAATTCGTTGCTGCAAAAATTCGCCGTAAAATTCTCCGCTCACGCGATGGATGAGAATCCCCAAAGTCAGATAGCCCAGATTGCTGTACTCCCACTTCGTGCCCGGCGGGTACGCCAGTGGAATACTCTCCACAAGCTTCAGCAGCTGAGGCTCGGTCCAATCTTTGCGGAAGTTGAAGTTCTTGGGATAATCGCCGAAGCCGCCCGTGTGGCTGAGCAGTTCGCGTACAGTCACGTTTTTCCAGCTCGGCGGCGCCTCGGGGAAGTACTTCGTCAGAGGATCATTCAGGCGGATCTTGCCCGCCTCTACCAGCATCATGACGGCGGTCGCCGTGAATTGCTTGCCCACCGATCCCGACTGAAAAATCGTCTCCGGCTTTACCGGCACCTGCAATTCGACGCTGGCCAGGCCAAAGCCTTCCGAGCGGACGACCTTTCCGTCCCGCGTGACCAGCAAGGCGAGGCCAGGAATGTGCTGGCGCTCCATCTCCGTCTTCACATACTTGGCAACGGCGGAATCAAGCGAGCTCTGCGCCAGCGACAGCGTGGCGCAGGTGAAAAGAAAGCAGATGAGCAGGGAAGTGCGGGCTCGGGAAAAGGTCATGGATATCGGTATAGAGAGTTTCGAGGTCCCGAGTCTACCGAGAAGACCGTTTCCCCGCAACATTCGGCGGTCGAGTCAGGAATTCTGCCATCTCTAGCGGGAACTTTCGTCGAGCCGGTGAACTCGAAGCTTCCGCAGCGCAAGCAGAATGATCCATCCAATGCTGCCCGCGGCGTAGAAGATCAGAAGAAAGCTCACGATCGACGACAACATTACCGAGTGCGGCTGAATAGGCCCAATCTGCGGATTCGACGCCGGCAGGGAAGCCTGGATAGCCTCGCCTTTTTGAATCGCGATCACGATGCCCGCCAGAATCAGCGTCATCAGGACGGCAGTAGCCTTGGGAAATCGAAAACCGTCGCGCATCATAAATCCTCCTTCGAATAACCCCAGATCTTTTCCCCGCAGGGTTCTGCATCTCTCCCTGGCTGCGCCACGCAGCACTCCCGCAATCTCGCGAACGTAGAAAATGCCACGGCGGCAACGAGTGTGGATCGTGTTTTCAGATCGCAACTCGTGAAACACCGACAACATTTCGTCTTCGAATTGCTGTCGATACGGAGATGGATAAAGCCGCAGCAGTTGCGCATAGAGACGGAGCATAGGTCAGCTCTCTTTCATGGCGACGCGCAGCGCAGCCACTCGCGTCAGGTGCTTCATCCGGCTCACCTCGGCTTGCAGGTTTTTGCGTCCGTGCGGCGTCAGACGATAAGCCTGCCTGCCTCGCGGACTTTCCCGCTCCTCGATGCGCTCGATCCAGCGGTCATCCAGCAGGCGCCGCAATGCTCCATACAGAGTCCCGGTGCTCATGACGACCCGGCCATCGCTCATGCGCTCCACATCTTTGAGGATGGAGTAGCCGTGCTGCGCCTGGCCAGCCAGACTTAAAAGAATCAGCAGAACCGGCTCGGTGAGTGGCAAAGCCTCCATTATGTCCTCCGACGACATGTCGCCTAGCGCCATACTGCGCCGAGCCAGTTGGGAAGTCAAGAGGAAGATGCTCAGGAATGTTTCCGCTGGACTATGAGATCAGCGACTCACGCTGATCTGCTTGCCGGAGTACTGCACAATCTTGTCAGGTTCATCTGAGGCATTCACGCCCACGCCATGGTTCTGGCGAACAAAAACCACGCGGAAGCTGCGAGTCTCCAGCATGCCCGGAAACTGTCCCTTGCGTTCGCCGATGGTCAATGTGTGGGCCTTATCGTCCCAATGGAGGGGAATGGTCGCGTAGACGCCCTTTTCATAGTTGTAGTTGTCGTTCTCATCTTCGTAGAGGGTAAAGTCTCCATCTGCGCCCGCGTAGATTCGCAGTTCGATGGGATCTGCCGGCTTCTGCGTGGACCATTCTTCGTCAGGTCCGAGCGGAACAATCGATCCCGCCCTTACATACAGCGGCAGAGTGTCGAGCGGGGTAATCGCTTGGATGAAGCGGCCGCCTTCGTTCACCGTTCCCGCCCAGAAGTCGTACCATCTAGTTTGTGGCAGGTAGACCGGACGCGTCGAAATCGCCGGTTCAGTGACTGGATTCACCAGGAAAGCCGGACCATACATGAACTGATCGCCAATGTTCTCCGCTCGTTCATCTTCGCGGAAATCCATGACCAGCGGCCGCATGGACGTGTAGGCCTCGCTAGTTGTCTTCCACGCCAGAGAGTAGATGTAAGGCAGCATGCGATAGCGCAGCCGGTCGAAGTTCACCAGAATCGACTGCGCATCCGGGCCATATGACCACAACTCGTTCTCATCGGGATTGCGAGTCCCGTGAACGCGCAGGATGGGATTGAAGGTGCCGTATTGAAACCAGCGAATGAATAACTCGCGAAACGCGGGGTTCGCGGGGCTGCCAAATACAAAGCCGCCAATGTCCGTAGTCCAATAAGGACCCCCGGACAGCGAAAAATTCAGGCCCGCTGGAACCTGCCGCCGGAAGTTAAGCCAGTCGGAGACGATGTCACCCGACCATGCCGTGACGGCATTTCTCTGCGATCCCGCAAATGCGGAACGCGAGAGGATGAAAACGCGTTTCTTGTCCGAGGTGCTGCGCTGCCCTTGATAAACGGCCTCAGTATCGAATAAAGGATATGCATTCAGGTACCGGTTGCCGCTTCCGAGAGCGAGCTTGTGATCGAGCAGAATATTGCGTTCCTGCCCTTCCGTCTCCGGTTCTGTCGTATCCATCCACCAGGCATCGGCGCCAATGCTGAACAACCCTTTATTCACTAGATCCCAGTAATACTGTCTTGCCTCCGGATTCGTGGCGTCGTACACAGCCATTCCGCTGGTGTGGAAAGGCGGCTTCGCATACTTGAATTTGTCGACGAACCAACCTTTCTTCTCCATGTAGTCGTAATTCGCCGATCCGGGCTCGAAGAACGGCCATATGGAAATCATGAGATGGAAATTTTCCTGGTGCAGCTGATCGATCATGCCCTTCGGGTCGGGATAATTCTTGTTGAAAACGAACTCTCCCTTGCGATTCCACCAAAACCAGTCCTGCACAATGTTGTCCACAGGGATGTGAAGGTCGCGGTACTTCTTGGCTATTCCAAGGATTTCTTCCTGCGATCTGTAGCGGTTCTTGCATTGCCAGAATCCGTACGCCCACTTGCCGAGCATGGGCGCTTGCCCGGTCAACTCCCGATAGCTGCCGATGATTTTGTCGAATTCGGGGCCGTAAAGAAAGTAGTAATCGATCACGTCCGCAACTTCGGAGCTGATGTACAGGTAATTCGGGAAGCGGTTGTTGAAACGACTGCGGGCAGTGCTATTCCAGAAAATTCCGTAGCCTTTGCTGGAGAGCATCAGCGGCACGGAGATGTTGGTATTATCCTGGGAGATGTCGACCGACTCGCCGCGGTAATTCCACACTCCTGCCTGGTGCTGCCCCAGCCCGTACAAGCCTTCATGCGAACCGTAAATGCTCATGAAGGACTCGGCGCGATATGTATCCTCGCCGTTCACTTTTTCCGGAGTCAGCCTGCGTGAGGCTTCC
Source organism: Candidatus Sulfotelmatobacter sp. (assembly GCA_036376495.1). Taxonomy (GTDB): domain Bacteria; phylum Acidobacteriota; class Terriglobia; order Terriglobales; family Acidobacteriaceae; genus Sulfotelmatobacter. The sequence goes on along the minus strand of DASVAE010000022.1, from coordinate 41,528 downwards.
TGAACCAACGGGCTACCATTCGCCTCCGCATAGGCGATGGCTCCATCATTCCGCCCCACCGTAAGCTTCAGCAGGGAAGTGCTGAGGATCACCGCCTCGTCGGTGGACTGCATTGTCCACTTGGCAGCCGGCCATTTCTGCTTGATGACGACGTAATCGGTCCGCTGGGGAAAAGTGGCAGTGGGAGAGTAAAGCACGCGAATGATGGAGTCGGAGCATACCTGAATCTTCAACGTGCCCGTTCCCATGCTAAATAGTGCGCCGTCCACTTGCTGCTGCACATTGCGCACGGGATTCATCGGGGTCCATTGCGCGTGCAAGGGCGTGCCAGAGAAAAAAACAGCGAGAAGCGATGAAATGAGTAAATGCAGACCGCGTCGCAACCTCATGGGAGTTATCTCCAAAGCGCTTCTTGTGAAATGTCGAATCCGTCGTTCACTGTGCCATTCGAATTCTTATCAGCTCATGTCGATATGAAAGAGCGAATCTCAGCGTCTAAAGCCGCTCCGCTCCGGTTCAATGTCGATCTTCCAACGTTCAACCTTCATGCAAACCTTGACCGCGTCGCGGGCTTTCAGCCGCTGAGGTTTGCTCCTGATGTCTGGACCTGTCATCCAATTCGCGGAGTGTTCGACCTTCATTGACTGCTGACCTGCAGCGGAACACTGGAGGTCTCCACCGAACTTGGTCCAACCATCACGTCGAAGGTCCCGGGTTCGACTACGCGATTCATGTTCACGTCAATGAGAGAAAGATCCGCGGGCGAGATGGGGAACTCGAGCGTCACCTTCTGCCCCGGTTCGAGGCTCACGCGTTTGAATCCACGCAACTGCTTTACCGGACGAGTGCGCGACGCCACGCGCTGGTGTACGTACATTTGCGCCACTTCATCTCCCGCGCGACTGCCGTTATTCGTAATATCAACCGACACCTTGGCATTCCCGCCGGGAGCAATCGTTTTTGGCTCAAGTCGAAGATTATCGAAACGGAATTGCGTGTAGCTCAGCCCGAAGCCGAACGGATATATCGGCTCGCGCCCGGCAAAAAGGTAGCTGCGATTTCGCGAAGGCTTGTGATCGTAGTAGTCCGGAATCTGGCCAACGGATCGGGGAAAGCTGATCGGAAGTTTTCCGCCGGGATTTACATCGCCGAAGATTACATTCGCCGCCGAGGTACCACCCTGCTCGCCCAGGTACCAGCCTTCCAGGATCGCAGGGACATGCTCCTTGATGTAGTTGATCGAGAGCGGCCGGCCGTTAATCAGCAAGACAACCGTTGGAGTGCCAGTCTCGACGACTGCGCGGACTAATGCTTCCTGCGATCCCAGCAGATCGAGAGAGTCGCGATCTCCCAGGTGCTGCTCCGACCACGCTTCGCGATTCGTGCTCTCGTTCTCTCCAACCACCACGATCGCGACATTGGATTTTTTCGCCAGTGTGGCTGCTGTTCGAATTCCTTCGGCATCAGCTTTGGGATCGGGTTGCTCCACTTTGTTCTCATACCAACCCGCCCAGCCCTGTTTTCCAGTCGTGATCTTGCATCCCTCTGCGTACACCACCTTCGCTTTATCCCCGACACGCTTCCGAATGCCATCAAGAATGCTGATCTGGTTTCCCGGTCCGGGATCGCGGCTATAGCCCCCCAGATGAACATCGGCGGCATTGGGCCCGATGACCGCAATCGTTTTGAGTTTCTGCAGGTCGAGCGGAAGCAGGTTCTTGTCGTTCTTCAGCAGCACGATCGCTTTCTGGGCTACCCTCAGCGCCAATTGCTGATGCTCGGCGCTGTTGGTGATCGTTTGGGCGTAATCAGGATCGACGTATGGATTGTCAAACAACCCCAACCGGAACTTCACTTCCAGCACGTCCCTTACTGCGCGATCCAACTCGGCTTCGGGAATTTTGCCGGCCCGAACCTGATCCAAGAGAGTGGCGTAGACCGAGCCGTCGGAAAGATCGTACTCGATGCCGGCAGCCAGCGCCTTACGGGCAGCCTCCGCGAAATCCGCCGCAACGTGATGCGTGTTGACCAGCATCTGCAATCCATCTCCGTCTGAAGTCACGTATCCTCGGAATCCCCATTCCTGCCGCAGAACTTTCTCCATCAGCCAGGGATTCACATGCGAAGGAATGCCATCGATTTCGTTGTACGAAGCCATGACGCTGCCTACGTGCGCGTCTTTGACCGCGGCTTCGAACGGAACCAGAAAAGTTTCGCGCAGTTCGCGCTCCGATAGATTCACTGGCGCAGTATTAGTTCCGCTCTCGGGTTGACCGTGCGCCGCGAAGTGCTTCATCGTCGCCAGCACGTGGTGGCGGTTAATCATCCACGAAGGGCCTTGCAGACCGTTGATGGCCGCCACTCCCATGCGCGACACTAGATACGGATCCTCGCCGTAGGTTTCTTCCGTCCGTCCCCATCGGGGATCACGCCCCAGATCCAGCACGGGGGTGAATGCCTGATTCGTTCCCGACGAGGCCATTTCATCGGCGGCGGCAGTGAACGCCTGCTTGACGAGTTCAGGATCCCATGTGCTGGCCAAACCCAGCACTTGCGGGAAACTCGTGCTGCCGTATGCCATGTATCCGTGCAGGGCTTCGCCTTGGAACAGTGCCGGAATTCCTAATCGCGTCTTTTCCACCAGGAAGTGCTGTGCCTTATTGCGGATCTCGGCGGCATCATGGGGGCTAAGCTGCGCGTCTTCGTGCCAAAGCTTGCTCAGTTCGTCGAATATCTGTTTCTCTTCCGGGTTCGACGCTTGCGCGCGCCGTCTGGCAAATGCCAGCTGGTCGACCTTTTCTTCGAGCGTCATGCGCTGCAGCAGATCCGCCGCCCGCTCCTCGACCGTGAGCTTCGGGTCGCGATAGGCGGGCTGTATTTCTTGCGCGGAAGAAATCGATGCAGCTATCAAGGGGACAATGAGCAGAAGCAGGACAGGGCGAAAGCGCATTCAGCCTCCTCCTAATTTGGGGTGCATTAAGCTAAGCGATTGCGCCAATCGTACCGCGCAGGTTACCACCTACAAAATCGATTTGGTAACTGGATTTTAGAACAGGGACAACTGGTTGGGCGATTTCGTCGAAGTTTTGCGCGGAGCCCGGCCCACCATGCGTCCCTTTAAGGAAGGAGAGATGTCACGCTCGTGAGCAATCGCGCGCTCGAAGTCGGCTTTCGCCGCGCTGGTATTCTCGACCCGGCGCGCAAAGCGGTCGAGCCGACGCATGCCATCCACTTTCTCCGTATGCCCAAGTTTCGCCGAATCCAGTGATCGCCTCATGAAACTGATCGTCTCATCGTAAGTCTTCAAAGGGACGGGAAAGGGATGGCCGTCTTTGCCGCCGTGGGCAAACGAGAATCGCGCTGGGTCGGAAAACCGTGCCGGAGCTCCGTGGACGACTTCGGCAACCAGAGCTAGGGATTGCAGCGTGCGGGGGCCGAGCTTCTCCAGCAGCAACAACGAAGCGAAGTCGGAGAATTCCCTTTCATGAGCAACCGCCAACACTGCCGCCAGCCGCTTCAGATCGACATTGCTGGAGCGCACTTCGTGGTGAGCCGACAGGACGAGGCGCCGGATCACGTCGACATTTTTTTCCGGCTTCTCCCGCACGGTTTCAAGCATCGCCTCCTGCGCAGTCTTCGCTCGCGCATCCACCAAGTTCAGGATCGTGCCCTGGTGCTCGCCGACAATGGCGGTGTGCGGCTCGCTCGTGAAGTCGCGTACCGACGCCGAATGCCAGTGATAACGGCGGGCCATCGCGCTGTCAGCGTTCATGCCCTGCTGGACGACACTCCATTCACCGTCCGTGGTGACCACGAAACCGTGAAGGTAAAGCTGGAATCCATCCTGGATCGCGTTATTGTCCACGCGTGCCGTCAAGCGGCTGCTGCGCACCAGCGAATGGCTATTCAAACCAGTCTTCTCACCGTAGCGCCACAGTTCTTGCGGGGTCTTTCGCGAGTGCCGTCCGCGGCCGCCGCAGACGAAAAGGCCTAACTCATCGGAACGTGAATTCAGCCCGCGTTTCAGCGCGCCCAGGACGGACGTTGTTATACCGGAGGAGTGCCAATCCATCGCCATCACGGTTCCGAAAGCCTGGAACCAGAACGGATCAGAAAGCCTGCTGAGGAACGCGCTCCGGCCGTAATGATGGATTACGTTTTCGGCGATCGCCGTGCCCAGCCGAGTCATCCGCTCCGCCAGCCAGGGAGGTACGCTGCCGCCGTGCAGCGGAAGGTCGGCAAAGCCAGAACGCTTCATGTTTAAATTGTAGCTTCCAGCAAAGTTCGTTGCGAACATTCCCAAGTCTCGCAATATGGCGAGACATGGGGCTCGCCGTGCTGGGTGGGCCATCAGCCCCAGCGCGGCTGCTCGTCAAGGCCGATGCCGAGCGCAGTTTTTCCCACCACTTCGTGCGTAAGAAACGAATTCGCCGGATGAATCCTTCCCAGACGCGCATCGCGCAGCAGGCGTTCGTATCCTGCCGAGCGGAAAATCCCATGGCCGCCCACAATGTCGAGCCCGGTGTCGACCACCCGCCAGGACGCCTCGACCGCGCTGTACTTTGCCGCAAAAATCTTCATCGGCCATTCGGCGCCGTGATCCACGCCATTCGACCAGTCCTCAGCGACGCGCTCGATATGCGGACCAACGGACTCAAGATCGATCACCATCTGCGCAACGGCGTGTTGCACCTCGGGGTGGTAAGCCATGGTGCGCGTGAGTGCGAGCGAACCCTTGCTCTTGGCCGAAGCAATGCTCTTGTCCAAAGCTCGCCGGGCTAGGCCGTAATAAATATTGGCAAAGCCCATCAGGGCCCAGGCAAATATCGACAGCACAAATGCGTCAATGCCTGCGCCCCCGGCCGGCACTACCCTCGCTACATACCGGTCCGGAATGAACGCGTTTTCCAGGACAGTGTCATCGCTACGCGTGGCGCGCATGCCGAGCACGTCCCAGGTTTCCTTGATGATGTAGCCTCGGTTATCGCGCGGCATGAACGCGTGGACGATTTTCGGATGCTCGGGGTCGCTCGTGTCCATTCCGTGCAGGCCGAAGCGCGTCCAGACCGGTGTCAAGCTGCCAAACTGCTTGCGCCCGGTGAAACGATAGCCGCCCTCAACGCGCTCTGCCTTGGACGTGGAGAGCAGTACCGGAATGTCATTGCCGCTCTCGGCGTGGCCCGCAGCGAAGATCTCGCCCGCCGCCGCATCCCGCAGTATCCATTCCAGGGAAGTATCCCCGCGGCGCCAGAGATCGGCGGCGATTCCCACCCAGTACAGATGCATGTTCACCGCCAGCGCAGTCGCCGGAGCATAGTAGGCCAGCCGACGCTGCTGCCGGCACATCTCGGCCAGACTTAGCCCGGCTCCGCCAAACTCCTTCGGCACGGGCAGCACCAGATACTTCGCAGCCCGAAGTTCTTCAAAGTCCTGATCGAAGAAGCGATTTTCCCGGTCGTAGGTGGCGACTCGGGACTCGAAGCGAGACAGCATCTCGTCGGTCAGAACGTCTGCCGGCGACAGCTTATTTGCCGGCTGTCCTGTTGCGGTGGACTCGCCACCGTTGCACGATAACTTGGGAAGGGTCGCTTCCGGTATGGTCGCCATACGTTTCTCCCCCTGATTCAATTCAGATTCGGGCTATTCTACAGCGCAAATGCAACTGGGCAGCGGGTGACTATGGCCGCCCAGTTGCCGGTTCGCAGGTTAGGGCCGTGCTTCGTACACGATGTTGAAGGGTGTCTCGGTCGCCCTTCGAAAGCGGCTGAAGCCGGCCGACGTGACAACCTCGCGAATCCGTTTCTCCCCCGCCTGCGCGCCCAGGCAGAGCGCCACTTCCTGCGATCTGGAGCAGGGAGTGCACAGCAGGGTGGAGAACGAGTAGTAGACCCGTCCCACGGGATTCAGATTGTCTTTCAAGTGATCGTTGGCAAAGGGCTCAACGATCATCCATGTCCCGTCTTTTGCTAGGGAGCTCCGGACGTGCGCGGCCGCACCCACCGGGTCGCCCATGTCGTGGAGGCAGTCGAAGACCGCCACGAAATCGTACTCTTTGCCGGGGAAATTTTTGCCTTTCGCCACCTCAAAGCTGACCCGCTCGGCCACTCCCTGCCGTTTGGCCGCCTCGCGTGCACCCTCGATGGATTTGTCGTGGTAGTCGAATCCGAAAAATCGCGACTTGGGAAACGCCTTGGCCATCAGCAGGGTGGAGGCCCCTTTTCCGCATCCCACGTCGGCGACGCGGGCGCCCGCTTCGAGCTTCTGTTTTACGTCGCTTAGCGAAGGGATCCACGAGCTGACCAGGTTGGCAGCGTATCCCGGGCGAAAGAACTTTTCGCAACCGTGAAAAACGCCGTCCTGGTGCTCGTGCCAGCCCATCCCCGCCCCTGTGCGGAAGGACTCTGCAATCCGCGGCACCGCGGCCAGAGACCCTAGCGCCAGTTCAAACGCACCCGGCAGGTACGCCGGGCTGTCATCCTGGGCAAGAGTGAAGGATTGTTCTTCGCTCAAGCTGAATTTGTTGTTCACGGCGTCATACGTGACATAACCACCGGCCGCCTGCGAGGCCAGCCATTCACGCAGATAGCGCTCATCGGTGCCGGTCTTGGCCGCCAGCTCCGCTGGGCTCATGGGGCCCCCCGCCAGTGCTTTATAAAGACCCAGCTTTTCCCCGATCACGACCATTCCGGCGTGAACCGACGCCCCGAGATCAGTGACGAATTGTCCGATGAATGCGTTCAGTTTGTTCATATCCAGAGCAGGAATTTGCGCTGTACTCATTGGGAATATCTCCTTTTCGCGGACCGGTTGTCCGCTCCTGCGTTAGTCTTGCGGCTCCTTGTCGCCGCTGCAGCTTTGCTAGAATTCTCAGTACCCGGTCTCTGGCTGCGACTGTGGAGCTGCCGGGGGACCCGGGAACTTGAGAATCTCGCCTGCCATACTCAACTTAGCAACGGTGGGTAGACGGCGTAACGAAGCAATCACGAAGAAACGCCGAAAAAGAATCGACAAGCCGGCAACTTAGCGGCGGTGGGAGCACTGTGGAAACGATCCCCTCAGCGTATTACTTCGGCGAGTTCACACTGGACGTGGGGAAGGGCTGTGTTCTCAAGGGACAAGAGGAAATCAAACTCCGCCCCAAAGTTTTTGAGGCTCTGCAATACTTCGTCCAGAACTCCGGCCGCCTCATCGGGAAACAGGAACTGATCCAGGCAATCTGGCCCGACAGCTTCGTCACCGACGATTCGCTGGTGCAGTGTACGGTCGAACTTCGCCGAGCGCTCGATGACCGTGAGCAACAACTTCTGAAGACGGTGCCGCGACGCGGGTACGTGTTCACCGCAGACGTTACTCAATCTACGGGGAAGCAGGCAGCCCCCCTCGATAGTGAGCTTCTCAATTCGCCACCGGAGCGGGAATCACGAGTCGGAAAGCAGGGCGGCAGGCTCATCGATCTACCAACTCCCCGGACTTCGCTCATCGGCCGCGAACAGGAAGTAAGGAGAGCCGCTGAGTTTCTGCTCGATCCCAACATCCGTCTCCTTACCCTTACCGGCCCTGGCGGCGCGGGCAAAACCCGGCTGGCCATCGCTGCAGCCGCGACGGTCGCCTCCGAATTCCCCGGCGGAGTTCGCTTCGTCGGGCTTGCTTCCGTGACGCAACCGGATCTGGTGGCGACCGCGCTTACAAAGGCGCTCGACATCCAGCAGGTGGCCAATCGGGCGCTTCCGCAGCTTCTCGCTGACTACCTGCTGGAATCAGGAGCATTTCTCTTGGTGCTCGACAACTTCGAGCAGGTGCTGCCAGCCGGGAGAGTCGTGGCTGAAATCTTGGCCTCCTCCCCCACCCTCAAGGTCCTGGTCACCAGCCGCGAATGTCTACGGATCTACGGAGAGCAGGAATTTCCCGTGGCGCCCCTGGAAGAGGACTCTGCCGTCCACTTGTTTGTCCAACGCGCAACCGCAGTGCGCCCGACGTTCGCCCTCAACCTGGAAAATTCAAACGCCATTCGGGAAATCTGCCGCCGTCTCGACGGGTTGCCCCTGGCCATCGAACTGGCTGCGGCGCGAACCAAGCTACTCTCCCCTAGCGCTATCCTGGAGCGGTTGCAAAGCCGCCTCCAGTTGCTGACCGGCGGACCGCTCGACTTGCCCACGCGACAGCAGACACTCCGTAACACCATCGATTGGAGCCACGAACTCCTGAATGAGGCGGAGCAGAAACTCTTCCGCCGCTTTGCCGTATTCATCGGCGGAGGCACTCTGGAAGCCGCCGAAGCCATTTGCAATACAGGCCGCGATCTGGGCATGGATCTGTTCGACGGCCTTTCGTCTCTGGTAGATAAAAACCTGGTTCACCATGCGGAGCGGCCCGGTTCCGACGCCCGCTTCACCATGCTGGAAACCATTCGCGAGTACGCTCTCGAACGCCTCGCAGCCAGCGGGGAAGAGCAGGCAACTCGTCGTGCTCATGCCGCTTATTGCCTGGTGCTCGCCGAAGAGGGCAACCCCGAATTGAGTTCCGCCGAACGCAGCCTGTGGCTGTCGCGCTGTGATCTCGAAATCGATAACTTTCGTTCCGCCCTGGATTGGCTATTCGCAAATCAGGATCTCGACTGGGCGCTGCGCCTGTGCATGGCTCTGTTCCGATTTTGGGATATGCGCGAACATCTTATCGAGGGCCGCGCCTGGCTGGAGACCATGCTCCGCCTTGCCGGTTCGGAATATCCCAAGCAGCGCGCCAAGCTGTGCATCTTTCTCGGCGCCTTATCGACCGCTCACGGCGACTTTCCAGCAGCGGAACGGTTTCTCGAACAGAGCCTTGCACTCTACACGCACTTGCAGGATCAGTGGGGAATCGCGGCTTCTTTGAATGCTCTGGGAGTCTCGGCCCGGGATCGCGGGGACTATGTTGCGGCGCAGAATCTTTTTGAGCGCAGCTTGGCTTGCTGGCGCACTTTGCCCGATCGCTTGGCAAGGGCGCGGTGCCTGCACAATCTAGCGAATGTGGCGAAGATCCGCGGCGACTATCCACGCGCTCAGATTGCCTTGGCGGAAGCGACGGAAATTTTTCAGGAAGTCGAAGATCCCAGCGGCGCCGCCTGGTCTATGAATCAGCAGGGCGACATCGAACGCGAACAGGGCAACCTGGACATTGCTCGCGACTTCTACCAAGGCGCGCTCAAGGCGTTTCGAGCAGCCACAGACCGGTGGGGCTCGGCCCGCTCACTGGCGGACTTGGGCTACGTTTGCTGCCAACAAAAAGATTATGAAGCGGCACACGCTGCCTACCGTGAATCTCTGGAAGTGTTTTCGCAGTTGGGCCACAGGCGTGGCATGGCACGCGCGCTGGAGGGCTTCGCCTGTTTGGCTGCCGCACGAGGCGACCCCGCCCGCGCCCTGAAACTGGCATCAGCGGCCACTCACCTGCGGCAACTGATCAGCGCTCCCCTGCCTCTGGCAGAGCAATCCAAACTGGATCAGACGCTGTCATCAGCCTGGGAATTGCTGGGCGAGGCCGAAGGAAAAGCCGCCTGGGCGGAAGGATCCGCCATTAGCATCGAGAGGGCGATCGAGTACTCCCTGCAGGACAGTTAGTGGACTATCTCAGGTTGACCGGATCAATCAACCGGCGCACCGCTGAAACCCGATCGGCCGGAATCCCCACGCGGCGAGCGTGTTCCCGTATGCTGCCTTCGTCGGGCGCCAGGTACACGCAATACACCTTGTCTTCGGTGACGTAACTGTGAAGCCACTGGATCTGCGGGCCCATTCCGTCGAGAGTTGCCAGGGAGCGCAAGGATACTTCCCGTAGTTGCTCGTCCGACAGCGATCCGGCCCCTTCCATTTCACGTTCGATGACAAACTGCGGCATGATTTTCAAAAGTTTACCACGAAGGAGCATGCAGGTTCATCACGGCAATCGTCCGTGGAACTCGCAAGGAGTTGGCAACGACGTCAGTGTGGGACTCGGCAGATCTATGAGGTAGGTAGCTCCCGACGGGGAATTTATGAGGAAGGTTCTGGAGGCGCGGGTCGGAATCGAACCGACGCATAAAGGTTTTGCAGACCTCTCCCTTACCACTTGGGTACCGCGCCCCTGCTCAATTCACCAGCGTTCCAAACCTCGCGGAGCACGAGCAAGCTGGGAATGAGAAGAAATTTGGAGCGGGAGACGGGATTTGAACCCGCGACTTCGACCTTGGCAAGGTCGCACTCTACCACTGAGTTACTCCCGCTCAGCCATTTGATTTTACAGCACCGGCGCGCCCCTGCCAATCTCAACCGTCGCCATTCAATCGGGGCCGTGCTCAAAGCACCAGCGCCTTATGGCGAATGCTTTCAATAATGTGCGGCCCTGGTAGATCTCAAATCTATTCCTGCCGGAGGGCGTTCACGGGGTCCACGCGGGCAGCACGAAAGGATGGGATATAGGTAGCGAAAGCCGTCACCAGCAGTACCACGGCCGGCACAATGAAATAAAGTCGCGGCTCATTCACGTGAAGGTCGAAGAAAAGAGCGCTGAACAATTGGGGCAGCGGAATTGCCAGCGCCACTCCAATCGCGCCGCCAATCGCCGCCATTTTCAATCCTTGCCGCATGATCATCCGCAAGATGTCCTGGTTCTCAGCTCCCACGGCCATGCGGATCCCGATCTCATGCGAACGCTGCGCGACCGTAAATGCCATCAGTCCGTAAATGCCGATGCCGGCCAGTAGCAGCGCCATGAGGGCAAAGGAAGCCAACACTCTGGAAAAAAATGTATCGCCCTCATTCTGGCGATCCAGGACAGCTGACATGCTCATCAGGTTAGAAAGCGGCAATTCGTTGTCCATCTGCGCGATTGCGCCGCGCACAGCGGACGCCAAACCACTCGGTTCGGTTGTGGTCCGCACGATAACCGAGAAACCGCGCACCGGTCGTTGCAGAAAAGGCTCGTACACCTCGGGTGATTCCCGCGTAACCTGCGAATAAGGCTTTACGTTGCCAACAATCCCTACGATCTGCCTCCAATTGCCCGCGTCTCCATTCACCTCAAGTCGAACCTGCCTGCCCAAAGCTTCCCCCCCATTCAGAAAACGTTCCACAAACTTTTGGTTTACGACAATAACGGCTGGAGCGTTTGCAGTGTCACTGTCCGCAAAACTTCGTCCGCGCAGCACCGCGATTCGCGCCGTCTTAAAATAGTCCGAACTCACGACAAAGTCATAGGCCGAGAGACTCTCGGTGGTCGCTCGCTCAGGTTGACCTTGAATATGAAGGGTCACTCTGCCCGGGCCCGCAGCCGGCAAGTCGGACGTCACCGCCGCCGTCTCACTTCCTGGAATCTGACGCAACTTCGAGACCAGATCACGAACAAATGCGATACGGTGCTCTGCGTCTTTGTAGCGTGCGTCGTCCAGGGTGATTCCTGCCGTGAGGAGGTGGTCGGACTGGAACCCCAGATTCTGATGTTCGATGCGGAAAATTCCAATGAAGAGCAGACCGGTCCCGATGAGAAGACACAGCGCCGCCGCAATTTCGCCCGTGACCATCACCGTGCGCAGTCGGGCCTGAGATCTTCCGGAGGAGGCAGTACGGCCTTCCTCCTTCAAACTCGTGATCACGTCAGCGCGCGACGCATGGAGCGCGGGCGCCAGGCTGCACAGGACAGCGCACAGCATCGAAACGCCCATGGAAAACAGCAGAACGTTCGTATCTAAGTGCAACTCAAGATCGGCCATCGCCTGGTTACTGCTCACGCTGGTGCGGACGACGTGGATGCCCCAGTAAGAAAAAAGGATTCCCACGCCTCCCCCGAGCAGCGCGATGACCAGACCCTCGGTCAGCAGTTGCCGGATGATTCGCAGGCGACCTGCACCCATCGAAGCGCGAATCGCCAGTTCTTTGCGTCGCGCAGCAGCGCGTGAAAGCAGCAAGCCAGAAACATTAGCGCAGGCGATCAGCAGCACAAACCCGACCGTGGTCATAATCACGGCCAAGCCGCTGCGAATGCCGAAAGTGTAAATCAGGAAATCGGGCAGGGTTCGTACCGCGGCTCCCCAGCCTTTCTCTGCGTCAGGAAATGCCGCTTGCGCTCGTTGCGCCAGGGTGGCAACCTCAGCTCTAGCCTCTTCCATTGTCACGCCGGGCTTCATGCGCCCGAATAAGTACAGCGAGCGATCGCGGTGAGCGGCAGGCCCCTGATCTGCCGGACCCAAAACCAGCGGCAACCATAATTTTGAGCCGTATCCCAGAAGGCGAAAGTTAGCCGGCATTATGCCGACAACCGTGTAGTTCTCGCGATTGATCCGAATCGTGCGGCCCACAATCGTATCGTCCGAAGCGAAGCTGTTCTCCCAGAGTTGGTGGCTCAGAACCACAACGCGGTCTTTCCCGGGCTGATCCTCCCCGTCGCTGAACGTGCGTCCTCGTGCCGCAGTTACACCGAGCACATGAAAGAAGTTCGCTGATACCGCTGCTGCGCTGACTGCCTGTGACTCGCGCTGCGAGGTCAAACTAGCCGTACGGTAAACATCCGCTGCAGCCATTTCTGAAAAGACGTGATTCGACTCGCGCCACGCCAGAAAATTCGCTGCCGAGACCTGGCTCGCGCTCGCCTGGAACCCTGAGGCTGGATCGATGGAAGTCACGACCGCAATTCGATCAACTTCGAATCCTGGCGGACGCCGCAGCAGAATGCTGCTAACCAGACTGAACATCGTCGCATTAATGCCAATGCCCAGAGACAGCGTGACGATGGCGATGGTGGTAAAACCTGGGCTTTTCCGCAGCTGCCGCAGCCCGTATCGCAGGTCTTGAACGATGGTTCCCATCCGCTTGTCCTCCGATGTGTCGAAGCTTGCACGGGACCGGGAGAGAGTCTAAGGCATGCTGGCATTCGCAACTGCCGGGCCAAACTGGGATGGCATGGTGCCTTTGAGAATGAAGCGGTAGCGGGCAGGCCGCCCATTCTCGCAAAGGCTCTGCGTCCGATGGTGGACTGACGTGCCCGTGAATGGACACGTGGTTTTGTTATGTCAGTTCCACCACGATCTTCTTTGCCGCTTGATCGAGGTGGGTGATACGGAAACTCCTAATCTGGCCGGCGCGGGGTGGCTCGGCTTTCGCGATCGCAGATCCTGTCTTCCAGCGCGTCTGCAGCATGGCGCTGAGTGATGAAAGATCGCCCTTCGTCGGCTTGGCTGCTTCGGGGGCGGCGGCAGCCGCGGCTTTCATGTTGCACGCCGCGTAGATCCCCTGACCCAGTTCCACTCGCCCCTGTCCTCCGGACTCATCCATCAGGCGTCCCGTAACCAGATCACCTTCCTTGTGCTCGCCGATGTATTCGTCCAAGCCCGTCGGCACAAGCTGTTTCAGGCTTAGTTTCATCTGACGTTTTTCCGGATCAAGTCCGATCACCAAAGCGTTGATCACTTGACCAACGCGCAGGACATCCGCGGGATGTTGGATCCGCTTTTCGGGACTGATCTCGCTCACATGGATCATTCCCTCGACCCCCTCGGATAGCTGCACGAAGGCGCCAAATTTCGTGAGGCTCGTGACCGGACCTTCCACGGTCGATCCGATGGGGAAGCGCTGCGGTACATCGACCCACGGGTCTCCCAATGCCTGCTTCAATCCCAGGGAGAGCCGCCGTTGCGCCGCATCGACTCCGAGTATGACAACTTCGACCGTCTCTCCTTCTTTCACTACATCGCCGGCCTTGCGGATTTTGCCCTTCGACCACGACATCTCGGAAATGTGAATCAGCCCTTCAATCCCTGGCTCCAGTTCCACAAAGGCTCCGAAGTCGGCGAGTCGCGTGACCGTTCCACGGATGCGCTCTCCAGCTTTATATTTCTCCGCGATCGAATCCCACGGATGCGCCTGCAGTTGCTTCATGCCTACTGAAATTCTTCTCTTCTCACCCTCGTTCGCCAGCTTCAGGACTTTTACTTCAACCTGCTCCCCAACGGAAAGCACATCTGCCGGTTTGTTGATTCGCCCCCAGGCAATGTCGCTCACGTGCAGGAGTGCGTCCACGCCCCCGATGTCGACGAACGCCCCGTAATCGGTCAAGCTGCGAACCGTGCCGCTGACCGTGTCCCCTTCTTTGATCTGCCCGTAGATGCGATCTTTGGCTGCACGCTCTTCCTCTTCGGCCAGCGCCCGTCGATCGACAACCACATCCTCATCGGTGACGTCGAGCTTGATGATGCGGCAGCGGATTTCCTGTCCGACCAGCTTCTCCATCTCAGCGCCATCGCGCACGCCGCTGCGCGATGCGGGCATAAACGCGCGTACCCCCACATCCACACTGAAGCCTCCCTTCACTACTGCGGTGACCGTACCCAACACCGCCGATTTTTCAGCGAAGGCTTTCTCCAGCGCGCTCCAATCCATCGGGCGTTCGACTTTGAATCGGGAAAGCTCGTAATAGCCGTCCAGGTCGCGCCCTTTCACCGTCACCAGCGCCTTATCGCCGGGTTTCAGCACCTCCCCCTGCAGGGCGGAGAGAGGCAAAATCCCCTCTGACTTGAAGCCAATATCAAAAAAGACAGACTCGTCGGTTACCGCAATGACGCTAGCTTCAAGTTGCCTTTTGTCCTCAGTTCTATGGGAGTGGCTCTTCTGGAATTGGGACAGAATTTCGCCGAAGGACTCATTGCCTTCGGCGGCTGGAACTTCGGGAACGCTGGTTTTGGAGGTGACCGGATCAGCCATGGAAGAAGACAGCCCTCTATGAATGTGGTGGCCTATTCAGGATACCATCGCGAATGCACGCCACCCAGCGGCCCTAGTGCGCCTTCCACTGGGGATCATCTTCCGGCCGTACAATCTGTCCATCCCGCATGTGAATGATCCGGTCGCCGAACGACGCTGCTTCAGGATTGTGGGTGATCATCAGCACCGTCTGTCCCAGTTCCTGATTTGACCGGCGTAACATCTGCAGTACGACGTCAGAATTCTTGGAGTCCAGATTGCCTGTGGGTTCGTCGGCCAGGACCACGGCTGGCTTGTTGATCAGGGCTCGTGCCAACGCAACTCGCTGCTGCTCTCCGCCAGATAACTCCGACGGACGATGCGCCAGCCGTTTGCTCAACCCCAGCAGTTCCGTAATGCGATCGAAATAGGCGGCATCGAACTGCCCGTTGCCTGCGATTTCTCGTGCAATCATTATGTTGGAGCGGGCGTCGAGCGTGGGAAGCAGGTTGAATTTCTGAAAAACAAATCCGATCTTCCGTTTGCGCATGCGCGTTCGCTCGCCATCGGACAGTTTCGCCAGATCATCCCCGTCCAGCACCACGCTTCCGCCATCAGCCCGGGTCAGGCCGCCGAGCAGGTAAAAAAGCGTCGATTTGCCGCTTCCTGAAGGGCCTACCACGCTCACGAACTCGCCCTTCTGCACGCTGAAAGAGATGCCCTGTAACGCTTGCACCTCGATCTTGCCCACGTGGTAGCTCTTGCGCAGGTCTCTAGCTTCGATGAATGCGGCCATGCCTGAAAGGAATCTTACACGATCGGCACACGAGGGCGGGACCGGTGGAACTCATCCGCTTTTCAGAATTTCGGCTTCTCAGGCCACTCCGATGTGGTGAGGCAGGGCAGAAGATCGATGCTGCAATCGCTTCGGACCGCGCTTCCGCACCAGCAACACGCGAACCCGCTCCAGCAGGTCGGCAGGGGCGTACATGCCCTTGGTGAGGAACACGTCCGCCTTGGAATCGTGATCGTAAATACGAACCTTGCTGGAAATAAGAATGGCGGGAGTCTGCGGCGACAGTTCTTTTATTTTCGCGATGAGTTGCGGGCCATCCAGGCCGGGCATGGCCATATCGGCTATCACCAGATCAATTCCTCCCTGGGAGAAACGCGCCATGGCGTCTTCTCCCTTCTTGAAATTGGCCACCCGGTAGCCGCGCGTCTCCAGCATGATTTTCCGGTGGGAAAGCGATTGCTCGTTGTCATCTACACACAGGATAGTGCGCTTCGGTTTCATCAGCCTTCTGATCCGTTGGGGGAATGACGGCACGCGTCCGATTCCAACAGAAGCTTTCTCGATATGAAGAGTGGCAGAGCGAGATGAATGCTAACCAGAAGCGCGCTCGCTGTAAAGTGACAGCGATGCTAATGCAACTTTCTGGCTATTGCTTTTGTGAGCAGCGACTCGCGTGCAGTGTTTTCGGGAGCGCGCCTCATGTGGATCACAGAAAAACTTCGCCGCGGATAACCTCGACTGCATTGCCTCCCACGCGAACGTTAACTATCCGGTTATCGCGCTTCGCTGCTCGCACAAAGATTCTGCTGGGCCGCTGCATTTCGATGCCCTGCTCGATCAGCGCCCGACGATCCGGTTCGGCAACTCCGTGCGCCACCATCCAGGCCGCAGTGCAGCCCGCCGCCGAGCCAGTAGCGGGATCTTCGCCATTGTAAAAAATCATCCGCGCATGCAACGTGGCGGACGGGTCGACGGTTTCGCGACACACAAAATAGAGGAACTTGCCGCCGGTTTTCTGAAGGTACTCGTCGGCCTTGCCAGCGTCCACGCGCAGATTCTGCATGACGGCCAGCGACCTCAGGGGCGCAACCGTGAACGGGACTCCCGTGGACACGGTTTCAATCGGCAAAGAGGGATCGAAGTCCTCCCGGCTCAGGCCAGTCGCCTTGGCTACCGCCTCGCGATCATGCTGCATGACAAATACAGGATCGACCTGCGTCATCTCTCCAAACGTGGGCTGGCCCGGGTTCTCCTCAAACTTCACGGGAACTCTTCCCACGTTCAGGTCAAGCGTGATCATTTCCGCGCCACTGTCGCCCCGCAACGCAAAGGCTGTGCCCAGGGTCGGGTGCCCGGCAAATGGCAACTCCTCCTGCACCGTGAAAATGCGCACCCGCACTCCGCGTTCCCGTTCGGTGGCAGAATCGCGCGGAAAGATGAACGTCGTCTCCGACAGATTCATCTCTTTGGCCAGCGCCTGCATTTCCATGTCGCTGAGTCCGCGCGCATCGGGAAATACCGCGAGGGAATTGCCTTCCAGGGGATTCGACGAGAATACATCCCACTGTGTCATCGCCAGGGTGCGTGCTTGGTTTGTCATGGGAGCCTGTATTCGATCCGCAAACTAGACGATGAAAGCCGCGGCTCGACGATGCAGAAAAAGATTGCCCGCGCGATATGGCAGGTTTGACAGGCCTCAACGCTGGTCCTATCCTTATGAATATGTTCCATCCATCCAGCGTCCGCAACTTCTGTTGTTGTTGCCTGATGCCGGTGTGTGGGTAGGAACTCAACGAGATTCTTCCCACCCACCCGGCGCGAGCGGGTGGGTTTCATGTTTCATCCGCCAACGCGACCGGGAGCCGGATCGGGCCGACTTTCGGAATCTTAAGAGCGAAATCGAGAGGAGAATTTAGCCATGACGACCGCGACAGCTAACGAAACCTACAGCGTGCCCAGAATCAACGACGTTGCTCCGGATTTCACCGCCGAAACCACCCAGGGCACCATCCATTTCCACGACTGGATTGGAGATTCCTGGGCCGTGCTGTTTTCCCATCCCAAAGATTTCACCCCGGTCTGCACCACCGAACTCGGTTACATGGCCAAACTGCAGCCGGAATTTGCCAAGCGCAACACCAAGATTGTGGGTCTAAGCATTGATCCCGTCTCCAGCCACCAGAAGTGGGAGAAAGATATTGAAGAGACCCAAGGCGCAAAGGTAACCTATCCCATGATCGGCGATCCTCAACTCAAAATCGCCAAACTCTACGGAATGTTGCCCGGAGACGCGGGCGAAACCTGCGAAGGCCGCACTCCTGCCGACAACGCCACCGTGCGCACGGTCTTTGTGATTGGGCCGGACAAGAAAATCAAACTGCAACTGGCCTATCCTATGAGCACAGGCCGCAATTTTGACGAGATCCTGCGTGTCATCGACTCCATACAACTCACCACCAAGCACAAAGTCTCGACCCCGGTAAATTGGAAACCGGGCGACGAGGTCATCATTTCGGGCGCGGTCTCGAACGAAGAAGCACAGCAGAAATTTCCCGGCTTCAAGACGGTGAAGCCGTACCTGCGAACCACAGCGCAGCCGAAGTAGACTAAACTGAGCAAGGAATTTGCCACGGATGCGACGGAACCCGCTGCTCTGATTTGGAGTTGATCCCGATCGGACAGCAGATCCGGCCCTCCGTGGCATTTGCTTGCAACGGAAGCGCATGCGGTCCGGTGATCGTCCCGGTCTTCAAAACCGGCGGGTGGCGGGTATCTCCGTCACCGGTGGGTTCGACCCCCACTCGCTTCCGCCATCGCCTGTCATCCGCCCGGCGGCTGAAGCTATGCCGGCCCGTTTTTTCTCCCGCACTTCATAGTGCAACGTCGGCGAAAACCATTCTTGATAACCGGTACGTTGACCAGCAGAATGGATGCCGGGCGCTCCCCGCCGAGGATTTCAGGTGGGCAGATGCAAGTATGCTTGGGCATTTCGGTAGCAGATGTCTTCAATCAAGCGACGCAGAACTGCTTCATCCTGGGGCAGTTCACCGCCGGCGACATCCCTGCCAACCAGATCACATAGAACCCGGCGGAAATATTCGTGGCGCGGATACGACATGAAAGAACGCGAATCTGTCACCATGCCGATAAAGCGCGAGAGCAGCCCAACATTGGACAGCGCATTGATCTGCGCCGTAATTCCTTCCTTCTGATCGAGGAACCACCACGCGCTCCCGTACTGAATCTTTCCTGCCTGATCGCCTTCCTGGTAACAGCCAGTAAGTGTGGCGAAAGAGAACGTGTCGGCAGGATTTACGTTGTACAGAATCATGCGCGGCAACGCATTCTCTCGCGCGAGCAGGTCGAGGTAGGCAGCCAGGGGCCTGATTTGGGCGAAATCTCCAACCGTGTCATAGCCTGTGTCTGGTCCAATGCGCTCGCGAGCGGCGCTGTTCACGTTGCGCAGAGCACCCAGGTGAAGCTGTTTCGTCCAGCCTTTTTCCGAGTCCAGTTGCGCGAAAAACAGCATCATGAAAGAAATGAACTTCGTCCGCTGCTCCTCACTGATGCTTTGCGCAATACGCGCTTTGTCGAAAATCGCCGCACATTCGTTCTGCGAAGATGGCGTGGCAAAACAAGAGTCGAGGCCATGATCCGACAAACGGCACCCAAGAGCGTGGAACTCGTCGTGCCGTTTCCGCAGCGCATCCAGAAATCCGTTGAGGTTTCGGATATCAACGTTGGCCGTCTTGCCCAGTTCCTGAATCCAGCTCTCAAACCCCGGCGTGCCGATGGCCAGAGCTTTGTCGGGACGGAATGCAGGAAATACCCGCGTCTTTAGATTGGATTTCCCACTGGCGCGGTGGAACTGAAGATTGTCCGTCGGGTCATCGGTAGTACACACGACCTGCACCCGGAATTTCTCCAGAATGCCATGTGTGCCTAGGTCGGCCAGCACCTCATTAGCCTGCTTCCAGATCTCCGGCGCGGTGCTTTCATCCAGCAACTCATCAATGTCGAAATAACGTCGCAGTTCGAGATGCGTCCACTGGTATAGAGGATTACGCACGGTGTACGGCACGGTTCGCGCCCAGGCCAGGAACTTGTCATACGGACTGGCATCGCCGGTAATGTATTTTTCCGGGATCCCGTTCGCCCGCATGGCCCGCCATTTATAGTGGTCCCCTTCGAGCCAGATTTCGAACAGGTTGCCAAACCGGCGGTTTTCCGCAATATCTTTGGCAGGAAGATGGCAATGGTAATCGAGGATTGGCTGCGTTTGCGCGTACTCGTGATAGAGTCGTCGCGCGGTCTCGTTGGAGAGCAGAAAATTGTCGTCCAGGAAGGGCATCAGAAGTTCGCAATGCTGACCGGAAACCTGCCCCAAAAATATATCAGTTTGGACGAGAGGCGCAGTTGAAGTCCCAGCCGTCCCTATCAAGTCCGGCACAGCAAACGTCCATTCCAAGCCACGGCAACGTGCGCTGGATGATCTGCGGACTGCTGCTCTTCGCAGCTTCCGTGAATTACATGGATCGCCAGGTGATCGGGTTGCTCAAGCCGACTCTGCAGGCGCAGTTCGGTTGGACCGAAATTGGCTACAGCAACATCGTATTGGCATTTACCTTCGCCTATGGCGCCAGCCTGCTCGTAGTCGGCAAGCTCATTGACCGCATCGGCACTCGCAAAGGATTTTCCTTCGCCGTTCTGTTCTGGAGCATCTCTGCGATGGCCCACGCGGCCGCAGGATCCGTGTTTCAGTTTGCTCTCGCGCGCTTTAGCCTGGGAATCGGCGAATCGGGCAGCTTTCCCGCCTCCATCAAAGCCGTTGCCGAATGGTTTCCAAAGAAGGAGCGTGCGCTCGCCACCGGCATTTTTAATTCAGGGACAAACGTGGGCGCAATCGTGACCCCATTGATCGTCCCCTGGATCACTTTTCGTTTTGGCTGGCGAGCGGCATTCCTGGGGACGGGTGCATTGGGACTGCTTTGGATCGTGGCTTTTCTCAGTCTGTACCGCAGGCCGGAGGAGAGTTCGCTACTTTCGCCGGGAGAATTAGCCTACATTCAAAGCGATCGCGAGGAACCTGCGCCCACCGTGCCCTGGCGCGTGTTGTTGAGATTTCGCCAGACTTGGGCGGTTGGCCTGGGAAAGTTTTTCACTGACCCGATCTGGTCGGTCTACCTCTTCTGGATGCCTGACTTCCTCAGCCGCAATTTGAAACTAGACCTGAAGGGCATGGCGCTCCCTTTATTCGTGATCTACAGCGGCGCCAGCGTGGGAAGCGTTGCCGGAGGATGGCTTTCCTCCCGCCTCATTAAGGAGGGATGGAGCGTCAACGCGAGTCGAAAGATTGCCATGCTGATCTGCGCCCTGGCTGTCACCCCCATCGTTCTGGCCGGCCGCACGTCGAATCCGTGGAGCGCAGTGCTCCTGGTGGCGCTCGCCGCGGGCGCGCATCAAGGCTGGTCGGCTAACATTTATACTTTGACCTCCGATATGTTTCCCCGCAGCGCGGTCGCGTCGGTGGTGGGATTCGCTACTCTGCTGGGCACGGTGAGCCTCATGTTGCTGTCCAAAATCGTGGGCTACATCCTGCAAAGCACAGGTTCGTATGAGCCTATCTTTGTTGTCGCGGGCTCCGCGTATCTCGTGGCCTTGATCTTTGTACAAGCACTGGCGCCCAAGTTGAAGCGGGCGGAAATTTGAAGCAAGTTCGCAAACCAATTTCGAATCTGCGCTGGTGGATTGGCGGCCTGCTGTTCGCTTCCACGGTCATCAACTACATCGACCGGCAGACGCTCTCGCTACTCGCTCCCTATCTCAAGCTTCAGTATCACTGGACCAATTCAGATTACGCGAACCTGGCTATCGCCTTTCGTGTGGCGTACTCGATCGGGCAAAGCGTGTTCGGACGCCTCATGGACCGGGTGGGCACACGTCGCGGCCTGACGATCACCGTGATTTGCTATTCGATCATTTCAATGCTGACCTCGTTCGCGCGCGGCTTCTACAGCTTCGCCACCTTCCGCTTTTTGCTGGGCGCGGGAGAGTCTGCGAATTGGCCTGCTGCGACCAAGGCAGTTTCCGAATGGTTCCCCAAACGCGAGCGGGCCTTGGCCACCGCCCTGTTCGATAGCGGATCGTCCATTGGCGGAGCGATTGCCCCTTTCCTCGTCCTGTGGATTTACTTCCGCTGGGGCTGGCGGCCTGCCGTTGCCGTTCCCGGCGCATTGGGATTTCTCTGGCTCATTGCCTGGCGACTGTTGTATCACCCGCCTGAAGTGCATAGCCGGATCAGCCAGTCCGAACGCGAGATGATCGCCGCCGACAAGCATGAGGCCGACTCCGCCCAGGCCGGAACCGTGCGCCCCCGCTGGCGAGATCTGCTCAAAATTCCCCAGACCTGGGGAACCATCATCGCCAAAACTTTTACGGATCCAGTCTTCTTCTTTATTACCGAATGGTTCCCGATTTATCTGGTGGCAAAAGGAATTGAATTAAGGACGGGTCTCACCGCTGTGTGGATCCCATTCATCGCCGCCGATCTGGGCAGTTTCTTTGCCGGTTGGCTCTCCGGGTATCTGGTGCGCCGCGGAATGTCTTTAGGCTGGGCTCGCAAGGTGCCCATCATATATGGCGGATTCGGGATGACCTTGCTCATCCCCACGATATTCACCACCAATGAATACGCCATCGCCACTCTATTTGCCTTTGTCACCTTTACCTATGCTGGTTTCACCATCATGGCGAACACCCTGCCTTCTGATCTGTTCCACAGTGAATCGGTCGCGTCGGTAAGTGGCCTCGGAGGAACTGGCACCGGCATCGGCACCATCATTGCCTTCAAACTCATCGGATACGTATCAGACGCCCGCCAGGCCACGGGTACGCACGCCTTCGATCCCATCGTGATTCTCGCCGGGATCATTCCTTTTATAGGCATGATCCTGACTTTACTGCTCATCCGCAATAACGAGGCCACCCAACGCGGCCTGGTGCGCCGAATTTGAGCTTTCGGTACACTCGTGGTTCAGCATGAGGAGAACGGTTTGAAGATTACCGATGCCAAAGTATTGGTCTCCTGCCCCGGTCGGAACTTCATCACGTTAAAGATTTATACCGACGCAGGGATTTACGGGCTGGGGGATGCAACGCTGAACGGGCGCGAATTGGCCGTCGCCTCTTATTTGCAGGATCATCTTGTCCCCTGCATCCTCGGTCGCGATCCATTTCAGACGGAAGACTTATGGCAGTACCTGTACCGGGGCGCCTACTGGCGTCGCGGACCTGTCACCATGACCGCGGTCGCAGCCATCGATATGGCCTTGTGGGATATCAAGGGGAAGGCGCTGAATACTCCGGTTTACAACTTGCTCGGCGGCGTGAGTCGCACCGGCGTCATGGTTTATGGACACGCTAACGGGCGCGACATCGAAGAAACCTGCGACGAGGTCGCGAAATATAAAGATTTGGGATATCTTGCTGTCCGCGCGCAAACTGGCATTCCTGGCCTGCCTTCCACCTACGGGGTAGCCGCCGACAAGCTGTTTTATGAGCCCGCCGAAAAAGGACTGCCCCCGGAGAATTCGTGGTCGTCAGAAAAGTATCTGATTCACGTGCCTAAATTGTTTGAGGCTCTGCGCCTGAAGTTCGGTGACGACCTGCACTTGCTTCATGACGTTCACCACCGGCTCACTCCGATCGAGGCCGCCCGGTTGGGAAAAAGTCTGGAGCCCTATCATCTGTTTTGGCTTGAGGACCCGGTCGCGGCAGAGTTGCAAGAAGGATTCCGCCTGATCCGCAAGCACACGACCACGCCTCTGGCGGTGGGCGAAGTTTTTAATGCGATCTGGGATGCGCACATTCTCATCACCGAGCAGTTGATCGATTACCTGCGCATGACGGTGGTCCACAGCGGAGGCCTGACGCATTTGAAAAAGATTGCCGCCCTGGCCGAGATTTACCACGTGCGCACTGGATCTCATGGCGCCACCGATCTTTCTCCTGTCGCCATGGCCGCCGCGCTGCACTTCGATATCTCCATCAATAACTTCGGCATTCAGGAATACATGCGGCACACTCGCGAGACCGACGACGTCTTCCCTCACTCCTATTCGTTCAATAAGGGCTTTCTGCATCCGGGCGATTCGCCGGGACTCGGCGTCGATTACGACGAGAAACTCGCGGCGAAGTTTCCCTACGAGCGGGCTTATCTGCCCATCAACCGCAAACTCGATGGCACAATGTTCAACTGGTAATTTTCTTATCTATCTTGAGGAACCATGTACAAGCAGCTTGATTTGGCAGGGAAAGTCGCGGTAGTGGTAGGCGGAAGTTCGGGCATCGGCAAGGTGCTTGCGCTTGGATTAGCCAACGGCGGCGCCGACGTGGTCTCCAGCGCCCGGCGCAAGGACCTGGTCGACGAACTCGCGGGCGAGATTGAAGCTCTCGGCAAGCGCTCGCTCCGCGTTACCTGCGACGTCGCTGATCGTGCTTCATTAGAGCGGCTGCTCCAGGCGTGCCTTGATGCGTTTGGCAAAGTAGACATCCTGGTGAATGCCGCCGGCGTCACCAAGCGTGCTCCTACCCTCGACTACAAGGAAGAGGACTGGAACCGCATCCTCGAGACCAACCTGACAGGCGCATTGCGAGCCTGCCAAGTCTTCGGCCGCCACATGATCGAGCGGCGCTATGGCCGGATCATCAATATCGCTTCCATGGGATCATTTCTTGCCCTGTTCGAAGTGGCGGCCTACAGCGCCAGCAAATCGGGATTGGCCTCGCTCACCAAGTCGCTCGCCATTGAATGGGCCAAGCATGGCATCTGCGTCAATGCCATCGCCCCGGGATATTTCCGGACTCCGCTCAGCGAGAAACTGCTCGTGGGTACGGGCCGCGGGAATGAGGTTCTGATGCGCACCCCCATGGGCCGCTTCGGCGAACTCGAAGAGCTCGTGGGAGCCGCTGTCTTCCTCGCCTCTGACGCAGCCAGCTTCGTGACGGGGACCATTCTCCCGGTCGACGGCGGCGTTCTGGCTAGTGCCGTGAATCAGTGAATTAACACCGCAGGGGACAGAGGGGAACCCCCAATTAGTCAGGATGCTTTCTTCGCTTTGAGTGCCGCTCGCGCGGAAGTCACGACATTGACGAGTTCCCGTGCAGCATTAGTGATCTTTTCCAGATTGCCTTCCCGCAGCGCTGCGGCGTCGACCAGGTCTGCCCCGACTCCCAGTGCGAAGGCTCCTGCGGCGATGAAATCCGCCGCATTCCCGGTATTCACACCGCCGGTGGGAATCAGCATGGCTTGCGGAAACGGTGCCTTCAGGGATTTCAGATATTTCGCTCCGCCCACATTTCCGCAGGGAAAAATCTTGACCAGGGTTGCGCCGTGCTCTTGAGCGCTCATCAATTCCGTTGGTGTGAGCGCCCCCGGGATCGCCAGGATCGAGTGATTTTTCGCCTCCGCCAGCACAGCAGCCGATAATCCGGGGCTGACCAGAAATTGAGCTCCCGCGAGAATGCACGCCTCCGCCTGGGCAGCGTTGGTCACCGTTCCCGCGCCGATGAGCACATCTTTTCCGCGCTGCTGCACTACTTCCCGGATTACCGAGATCGCGTTCGGCACAGTCATAGTAATTTCGACGCTCGCAATGCCGCCCGCACAGATTGCCTGGACAGCACGGTTCGCTTCCTCCACCGAGGACGCGCGTACCACCGGAACAATTCCAATCTCCCCGATCCGGCGGACTACATCGTCAATGCTCAATTTGCTCACAGGCATAGCAATCAGATCTCAGCGCTCAATTCTAGCCGTTCGCGAAGTCATCGCTTGCTGCACTTCGGCCATGGTAGCCATCGTCGTGTCGCCCGGGGTGGTCATCGCGAGCGCACCGTGGGCTGCTCCGCACTCGACCGCCCACTGCGGATCTTTCCCCGACATCCACCCGTAGATCAATCCGGAAGCGAAAGAATCGCCGCCGCCAACGCGATCATAAATCTCGAGATCGTCGCGCACCGGCGCCTCGTAGAACCGGCCATCGTGATAGCAAAGCGCTCCCCAGTCGTTGCGGCTGGCGGTCTTTGCCGTTCGCAGCGTAGTCGCAATCACCGCCATAGACGGATATTCCTTCACCACCGACTCGATCATCTTCTTAAAACCTGCGGCCTCCAGCTTAGAATGGTGCTCGTCCACTCCTGAAACCGCGAATCCCAATGCAGCGGTGAAATCCTCTTCATTGCCCAGCATGACGTCCACCAGCGGCGCCAGTCGCCGGTTGACTTCCTGCGCTTTCGCTTTTCCCCCAATGGATTTCCATAACGATGCGCGATAGTTCAAGTCATAGGATACGATCACGCCCGATTTCTTCGCCGCTTCCATTGCCTCCTCTGCAACCAGCGGAGTAGTCTCCGACAACGCACAGAATATCCCGCCGGTGTGGAACCAGCGCGCGCCATCGCTCGCGAAGATCTTTTGCCAGTCAATTTCCCCCGGCTTGAGTTGCGAAACAGCCGTGTGGCCGCGATCCGAACATCCCACTGCCGCGCGCGCTCCGAACCCGCGCTCGGTGAAGTTCAGTCCATTGCGAACCGTCCGCCCGACCCCGTCGTACGAAACCCATCGCACGTATTTCTGCGAGACTCCGCCTTGCAGCATCAAGTCCTCGATCAGCCGGCCCACAGGATTGTCGGCCAACGCGGTAACGATCGCGGTGTCCATTCCAAAACAGCGCCGCAGGCCGCGAGCCACGTTGTACTCGCCGCCTCCTTCCCACGCCCGGAAGGCGCGGGTGGTGGAAATGCGCCCATCTCCTGGATCGAGGCGCAACATAACTTCTCCCAGGCTCACCAAATCCCACATGCAATCGCGCTTTGGTTTTATGTGGAGGTTCGACATGATTGCGGTTTGCGGTCCGCCGCCGGCTCACGAACGGCAGTGATTCTAAATGATCCTGCAAATGCACGCTCTCAATCTAACGAGCGACTTTCACTGTGCGAATCGGCAAGCCCAGACTGCACGGGCGGTCTGCGGCCGATCACCAGCCACAGCCCCGCGCAAGTGATGGCAACGGCTGCACCCGAGCCAAGCGCCGGCAGCCATCCGAAATTCTTCTGGATGACTGGCGTCAGGGAAGTGGACACGATGCCGCCCACGATCCCAGCAGTGTTCATGGCCGCCGACACCGCCCCCGCGTTTTCTTTCGAGAGGTGAACCGCCGTCGCCCAGAATGCGGGCTCGGCGAAATAAAGGGCTCCCACACTCACACAAAGGGCGGCAATTACGGTGATGCGCCCATTGAACTTGGCAGCTGCGAACAGCAACGCCCCAGATAAACCGTATCCCACAATGATGACCGTCCGCGCGCCCGCAAAGCGCCCGCGAAGCTCGCTGAGCCGATCGCAAGCAAGTCCTCCGATGGGAGCGAATACCAGCGCCGTCAGCCACGGAAGACTTGCGACCAGCCCTCCATTCAACATGCTGAAGCCCCGCTCCTCCACCAGGTAGATGTAGAGCCAGTTTACAAATATGAAGAGCACGTATCCCTCGCAGGTATAACTAAGCGAAAGAAAAAGAATGTCGCGATCCCGCAGCACCTTGAACACCGAGGCACGTTGCTTGGCCACCGCAGGCTGCCGGTCGGGATTGATCCACCGCAGCTCTTTAGGCCTGACCCACGGGTGCTCGCGAGGGTCATCGCGAACGGCGAGATACCACACCGCTGCGATGGCGAACGCCAATAGTGAAGTGATGTAGAACGACCAACGCCAGCCAAAACGCACCATCAGCAGGGAGACGAGCGGTCCAGAGGCTGCAGCTGCCGAGGCGCTGCCCGCCATCATGAAAGCGTTGCCAAACGCACGTTCGCTGGGTGGAGTCCAATTACGTATCGCGCGGCTTCCCACCGGAAACGTAGCCGCTTCCGATGCTCCCAGCACGAAGCGCACCGCCACCAAACACCCCAGCATCGCCACAGTCCCGGCAATGAACACTGCGGGTAGTAGTCCAGTCAAAACCGTGGTGATACCCCAAATCAGAGCCGCAATTGACAGCGTAATCCGGGGGCCAATAGCATCTCCGAGCCGCCCCGTCGGCAGTTGAAAAATGGCATATCCCCATAGGAAGCTGCTGAAAATCTGCCCCATCTCGGTCTTGCTGAGGCGCAGGTCAGGCATCATCAACTCCGCGGCCACCGAAATGTTCATTCGCTGGACATAGCTGACGAATGCGAACGCCCCCGCCAAAGAGGCGATGAGATATCGCACCGAACTGCCGCGCTCCGCAACCGCGCCTCCAGGCTCACTGTTTGCCATTTGGAAGTCCCCAACTCTAACACGACGAAAGAGGAGGGCATCCGCGTGCCGGTGGCGTAGCAGACGTAACTAGTTACGTCTCTACGCCGTCGTACGCTGCCAGCCTGCTGAGGATGGTTCTAAGCCCCTGCGCAGAACAGAATGAATTTGTGCGGTCGACCCGAACACCGCCGACTGAAATCGCAGGATAACGTAAGCATTCGCAAGATTCGTCTTGACCACGGCCACGCGCTGGAACGAAAATCCTCAGTTCATCGTGTATTCAAAGGGGGCGGGCGTGGTGTGCCTCCTTAGTTTCCAATCCGGCCCATTTTGCGGCCCAAGGACCTACTATGAGACGTATCACTTCCTTCGTAATCATCGCGATAGCTTCACTAGTCTTCTGCCAGTTGTCCATGGGACAAGCGGTATATGGCAACATCCTCGGCACCGTGACCGACAAAAGCGGCGCTGCCGTGCCCAATGTTGATGTGAAGATCACCGACCTCGACCGCGGCACGACCTCTCAGGTCAAGGCCAATGAGAGCGGGAATTACGAGCAGACTCACCTGCTCGCGGGCCGATACAAGGTTAGCGTGACCGCGTCCGGGTTTGCCCCCTTCGAAGCCACCGCCGAAGTCCAGATCGACTCTTCCACTCGAGTCGATATTCCGCTCGGCGTGCAGGGCGAAACCACCCAGGTGACCGTGACGGGCGAGACCCCCCTGCTGAAAGTGGACCGCGCCGACGTAAGCACCACCCTCACGACCGAGGAACTGGGCAGCCTACCCATCTTGAACCGCAACCTGACCCAGATGCTACTCGTTACCCCCGGCACGCAACTGAATGATTGGAGCCACGCCCAGTCGGAGAACCCGCAGGGCGGGTATCAAATCGACGTGAACGGCCAGCAGTTTACCGCCAATGGATTCCTGCTGGATGGAACTGAAAACAACAGCTCCATCCTCGGCATCGCGGTGATCAACCCCAACATTGACTCGTTGCAGGAGTTCAAGGTCACCACCAGCGACTATGACGCCGAGTTCGGGTCCGTGGCGGGTGCGTTGATGCAGGCCACCACCAAGTCAGGCACGAATCAGTATCATGGTTCGCTCTTTGAATACCTCCGGAACGATTATTTCAACGCCAAAGACCGCTTCTCTGGAATCAACTTGCCGCTTCGCTGGAACCAGTTTGGCGGTACGTTCGGCGGCCCAATCGTAAAAGACAAGCTTTTCTTCTTCGGCGATTATCAGGGCACGCGCCGACGCCGGGCCGCCACGACCACTACAACCGTGCCAACTGCTGCGGAGCGTAGTGGCGATTTGACCGCCCTGCTCGGTGATTACTTGTGCACAGATGGCAGTTCATCGGCAACCGGCTGCGCCAGTCCGATTATGGTAAGCACCACGGAAGGGCCGCTTGTTCCCGCCCAGGCCGGCATGGTCTTCGACCCCTCTTCCGGTAATCCTGACGGAACCGGCCGAAAAGCAATTTCCAGCGGCGGACAGGTCAATGTCATCCCGGCAATTCCGGCCGCGGTTACAAACATTCTGCAATTCATCCCCATGCCGAACAACGGCACGGGCATTGCCGATAACTTCATCGCCGTAGGAAGCGAGAAGTTCAACAGCGATCAATTCGATACTCGTCTCGATTATGCTTTCTCGGACCGGATGCACTTTTTCGGCCGATATACTCTGGCGGATTTCGACTTGTCAGCCCCCGGTGCTTACGGCAGTGAGGCAGGCGGACCAGGTCTCAACGGGATCTATTTTGCCGGCAGTTCGTTGGACCGTAACCAGAGTCTGGCCTTGGGTGCAAATTACACTCTCAGCAACAGCTTGATCACCGATTTCCGCTTTGGCTTTTACCGCTATCGCATTCGCGTGCAGCCAAATGGCGTTGGTACCACTCCGGCTACCGACGCCGGGTTCCCCGGGCTGAACCAAGGCACGCCAGAAACCAGCGGAATGCCCGCTTTCTACATCAACGGAGACGGCGGCTTCAATTTTGGATACGCGTTGAGCATCAACTCCTGCAACTGTCCATTGAAAGAAACCGAGAATCACTTCCAGTGGGTGAACAACTGGATGAAAACTCGTGGGAATCACTCCTTTGCCTGGGGGGCGGACATTCGACGTGCGCAGCAGCAGCGCATTCCCAGCGACTCCCACCGTTCTGGAGAAATCAATTTCAGCGACGGTGTAACCGGCAGCGCCGATGTGGACAACTTTGGCGGTGGTACGACCGGAGCCGGCCTGGCCTCATTCCTTCTCGCTCAACCTAACTACTTCGCGCGCTATTTCACCGGAGCCGGTTTTCACCCAGGTCTTCGGCAAACGAGACTGTTTTTTTATGGACAAGATACTTGGCGAGCCACTCGCAAGCTCACCCTGACCTTGGGACTCCGCTATGAAAATTATCTGCCGCAAACGGCGGCCAGTCGTGGCGGTGCCGGAAGCTTCGATCCGAACACCGGCGAAGTGTTGGTCGCCGGCTACGGCTCTGTACCGTCAAACATGGGAGTGAAGGCTTACAATCTCGGTTTCGCGCCGAGAATCGGATTTGCCTATCAAGTGCAGGAGCACACGGTCGTTCGTGCAGGGTACGGCCGCAGCTTCACGCCCGCTGGTCTGGGTGCCGTCTTTGGCCAGGCGCCGGATTACGATCCACCTATCACTCTTCCTCAGCAGGTTACGACATCGAACAATTACACCCCAGTATTCGATCTCTTGGCCGGTCCACCGGTTCCTCCAAATCCCACCATCAACTCCAATGGCCGTTATTTTTTGCCCGATGGTCTAAGCGTCTATTATTTCTTCAACCCGCCGAGTTCCTACAGAATCCCCCTCGCTGATTCTTGGAATCTGACCGTGCAGCACCAATTCAAGCCGAGCTTGACGGCCGAGATCGCGTATGTGGGCAATGTTGGACGCCACCTTTTCATCAACCCTAATGTAAACCAGGCTGCACTCGATCCCAACTGCGCGGCGGATGGAACCTGCGATAACTGGGACCTGCGCCGTCAGTTCTTCCAGAAGTTCGGTTTGACCCAGGGCATCTATCAGACTTGCAACTGCGATAACTCCAGCTACCACGCAATGCAGTTTAAGGTGCAGAAGCGGGCTGCGAATGGCCTGGATTTCCTCCTCACGTACACCTATGGCAAAGCCATGGCGAACAGCGAGACAGGTGGCGCATTCTCGAACAACTTGAACTGGTGGCAGGATCATGGACCGGCGAATTATGACCGGACCCATACTCTTACCATCAGCCATACGTGGGCGATCCCGTATGGGAAGGGCCGTCATTTTGGAGCATCCGCAAATCGTGCGCTTGATCTCGTGCTGGGCGGATGGGATTTCAGCGGGATCACCACCGCGGAGTCGGGGCTGCCCTTTACTCCAGCTGTCTCGGATGCTCCTCTTGTCAACGCCGATCTGAATCAGTATCGGCCTGATCAGGTTGGCAATCCCAGCATTCCCAACCCTAGTGCCAATCTCTGGTTCAATCCTGCTGCATTCGTCGCTCCTCAAATGCCTGGGCGCAATGGCTATGTCCATCACAATGCGCTTCGCGGACCCAGATTTGTGAACTTCGATCTGGCGTTAGGAAAAATTTTCACTGTGGCCGAAGGCAAGACCCTGGAGTTCAAGTGGGAGACCTACAACGCGTTCAACCATGTAAATTTGGCGAATCCGAACAACTACGTAGATGTTTCTGGAGCCGGTCAGATTTTCGCCGCGGCTACCATGCGTCAGATGCAGTTCGGCTTGCACTTCCGCTTCTAGCTCTCACGCCAGCCGAGCCTCCGGCCCGGCTGGCCTTGTTTTCTTCTGTTGCTGTTCATGGAAACTTGGAAAGGACTCATACCCCTGATGAAACTGCACGTGTGTCTCGTTCTCGCAACGCTGATCGCTGCCGGCTCCCATTCGCAGGCGCAGCAGGCACCGCCCTATCCTCCGCCCGATGACCGCTACAAAGTAGACATCCTTGAAGTAAATGGCCATCCCGACGACGACATCCAGTTCGCCGCTTACGTCGCCAAACTTGTCGAGCAACAGCACAAGAAAGTGGCCGTGATTTATGCCACCCGCGGAAATTCCGGTGGCAACGCCGCTGGTCCCGAGCAATCAAAAGCCCTGGCCGACATCCGCGAGATGGAAGCGCGCCACTCTCTCGCTTCCTACGGAATCAGCCACGCCTGGTTCCTGCACGGCTCGGATACTCCGGGGGCTGACGTTCTCCATTCTCTCGAAGCTTGGGGACACGGGCAGGCCCTCGAAGAAGTCGTGCGCCTGGTTCGCATTACTCGCCCTGAAGTCATCCTGACCTGGATGCCAAACTACGTCGTCGGAGAAAACCACGAGGACCATCAGGGTGCCGGAGTGCTGGCCACCGAAGCCTTCGATCTCGCCGCCAATCCCCTCGCCTTTCCCGAGCAACTCGAAGCTCCACGCAATCGCCTGAGCATCAGCAATTACGGCGAAGGGCTCCGCCCCTGGCAGCCCAAGAAAATCTATTACGGCTCCGACGCCATTCATTTCGAATTCTTCAAAGGAAACGGTCCCGAATACGTCACTAGTGATCCCTCTCCCGGACGCAAAGAGCCCTACTCGCGTGTGGCTGCCGAGGCATGGGGATATTACAAAACCCAGAATGATTTTTCGGATGCGCAGTTGAAAGAATTCAGCGAGATGCCCGTGCGCTTCATTTTCGGCAAGTCGTTGGTTGGCGGAAACGCCGTCAGCGACATCTTCGACGGGATCACGTCCACACCAATCAGGTATTCGCGCCCTCGTGGTTATGAACCACAGCCTTCAGGACTCGCGCTCGAACTCGGCGGCCCCTGGGCCTTCTATCACACGTTCTGGCCAGCGCATGGCCTTGAGCACCTGGCCAAGCTGTTCTCGCCCGAAGCGCAGGTCACTCCGGGAGAATCACTCTGGGTGCCTCTGATCATCCGGAACGATACGGATAGCGAAAAGCAGGTGACGCTGCATTCGACCCTCCCTGCGGGCTGGAGCCAAAATCCGCAAGCCACGGTCTACCCCGTCGCGGCCCATGATTCCTACGCCATCCAACTCACAATCAACAGTTCAGCCACCCAGAAGGGAACCTGGCAAACACTAACGTGGACGGCCGACAGCGGCGGCCAAAGCCTGGGGACGGTAACCCTAAGAGTTGACGTAGTCTCAAACGGCTTACCGCAATAGCTTTTTGGTAGCCCCGCTTTTGTGTAGCCCGTGTTTATGTAGCCCCGGACGCCATCGTCCGGGGTTGCGTGCGAAGCACGCAATGGGGAAATTACGGGCGCTTCACGGCTGCGGCGGACGAGCCGTTCGCCTCCGCGCCGGCTGCGCGCTAGTGCAGCGTCTTCTTGAGCCACTCCACCAGCGCCTTCTTATACCAAAGCCATTCAGCATGAGACTCCCAATGATCCATCCCATGCGGCGCTCCCTCGATCGTAATCAAATCGCAATGTGCCCCGGCTTTCTTCATCTTGGCGCACATCTCGACCGACTGCTCATAAGGCACGTCCTCATCCCTGGAGCCGTGCATCAGCAGAAACGGCGGCATGTCTTTCGAAATGTAAACCACGGGAGAAGCCTTAATGAGCGCCGGCGCAGTTTCCGCATTCACGCCGGTGATTCCGAACAGGTCTAGTATTTCATGCGGCAAAGGTTTCCACTGCACGGCTGCCGCTACAAAATCATGTATCCCGTACATAGACACCACAGCCGCAACCCGTGAATCGGCTCGGTTGCGTGCTCCTACGTAAGAAACGAGATGCCCGCCCGCGGACTCTCCAATCAGGGAGATTCGCCCGGGATCCGTCTTGTATCTCGCCGCATTTGCCTTTACGAACCGGATCGCGGACTCCACATCGTCAGCATCGGCGGGAAACTTAAATTGCGGCGCCAGCCGATAGTTGATGCTGAACCAGGCAAATCCAGCATCACTCAGCGGCTGAAAGATGTACGTAATGTACTGCTGCTTGTCTCCCGCAACCCAGCCCCCGCCATGAACGAGTATGGCTGCGGGAAATGGGCCATCCCCATCCGGAACATGAGCGTCCAGAGTCAAATGAACCCCGTCCACCCGACCATACTCGACATCTTTGAAGTCGGCCCCGACAGCGCTGACGCAAAGAAATGCCAGCACGAACATGCAAGCCAACCACTGAGCCAGAATCTTCATAAGAAGGAAGTCTGAGAAGTGTAACGGAAAGGATTGCCTTAGCGGTAAGCTCAATACCCCAGCCGCTTATCAACAACATTCCTCAACGGCTCACCCTTTTGGAAGCTCTGATACTGCTGCAGAAAGAAGCGCATCGCCTGATCCTGCCAGTCGGCCGTATGATCGGCGCAATGCGGCGACAGTAGCACGTTTTCCAGCTTGTATAGAGGATGCCCTGCAGGCAGTGGTTCGTGCTCAAAAACATCCAGCGCGGCGCCTTTGATCCGCTCTGCCGCTAGCGCCCTCACGAGAGCCGCCTCATCCATCACCGGACCCCGCCCCACGTTGATCACGACTGCCGACCCTTTCATGACCGCGAACTCTGGCTCCCCAATCATGTGCCTCGTTTCTGAAGTCAACGGTGCCGTCGCGACAATATAATCGCAGTCCGCAATCATCTCGCGCCGCTCTTCCGGCCGGTAGAAATGCTTGACCAGCGAATCGGGCAATGCAGGAGGATGCCGTTTCGTCGCCAGCACTCCCATGCCGAGTGGTTTGACTCGGCTGGCGACGGCGCGCCCGATATCCCCATATCCCACGATCCCTACAGTCTGTCCATCAATCTCTTGCACATCGAAAGGCTCCCACCGCTCTTCCACCTGGTTGCGAACCATGCGGCGGAAATCCTTGGCGAAATACAGGATCGCTCCCAGCACAAATTCGCCCAGCGACGCGCTGAACACGCCGCTGCCGTTGGTCAGCAGAACTTCGCTATTCACAATTTCGGGGAACAATAGGTTGTCGACGCCCGCCGCCCGCGAGTGGACCCACCGCACCTCCGGGCAACTTGCAAGCGCTGCGCGCAGCAACTCCGGCGTGCCAGACCATTGCAATACTACGGCTGCATCCCGACCCGCCCCGGCGCAATCGCCAATCTCCCTGCAGATGGTGTGCGGCACTTCCCCGAGCATCGCGAATTGCCGATCTTCTCCCGATGCCAGCACCAGCACGGGATTCCTTTTCGCCATACCCTATTCGAATCGCGACATCAGGAGTTCACAGCCAGGAGAGACGAGCAGGATTCCCAGGGGTAGAACTTCTGCTACGGTCCGAAAATTCACCCGAGCGGGATGCTATTGCAGCGCGCTCGACGTGCTCGAGAACACGTTGTTCGCGTTTGACCCAACCAGCCGGATCGTCCCCACCACCAGTACCAGGATCACGGCGAGCATCACCGCGTATTCAGCAATGTCCTGCCCCTCTTCTTCCGCCCACAACCTTCGCAGTGTTTTCATGATCTCCTCCATTGATTAATCGCGACACATTGCCGGTCGCGCTCACGCGGACAACTACCTTCCACTATCGTCTTCCCAGTCGTCCGGTGGAAGTGAAACTCCCCAGATATTTTCCGGCTTCTCGAGCCCGATGCCGCACAGCCGGGGCCGGTCAGGATCTAGATATACTACTTGGGCGGTGGCGCGTTTGTCAGTCAGAATCACATGAATCTCGATTCGCATTCCTACTCTCAATGGAATGGTCGTCGACATCAGCGCTCCGTGCAGGTTCACGATCACGGTCTCGCCGTCGCAGCTCAGAGGTTCGTTGACGCCATGCGCCTTGATTTCCACTTTCATCCGAACGCGCGTGCTTCTGCGCTGTTCACGAACACCGGGTTCCGCACCCATCCATCACCTCGCTGAGATTTCCCGCAACCGGTAGCTTGGAACAACGAAAGAAGTAGCTGGCTTAGTTCGCCCGATACCGCCCGGCACTACATGCTGCGCCGATCAAACGCTCACGTCAAGCTAGCAGGTTGGCCGCATGGTCGTTAGCAGATTCGCGGAGGGACCGTCCCCTTGGGCTTTGGAAGCCGAGCGAAGCAAGGCGAACCGCAGGATGTAATGCACACCCGCAGAGAAAACTTTCACGCGATGTCTCTCTTGTTTCTAGGCTAAAAAAAACCAGGTGGACCCTCCCGCCCACCTGGCCAATTTGTAAGTCGGTGCACTCTATTTCGTCGCCGTAGCGCCAGTCGTAGCGTTTGCGGGTTTCTTCGCTGCCGTGGCCGGCTTTGTCGCTGCCGGGGCTGGAACCGCCGTGGCCTGACGAACCACCGGTGCGGCTGATGGTTTCGCTGGAGCCACCGGACTTTTCATTGCCGCATTCTTCACAACCGGCGCTGCCATTGTCTGATTCTTCGCAACCGGAGCTGCGGTCGTCTGCACAGGCGTACCTACGGGCCTGCCATTAACAACCCGCTGCTGGGGCGCCACCCCAACAGCTTGCTGTCCTCGCACTACCTGATTGTTACGTTGCGGGACCGCCGCAGCGCCGGTTGCATTCCCCACTGCCCCGGCCTTGCCTGTAGCCACTGCATTGGACCCGAATGCCGCGTTGCTGGTTCCCGGCGCCAGGCTTGGGAAGTTCAGGTTATATGTGCGCACCGGAATCGCCATCGCCCCGTTCTGTGTCTGGAGTTCGTCAATCGTCAAGTTGTAGGTGTAACCTGTCCCGACTGGGCTGGTCTCAGGGCGGCCGCGCGCCACCGAGAACAGCGCGTTCCCCGTTTGACCGGGCGCGAGCACGAATTGCGAGTCGGTCTGGTTCCCGCGGTCGATCCCCATTCCTTGCAACTCACCCGGGTTGCCGCCCGCTGGTATGTACGTATTTCCGTTGTTGTCGACCATCACCATGGACCCGTCGTGATACGCGATGATCAGCGGCTGGTTAGTCGCGTTGTGGAATTGGATGTTCATGCGGATCACATGCCACCCTCCTTGCTGACTCATCGTCATCTGCGATACGTTGGCCTGGAACGGCCCCGCATCGAAGCAACTCGGGCCGCAAGCACCCGCCCCGCCTCCTCCGCCGCTGAACGCTCCGTTTCCCTGGTCCGACGGTAAGCCCCCACCCTGCTGCATCGGCTGCATTCCCTGTTGCATGCCTTGTTGCGCGCCGTTCTGTACCTGCTGCATTCCGTTTTGCACCTGTTGCCCGTTCTGCTGCACCGTACCGGTGCCCTGCTGGACCGTGTTCGTGCCCTGCTGCATCGTGTTCTGACCCTTCTGTGCAGCCTCCTGAACCTTTTGCCAGAAACTCTTCTTCTGCTTCGGTTGATTTGTGTTCTGGTTCGGCTGTGTCTGGTTCTGATTTTGATTTGGCTGCGCCTGGTTTTGCTGCTGCTGCTGCGCCACGGCGGCGGCTATCAAAACCGCCATGCTGGCCAGCAGGATCATCATCCGTCTCCCACCCTGTTTGTTCATTTCCTCTCCTCCAAGATTAAATTTCGTGCGCACTCCCCCAAAAACGATTTATGCCGATACTTCTTGGGACCTGCCGATTTCGTTTCCTCTCGCCTCTCTTGCCACCATGAATTGTTTTGCGCTCAGCGCCGCCATGTAGATAGCCAGCGACATAAACACATACGTTCCAAAGCCGATATAGACGCCACTGAAAATCTCCTGCGGAAACGGCGTCTGCGCCGGTTCGTAAGCGCTTCCTCGCAGGTTGCTGTAGGCCATGTAAGCGATGTACAAAATGAAACCCAGCGGTAAGACTCCTCCCAGCGCCGCGCGTCGATCCGCGCTAAAGAAATGAATCAGAGGACCTCCCAGCACCAGGATCGCCGCAAAGCCCATCGCTCCCGCATCCGGAGTCGCCGACATTTCGGAAATCTGACGCAGGCTGCCTGCATTCAAATATCCCAGCACCTGCCAGAACGTAAGCTCTACGCTGCCCGAGAACGGCAGATGGATCGAGACTGCGGTCAGCGAACACCACGAAACCAGCAGCAACATGGCCGCAGAGAACTGGACTAACAGAGCGATTCCGAGGTTTGCGTCTTCCTGCGCCACCGTGCCAATTCCCAACCCACCCGCCGGAACGTTCTCTTGTTCTCCATCCATCGATTCCGGGATTGCGGTGATGCTTCTGAGATTCCCGTTGGGATCGAAATCCACATTCACCGCGAGTCCCGGTCTCGCTCGCACCTCCGACCTCCACAGGTCCTGCTCCAGGGGATACTGTCTGCCCTCCACCATCACCAGACCCGGCCCCGCGTGCGGCTCCCGCAGAACCCTGCCTCTTTTCGCCATGGGTCGCTTCCTCCCCCGACGTGGCGGCCATTGCCTCCGCGCCTGGCGCACTTGCTCTCACCACGCATTGCGCAGGAGGGCGGCAAAAAACGTCATGGATGAAAAAAAAAGAGTCCCTCAACCTCCGCACGGCGCTTGTTGACTGTGTTGGGGGGCTGATTCGGCGTGAAAACGGTCTTGCTTGGCCCAGTCCTCGGTGGTAGCATTCCACGCTATCCCAGCGTGCGGCTGGGACTTGGGCTCCCCCCTCATTTGAGCCAATGCCGGGGAGGATCATGCCGCTCGAAGCTTTTGACCCACCTGAAAATTCTGCGATCCGTCAGGATGCACCGGCCGTTGCTGCTTCCGAGCGACGCGCGCTCAATGATTTGTTCAGCCTGACCTACGAAGAACTGCGCCGCCTTGCCTCCGCGGTCAAGCGAGGCGATCCCAGCTGCACCCTCAATCCCACCGCCTTGGTGAACGAGGCCTGGTTGAAGTTGGCGAACTCCCCTGAACTGGCTTCTTCTTCGCGCTTGCATTTCAAGCGCATCGCGGCCCGTGCCATGCGTCAGCTTCTGGTCGAAGCCGCGCGCCGTCGCACCGCTGATAAGCGCGGAGGAAGTGATTCAGTCCACGTGATTACCTTTGACGAATCGATCATGGCCGCGGCCACGTGCGGCAAGGAATTGATCGCGCTCGATTCAGCTCTGCAGGAATTGGCTCGCCTGCAGCCGCGTCAGGCCATGATGGTGGAAAGTCGCTTCTTCGGGGGCTGCGATATCTCTGAGACCGCCGCTCTGCTCGGCGTGTCCGAGGCCACGATTCTGCGAGACTGGCGGGCGGCCAAAGCCTGGCTGGCGCACGCACTCCAACAGGTTCATTGATCCCGCACCTTGGTATTCCGGGGACTTAAATATGGATCACAGCCGGTGGGACCGCATTCAAAGCCTTTTCCACCAAACCGCCGACCTCCCGACAGCCGAACAGGACGCCTTCCTTAAGGCAGCCTGCGCCCATGACACTGCCCTGATCCATGAAGTAAGCGCCATGCTGAAAGAAGATGCTCGCCCGGCTTCGCTTCTCGACCGAGGTATTGCAGACGTTGCTAATACCCTGCTCAACCATTCCGATCCTGGGCAATTGCCCCGGCAACAGTTCGGGCCTTACCGCCTCATCCGTCTGCTGGGCGAAGGAGGCATGGGCCTTGTCTACCTGGCTGCGCGCACAGATCTGGGCAATCTAGTCGCGATTAAGATCCTGCGCGATGCCTGGCTTTCCCCAGCTCGCCGCGAGCGTTTCGCCAGCGAGCAGCGAACTCTCGCGCAACTGAATCATGCCTCCATCGCACGCCTCTACGATGCCGATGCCTTGTCCGATGGCACTCCATGGTTTGCCATGGAATACGTGGAAGGAGTGCCGCTCACCCAATACTGTAAGCTGCACGCCTGCCCCCTGGACACTCGCATCCACCTGTTTCGTGCCGTGTGCGAGGCCGTCCAGTACGCGCATAGCCAGGCGGTCATTCACCGCGACCTCAAGCCTTCCAACATTCTCGTCAAACAGGACGGCAGCATCCGCCTGCTCGACTTCGGAATTGCCAAGCAGCTCGAAAGCCTCGATACTCCCGTCAACCAGACCATGACCGGCTTGCGTCTGATGACTCCCGCTTACGCGGCTCCGGAGCAGATTCGCGGCGGCCGCGTCGGCATCCACACCGATGTTTATTCCCTCGGTGTCATCCTCTTCGAGTTGCTCGCGGGTCAACTTCCCTTCGATCTTTCCAATCTCACTCCGGCCGAGGCAGCCAGTATTGTCGCCGAGCATGAGCCGGGCAGGCCATCCTCCATCCTGAAAACCGGCAATCCGCCTCCGGATTTCGCCACCCTGAACAAATCTGCATGGAGCGAATTGGACGTCTTGTGTCTTACCGCCATGCACAAGGATCCCGCTCGCCGCTACCGCTCCGTGGAAGCGCTGATCCGGGATATCGATCACTACCTTCGCGCCGAGCCCCTGGAAGCCCGTCCCGACAACCTTTCTTACCGTGTCGGCAAGTTTGTTCAGCGCCATCAGCGCATGGTCATCTCCAGCGTCGCGGCCATTGTGCTCCTGCTGGCCATGCTGTCCTTCTTTACTGTGCGCCTGGCGAAAGCACGCAATGCTGCCTTGGCCGAGGCTGCCCGTACTCAGCGCATCCAGAAATTTATGCTGAACCTGTTTGAAGGTGGCGATCAGGCCGTCGGTCCCTCTGACTCCATGCGCGTAATCACGCTGGTCGATCGCGGAGCCCTGGAAGCCAAGACGCTCAACAGTGATCCCAAAATCCAGGCGGAGCTCTACCAGAATCTCGGCGACATCTATGAGAAGCTCGGAAAATTCGAGCAGGCGGATGCTTTGCTGCAAGCGGCCCGCGCCCAACATCAGTCCCTTTACGGCGCCGATAGTCCGGAGACTGCTGAGACCCTGCTGGAACTTGGCCTGCTGCGCGACGCGCAAGGAAAATTTGACGACGCCGAACGCTACGTGCGCCAGGCATTAGCCATCGATCGGCAGAAACTCTCGCCCACTCATCCCGCACTTGCACGCGCCACCAGCGCCTTGGGAAAGGTGCTGGAAGATCGCGGCTCTTATGACGCCTCCATCCAGGTCCTGGAAGAAGCCGCGCGCCTGCAATCAGCCCGCGGCGGAAACACGACCGATCTCTCGGAAACCCTCAGCGAGTTGGCCAACTCGCATTTTTATACCGGTCATTACGATGCCTCCGAATCCCTGAACCAGAGGGTCCTCGCCATGGACCGCCAACTCTACGGCGACCGCCATCCGCATATCGCCGACGATCTCATCAATCTCGGTGCCATCAAATATGATCTCGGCCACTATCCCGAAGCCGAGCGCTACGATCGCGACGCGCTCGATATCACCCAGTCCTTCTACGGCCTCAATCACCCTGCGACGGCTTCGGCGCTCACCATTTTAGGCCGCACTCTGGTGTCTGCAGGAAAGAGTGATGAAGCCGCCGGAATGCTCCGGCAGGCTCTCCAGATTGAGGAGCAGGTCTACGGCAAAGTTCATCCCCGGGTAGCTGGGACGCTGAACGAACTGGGGAAGATCTCGCAGCAGCAAGGCAAGCTTGACGACGCCGAAGCCGACTTCCGCCGCATGGCCGACATCTATCGCGCCGTTTATTCCGGCAAGCACTACTACATCGGCATCGCCCTCTGTAATCTCGGAGGCGTGCTGGTCGACCGCAAAGACTTCGCTGGCGCAGAGAAGTTGTTTCACGAGGCCCTGCAGATCTACGATCAAACCCTCCCGCCGGATCATCTCAACGTGGGAATCGCGCGCGTTCGCCTGGGCCGCGCCCTTCTTCTCGACAAGCGCTATCCCGATGCCGAGTCCGAAAGCCGCGTCGGATACGAAATCCTCAAGAAGCAGCCTAGCGCCCCCGAGCGCTGGATTAACAACGCCCAAACTGATCTGGCACGCGAATATGAAGCC
>DASVAE010000021.1:0-67954 GCA_036376495.1 Candidatus Sulfotelmatobacter sp. | reverse complement strand
TCGCGCCGGAACACGCGACTTTGCGGGCAGCCTCCGCCACAGCGTGCATCGCCCCGACCCGCGGATCGAGATAGCACCAGCGTCCATTGCCATCGAGAGCCATGGCCAGACCGCGGTTCGAACCTTTGATGCGGATCACTCCGGCATCCCCGGAACCGGGGGCGTTGACCGTGTTGGTCTGCACCATGTGATCGTACTGCTGCCAGACCCAGCGCTTGCTGGAGATGTTTGGGCTGGATAACAGAGCCTGCATTTGTGCGGTGAAGTCGCCGCTCTCTTCAAAGACAATATGCCCGGGCTTCTCTCGAGGGACCGGGGGCTCCCAGCGCGCCAACGGGCGCTTGTATAGGGGCGCCTCATCGGTGAGCGCGGGATTTGGAATTTCAGCTACGACTTCTCCATGCTGAAGGACTCGGAGCACGTTGCCAGTGGTCACTTTGCCGACTTCAACCGCGTCCAGTCCCCATTTCTCGAAGACGCGGAAGACTTCCTCTTCTCGGCCTTTCT
The DNA here is from genome assembly GCA_036376495.1 of Candidatus Sulfotelmatobacter sp. Lineage (GTDB taxonomy): Bacteria > Acidobacteriota > Terriglobia > Terriglobales > Acidobacteriaceae > Sulfotelmatobacter. The sequence continues at coordinate 67,447 of DASVAE010000021.1, read as the reverse complement.
GCGCGACCAGCAGCATGCGTTCCTGCGATTCGCTCAGCATGATCTCGTAAGGAGTCATACCGGTCTCGCGCTGGGGAACGTGGTCGAGTTCGATTTCGATGCCCACCCCGCCGCGGCCGCCCATTTCACAAGTTGAGCAGGTCAGTCCGGCGGCACCCATATCCTGAATGCCAATGATGGCGCCGGTCTGCATGGCTTCGAGGCAAGCTTCGAGCAGGAGTTTCTCCAGGAAGGGGTCACCAACCTGAACGTTGGGACGCTTCGCTTCCGAAGCCTCGCTGAACTCCTCACTGGCCATGGTCGCGCCGTGAATCCCATCGCGCCCAGTCTTGGCGCCGACGTAGATGACCGGATTGCCCTCGCCGGCCGCGCGGGCGTAGAAGATCTCATTCTTGCGTACCAGGCCCAGAGCGAACGCATTCACGAGAGGATTGCCCGAGTAGCAGGGCTCGAACTTGGTCTCTCCGCCGAGATTGGGCACACCGAAACAGTTTCCATAGGAAGCGACACCGCTGACCACGCCTTCGAGGATTGAGTGATTTCTGTGAATGTCGGGCTGGGATGCGGAAGGCTGGCTGGCCTGTCCCGTGATCGGACCGAAGCGCAGAGAATCCATGACTGCGACCGGCCTTGCGCCCATGGTGAAAATATCCCGCAGAATTCCGCCGACGCCGGTGGTCGCTCCCTGGAACGGCTCAATGAAAGACGGATGATTATGCGATTCAATCTTGAAGGCGCAGGCCCAGCCCTCGCCAATGTCGATGATGCCGGCGTTTTCGCCCGGCCCCTGCAGCACCAACTTGCTGCGGGTGGGGAGGCGTTTCAAGTGCACGCGCGAAGACTTGTAGGAGCAATGCTCGCTCCACATCACGCTGAAGATGCCGAGTTCGGTGAGGGTAGGCTCACGTCCGCCGAGCAGCTTTTTGATCTTTTCGTACTCGTCAGGGGTAAGGCCGTGCTGCCGGATGGTCTCCGAAGAAAGGGCAGGAGTCAGGGAAGTAGGCATGGGAAGGAAGTTCTATTGTCGCATTTTGGGGTGCTCCTGGGATAGAGGCTGCTGCAAAGCTGGTGCAATTGCGGACGGTTTCTCCTGCTAGGATTTCTGAAGATGAAATCCATCGTGGTGGGGACAGCCGGGCACATTGATCACGGCAAAACGGCGCTGGTGAAGGCGCTGACCGGGATTGACGCCGACCGGCTCGAGGAGGAGAAGCGGCGCGGTATCACGATCGATCTGGGTTTCGCCCACATGGACCTGCCCGCGACCGATGGCGGAACCTTGCATCTTGGTTTTGTGGATGTGCCGGGACACGAGCGCTTTGTGCGCAACATGCTGGCGGGAGTTGGGGGAATCGATCTGGTTCTATTCGTCATCGCGGCAGACGAATCCATCAAGCCGCAGACTCGCGAGCACTTTGACATCCTGCAACTGCTCGGCGTCAGTCGTGGAATTACGGTTCTGACTAAATCGGATGCGGTCGATCCGGAGACTCTGGATGTAGTGCGGCTTGAGGTGGAGGAGTTCCTGCGAGGAACGTTCCTGGAATCCTCGAGGGCACCGATCATAGCGGTGAGTTCGCTGACCGGGGCAGGTCTTGACGAGCTCAAGCGATCAATCGCCGTCGCAGCAGCGGAGGTACAAGCCAGGGACTCTGAGGCCCTGGCCCGCCTGCCCATCGATCGTGTCTTCATTATGAAGGGCTTCGGCACTGTGGTCACTGGAACCTTGATCTCAGGCACAATTCGCAAAGAGGAAGAACTGCAGGTCTTCCCTGGGAGAGATCGAGTGCGCGTACGGGGAGTGCAGGTGCACGGCCACGATGCGGACAAAGCTTTGGCCGGACAACGGACCGCGGTGAATCTGGCGGGCGCCGGTAGCGCAGGCCTGGGGCGCGGGATGATGCTGGCTCCGCCCGATACTTTCGCCCCAACGAAGGTGATCGACGTAAAAATACGGCTGCTCGCTTCCGCACCGCGCTCGTTGAAAAACCAATCACGCGTACATTTTCATTGCAACACTATGGAGACGGTTGCTGAGATCGTGCTGCATGAGAGCAAAGAGATTGCGCGGGGCACGGAGGTGCTGGCGCGACTTAAGCTGGCCGCGGCTGCGCTTCTGTTGCCGGGGGATCGGTTTATTATTCGGCAGTTTTCGCCCGTGGTCACGATCGGGGGAGGCGTGGTATTGGATGCGGCACCTACATCGCGGAAGTTCGTGCCGGATCGTAATCTCGAAGTTTTTGCGGGGGACGATCGCGCTACAAAAGTTTTGGCTCGGCTCGCCCGCCGCTCTTTTCACGGGATTACTATGACCGATCTGGTGAAGGAGTCGGGCTGGAGAAAAGAAGTGATCGAGCGTGCGATAGCAGGTGCGGTGCAAAGCCGGCAGGTGATCCGGGCAGGAGAAGTGCTGCTGAGCTCAGCCGCGAGGGAAGAGGTGAAGAAGCAGCTCGTTAGCGCACTGGACGAGTTTCACGGCAGGAATCCGCTGGTCAGCGGAATCAACAAGGAGGAACTCAGGGCTCAAACCGGGGCGAGTCAGGTTATATTCCAGGCAATCCTGCAGCAACTGGTGCAGGAAAAAAAACTTGCGGTTTCAGGGGAGCTGGTGAGCCTGGCGGGACGCGGCGTCGTCATGAAAGACGAGGAAGCCGAGTCCAAGAAAAGGATTGAAGAAGCGTTCGCTATTGCGGCATTGAAGGTGCCAGCGCTGACCGAGGTCCTTGCGGGGCTGAAGATCGATAAAGTGCGCGCACAGAAAATCGTGACTCTTCTTCTACGCGACAAAGTGCTGACCAAGGTTTCCGATCAACTCGTGTTTCATCGAAGCGCGCTCGAGGAACTGCGGAAACGGATTGCCGCGCACAAGACGAGGTCCGCGACCATTGACGTGGCGACCTTCAAGGAGTTGACCGGGGTGAGCCGCAAGTACGCCATTCCGCTGCTCGAATACCTTGATCGTGAGCGCGTGACCAGACGGGTGGGGGATACGCGGCAGATTCTTTAGGAATTCAGAACTGCTAGCTTTCAGCTGGTAGCTTCCAGCCAACCCCTCAGGGGGTAGCAAGGAGCTGGAAGCTAGGAGCTCTTTGCAACACTGAGGCTAAGGAACACAATGCTCTTTCATCGGCATTTACGCCGCGTCTTAGATGTTTTCCTCGGGAAATTCCAATTCCAGCCCCAACGGAGCGGTGAAGCGGTTGGTGAGATTCGCCAATCCCGTGAGCAGATGAAGATCGACAATTTCTGGCTCCGAGAATTGTTCCCGCAGGGGCGCGAAGTCTGTGTCGGTGATGGATTGCGGGGCGCGGGTTAGTTTCTCGATGTAGGCCAACGCGATGCGCGCTTTGTCGTCGAAGCGGGAGTAGTTGCCCACTTTCAGGGCGGCCCAATCCTCGGCCGTCAAGCCCACACGCTTTGACGAGGTGAGATGATGCTGAGTGCAGTAGCGGCATCCGTTGATCAGCGACACGCGAATGTAGATGAGTTCATAAAGTTTTCGGTCGAGCGACTTACCCACGCTGCCATAAAAAGCTAAGAAGTTCTTTAGCATCTCGGGACGGTGGGCCAGTGCCTTCTGGGCGTTTCCGGGCTTGCCGCGAAGGGTCTTCTCGTAAATTTCCTTCACGTCTGCCACTGCATCCTGTGGACTGATCAGGCTAATGCGTGCCATGCGTTCTCCTGGTGTTGGAATGTTGCCTTCGATCATCTCAGATCGCGGGAGTTTTCGGGGAATGGAGCGCCATAAAGAAAAGGGAGCCATTGCCGATGATTGCTTGAGAGGCCTCGAATGAATAAGTTTGCCCTCATTGCAGTGACTGTGACCTTGGCATTGTCGCAGGCGTCTGCCCAAAGCGCTTATGACTCTGCAATTCAATCCAGAGTCATGGCTTTGGAACGGGTGGTGCGGGTGCAAGCTTTGCCCGGCGGTGACTTCAACACGCTGAATGCAGCCCTGGCAGATGAGTTCGTGCTGGTGACATTTGAGGGGCGATCGCAAAGCAAAACAGAATTCTTGGCCTCTTTGCAGAGCTTGGATTCGGTCCACTACATCATCGAGGATATGGTGGTGCGAGTGCACGGAGACACAGCCATCGTAAGCGGGCGGTTCCAGATGAGCGGCCTCCGAGGGGGGAAAGCCTTTGCGCGCCAAGGCCGATTTGTGGATACGTGCTTGAACAGCAATGGGCGCTGGTTGATTATTGCCAGCGTGTCTACGCCTGCGAGCTGAATTTTGGTTCTGACGTGGAGCCTAGAGGGATCGTGAGATTCGCCCTGATTGCCGTTTCCATTTTATCTCTATTGGTGGCGTGGGGACAGGATTCGTCCGACCCGGGAACAGCAGCGGCCATCCGCGCATTAGAGAAGCAGTGGACGGTCGGACAGGCACGAAATGATAACCGCGCTCTCGACATGATTTTTGACAATGCGCTGGTCTATGTCGAATACGGCAGGCTGGTGAGCAAGGCGGAGTACCTCTCGCGAATCAAGGCGCAACCAACGAATCTGGACCAGATCAGCATGGAGCCTATGACCGTGCGCACCTTTGGAAACACCGCGATCGTGGTGGGAAGCTATAAGGAGAGCCACATGGATCGCGGGACCCGAACCCTGCAACAGTGGAGGTTTGTGGACACGTGGGTCTACAAACAGAAGGGCTGGGTCCTGGTTGCCGCTGCGGCCACGCCGGTTGCGAAGTGAACGGGGAGCGAGGGCTCGGCTGGGGACTTTCAGGATAAGCATGTTTGAGGTCGCAAATTGCGACCTCAAAAGCAGCGGGTCTAAGCAAGCCTGGCAGACGGGGTTTGTGTCTGGCGCTGTTCCTCTTCGTGACGAGGATGGAGGGCCGCAACCCTTATAGGGGAATCGGCGCACTCGGGAAGATATTCGTAACATTCCAGTCGGACGGCAACCCCGATCTTCGCGCGCGCGGCGTCGGACAAGGGGTTCGGCGACGTGCCATTCGGACGAACGATTCGCAGGATGCGACCCTTGCAGCGCACCGGCATACTTTGGCCTAGCGTGATCTCGGAAGGCATGCGCAAGGTCAACTCGATCTCCGAACCTTCCGTCAGAGGGGCATCGGTAAGAAAGAACACTCCTCGCGAACTTAGATCCTGCGTAAAACCGACGCCTTCAATGCCATCGCTGGTCTGGCGAAAAGAAGTAGCCAGCAGGTAAGGGAATCGCTGTCCGACGCGGCGTTCAACTCGAAGTGGAGGAGTGGTCATTGGGTCACTTCCTTTGGCCGAATCGCCGAAAAAGCGCAGACGAAGACTTTAGCTCAGATCGAGTGATAAAGGAAGTTGCAAGTTAGTTAAGAGCTGACCAGGCCCGCCTCTCACGCATCGAAAAGCGACTTAAAGCCGAAGAAGAGAGGAGATATATTGCTGCCGGGGGCAGGGCGAGATCATCATAGGACAGCGTGACTGAATCGAAGGATTCCATTGAGAGCACCGCGGTGGCCGGTTCGCAGCCGGGGAGCCAAAAGCTACGGTGGCAGGCGGCGGGACGCGCTCTCCGGCATCGAAATTTCCAGCTTTTCTTCAGTGGACAACTGATTTCCCTGGTCGGCACCTGGATGCAGACGGTGGCTCAGTCCTGGCTGGTGTACCGCCTGACCGGATCTGGGCTGCAGCTTGGGGCCGTCGGATTTGCCAGCCAGATTCCGGTGTTTCTGTTTGCCCCGTTGGGCGGGATTGTGGCCGACCGCAGCAATCGTAAGCATGTGGTCATTGCGACCCAGGTCGCGTCGATGGTTCTGGCGTTCATTCTGGCGGCGCTGGCGCTGACGCATTACGTGAAGGTGTGGCACGTTTTTGTGCTGGCCGCGCTGCTCGGCGTCGTAAACGCGTTCGATATCCCCGGGCGGCAGTCATTTCTCGTCGATATGGTGGGCAAAGACGATCTGATGAATGCCATCGCGCTGAACTCCTCAATGTTCAATGGGGCGCGCGTGATCGGGCCGGCGGTTGCGGGCGTTCTGGTAGCGCGGCTGGGGGAAGGCTGGTGTTTCTTCGCCAATGGCGTCAGCTACATTGCGGTGATCGCCGGATTGATGCTGATGAATGTGCATGCGCCGGCGCGGGTTTCGGAGAAGACTTCGCCGTGGGAGCACGTCGTGGAGGGCTTCCAGTTTGTAAACCGAACGGCGCCAATCCGCGCGTTGTTGATCCTATTGGGATTGGTCAGCATTACGGGTATGCCCTATGTCGTGCTGATGCCGATTTTTGCGGATCGCATCTTGCACAGTGGGGGCCAGGAATTTGCGTCAATGATCGGCTCGCACGACCTGGGCGCGGTGCGGCTCGGAATCCTGATGGGCGCGGCCGGGGTTGGAGCACTGCTGGGAGCGCTGACGTTGGCCATTCGCACGGGGGTGAAGGGTCTGGGCAAGTGGGTGACCGTTTGTTGTGCGGCATTTGGCGTGAGCCTGATCCTGTTCGCCATATCCAAATCATTCTGGATTTCGGTGCTGCTGCTGTTGCCGGTGGGATATTTCATCATGCTGCAGATGGCCTCCTCGAACACGCTGATCCAGGTGATGGTGCCGGATGCACTGCGGGGGCGGGTGATGGCGGTGTATTCGATGATGTTCATGGGAATGGCTCCGCTGGGGGCGCTGCTCGGAGGTGTGCTGTCCGATCGCGTGGGTGCGCCGATGACCGTTGCGATCGGCGGAGTGGCGTCGATTGGCGGCGCGTGGTGGTTCGGGACGAAATTGCCGAAAATACGGGGCGAGGCTCGACGGCTGATCATGGCGCAGGGGATGCAGGGCGGGGCGCCTGCCGAGGGGATGTCGACGCCAGTCGTCGAAGACTAGGGAGTGGCGGATCGGCGCAGGGCGCTGCGTCCCAGGGCGACCAGGAAAATCGCGCTCTTCCCGCGCGCGTGCGGCGAGAAGAAGCTGACGACATCGTCGTCATAAAAAGTCAATCCGCTGGCTCCCAGACCTTGCGCATAGGCCGCGAGATAGATCTTTCCGCCCAGAATGCCGGCTTCCAACTGGACCGCGCGGTATCCGCGGTTGCCGAAGCGCTCCGCGATCTTTTTCAGATCGGCAAGAAAGAAGACATCCACTGCCGCATCGGCTGGTAACTGTTGCTCCAGGCCAAGGTAACCTGCCTTGTCGCGGAACTCGCCCGGCTTGAGCAGTTCAAGGGATCTCTTGTCCCGGTGGTAAACATAAGCGCCCGGCTCCAATCCCACGACGTGGTTGACGATCAGGTACAAATCAGTGAGCTGACTACCGAAGGGGTCGAGGAAATCCGCGGGAATTCCACGGGTGACACGATCGAGGATGAGAGACAGCTGCGGCTGCGTGATGGGATCGCGCGCGAACAGCCTGCTGGAACCGCGCCGGGAAATTACTTTCTCAATTGTGTCCTTTGGCACTTTCGAATCATCGGGTAATTGCAGGCGGCGCGCACTGATCTTGGGTGCCGGCATTTTCTGAATTGGAGTTTTGCCGCGCCACGCAGTCACCTCCTCCGCCGAATCGAGCGAAGAGGCTTCGTGCATTCTGCGCATGGCTGGATAATCAACCTCTTCCGAGGAGTAAGGTACAGTCGGTAAATCCAGAGGAGAAAATTCCGGCGGAACGGGCGGAGTTGCTTCCTGGTATCCGACGGGAATGATGGAGAACGCCACTTCGCGGTTGGTGTCGAGGCTCAACAAAGAGTTCACTTGCGAGTCTACGAATCCGGCGACGATGTGTGCGGGAAGCTTCAGCGAATGAGCAACGGCGAGCATGTTGGCCAGGATGGTGCCGTTATCCCATCCAAAATGACGGTAAGTGCGGGAGCGGTATTTCCAGGCGTTGCGCCAGTAAGTGCCCGAGCAAACGATGATGACCGGGGCATGGGCTACCGAGGGGTGGCTGGCCGTGGCCTGAAACAGAACTTGCCGGAAGTCGCCGGCGCGAAGCTGGCGCAATCCGAATTCTGCGGCCCCAAAGTGATAGACGCCGGCGGGAAGCGGGGGTGAGTTGGCGCTCTTTAAATTCGCGCAGACGACGTATAGCTCGATTTCATAAAGCGCGCCGGTGCACGCGGCTGCGCGAAAGAACATCTCAGCCTGATCGAATTTCTTGCTGCGCGTCACGCCGGCGGAGAAGAACAGCAGCTGTGCCAGAGTTTCCAAATCTGGTATAGCCTCGTCCCGAGAAGAAGGTTGTGAAGTTGCCATCGCAGTGAGCGCCGGCACGGAAGTCTCGCGGAAATCGCGGGGCAGCCGGGTCACCTCGAGTGTTGGGTAAATCTTGAACAGCAGCGGCTTATTTTTCCAGTCGAGGGAGTGTGGATTCGTTCGCAACCCGACATAGGAGTGCTTGGTGCCGCTGTGATACTGCCAGGTGGCGTCGAGATTCTGGTTCTGGGTCAAGAACGCAATGCTCCTTGGCGCGAGAGTCGGTTAGCGGTAAGCGGCAGGCGGCAATCCCGTGATGCGGATTCCGGCGTGTCCTTTGTGGCGAATATTGAGGCCGACCAGCAAGGCTGTGATCTGCTCGATGATGCGGGCATTCTCCAACTTCCCGCCGTCTATGGGACGGAGGCCGGGAATCTTTGCCGCCAGTTCGCGCGTGAGTTGCGCCGCGTCGGCGTCATCGCTGCAAACGATGACGTCGCAGTCCAGAGGATTATCGCCGCCCATCAGATCGGCGGAGACGTTATGAAAAGCGGCGACGACACTGACATCCTGAGGCACCAGTTCTGCCGCCTGTTCCGCGGCGGAGCCTTGCCAAACCCCCAAGGTTCGCGATGGTCGCCCGCCTACCTCTGCCGCCAATGGAACCGTGGCATCGATGAGAATGCTGCCCGGCGTCATTGCCGGCTTGAGGCGTTTAATCAGCGAAGCCTGGCCCGCAAACGGAACGGTTAGCATCAGAATGTCGGCGGCGGCACAAGCGGCACTATTGTCCATGCCGCTGACGCGCGCAGTTTCTCCCACGCGCCCCTTAATGGAGGCGGCGGCCTGAACTGCCCGGTTCTCCTCGCGCGATCCAATAATGACCGTTTCCCCCGCTCGCACCCAGCGCAGGGCCAGCCCCATGCCGGCAGGCCCGGTGCCGCCAATGATTGCGATCGGACGGAGTGGCTGGCCGGCAGGCACGCTCATGCGAATTCCGCCTGGGGCGTTTGTTCGAGGGTGAATTCATCCAGAGGAGCCTTGATGTTGATGCGGGAATAGGTGGTGTTGCGCTCGGCCGGGATGCGGCCAGCTTCGAGAATGAGCACCTGAAAGTCTTCGGGGCTGGTGTACTGTCCAGCAGTGGCTCCGGCTTCGCGCGAGATGTTTTCTTCCATCAGCGTCCCGCCGTAGTCATTGGCCCCGGCGTGCAGACAGAGTTGCGAAAGTTGTCGGTTCAGCTTGACCCAGGAAACCTGGAGGTTGTTGATGGATCCTGCAAGCAGGATTCGGGCCAGGGCATGAACTTTCAAATGCTCGGCGAGAGTGGGACCAGAACGTGCCAAACCCTGGTGAAACAGCAATGTGTTCTGATGCACGAATCCCAGGGGCACGAATTCGGTGAAGCCGCCGGTTTCGGCTTGAATATCGCGCAGCAGGCGCATCTGGCGCACCCAGTGTTCCGGGGTTTCCGCGTGCCCGTACATCATGGTGGATGTGCTGCGAATCCCGCAACGATGTGCGGTGCGGATGATTTCAAGCCAGTGTGCGGTGGAAAGCTTGTTGGCGGATAAAATGTGGCGGATTTCGTCGTCCAGAATTTCCGCGGCGGTCCCCGGCAGTGTGCCCAGACCGTTGTCGCGCAGCATCGAAAGATAATCCGGCAGCGGCATGCCGGTGAGTTCGACGCCGTAGGCAATCTCCATGGGGGAGAACGCGTGAATGTGCATCTGCGGGACTGCGTTTTTTACGGCGCGCAGGATGTCGCGGTAGTAGAACTTCGGCAGATCGCGAGGAAGGCCGCCTTGGATGCAGACTTCTGTCGCGCCCAAGTCCCAGGCTTCTGCCGCCTTGCGGGCCATATCGTCAAGGCTGTGGAAGTACGTGTCGGCTTCGCGCGGGCCGCGGCTGAAGGCGCAGAATTTGCATCCCACAAAACAGATGTTGGTGAAATTGATATTCCGGTTGACGACGTAGGTGACGATGTTGCCCACGAGTTCGGCGCGAACCAGATTGGCCGCGACCAGCAGCCCGAGAAGATCATCGCCGTTCGAATTGGCGAGCGTGTATGAGTCTTGCAGCGAAATGGCCGCGCTATTCTGGCCTTCGAGAACTTTGTCCAGAGTTGAGCGCACGGGAGTGGTCAGGCGGGGAGCGATCTCAGACCAGTCGAGCGAGGGGAAGGTTTCCAGTTCGGAGGTTGCTAGTTCGCGGTTCATTTTCTCTCCGTCGACGTGGCTTGCTCGGTCTTGCCTGCGGATTTGAGCTTGGCAAGAGAGACGTTGCAAGCAATGTCTGTACAGTGTAGCGGAAGTCAGCGGAACAGGTCCGCGGACGCCGGGCGCAGCAATTCTAAGATGCGGCCTTCTCCTGCCGGGTAAGAAAAACCTCGCACTATACAGGCCGGAGCGCGATTCAGCTTGCCGCAGACTAGGCCGGCGGCGCCGGCCAATTCATCCGCTATGGCCTCGATGCTTGCCTTCAACTTGTAGCCATGAGGATCGGTTTGTCCGCGATCGTCGCGCAAAGGTTTCATTCCGGCGATTCCGATGGCAAATTCCGTCAGGCCTTCCCGCCACGGTCGGCCGAAGCTATCGGTGATGATGACAGGAACGGCTACTCCCGTTTGCTTTTTCAATTTCCTGCGAATCTCGCTAGCCGAACGGTCGGGATCTTCCGGCAACAGGAGCGCATGTCGGCCTCCATTGACATTAGAGACGTCGATTCCGCTGTTCGCGCAAAGAAAGCCATGGCGGGTCTCGGTGATCAGGACGCCGTTCTTACGGCGGATCACGGAGCGGCTTTCACGCAGAGCGAGTTCGATGAGGTGGGGGTCGAGCTCGTATTGTTTCGACCAGGTGACGGATTCGGCGGAGGGGGTGATGGTTGCGAGATCGATGAGCTGGCCTTCGGCTTTGGAGATGATCTTGTGTTTGATGACGAGAATGTCGCCGGACTGGATTTCACCGTGGGTCTTGTGCACCGATTCGAGCAGTATGTCAGCGACATCGTCACCAGAACGAAATTCATGATCAATTACGATTGGTATGAGGCGAATTTCGCCGGCGCGGGAAGGCGGGATTGTCTTGCGCCCCGCTGGGGCTGACCCGCGCTGCGATGCGGACCCACGGCTTGCGCCGTGGGCTGCATTCTTTCGCCGCTTCGCGGCTGGCTTTTTGGGTGTTTTGCGCGGCATCTTGCATTTATCTCTGCCGCGCTCTATACGGGCGACGGCATCTTGCCCATTCGAACATACTCCCGGGCTAGTTGCTGGGCGCGCGTGTTGCCGGGTAATGCGATTAGTTGTTGTAGGTCTTCGGGATTATCGACGTCCACGGCGATGCCGGGCAAGTTTAGTATTACGCAGGGCTGGCCTGTAGTTTGGGCGGTAGCATGGTGCGGTTTAAAGCTGTCATTCCCGAACCGCAACGGGAAGAGATTTGCGGGACGGCGGAAAGCGGCGTTCGTACCCCGTCCATCTCCAGCAGGAACCAAAACCGTTCCTGCGGCTGGAGCTTGCTTGTAAATTTCTTCGAGTTCCCAAGGCTGGATCAGTGGAATGTCCGCGGGGATCACCAGCGTGTTGTCTTCTCCACGCTCCACGCAGACCTGCGTGGCGATTTCGATTGCGCCAGTTTCTCCTGGGTTCTCTGGATCGGGAATGATCTCGAATTTGTATTCGATCGCAAGCTGGATAGCATGGGCATCGCTGGTCACAATGCCGACCGAAGGCCGGTCCTTCCACCTGTTAAGGGCGCTGAACACGTCGTGCAGCATGGCGTGCGCTAATCTCGTTCTGGAGTCTTGATCGAGGATGGAGGCAAGGCGCTGTTTGGCGCCCGAGGTATCTTTTATGGGGACCAGGATCACGGCTGCGAGTCCACTTGGGGGACGGGACCGGCAGGAGTTTTGTCCTTTAAAAGGTCGGGCGAGATCAGGGACAGAACGTCGCGGGCCAGTGCGGCCTTATCCTCGGCGGTGCGCATCAGGGTCTGGGTGCAGTGCACGCGCAAGCCGCTCTGGCGCAACATGTCGGCGGCACGGGCATCGCGGGTATCGCACACCAGGACATCCAGAAAATCTTCGTAGGCGTGCGCGACTCCGGCAATCGAGCAAGGAAGGCCTTGCGCCTGCATCAGGATGCCGGCGGGTCCGGCGACGGGCACATTACCCACGATCGGACTGATGGCGGCGATCCTCGGCTTGGCGATCCTGGCTTTGGCCTGCAGCAGCGCATTGTGAATTCCGGGCACGGCGAGGATCGGGCCGATGCTGGTGATTGGGTTGCTGGGCGCAATGATCACAGCGTCGGCGGAGGCGATAGCATCGACCACTCCGGGCGCGGGTTCGGCATCGGAGGCTCCGGCGAAGCGCACTGAATTGACCGGGTCCTGATACCAGCGCTGCACGAAATACTCTTCGAAACTCAGTTCGCCGATGGGAGTGTCGACCCGAGTCTCCACGCGCGAGTTGCTCATGGGCAGGATACGCGCTCTCACTCCCAATTTTTGAGAGATTACGGCAGTTGCTTCGGAAAGAGTTTTGCCTTCGGCGAGCAAACGCGAGCGGAGCAGATGCATCGCCAGATCGCGGTCGCCAGTGTGGAACCACGTGGGCTCGCCGAGTTGTCCCATGGCTTGCAGGCAGAGGAAGGTGTCACCCTTTACGCCCCAGCCGCGCTCCCGGCTCAACATCCCGGAAAGCACGTAAGTGATCGAATCGATATCAGGAGAAACGTACAGGCCCCACCACAGAAGATCGTCTCCAGTGTTGACGACGAGGGTAATTTCTTCCGGTGGCATCACCTGGCGAAGGCCGTCTACGAATTTCGCGCCTCCAGTGCCGCCGCTCAGGACGCAGATCATGCGGCCCTCCGGGCGAGGCCATCCTCCGCCGTACAGTTGCGCAGTTTCTCGGCGAGCAGGCCCGGTTTAGACAAGACTGAAGGAATAAATTCCGGATACACTGGAAGACGCTGCTGCAGCTGGAATCCTTTGGCCTCAGTGCGCAATCGCAATTGCTCCAAATGAGGCCAGGGCCTCTCGGGATTGATGAAGTCTGGGGTCAGTGGCGAGATGCCTCCCCAATCGTTGATACCTGCATCCATCAAATCATCATAGTAAGGCGCGGAGAGATTGGGAGGAGTTTGAATATTGACGTTCGGCAGTAGCAAGCGAGCGACTGCCACGGTGCGCAGCATCTCGCCATGGGGAGGCTCAGGCCATTGCGCCATCGGGATGGTTGGTTTGACCCGGAAATTCTGCACGATCACTTCTTGAATATGGCCGTAGCGCTCGTGTAAGTCCCGGATGGCGAACAAGGTATCGATCCGGTCCTGGGACGATTCGCCGATGCCGATTAACAGCCCGGTGGTGAACGGAACGTTTTGCTTGCCGGCCTGTTCGACAGTGCGCAGGCGCTTGGCCGGGACCTTGTCGGGTGCATGGTCGTGGGCTCTACCTGGCCCCAGCAAATCGGCATTGGTGGTTTCGAGCATCAGGCCCATGCTGGGGGAAACCGCGGCCAGACGCGAAATCCATTGGGCGCTGAGCAGGCCGGGATTGGGATGCGGCAGGAGGCACGTGTCACGCAAAATCAACTCACACATTGCTTCCAGATAATGCAGGGTGGATTTGTAGCCCAGCCGGCGCAAGCTTTGGCGCATCTCGGGAAACAGGAGTTCGGGCTTGTCTCCAAGGCTGAATAGCGCCTCGGTGCATCCGAGCTTTTCGCCGGCACGGGCAACAGAGAGAACTTCATCCGGAGTCATGGTGTGTGCGCCGGGATCGCCGGGATCGCGGCGAAACGTACAATATCCGCAATAATCGCGGCAAAGATTGGTCAGGGGAATGAAAACCTTGCGCGAGTAGGTGATGACGCCGGGCTTGAACCGCTCTTTGGCGGCTCGCGCCGCAGCCAGCAAGCTGGGCAGGTCCCCATCGGCGCAGGTAATCAGACGGAGAGCCAAGTTCCGGGAAATTGGACCGCCCAGCTGGAGTTCATCCAGCGCGCAAGCAGGCACAGGGCTGCCCTGTGCACTCGCGTCGGCGCTGGTTCTGAGAGGCACTTGAATCGAATGATACAACGGTACGGCATGGTAATGTAGGCGGTTGCTGGCGTCCCGGTAGAGTGCTACGTCGTGCCAGGGAATCCGGAGGGGTTGAGGAAAGAGATGCAACAAGAGAGACTTGCAAGCAACGTTTCTACGAGATGACTATTAATTCTGCGGATTTTCGGAAGGCGATGGGGGCCTTTGCCACCGGGGTCACGATCATTACGGTCGATCTCGATGGCGGAGTGCACGGCATGACGGCGAACGCATTTGCGTCTGTGTCGCTCGATCCTATGCTGGTGCTGGTCTGCGTCGACCACAGTACGCGGACACATGCGCACCTGCATACGAAGAAGCGTTTTGGAGTGAATGTGCTGTGCGAGGACCAGCGGGCGATTTCGGAATACTATGCGCGTCCGGAACGCAGCCACGAAAACGCTGAATCCGAGGCGGGAGCGCGTTTCGATCGCACTCGCCACGGGACGCCGATTCTGCATGGTTCATTGGCTTACCTGGAATGCCGTCTCCACTCCGCTCAGGTCGCTGGCGATCATACGATCTTCATCGCCGAAGTGGAAGATGTGGTGGTGCAGCAAGGCGATCCTTTGCTGTTTTTTCGCGGCAAATACCGGAAGGTTGGGGCGGGGATCGAAAGCTGATAAGCGGAGTGGTTAAATACACGTTGTCACTTTTGGGCGTTCCGGACATCCAATTATTGCAGGCATAAATCATCGAAATGGAGTTGATTCCTCGTGGAACAGACCGCAGAGAAGCTTAAAAAGACTGAAGCCGAGTGGAAACAGCAGCTCACGCCGGAGCAGTATCACGTGACCCGCGAAGCTGGAACCGAGTGCGCTTTTACCGGCAAGTATTGGGATAATCACGACGCGGGTGCGTATCACTGCGTGTGCTGCGGGGCGCCGCTGTTCGATTCGCAAACCAAGTTCAACTCGGGGACGGGCTGGCCGAGTTTCTATAAGCCGTCTGCCGAAGGTGGGGTGGTCGAGCATCGAGACTCAACGTACGGAATGGTCCGCACCGAAGTTCGCTGCGCAAAGTGCGATGCTCATTTAGGGCACGTGTTTGAGGATGGGCCGGCGCCGACCGGCTTACGATATTGCATGAATTCGGCGGCCCTGGATTTCAGGCCGGCGGAGAAGAAATAGGCTGCGTTATCTCGGATTCCCAGCTTTTCGGAGATGTCGCTCGTAAAGCCGGAGAGCGAGAAAGAGTGCCACCGAGAGCCCGATCGTCGTGATCAGGAATATCCCAAGACCTGTCACCATGTCCGGCAACTCTGGAGCAAGAACTCCGTTCGAGAAGCGTATGGGTTTACCCGGCAACACTCGAATTCCGTCTCGGAAGTATGCTGCCGTGCCGTAGACCCAACAGACAAGAACAGCGTTGCGAATCGGCCAGGCGATAAAAATAACGAAGGCGGCGAGGAACAGTACCCAGCCTAGTTGAAAGTGGCGATTCTCAAAAACTCTTTCGGCTAGGCCCGGCGGAGTGGACGGCAGGTTGATCGAGTTGTCTCGCGCGCTCACAGCCTGATCTAAGAAAGAGGAAGGGGCACGCCGTGGCGTGCCCGTCGTTCTCTACTCGAAAACTTTGCACTAGGCGTTGGCAGTCGCTGCCATCGCTTTGGGCTGGTCCTGTTTCGGTTGGGTGTGAGCCTTGCCGTCACTGCGAACCTGAATTCCGCCTTTGAGCGAGGCGCCATCCTCGACGCTGATGCGCGTGGTCGAAATGTCTCCATGCACGGAGCCTTCTGCGCGAATGTCCACGCGATCGCTGCACTCAATGTTGCCGGTCACCTTGCCCATCACGACAACTTCTCGGGCCTGGATGCTGGCGTCGACTTTGCCGTTACGGCCAATGGTGACGCGGCTCTCGGGCATCGTGATTTTGCCCTCAATGCGGCCGTCAATGTAAAGAGCTTCGGAGCCGCTGATCTCGCCCTTGATGACTAAAGTGCGGCCAATGGTCGCCTGATCCACCGGAGCCGTGACGTTTTTAGCGGGGTTATAGGAATTGGGGTTGGAAGCCGGGAAGCCCGACTTTTGGTTCAATGAATTGTCCGATGACTGAAGCATGCGACCTTCCTTGGGTTCCCGCGCGGCGTGCCCGGGGGCGCCGCTGCATGCGGTGGTCTTGAAATTTGTGGCCTTCGCCAGTTCACGGCCACTTGGCCAAGCTGACTATCGCACACTGGTAAGAGAAGACGAGAGATTACGGAAGGTGGTGTACAGCTGCGGGACGGTCATTCGGACCCCTGGAGCGTTTCACTGACCTCTTCCCATTCCTCGAGGAGCGCGGAATGTTTGGCTTTGTGGCTCTCGAGCTCCTGCGACTGGCGCTGCGTTTCCTCGGCGCTCACGAAGCTCTGCAGGGCAGTTTCGAGTTGGGCAATTTCATCCTCGGCGCGGCCAATTTCGCCCTCGAGTTGTTTTACGCGATCTTCCATCTGCTTGCGCTTCAGCGGATTCAGACGCTTCTTGGCGGCATCCGCAGCGCTGCCATTTCCGTTCGCAGGCAGCGAGGTTTCTGCCTGCTTTAGGGCCGCGGAATTGGCTTGGGAACGGCTTGTTCCCGGAACATCATTCAGCGTCGGCGGCACGTGTTGCCTGCCCTCTTTGCGCCACAGGTAGTCCTCGTAATTTCCAGGGAAGATTTCTACGCATCCGCCGCCGATTTCGAAGACTCGTGTCGCCAAGTTATCTATGAAGTAGCGATCGTGGGATACGAAAACTACGGTGCCGGTGTACTCCATCAGCGCGTTGAGCAATACATCTTTGGCGCGCATGTCAAGGTGATTCGTAGGTTCATCGAGCAGGAGAAAATTTGCCGGATGCAACAGCAGTCTCAATAAAGCATAGCGGCCGCGTTCACCGCCGGAGAGAACGCCAATCTTTTTGAACACGTCATCTTCGGAAAAAAGGAAGCAGCCCAGCAGTCCCCGCAACTCGGTTTCGGTGGAGCGCGGCGACAGCTCGCCGAGATCATCGAGAATACGGGCGTCAGGATCCAGTTCCTTGTACTGGTCCTGGGCGAAGTAATCGAGTATGACGTTGTGGCCCAGCCGGTATTCGCCGGAGCTCAAGGCTTCGGTGCTCGCGAGCAGCTTGATGAGTGTCGACTTGCCGGCGCCGTTTACTCCCACCAGCGCGATCCGGTCACCACGCTCGATCATGAAGTTGACATTGCGGAAAACTTCCTTTTCACCGGCGCCATTCCTGCCGGAGTAGCTCTTGGCCACATTCTCAAATTCGGCCACAATGCGCCCACTCGCCTTGGGCTGCGGGAACTTGAAGTGGATGGTCTTCTCTTCGGGGGGAATCTCGATGCGCTCGATCTTCTCGAGTTCTTTGATCCTGCTCTGAACCTGCTTGGCCTTGGTTGCCTGGTAGCGGAAGCGGTTGATGAAGACTTCCAACTGCTCGATGCGGTCGCGCTGGTTCTTGTAGGCAGCCTGCAGTTGCTCATTGCGCTGCGTCTTTTGCGCCAGGAACTTGTCGTAGTTGCCGGTGTAAAACCAGAAGCGCTTGTTCCAGATTTCGGCGATCTTGTCGACGGTGACATCCAGGAAATAGCGGTCGTGCGAAATCAGCAGGAAAGTATAAGGATAGTTCTGCAGATACTCTTCGAGCCAGTTGCGAGCTTCGAGATCGAGATGGTTCGTGGGCTCATCCAGCAGCAGCAGGTTGGGTTTTTGCAGCAAGAGTTTGGCGAGCGCGAGGCGCATCTGCCAGCCGCCGGAGAATTCATCCGTCAAGCGCGCCCAGTCGTCTTTGCCGAAGCCGAGGCCCATCAATACCCGGCCGACGTCGGCTTCGATGGAGTATCCATCGCGCGCCTGGAACTCATGTTCCACGCGCTGATAGCGGTCCGCCACGGCTGCATATTGCGGGCTGGTGTGATCGAGTTCGGCCATGCTGTGGGTGAGGGATTCGAGCTCTTGCTCCATGGCGCGCACGTCGTCGAACACCGACATGCACTCGGCAAACACAGTGCGCCCCGACAGGGTGAGGCCGTCCTGGGGAAGGTATCCGGCGGAAGTGCCTTTGGCGATGGTCAGGGCGCCGTAGTCGAATGTGTCCATGCCGGCTAGGACTTTCATCAGCGTGGACTTGCCGGTGCCATTGCCACCCACCAGACCGATATGGTCATGGTTGGTAATCAGCCAGTCGACATTTTCGAAAAGAAGTTTGTGACCGAAGCGTTTTCCGGCGCCGGAAAGCTGAATCATGGGACTGCTTTTATCGTCTCATAGATTGGGCTTGGAGCCTGGTGGGAAGATCTGAGATTGTTCCCGCCTAAACGGAAGCTGTCGAGCGAGACGTGCGGGTATTGGGATAGGTACCCCAAAGCTCACTTTGGTACCGGATCCGTTCCAAGGCGCGGTCGATCAACGCCTCCAGTTCTCGGGAGTACTTTACTTCTCGGCCTTTGGCCAGCCGGCGTTTGGCTTCGTCCGGGTTAACCCAAGTGGGCTTCCGGTTGGATTCATCGGGACGGCGCATTTGATGGATTTCCATCAGGAAGGCCTTCACCACAAGCTCTTGGACGCCACCCGGTTGCCAGAACACGCCTTTGGAATGCATGTAAAGGTGAAAGTGGCGGGGCTCAATTGTGCCGATCGCACCGGCTTCTTCTGCGGCTTCCCGCTCGGCGGCCTGGCTATGGGAGAGGCGCGGATCCGTGGAGCCCTTGGGAAATGTCCACTTGCTGCCGCCGTTGGTGTTGACTAGGAGGAACTCGACTGCCGATGCACGGCGGCGGTAGCAAATAGCCGCCACCTGCAGCGGCAAGGATTTCGCGGCTCGGGATGACGCCATACAGAGCCTCCTCAATACAGCATAGATGCAAGATATTTCACCGGTATTAAACTGCAACAAAAAATGTGCGGTAGGGAGGGTTACGAAAGGGTTACGTAGTGCTAGAGCCCGCGGCCGTAAACCGGAATGGCTGCGCCGGTCACGTCCTTTGCGCCATCGCTTGCCAGCCAGATTATCAAGCTGGCAATCGCGCTCGGCTGAACCCATTGCGAGATATCTGCTCCGGGCATAGCTTTACGATTCGCGGGAGTATCGATGGTTCCGGGAAGAATCACATTCGCAGTGATTCCGGAGTTTTTGTTCTCGAGTGCGACCGTTCTCAGAAGGGAAACCACAGCAGCTTTGGAAGCGCTATATGCACCCACTCCTGCGCCGGAAACTTCTGCGGCGCGGCTGCCAATCGCGATGATTCGTCCAGCCCCCGCCTCTTGCATGTTGGGCAGGACAGCGCGAAGGATGTGGAACGCGCTGTCTACATTCATTTCGAACATTCGCCGGAACGTCGTGTCGTCTGTCTCGGCGACGCTCGGCCCTCCTGCAAAGCCACCGACGAGGTGAGCCAGAACGTCAATCTTGCCGAATTTGCTGATTACCGTGTCTGCAGAGCGTTTGGCTGCTTCGATGCCGTCCAGTTTCGCGGGAACAGCCATAAAATGCGGACTGTCAAACTGCGATTGCTTAATGTTGGGGGCGAGTCCGGCGACGAGAAACCCTGCATCGAGCAGAGCTTTCGTGACATGAATTCCCAGTCCACCGTCGGCTCCCGTGACCAGCGCGGTCTTTTCATTCATCGCACCAGCCTACGACGAAGACAGGCCCGAGCAAAGCGGATTCTCAATCGCGGACCAAGGTTATAGGAGCTAGGTGGGATTGTTTGTTCCTAGAGTCTTTGCCAGCCACGGAATGATTACCTCTTGGAAGATCTTCGGATCGGGCCACACGCCCACCTGGCGGCCGAGATGACCACCACGGGGATTTATCCAGGCGTCTTTCGGGGTGTCGCCTTTGCTGAGCAGCAGGTAGTCATCGGCGATCGGCACCTGGGTATCGAGGACGCCTGCAATGACGAGCATGGGCGCCATCGGCTTGCCCAGCAATCCTTGATGGACCAATGACATCTTGGGAAGGAACGCGGCCATCTCGTCGAGTGTATGGACGCCTTCAAGAATGTTCATCAACGCGGGCACCTGGTCGAACAGATACTCGCGGTTGCCGAGCAGATGGTTCAGCAGGAAATCTTTCTGGAAAAATCCGTCGATGGGAGGCGACTGCGCGCTGCAGCCACGGAGACGCTCGCGTTCCACGATGGCCATCTTGGTTGCCCAGTACGCGCCCCAACTGACGCCGTGCAGGGCGATTCGGTTCTTATCGACCTCGGGCCGGGACTGAGCATAGTCGATAACTTTTGACAGCATGCGCTCCGAGCTTTCGGAGACCTTGATAGGAGCCTGGCCCGTTCCCGGTCCATCCACGGCGAGATAGCCAATGCCGAAGGGAAGAATGGCTCCAAAGCTCTCGGTGAGATCTTCTTTGCGGCTGTCCAGGCCGTTGACGGCGATTACTAGAGGCACAGGGCCTTTTGCGTTCTTGGGCAAACGCAGGTAGCCAGTGATCTGCTTGCCTTCAAACGGAATGTGCACCACTTCGAGCGGCGGGTCGTAAAACTTGGCGTGCGCCAGGAAAGCTTGGATCGCCTTTTCGTACGAGCGTTGCTTGCCCGGAGAGGAGGGGATCGGCCAGCGCCCAAAGGAGTAGAGCCGCCACGCCCGAATGTAGTCCGCGTTGGCTTTGGTCGGATCGGAATTCTCCAGAGACTTCGCTTCGTTAAAGTAGCGATCGGCCACGCGCATGAATCCCGCCGCCCATTCGTCTTTGTCGGGGGTGTGAATGGTCTCAAATGCTTCCTTCACGTCAGCGGGATCGAGTCCGATGAGCGGATATTGCCCGACCTCGGCTCGATGAATGGCTTCCGTTTTGATTTCGTCGATGGTGCGTTCACGGCGTTCCTGGGCAAACAGCATGGCAGAGGTGACCACAAGTGTAAGAGTTAAGGCGAGTGCAGGCATTCGCGTTCTGTTCAGCATGAGTGTTTTCCTGTGATCAAGAGCTCACTAGTCTGAAATGAAGTGGCGAAAAAAGGGCCGTACGGATGTGCCCGGCCCGTGATTGCAAAGTCCAATCGAACTAGAAAATGAACTTGGCTCCCAACTGAATGGAGCGCGGTCCCCCCGAGCCTACCGCCGGATTGGCAGCTGCCACGTCTGGGGTTGCACAGCCGCAGCCAAACGGCTGCACCGAGGGATCATTCAGTCCAAATCCGTTTTGACCGCCGTAGGGATTTGCGAAGTTCGGGTGATTGAAGATGTTGAAGAATTCGGCGCGGAACTGCAGGCGCTTGGTTTCGCCGAAGTGGAAATTCTTCCCGAGAGAAAAATCAAAGTTCCTGAAACCGGTATCTGGGAACATATTCCGGCCCATGTTTCCGAAGTGGCCGAGCGGAGGCGCGATCATCACCGAGTTCCCAACTGCATAACAGCCGAACAAATTCAGAGCCGCTGTTTCTGGCCCAGGGTTACCGCCGTCCGCCGCCAAGGCAGATGCTGCGCAACCAGCAGGCATGCTCGGATCTCCGGCTGCGTAAAACGGGATGCCCAACGTGCCGTTTGCGTCCATTACACCTTTGCGGGCTTTGAAATCCGACGGATTGCCCAAACTTGCGGTTCCTGCACGATAGAAACTCCACCGAATCGGTGCGGTTGCCGGTGGACTGACTGGCAAAGCGCCCGTTCCGGCGGCGTCGGTCCCGAGGTCAATTGGGCCCCAATGCTGCGGGCTCTCCAGCGTGGTAATGGAATTGATTTCCCAGCCTTGCAGCATTTGTCCAAAGCCGCTGCGGCCAGGAATGGCGTAGGTTAGCGACAGCGTCAACCGGTGACGAATATCAAAGTCGCTGTTCGCGTATTCCGCACCCACGTTATAGGAATTTTGTGGCAGGCCGGAGCCGTACCCGAAATCCCAGTTCGCGCCCACGTCGTCCGAGGCATGCGAGTACGTGTATCCGGCGACCATGCTCAGACCGTGGAAGTTGCGAGCGTTCAACGTGGCCTGCAGCCCGTTGTAGTTGGAACGGTAGACGTTCCCCATCTGGAAGATGTTGGCGAGGTAAGGGAACTTGTTGGCGAATGGCCGGTTCGATTCTTCTCCTCCGGTGCTGTCTGGGGCGCAGTTATTGGGATCGGTGTATCCGGATGCGATACAAGCGGAAACGGCGGCTGCTGGCCATCCCGATCCTACCGGGGCTTGGTTGATGTCACGAATGCCGGTCAGGTTTGCGCCGTGATTTCCGACATAGGCAATCTCCAGCGATAGGTTTTGCGTAATGGCGTGCTGAAGATTCAGTGTCCAATCCCATACGTAAGGCGTCGTCAGGTTGCGCGCAACCGTCATAACCGGGCAGGGGCTGTCGTTGCAATTGATTGCGCTGTTTCCGTACAGCGGAGCACCGGGAGTGTCCCAGGGAATTGGAACTGGATTCAGGAAATTCTTTATCGTGACATTGCCGGTCGTAATCGTGCCGCCTGACGTAGTTCCGGCGGCATCGATGGGCGCTCCAGTAGGCACGCTGCCGGGCCCGAATGCATTATTGAAGGCGATGAACGATTGCCAGTTCACCGTCTCATAGATCAACCCACCGCCTCCACGGAGCACCGTGCGCCCGTTCCCGAGAATGTCCCAGGCAAAACCGGCGCGGGGCCCGAAGTTCTTGTGATCTGGATTGTAGAGACTGCTGATCTGATGCCCGACCTGCACGAGGCCCACGTTGGGGTCGAAGTTCCCCAGCAGATTGTGGGCTTCCTGAGGCACTGTGCTGTATTCATAGCGCAGGCCGAAGTTGAGGGTCAGATTCTTGGTGGCGCGATAGTCATCCTGAAAAAATCCAGCGTACGCCCAGTTGTGCAACTGGAGAGTCGGATTCCCTACTTCCACCGAAGATTTGAAGGGCAAACCGGCAAAAAAGTCCTCCAGTTGCGGAGAAATTGCGGTGGCTACTCCGCCCAGGAAAGTAATACTGCCTCGCTCATTTCCGTAGGCAGCATTCTTTACGCGGTTGTAGTGCAGTTCTCCTCCGATCTTTACGGAGTGCTTGCCGGCTGTGTAGGATACGTGATCAGTGAACTGTGTGATGGAATCGGGTCCCTGGAACTTCGGCCACTTGAATCCCCCAAGACCAGGGAAGAAGTAACCGCCGAAGCCGATGCGAGGCAAGCCTCCCGTGAAAGGGCCGCTGACGCCAGTATTAAGGCCGTAAGTGGACGCGGGAGTGTTGAGATCGCCCGGCAGAGTCGGTTGGTAGAGACGGTTGTAGCCAAACCGCACTTCATTCACCCACCGGCTCCCGGGAGTCCAGATCCAGCTGCCACCCACAACCTGGGCGCGAGTGTGAATCTTCGAAAGCCATTTCTGCTGTAGCTCCGGGAAATCCTCGACTGTCCCTGAGTTGTTACCGAAAAAATACATGCCGCTGATGCTGTGGCGGTCATTGAGGTGCAAATCGAGCTTGGTGACGAGATTGTCGACGTGGACGTTGTTGTTGAATCCGTTGCTGATGTCGATGCCCTGCGTGTTGTTCAGCGGGAATCCCGAGCCGTTGCAGGTCACGGTTCCACCCGACATGGCACAACCCGCTATGTTCAGGCTGGCCTGGCTGATCGGGATACCGCTAGCCTGAAGATCAGCAATCGCATTGGGAATACTGTCTGCGCAATCTTGCGAAGCAAGCGCCGGAGACGTGCAGTTCACCTGAGCAGTTGGATCGAGCGGAATGACCGCCATCGACGGGCTAGTCACTCCTCCAAAAGAATTGCCCACGTTATAGCGTTGGCCCTCATAGGAGCCGAAGAAGAATGCCTTGTCTTTGATGATCGCGCCGCCGATGCTGCCGCCGAACTGTTCGAGGGTGCGCGTCAATTTCGGCGCGGGCGCCGTATTGAAGAAATTACGGGCATCCATCGCGCCGTCGCGGCCAAACATGAAGGCCGTCCCGTGCAGGCTATTGGTGCCCGATTTCAAACCGACGTTCACGACCGAGCCTGGCTTCCACCCGTACTCCGCGGGTGGATTCTGCTGCAAATTGAATTCCTGGATGGAGTCAATCGGCAGAATGGTCGCCGAATCCCCGGCGATCCCCGCGCCGTTGATGATCGCCTGCCCGGAGTAAGGTTCGCTGTTGAACAGCCCTTCGATGAAATACGAATTATCTTCCGCGCGCAGGCCATTGGAACTGGTGGTCGAGAAGCCGCCACCCGGGTAGCGAATCACGCCGGGACGCAGTTGGAGAAGATTTTCGTAATTGCGGCCATTCAAAGGAAGATCGTTGATCTCCTTGTTGCTGAGCGTGCCACCCAGGGTCGCGGAAGTGGTGTTGACGAGGGGGACCTCTTCGGTGATGGTCACGACTTCGTTGATCTGTCCCGGTTGGAGCGCAAAATCGGCACGTACGTCGCTCGCAACTTCAACCTGCACACTGGGGCGCTCCGCAGCCTTGAAGCCCCGGGCTTCGGCATGAATCTTGTAGGTTCCGGGCTGGAGATCGGGCACGGCATAGTTGCCGGACTCGTCCGTAGTGACGGTGCGAGTCGTGCCCCGCTGCACGTCAGTGATGGTGACGCTCCCGGCAGGAACTGCGGCGCCACTCTGGTCTGTGAGGGTGCCGAGAACCCGGCCTGCAGTCGATTGAGCGTAAGCAGTCGCGGCAAACACCCCAAGCGTGAAGGTTGCGAGCAACAGCCAGGTTGCAGGCGTCCGTCTATCTTGGGACGCACGAAGCGTGCGCGAGATCATAGAACCCCTCCAGGTGTGGTCCGACAGCCATACCATCCCCGGAGAAAGCATGTCAAGTAAATTCACATTTGGAGAATTGCTGACCTCAATCAATCTGTTGTATTTACAAACACAGCACCGCAGGCGTATATTAGGTCATACCAGCATACCAATAGGCCACAGCGTGTATTCGCCTGAAACAACTCGTCAGAACCTCTTGGATGTGCGGTATAGTAGCCGGACCACTTCCGGTCACTTGGCCGGGCATTCCGATGGTCCTCCGGGGGGCAGTCCAGTGTACAAACTGGTTCGGACATCGCGACTCTACGAGCAAATCGTTCAGCAAATTGAGGAATCGATTGTTAAAGGTGATCTGAAGGCAGGAGACCAGTTGCCTGCGGAACGTGAGTTGGCGCTGCGTTTCGGCGTGAGCCGTACGGCTGTGCGAGAGGCGGTCAAGGCTCTGCGGGAAAAGGGTCTGGTGGAAGCCTACTCCGGCCGCGGGACCTTCATCACCGATGGGACTACCCACGCGGTGCGCCAGTCCCTGGATCTGATGGTCAAGATTGGGCAGCCGGAAGGGTCATCGCACCTTGCCGAGGTGCGCGCCATCCTGGAGCCGGAGATTGCTGCGCTGGCGGCGACGCGCATTCAGGAGTCGGAACTGGCAACGATGCGTGAGGCGGTTGCCATTATGGACCGCTCCGGGCAAGATCCGGACTCGTATATCGAAGCTGATCTCGATTTTCATTTGGCGCTGGCGGAAGGCGCCGCGAATCCTCTAATTCTCTCACTACTTGACTCGATCGTGGGTTTGTTGCGCGAGCAGCGGCTGCGCATTTTCCGTGTGCCGGGAGGGCCAGATCGCGGCCAGGTTCATCACAAGCGAATTCTTGAGGCGGTGGAGCGCCACGATGCCGAGAAAGCGCGGGAAGCCATGCGCGCTCATTTATCGCAAGTGAAGGACGACAGCCAGGCGCCGGCGGCGAAGCGTACGCCGAAGCAGAGCACTCAGACGAACTAGCTGCAGGCAATTCGGAGGAAGCAAGCGGATGGCGAAAGTCGGGTTCATAGGCTTGGGGGTGATGGGCAGCCAGATGGTGAATCGGTTGCTCAGCCAGGGACATAGTGTGACCGGCTACAACCGCACGCGCACAAAAGCGCAGTGGCTGGTGGAAAAGGGAATGCAGTGGGCCGATTCGCCACGCCAGGTCGCGAGCGCTTCCGACTTCATCTTTGCAATGGTGACCAATGCCAGCGCCATTCAGGCAGTCTCCGAGGGGCCGGCCGGTTTGTTAGCAGGACTTACCGCAGGAAAGATATTCATCGATATGAGCACTGTGAGTCCGAATGGCAGTCGGGCGCTGGCGGCAAAGGTGCGAGCGCTGGGCGCGGACATGGTGGACTCTCCGGTATCTGGGAGTGTCATAACCCTGCAGCAAGGCAAGCTCTCGGTGATGGTGGGCGGCCGCAAAGAGACCTTCGAGAAGATCAAGCCGCTCCTGCTCGATATTGGACCAAAGGTTACGCATGTCGGCGATAACGGACTCGCATTGTCCATGAAAATCGCCACTAACCTGAGCCTCGCGGTGCAGATGCTGGCATTTTCAGAGGGCGTATTGTTGGCGGAAAAAAGCGGCATTGCCCGTGAGGTAGCTGTGGATGTGCTTACGCACAGCGCCGTAGCTTCTCCGATGATTCAGTACCGTGGCCCATTTGTGTTGCAGCAGCCGGAAGAAGCCTGGTTCGACGTCAACATGATGCAGAAGGATATGGTCCTTGCCATGGATCTGGGCCGGCAATTGGACGTTCCACTTCCGACGACTGCGGTGAGCAATGAATTCTTGACGGCAGCCCGCGGCATGGGGTGGACCAAATATGACTTTGCCTGCATGTTCGATGTGCTGGCCAGCATGTCGGGTGTGAGCACACCTGTGACCGGTGGAGGACCCAAGAAGTGACGACGGCTACTTCCAAAACGGAAGCGAGTCGGCACATCGCGGCAGAGAAAGAAAAGTGGCTGCGCGCTTACCGCCAGATGGTGCGCATTCGCGTGTTTGAAGAACAGGTAAATGAGCTTTACACCCGCGCCCTGATGCCGGGACTGGCTCACTTGTACAGCGGGGAAGAAGCGGTTGCGGTGGGAATTTGCGAAGCGCTGAATCTCGACGATTACATCACCAGCACGCATCGCGGTCATGGACACTGTCTGGCGAAAGGCGCTTCCCCGGATCGTATGTTCGCCGAACTGCTGGGCAAGGAAGCTGGATACTGCCGCGGCAAGGGCGGGTCCATGCACATTGCCGATCCAGCAACCGGCAATCTGGGGGCGAATGCCATTGTCGGCGGCAGTGTGGGTATCGCTACTGGAGCGGCGCTGACAGCGAAAAAACTGGGAAATGGACGTGTGGCGGTTTGCTTTTTCGGAGAAGGCGCGCTAGGTCAGGGATCGTTGTACGAAGTGATGAATCTCGCGCAATTGTGGAAACTACCGGTAGTGTATGTTTGCGAAAACAATCTCTACAACGAGTACACGCACTACTCCGAGACAACAGCAGGAACGATTCTCGGCCGCGCGGCGGCTTTCGGAATTGAAGCCGAAACGGTCGATGGGCAGGATGTTCGGGCGGTGCACGAAACCGCGACGCGGCTGGTGAACCGCGCCCGTGCAGGTGAAGGTCCTGCGTTCCTGCAGGCGGATACGTATCGTTACAGCGGCCATCACGTGGGTGACATCAATCGTGAGTACTATCGTTCGAAGCAAGAGGAGCAGCACTGGAAGAGCGAGCGCGATCCCATCCAACTTCATGGCACGTGGCTTCTGGAACAGCATTACGCCGATCCCGGAGTGCTTGAGGGCATTGCAGGCGAGGCGCGCAAAGAGATGGAGGCGGCGGTAAAGTTCGCGGTGGAAGCGCGCTATCCCCGTGCGGCTCAAGTTTCCGAGGACGTGTATGCCTGAACGCGAGCTCACCTTCGCTCAGGCAGTGCGCGAGGCACTAGCGGAAGAAATGCGGCGGGACGAGCGGGTGTGCATCTTTGGCGAAGATGTTGCGGAAGCGGGCACGCCCTTCAAGGTCCTATCCGGCCTGGTGGAGGAGTTTGGCCGCGAGCGGGTGCTCGATACGCCCATCTCCGAAGCAGGTTTCACGGGGATCGGAGTAGGTGCGGCCATGACAGGCCTGCGACCCGTCATCGATATCATGTTTGGCGACTTTCTCACCCTAACCATGGACCAGATGGTCAACCAGGCAGCCAAAGCGCACTACATGTCGGGCGGACACTGGAAAGTTCCCATGGTTCTGCGCACGACCTTGGGCGCAACTCGAAGGTCCGCGGCGCAACATTCGCAATCGCTGCAAGCATGGTTCAGCCACGTGCCCGGGTTAAAGATTGTGCTGCCCTCGACTCCGTATGACGCCAAGGGTCTGCTGAAGAGTGCGATTCGCGATGAGAATCCGGTGGTCTTCTTCGAAGACAAGATGATGTACAAGCTGAAGGGGCCGGTTCCCGAAGACGATTACACGATTCCATTCGGCGTTGCCGACGTCAAGCGCGAAGGCGACGACATCAGCTTCGTGGCGACCAGTAGCATGGTGCAAGTTGCGCTCGGCGCCGCGCTGCTGTTGGAGAAGGAAGGAATCAGCGCCGAAGTGGTAGATCCCCGCACGACGTGGCCGCTTGATGAGGAGACGATCATCGAATCGGTGAAGAAGACTTCGCGCGTGATCGTTATGGATGAAGGTTACGGGCGTTATGGAGTAGCGGCGGAACTGGCCGCAGTGATTGCGGAAGGCGCTTTCTACGATCTGGATGCACCGGTGAAGCGTATGGGAGCAATGCACGTGCCCATTCCGTTTTCGCCGCCCCTGGAAGACCTGACCGTGCCGACGGAGCAAGCAGTATGCGAAGCCGCGAGGCACTTATGCGGGAAATCGTAGAGGCGTAGCAAGCCACGTCTCTTTCGCGCCGTCACGAGTTCTGCAGGAGAGACGTACTAAGCGCCGCCTCTACGAGGAGAATTTTATGGCACTCAAAACTCACGGGACCATGGCGGTGGATTGGGAGAGCCGAATCGATTTCGACCGGCTTCGTCGCGAGCGCCTGCAGAAGGCCAAAGACCTGCTGGCGAAATCCTCCATGGGATCGTTACTCTGCTTCGACATGAACAATGTGCGCTATCTCACTTCCACGCACATTGGCACATGGGCGCAAGACAAGGCGAACCGCTTCACGCTGCTGCCGCAGAACGATGAGCCCGTTCTCTGGGACTTCGGATCGGCGGCCAGGCATCATCAGTTGAATTGCCCCTGGCTGGGGGAGCGCTCGCGTCCTGGAATTTCCATGCTGCGCGGAGCGATGACGCCGGAGATGGGCCGCGCCGAGGATGTCGCGAAAAAGATTCGCATCGAACTGGAACAACGTGGACTGCACAAAGAGCCGGTGGGAATCGACATCATCGAATTGCCGGTGCTGTTTGCGCTGCAGAAAGAAGGAATCCAGGTGGTCGACGGACAGCAACTCATGTCCGAGGCGCGCGTAATTAAGACG
The DNA here is from genome assembly GCA_036376495.1 of Candidatus Sulfotelmatobacter sp. Taxonomy (GTDB): domain Bacteria; phylum Acidobacteriota; class Terriglobia; order Terriglobales; family Acidobacteriaceae; genus Sulfotelmatobacter. The sequence goes on along the minus strand of DASVAE010000021.1, from coordinate 38,059 downwards.
CAAGATGAGATTTCTCTGCTGAATACTTCCGCGATGATGGTGGACGCCGCTTACGACGAACTCTATCGCGCGATGAAGCCCGGCCTTCGAGAGAACGAGGCGGTAGGTTTGGTGAGCAAGGTTCTTTACGATCTTGGTTCGGAATACGTCGAGGCGGTGAATGCGATATCAGGCGAGCGCTGCAACCCGCATCCCCATGTGTTCTCCGATCGCGTGCTGCGTCCCGGTGATCCTGTGTATTACGACATTCTGCACTCCTACATGGGATATCGCACCTGCTATTACCGGTGCTTCACGGTTGGTTATGCCTCGCATGCGATGGTCGACGCTTACAAGCGCTGCCGCGAATATCTTGATGCTGCCATTGAACTGGTTCGCCCGGGTCGCACCACCGCAGAGATCGCGGCAGTGTGGCCCAAAGCACAAGATTTTGGATTCCCCAACGAAGAGGCTGCGTTCGCGTTGCAGTACGGACACGGCATCGGTCTGGCGATCTGGGAGAAGCCGGTGATCAGCCGCCTGGTTTCGTTCGATCATCCGGTGGAGATCAAGCCCGGCATGGTGTTTGCGCTGGAAACTTTCTGGCCCTCTACGGATGGCTGGAGTGCGGCGCGAATTGAAGAAGAGATCGTGGTGACTGCGACTGGACACGAAGTCATTACTCGGTTTCCGGCGGAAGAGCTTCTGGTGGCGGGAGCGCATTACTTTACCGTGAATGGCCCTCTTCCGACCACAAGAGAGAGTGAAGCGCCAGCGAGCCGGCATGTGCTGGAGATGATCGAAGCCAGCGCTAAAGGCGAACTCGTTGGAGTTTCAGACTGAAGGCCATAGCCGGCCCTCCCTAAAAAACTATGGCCTTCAGCGTTGTTATGCCCGCTCTCGAGATGGCGCAGGAAACCGGCAAGCTCCTGGCTTGGCGGAAGAAGGAAGGCGACCGCGTCTCGAAGGGCGAGCCTCTTCTGGATATAGAAACCGACAAAGCTGTGGTCGAAGTCGAAGCTCCGGCCGACGGATTTCTGGCAGGAATCAAAGCGTCGGAGGGCGCCGATATACCGGTGGGCCAGACCATCGCGTGGATCGTTGAAGCTGGCGAGAATCCGCCGGCCGATGTCATTACGGCCACGCCTTCGGCGCGCGGCGCAACGCACGCCCAGTCCGGACTGAGTCAAAGCAGCAGGCCAGCACCGGGTGCCTCTGTCGCGCCCGCGGCAGCCGCGAAGGTGTCCCCTAAAGCTCGACGGCGGGCAAAAGAATTGGGTGTGGATGTTTCGGTGGTGCATGGGACAGGTGCCGGCGGGGAGATCCTTGCCAGCGACGTGGAGTCTGCGGCGCAAGCCAGAGGCGCGTCGGATGCGGCGGCATCGGATTCCGCGTCCATGCAAACATCCGGCAACATCGAAGTGCCCACTGCCGTGGGCCGACTCATGGCGGAGCGTACGACCCAGAGTTGGACGGCGGTCCCGCATTTCTTCGTCAGCAGAGATGTGGATGCGAGCGCGTTGAACAGCTACCGCGAGCGGGTACTCAGGGACATGGAACGCACCGATGCGGCCCGGGTCACGCACACCGATTTGCTCGTGGCTTTAGTTTCCCGGGCACTTTTGAAGCACCCGAGACTGAATGCGAGTTGGAGTGCGGAGGGAGTTCGTCTGCATGAGTACGTGAATATGGGGGTGGCGATTGCAGTCAGTGACGGCGTGGTGACGCCGGTGATTGCAAATGCACACCGGGCCACGCTTGCCGAAATTGCCAGCCAGCGTCGCGCGATTGCCGACCGCGCCCGCGCTGGAAAACTCCGCCCCGCGGATATATCCGGCGCCACGTTCACGATCAGCAACCTCGGGATGTACCAGGTGGACCAGTTTCAGGCCATCATCGTTCCCTCGCAAGCGGCAATTCTGGCGATGGGCGCGATCCGCGACCGGGCCATAGCCGTGCAGGGGAGGGCCGAGGTGCGTCCGATGATAACGTTGACGGTTTCGTGTGATCACCGCGTGGCAGACGGAGCGCGGGCTGCGATGTTCCTCAGCGATCTCGCCCAGGCGCTGAATGATCCGGAAAGAATGTTGAAGTAGAGAGCCCGGAAGCAAAATGCGTCATGCCTGAACGCTCTCAATTTCTTGCGTAAGCCGATTCGCGTGTACGTTCACATAGGAGCGATCCAACGCGCTGACGGAAGAGCATCCCAGAAGTTTGAGTGTGCGCTCCATCTCAGCTCGCAGCATTTCGATGGCGCGGGTGATTCCTGCCGGACCCCCCGCAGCTAAACCGTACGCGTACGCTCTGCCGACCAGAACAGCGCGCGCTCCCAGGCAGATTGCCTTGATCACATCACTGCCGCGGCGTACGCCACCGTCCATCAATACTTCAATCTGGCCATTCACAGCCGCGACCACTTCGGGCAAAACCTGGATGGAGGCAGGCACAGAGTCCAGTTGACGCCCGCCATGATTGGAGACAACGACGGCCGAAGCGCCTTCGTCGATGGCGCGTCGCGCATCCTCGGCGGTCATCACTCCTTTAATGATGAGCGGGCCAGACCACAGTTCACGAATCCAGCGCAGATCGTTCCAGGTCACCGTTGAACTGGCGAGCGCCGCGCCCACATCCGTCATGGGCATAGGGCCTTGGCCGGGGAGAACAACGTTGGGAAGATGGGGGACGCCGCCGTCCAGCAGAAAGCGAACGAGCCATGCGGGACGGGAGAGAAACTGAGTCAGGAAGGGGATCTTGCTGAGAATTCCACCGCCCATGAGTTCCTTCATGCCGTTGCGCGAATCGCGCTCGCGCATGCCCGCGACCGCCGTGTCAATAGTGACGACCAAGGCGGAGAACCCTGCTTGCTTCGCGCGTGCAATCGATCCTTCGGCCGCAGGCCGCCCGCCCATGAGATACAGCTGGAACCATACCGGCCCGGCGGATGCCGCCTTCACATCTTCCAGGCGATGTCCGGAGATGGTGGAGAGGATGTATGCGGTGCCCGCTTGTCCTGCGCATCGTGCGGCCGCGACCTCGCCTTCGGGATACATCAAACGGCTGTAGCCGACGGGCGCGAGCAACACCGGAAGGGCAAGATCAAAATTCAGAACGTGAGTGCGGAGATCACACGTCGGAACCGATACTGCACCTCGTGGACGGAAGGTAATGTCCTCGAAGGCGCGGCAGTTCTCGCGCAGCGTGACTTCGCCATCGGCGCCGCCATCCAGATAATCGAAAACTACTTTGGGCAAGCGGCGGCGAGCTAAAGGGCGCAGATCCGGCACGCTCACGATTTGGGATGAGTTCACTCCGCGGGACAAGAATTCCTCCTCGGCTGGCAAGTTCGTGCGGCGTCATTATAGCCTTGCGGCGCGCGGGAAGGTCAGCTCCGAGCTGCTCGCTTCGGTTCGCGGGATAGCCGAAGGGGCTGTCCCTACGTCTGCGGGAACAAGTGATTATTCCCTGGATTCGAAGCGGGAGAGATCTAGCACCTCTCCCCACCAGATGTCCGGGTTTTGACGCGCATGTTTTTCCTGGTGCCAATACCCAAGCCGGTCCAATTCCTGAAGAACTTGCTCGATGACTGGCTCGACTGCGCGCTCCGCGGCAGGAGTGAGCGGTTGTCCGGGCTCATAGCCTTCACCCACGACGCCAACTAGAACCACGAACTCCGGGCTCGTGCCCAGCAGATCCGCGGTCATCAGACATTCCGATAATGCCGGCGAATGCGGATCGAGCCTCTGCGAGGGAACGATGCTCAGGATGTCCTCTTTGCGGTAGGTCACGATCGTGCCCGGAGTCTCATGACTGCGGACGCAATCGATCAGGATCAGCGCACGCAGGCCGACAATCTGATGCGTCAGATCGAGGGCCGGGGTTCCCAGATCCGCGAGCGCAACTTCCTCGCTGAAATCGTATTGCGATTCGAGTTGATGGAGAATGTATGGGCCGATGCCATCATCGCCCAGCAGCACATTACCGATTCCGCCAATGAGTACTGATTTCATAAGATTTTTGCCACTCCAATCTTCCGGCCTGAGGGATCGAACGCATGACATGCACAGGCCATGCAGGGATCGAACGAGTGCACGGTGCGCAGGACTTCCAGAGGTTCTTCGGGACGAGCCAGGGGCGTGTGCAGGAGCGATGCCTCGTACGGACCATGTGCTCCGGTACGATCGCGCGGGCTGGCATTCCATGTGGATGGAACCACCGCCTGATAATTCTTGATCTTTTCATCCTTAATGACGACCCAGTGCGACAGGGTGCCGCGCGGAGCTTCGTGAGTGCCGACCCCTTGCATTTCGTGGGATGGCACTACGGGTTGGTTGTGCACCGTGTAATCGCCTTTGGCGATGTTGTCCACCAGCAACTGCAAATGTTTTTGCGCCAGTTCGGCTAGCATGCAGGCGCGAATGGCGCGCGCAGCGTGACGTCCTAGGGTGGAATGGAGCGCGGCGGGGGTGGCGCGCGTGCCGCCGATGGCGGCGACTTTCTCAATCGCCATGTCGGTATATTTGCGCGTCAACGCGTGGCCCTGTGCGTAGCCGATCAGAACCTGTGCCAGCGGACCGACTTGTGCGGGTTCGCCGTTGTATCGGGGGGATTTGACCCAGGAATATTTTTGCGCGCCATCCCAACCGGTGAATGCAGGCTCAGTTTCTCCCGCCCAAGGATGCAGTGGCTTATCGCCCTTGTAATAAGCGTGCATCACATCTTCGGTAACAGATTGCCGGAAGCTCTGATCGGCCGCAGTCTGGAATTTCTTCACGCTAGCGAGGTCGCCGGCGTGAATGAATCCACCGGGCAGATCGTAGGCAGTGCCGCGACTGTCGAGCGGCAGGTCGGGAACAGCAAGATAATTCTTAACGCCGCTGCCGATGCTGAACCATTCGGGATACATGGCGGCGACGGCGCAGACATCCACGAAATACACCTGCTGCACAAACTCGGTGACCTCGGCCAGGAGCGTGCGGATCATCTCCAGCTTATCCATCCCCAGCGCGGACTGGCTGTCGAGGTCAATAGCGTTGGCCACGCCACCGACCGTGAGGTTTTGAATATGCGGCGTCTTCGATCCCAGAATAGCGACGACCTGCAGCGCCTTGCGCTGATACTCCAGGGCCTGCACGTAATGTGAGAACGCCAGCAGGTTGATATTGGGGGGCAGCTTCATCGCCGGATGACCCCAGTAGCCATTCGCGAAAATGCCTAGCTGACCGCTACTGGCTACTGCGTTGACCCGGTCCTGGGCTGCCTTGAGTTCGTTGCGCGAATTTCTGGTCCAGGGCGAAATGCTTTCCGCCAGTTTCGAAGTAGCCGCCGGATCCGCTTTCGGAATCTGTAGTACATCCACCCAGTCGAGCGCGGAGAGTTGATAAAAATGCACGATGTGATCGTGCAGCGCATGGGCAATCAGAATCAGATTGCGGATGTACTGGGCATTCAAGGGGATTTCCAGACTGAGGGCATCTTCGACCGAGCGGACACTGGCCATGGCGTGTACGGTAGTGCACACTCCGCAGAAGCGTTGCGTAAACAGCCACGCATCGCGGGGATCGCGGCCACGAAGAATCTTCTCGATGCCCCGCCACATCGTGCACGATGCCCAGGCGTTGCTGACCGCATTGTTGTCGACCTCCACGTCGATGCGGAGGTGGCCCTCGATTCGGGTGATGGGATCAATGGTGATTCGTTTTGCCATAAGAACCTGCTAGTCGCCTGCGGTTTCGGTCTCGTCTTCGCCGAAATGTCCGTGCTTGAAATATCCCGTCCACCGGATATAAGGCCTGCGGAACCGGAAGTAGCTGGCCATGTCATGCCATTCGCTGAGAGGAGCGGGAAGTATGGCCAGCCGCTTGACCGCGATCAGAAAACCTACGACGCCGAGCGATATGAATCCGAGAGAGACCAGGATTTCAATCGTGGCCGGAAAATACAGCGCCTCGGGATTCGGCCGAAACGCCAGCGTAGTCGGGGCGAAGCGATAGATCATCCCCCCTGCCGAACTCAGGATGTAGCCGATAAACATGGGCTGGGGATCGTGGGTTTTGACGGAGCGGCGCAACAGGAATCCGCCGCACGCGATCAGCAGCATTTCCAGCCAGAAGACGCCGGCAAAGCGATCGAAGCGGAATGCGCTTAGCAGTGCTCCGCGGAAAAGGATATCGAGACCGCGCAGCGCCAGCCATCCGAAAATCAGCCACGCGGTAATTCGCCCAGCTTCGTTGAGCACTTCCATGTCCATGGCCCGCTTCCATACGAGGCAGCACAGCATAGTTGTGCCCGCCACACAGCCGAATGACATGAAGGTGGCGGCTCCGAGGTAGAGCACCGGAAGCCATGGACTCTGCCAGAGCGGGTGGACGCGCTCGCCGGCCAGCAACATCAACGCGCCGAGCGACGATTGGTGCATTCCCGGCAGCAGATACGCAGCGGCGATAATCCAGGGAAAGAAATAGTGCAGGCGCTTTTCAATGCGTTCCACTCCCGGCCGCAGGCGCGAATCGAAATACCAGAGCCGCTCCAGTACGGGAGGAATATTCTCCACCGCGAGCGGAATCATGGCGTAAATGGACATGCAGATCGCCACTTCCGCCAGCGGTGAGTGCATGTTCCAGCGCCAGGGGAAAACGATCCAGTAAAAGTTCCACGGCCGCCCGGCATCGATGCCGAGCAGCAGCAGTCCGCAGGCATAGGCAAGGAAACTGGTCAGCAGGGCCATGCGCATGAGAGCGTGCAGGCGCTTGCGCCGGAAGACCCATGCCGCAATACCGACCGCAAACGCACCCGAGCCCAACGCGGTCAGCACCATCACATTGAAGGTCTTCCAGATTCCCCAGCCGTAGGCATCATTCATCCCGCTTACTGGGCCCAGGCCTGCCAACTCGCGATACGCGGTCAGAATGATGGCGATCAGCACTAGCGCGGAAAGAACAAGCAAAAAACCGTTGATGACTGGGAATCCATAGACCGGAACAGCACGTTCCCAGCGGCTTGTTGCAGGGCGACCTGTAGCGGCAGTGCTCATAATTGCGCCCTCAGTCCGGTTTGTTTCTCGCGCTGATGCGCTTCCTCTTCATGGCCCTTCAGGCTCTTCCGGATCACCTGAACTAGCCCGGCGTACAGAACTGCCGGCAATGCGAAGTACTGATAAAAGCGCCTCTGCCATCGCAGAGTTCTCGCTGGAACCGATTCTGGTCCGAGTTCCGGCAATCCGAGTTTCTCGAACGGCACTCGCGATAGGTAGAGCACCTGTGTGCCGCCGTTATCGGTCTCGCCGTAAATGCGATCCTGGTAGTAGCGTCCGGGAGTTTTCTTGATGCGATTTCGGGCTTCCAGCAGCAGCACGGAGCGCGGGCCGAAGATGACAGCTCCGGTCGGACACACGCTGGTGCATCCGGGCTTGAGTCCCTTGGCCAGGCGATGGCCGCATAATTCGCATTTTGTGACTCGCGGATTGAATCCCGCCCATTGAAAGCGCGGAATGTGATACGGACAGGTAATGGTGCAGTAGCGGCAGCCGATGCATTCTTCCGCACTCCAGCTGACGATTCCGCTCTGCGGATCTTTGTGCAGCGCCTGAAACGGACATCCTGCCGCGCATGCCGGATCCAGACAGTGCATGCACTGCCGCTTCACGAAGGAAAATGTAGAACCATCCTCTGGCTTGTAGAGCTTGATGACATTGCGCGTGAGATCGTTCAGGTCCGAGGGCGCCTGGTGGAGGCTGTCCCCGCGCGTGTCTGGCGGGGTGTCGTTGGCTTCGGCGCAGGCGGCAACGCAAGCCTTGCATCCGATGCAGATGGTGGCATCGTACAGAAGTCCGACGGCGGCGTTCGGCACAGCCACGTGTTCGTTGGCGTGTAACACGTCTGTGCCGACCGTAACGGCAACTGCAGCTGGAACACCGGCTTTGGCGATTCCGCTAATAAGTTGTCGGCGAGTAATGGACACGGTCAGTCCTCTCTCTCGTCTTTCTGATTCGCCGGTTTCTCGGCCGTGGCTTTGGGCTTTTCGAAATGCGCACGGTCGGTGGCGATTCGGGCCACGCCCGCTTCCAGGCTGCTGTGGAAGCGTTGCGACGCCACCCACGCGGCTCCTCCGACAGCACCAGCAATCGCGCCCACCAGACCGGCCGCTCCAACTTTGAGCTGTCCCGCAGTACTGAAAATCGGGGGATAAGTCTCGGGAGGCGTCGCGAGGTGGATGGGCACCGTCTCGAACGTTCCCATCTGCCAAACCACGCCCTTTTCCGTGCAGCCGAAGCAGGGGACGCCGGTCCCGATCGGCCATACCCCTGGAATCTCGTTGAAGTGCCGGTTCGCGCAGGCGGCATGCGTTACTGGGCCCTTGCAGCCCAGCTTGTAAAGGCACCAGCCCTTGCGATGTCCTTCATCGCCAAAAGCGGCGGCAAAGCGCCCGGCGTCAAAGTGGGCGCGCCTGGGGCAGTTCTCATGGATGACGCGGTCGTAGGCGAACTTCGGCCGGCCGTATGGGTCGAGTTCCGGCAGACGACCCATGGTGACGTATTCGAGTACCACTGCCAGAAGGTTGTAGGGATTGGGCGGGCAGCCGGGCAGATTGATGATCGGCTTGCCGGAGATCACGGAATCGACGCCAACAGCTCCCGTAGGATTCGGGTCCGCGGACGGAACTCCTCCCCATGAAGCGCAGGATCCCACGGAAATGACGGCCGCGGCCTGGCTGGCTACCTCCTTGAGCACCTGGATGGCGGGACGGCTGGCCAGTTGCATGTACACGCCGTCGTCGCGAGTGGGAATCGAGCCTTCCACTACCAGCACGAATTTTCCCGCATTCTCCTGGATGGCCGACTGCAATGCGGCTTCCGCCTGGGTACCGCATGCGGCCATCAGGGTCTCGTGATAGTCGAGCGAAATCACGTCAAGAATCAAATGGGCGACGTCGGGAGCCGAGGTGCGCAGCAGCGTCTCGGTACAACCGGTGCAATCCTGAAAATGCAGCCAGATGACTGAAGGTCTGCGCGACTTGCCCACCAGCTTCGCTACCTGGGCCGCGGTGGTTTTGTGGGTGAGCGCCAGTCCCACGGGCGCTACTACCATGATCTTGGAACAGAGTTGAAGAAAACTGCGTCGGGAGACTCCGCTCTTTCGTAGATGCTCCGCTATTGTTTCTTTCTCGCCTGTCCTCATAGGCAGTCTCCTGGCAGCACGGCCATTGGCAACATCACGTCGAAATCATGCGAAAGCGATGCCCTGTGGTGAACAGGTACCCCACTCCTGCATTCCCCGGGGGGCTTGATGTTCGATCGCGTGAGCTGCACGGGAGACTGTTTTGGGATGACTGGCGTGAGGCGTATTAGGGTTATGAGAACAGTACCAGGGGACTGACGATCCCAAACAGAGTCTATCCGCCGCTCCTGTGAGGACTGATGGTCAGTCCACCCGGAATCGAACGTACTGGTTATCTCTTATTCAGGCGGTTGTGCTCAGTGATGTAAATCACACCGTCTAGTGAGGTAAATCAACACAACCGAAAGCTACTCGCTGGCGCACACCTTACATGCTGATGAGAAAGTAATCAGGAGTGCGTAAGAACTTTACAGAGGAGATCTACATCGACCACTTCTTCAGATTACTGCTGAATGAACTGACCCGGTTGAGGATGAACCCGCTCGTTCTGAATCTGACTGCCATCCCAGCCGCCGCCTAGAGCCTTGACCAGATATACGGAACTGACCATCTGCTGTCCCAGTAACTGCGTCTCCAGGCGCTCACTATTGAGCAAGGTCGTCTCGGCCGTGATTACGTCCAAGTAGGTGGTCACACCGCCGGTATAACGGTTGTTGGCGATGTCTAGAGCGCGGCGGGCATCAGCGACGGCCTGAGATTGCGTGGTCAGCGCCTGCGAGAGGGTACTGAGATTGCTGATGCCATCTTCGACTTCCTGAAAAGCAGTGAGCACGGATTGGCGGTAATTGGCCACAGCCTGTTCGTAGGCGGCGCGTGTGGCAGCCAGGTTGGCCCGGTTCCTTCCGCCCTGAAGAATGGGCTCCAGAGCATCGGCCCCGAGGGACCAGAACAGGCTCGGAGCGCTAAATAAAGAAGTGATATCAGTGCTCTGCAAGCCACCAGCGCCACTCAACGTGACGTGAGGATAGAAAGCTGCTCGCGCGAGTCCGATTTGCGCGTTTTCGTAGGCCACTTCACGTTCCAAGGTGGATATATCGGGCCTGCGCTCCAGCACGTCCGACGGCACGCCCAATGGCACGGGAGGTGGCGTCGCCTTCAGAGGCGCTGGCGAGATGTTAAAGCTCGTAGCTGGTTGTCCGACCAGGACGGCAATCGCATGTTCATATTGCGCACGCGATTCCTGCACCAGGGAAGCTTGCGAGAGGGTTGAATCGAGCACCGTAGCCTGCTCCGCGACTTCCAGGCCGCTGGCAACTCCGCCTTCGTGTCGCCGTTGTACCAGAGCAAGGGCTCTACGCTGGTAGTCGACCGATTCCTGCACGACCTGATATTCGGCATCGAGTTCGCGAAGAGTGAAGTAGTCGGCGGCGAGTTCAGCGGTTAGCACGAGTTGTACGTTGCCCAGATCGGCGGCCGTGGATTGCAGGGACGCATTTGCCGCCTCTACACTCTTCCGCACCCGGCCAAACAGATCGACCTCATAACTGAGCGAAAAAGGAATGGAGTACAGATTTTGTGTATAGGGACGAGGCTGAATGAGAGCCGCAGACGCTCCATTGAGTGGCCGGTTGCCGGACCCGCGCTGTCGCGCCGCATTGGGGTCGGTCGAAAGTTGCGGAAAATAAGCCGTGGTCGCGATGCGGGCCAACGAGCGCGCCTGATTCAGGCGATCGCGCGCCGCCACCAGCGCCTGGTTTGCCTGAAGAAGTTGCTGTTCGTAGCCATTCAGTATGTCATCGTGGAATACCTGCCACCACTCTCCCTTGGGCACCGTGTCCTTAGGGGCAGCAGGCTGCCAGGGGGCTTGGGTCTTCCATGTATCGGGCGCCGTTGCGGGCGGGGAAGGCCTGACGTAGCGCGGGCCCACGGTGCACGCGGCCGTAAGCATCAGCCCGCCCAGACCCACAAAGAACACCGTTCTCTTCACCGCTGGCTCCGCTTGGGCTGCATTTCCTGGCGTTGTTCGGGTGCGTTTTCTTTCTGCCGCACGTCTCCGGGCTGTTGTCCCTGCTGGCCGGGTGAAGACTCGGCAATGTTGACCTGCTGTCCTTCTTCCAGCGAGTCGGGCGGATTAATTACAACTCGATCTTGCGTAGAAACTCCACCTAATATCTCGAGGCTGGTTCCGTAATCGCGTCCAATATTAATCGGCCGCAACTGGATTCTTCCGTTTCCGTCCACCACCGCCAGCCTCGGTCCTTCGGATCGGAAAAGCATCGCATTGACCGGAACCGTGACCTTATTCACATTCGAACCCACAGCAAAATGTACTTCCCCAAACGATCCCGGCAAAAGGCGTCCGTCCTTGTTGGGGACATCCACCTCGGTCAGCAACGTGCGCGTGGTCGGATCGATCGACTCCGCCGTTCGCGCGATTCTGGCGGCAAATTTCTGTCCCGGAAATTCCTGCAACGTGACAGTGGTCTGCCCGCCCACTCTAATAAAAGGTGCATAGGACTGGGGAACGCTGGTGAATACGCGCAGGGGATCCACGCGCGCGATATCGAATAATTCCCGGCCGGCTCCGCCGGCTCCGGCATTGATCAAAGCTCCAGGATCTACATTTCTCTTGGTGATGACCCCAGAGAACGGAGCGTAGACGCGCTTAAAGTTCTCCATCTGCTCCAGCCGCCGGACGTTGGCATCGGCGGAAGCCAAGTTGGCTTGAGCCTGCTTGTATCCGCTGGTCTGCTGGTCGGCTTCCTGGGCGGAAACCGAATCGCTCTTGCGCAGGTTCTCCCACCGTTCCGCGCTAGTCCGGGCCAGTTCCAACTGGGCCACGATCTGCTGTCGCGCGGCGCGGGTCTGGTTCAGTTCCTGATCGATTTCCGGAGTGTCAATGGTGGCGAGCAACTCGCCTTCCTTCACCCGGCTGCCGATGTCCTTGTACCAGCGCACCAGGTACCCGCTGGTTCGCGCATAGATCGGGGATTCCTCGAATGCCTGCAGCGAGCCAGGCAGCACCAGTTCCTCATCCGGCGTTTCTGCCTGGGGATGAACGATGGCAACGGTGGGAATCGTCGAGCGCTCGGTTTCTTTGGCGAGAGCGCGTTCGTGGGTCTCGCGGCCAATCAAAGTCACCGCTCCGGCCACCAGCAGGATCAGCAACGCAACGCCAATGATCAGCAGGGCCTTGCGAGGAGGAGCGGGGGGAAGTTCCGGGGGTGGCGTCAGGGTTTGCGTCTGATGACGAGACCGCTCCTCCATGGCCGCGATTTCTTCATCGATCTGCGATCGTGTCAAGCGCTCGGCGCGTTCGCCATCGTGCGCACCGTTGCCGCTGTCGGCGCGGCGCTGCCGTTCTCCGACTGCCATGTGCCGGGTTTTGTCCTCTGCGCTCATCCTCAATCCAACTTTCTTCGCTCTCCAGCCCTCTCTGCCCTATGCTTCCAACTTCTGCACCCGTTTGCGCTCGCGGCGGCCGTGAAAAATCGCGAAGACGCTGGGCACGAAGAACAATGTCGCCACCGTCGCAAACAGCAAGCCGCCAATGACCGCTCGGCCGAGAGGCGCATTCTGCTCGCCGCCTTCCCCAAACCCGAGTGCCATGGGCACCATTCCGATAATCATCGCCAGGGCAGTCATGAGCACGGGACGAATTCGAGTGTACCCCGCGGACACAGCCGCTTTGAATGCAGGCATACCCTCATCCATCTGCTCGCGCGCGAAACTAACCATCAGAATCGAGTTCGCGGTGGCTACGCCCATGCACATGACGGCCCCGGTCAGCGAGGGAACACTCAGACGCGTATGCGTCAGCAGCAGGAACCAGCAGATACCCGCAAGCGCTCCCGGCAAAGCCGTGATGATGATGAAGGGATCCAGCCAGGACTGGAAATTCACCACAATCAGCAGATACACGAGAACGATGGCGCCTAGCAACCCCGCACCCAGTCCAAAGAAGGAAGATCGCATCGTGGAAACCTGCCCACGCATGACTAGATGAGTTCCGCGGGGCAGCTGTTTATCGAACTCTTTGAGGATCTTGTCCGTATCGGCTGCAACGGCTCCCAGATCGCGGTCCTGGGTGCTGGCGTAGACATCCATCACCGGCTGCACGTTGTAATGGTTCACCGTGGCAGCCCGAACCGAGGGCGCGACCTGCACCAGGTTTCCCATCAACTGCGGACCTTGTTGCGAGACGACCGGGATATTCATGAGATCGTGCAGATCGGTCATACGGTACTGCGGCGCCTGCACGGCAATTTGATAGGTGACGAGATTCCTGGGATTGAGCCAGAAATTGGGGGAGGTCTGGAAACTTCCGCTCAGCGAAACCAATGCGCTTTGGGCGACTTCTCGCGCGGTCAAGCCAACCTGGGTCACGCGGGTGCGATCGATGTCCATCTGCAACGTGGGCAACGAAAGCATCTGCTGCACATGAACGTCCGCAGCGCCGGGAACGTGCCGCATCCGGTTCGCGATTCTTTGTGCAATCTCGTAATTTTGCAGCATGTTCGTTCCCACCACCTGCACATCGATGGGCGCCGGCAATCCAAAATTAAGAATCTGGGTGACGATATCCGCGGGCTGGAAGAAGAATTCGGTGCTGGGGAACTGCTCAGGCAAAACTTCCCGCAAGTGGCGCATTAGCTCCGCGGTTGGCGGATGATGCTCCGGGTTCAATCCGATGAGTATCTCGGCATCGCTGGTCCCAACCGTCCCATTGGAACTGTAGGACTGGTTAATGCCGGAGTTGGGCAGCCCGATATTGTCGAGAATGGTTTGCAACTGTCCGGGAGGAATTTGCTCGCGCAGAAATGCCTCAATCTGATCGCAGAGGCGCGCCGTCTCCTCCACCCGCAATCCGGCACGCGCGCGCACGTGCAAGCGCAGCAATCCGGCATCGACTTGCGGGAAGAAGTCCTGGCCTAGAAACAGGCCCAACCCCAAGGAGAGGAGGCAAAACAACAGAAAGCATGTGGCGAAGACACCGCGATGCTCAAGGGTGGTTTCGAGCAAGGCTTCGTAGGCGCGCCGGAAATCCTCGAACTTCCGCTCGAATCCCCGCTGGAACCTGCCCATGAACGACCTGGGCGCTTCCGCCCGATGTTCGTGGCCGCGCATGATGTACATGACCAGCGTGGGAATCAGAGTTCGCGACAGCAGATAGCTGGCCAGCATGGCGAAGCTGACCGCCTCGGCCAAAGGCACGAACAGGAACTTGGCGACGCCAGTCAGGAAGAACATGGGCACAAACACGATGCAGATGCTGAGAGTGGAGACCAGCGCGGGAACCGCAATCTGCTGCGCGCCATCAAGGATAGCCTGGCGCATCTCCTTGCCCAGTGCGAGATTGCGCTCTATATTTTCGATCTCCACGGTTGCATCGTCGACCAGAATTCCCACCGCCAGCGCCAGCCCTCCCAGCGTCATGATGTTGATGGTTTCGCCGATCGCGCCAAGCAGAATGATGGAGACGAAGATCGATAGCGGAATCGAGATGGAAATGACAATCGTAGGGCGCCAATCCCCGAGAAAGATCAGGATCATGCAGGCGGTCAACGCCGCAGCGATTAATCCTTCGCGCAGCACTCCATAAATCGACCCCCGCACGAATAAGGATTGATCGAAGAGCGCAGAAATTTTGAGTTCCGGCGGCAGCGCCTGCGACGCTTGCTGCACGATCCCCTTAACCCCCTCCACAATCTGCAAGGTGGATGCTTTGCCGTTTTTGTAAATCGACATCAGCGCGCCGCGATTGCCGTCCTGGCGCACGATGTTGGTCTGGGGCGCAAATCCATCCCGGATATGGGCCACATCCCGCATGTATAGCGTCGAACCGTTCGTCGTTTTTACGGGAAGATCATTCAGTTCCGCAATCGTTTGCGGCGTTCCATTCATTTCGACGCTGTACTCAATGGGTCCCAGCTTCATCGTGCCGGAGGGAAGAATGATGTTCTGCGCATTCACCGCCCCCACGATGTCATTGGGGGAGAGCCCGTATTGCTGCAACTTCGCCAGGTCCAGATCCACCTGGATCTGCCGCAGTTTTCCCCCGTAGGGATAGGGGGTTGCGGCGCCGGGCACGGTTGCGAGATAGGTGCGCAGGAAGTTCTGGCCAAGATCGAACAATTCCTGTTCCGGCAATGTCTTGCTGCTCAACCCCAACTGAATGATGGGAGTGGTGGATGCGCTATACGAAATAATCAGCGGTGGAGTCGTGCCGGGGGGCATTCCCCGCACTGAGGTCTGGCTAATGGCTGTAATCTGCGCGATTGCGCCCTGGACATTCGTTCCCGGGCGGAAGAAGACTTTAATGATCCCCAGTCCGTAGACCGACTGGGACTCCATGTGCTCAATGTCGTTGACAGTGGTGGTGATGCCGCGCTCAGAGTTAGCGACAATCCGGTTCGCCATGTCCTCGGGCGACATTCCGGTGTAGAACCAGACCACGGAGACGACTGGAATATCGATGTCCGGGAAAATATCAGTCGGAGTGCGCAGAAGGGTGATGGGCGTCAGGATCAGGATGACCAGCGCCATCACTACAAACGTATAGGGACGCCTTAAGGCTAGAGCTACAATCCACATGAATTACGATTACTCCCAACTCGAGCCGAGACACCACCCCAAGCCTGCCCCCAAAAAAACTTAGATTCGATACTCCGCGTATCGGATTCTAAATGACTGCGGTTGATTATATGGTAGCGTAGCAGCATGCGCAAAAGGCCGTCCATCCACCGGAATCGCGTGAATGGGAATGGCAAGCGTCCTCCGGGACGCCCGCGCAGCGAGGAAGCGCGACTCGCAATTCTGAGCTCCAGTCTCAAGGTTCTGGCCAAGACGGGCTTCTCCGATTTCACGATTGAAGAGGTGGCGGAGCGGGCGCAAGTCGGCAAAGCCACCGTTTACCGCTGGTGGCCGGATAAGGCCGCGCTGGTCGCGGACGCGTTCGCCAGCAGCACGGTCAGCAAGCTCCACTTTCCCGACACCGGGTCCATCTATACCGACCTCAGCCAGCAGATGCGTCAACTGATCAGAGTATTCCGCAGCCGAAGAGGCCGCATCGTGGCAGCCATCCTGGCTGCCGGGCAAAGCGAAGGAAACGTGCTCACAGCTTTTCGAGAGCGCTTTATGATGCCTCGCCGGGAAGAGGCCTATGCTACCGTGGATCGGGCCATAGCGCGCGGGGAGTTGCGCCGCGGGATCGATCGGGATCTCCTGCTGGATTCCCTTTACGGTCCCGTCTACATGAGATTTCTCATCCAACACGATCCGTTGACGCCCGAGTTCGTAGATCATCTTTGCGAAATGGTTTTGCGGGGCGCGCGTCCTGTTGCTCATGAAATGCAAGAGTAAGGATGGACGGCTTTATTCCACCGTGTGATGTCTTTCCCTTTTGCCGTGCTTGCTTGACGAGCAAACGCGTGCAACTTGAACACAACGTGCGGCCGCCCGGCTGCATCTATTGCCCGTGTCCAATTCTGACCTGACTACAATTCTTCTGCTCCTGTTGCTCCTGGTTTCTCTCGCTCAGTTGCTGGGGCATTGGTTCGTGAAGATTGGCCAGCCGAAAGTCGTAGGTGAGATTCTTGCTGGAGTTGTCTTGGGGCCAGCCTTGCTGGGCAGGTTGCATGTCACCTCAGTGTCTCTACCTGAGTTGTCCAAGCACCATGCGCCTCTCCTCGATTTCGTTTATTGGATGGGGTTGCTTCTATTGATGTTCCTTTCCGGTGCGGAAACGAAGCAGTTGTTCAGTCGCGAGGAGAGGCGAGAGGTGGGCTGGCTAGCGATTGTGGGAACCGGCATTCCGTTCGCGATTGGGCTGACATGTGGACCGCTCTTGGTAAGTACGGCTATTGCCGGGCCCAAAGGGAACAAACTGTCATTAGTAATAATTTTGGCCGTTTCGGTGGCGGTCACATCGGTTCCGGTTATTTCCAAAATTTTCGCAGACCTCAAGATTCTCCACACTCGCTTTGCCCGGCTGGTGTTGGGGGTCGCGGTGCTGGAAGACATCGTGCTTTGGGCTGCTTTGGCCGTCGCAACTGCCGCAGCCGGAACGGCAGTGTTAGTGCCTCGCCAGATCGCTTACCATCTGATCTCCACCGTCGCTTTCTTTGCCGTGGGTCTCACGCTTCTGCCGAGAGCAGTCAAGCGAATCAACAAATCGAAGTTCAATGTGCTCGCTCGGCAGGCTCCCGTCTCATATACCCTCGCAGTCCTATTGGCATATTGCGTTCTCGCTGGAGTCTTCAAGGTGAATCTTGTTTTCGCAGCCTTCCTGGCGGGCTTTGCCGTTGTCCATAAGAAACGGCGCCTGTTCGCTGATGCACTGGATGCGATCGGAAAGGTCTCATTCGCTTTCTTCATACCAATCTACTTCGCCATCGTTGGATTCAAGCTCGACTTGGTACGCGCGTTCTCCTGGCGGATGCTGATTCTATTTCTTGTTGGAACATGCGCGATTAAGCTGTTGTCGGTCGCCCTTGCTGGTAGGCTCGCGGGCTTCCATGGGCTTGACCTCATTAACCTGGCATTGACGACGAATGCCCGTGGAGGGCCGGGGATCGTCTTAGCAAGTGTCGCTTTCGACGCGGGCATCATCAATGCTGAGTTCTACACGACCCTTGTCCTGGTTGCGGTAATCACTTCCCAGTTCGCCGGGGTTTGGCTTGAATACGCACTGCGGCGCGGTTGGCCGTTGCTGAGATCTGATGTTCAGGAGCCACAGGTTGCGGCGGGAGATGTAACGGTCGCGGCTTAGCGTCCACGATCTGGATCCGGCACCGGTTCTATCGCAACGAACTCACGAGGGCAGAGCGGAAAGGAAACCCCAACAAACTACTGGGTTGGAAAGCAAGAGATGGTCGGGGCGATAAGCTTTGCATATACCTTGAACGCACCCACCTGCAGGGCGAAGGATAGGTCAGGAGAGAACCATGCAGAGCCAATGCTTCTCGCGATGGCTTCTGTTCCATGCACTCCCATGCAGACCGTGCAGCCGATTTGGGCTGTCCTAGTGGAGAATTACAAGCCCCTCGAATCTGAGCCTCTGCTTCTTGTTCCGCCGAAAACCGGCTGCGAGCTTCACAAAGCGTTAGGACAAATCTTCGCCGATGCTGGCTTCAGGGGATCTGATCGGTGAGCACAACGGTCGCGCCTAGGACTACCGCACCAGTGGCGTCGGTCAGAAATTCGCGAAGAGCAAGATGGACCTGAATGACCTCCAGATGCTCACTGGACTTTTTCCTCGATGTTCAGAATCCGATCCGCGGGCAGGTCCAGCAGTAGCTGCCTTGTGCCACTGGGCCATGTTATCTCGATTTTGCGGACCACTCGTGAGCCACCCAGACCGAAGTGGACCCGAGAGTCGCTTGAAGAAGCGTATCCCACCGCAGTCGTGGCCTCGTTATATTGGACCTTGCCGTCCTCCGCTGTGACGCGTACCTGCGCTCCAAGCCCCATTCGATTGCTCTTTTTTCCGACAAGGGTCAGGGTGATCCAGTGATTGCTGTTCTTCGAAATATTGTGGAAATACTGCAATGGTCCGTTAAGGACGCTAACCATGGCATCGATTTGTCCATCGTTATCGATGTCTCCAAAAGCGACTCCACGATGCGGAGCCGCGACTTGGAAGTCGGCGCCCGCCTGGCTGCTGACATCCTGGAACTTGCCATTTCCCAGATTGCGCAGAACTGAGTTAGGTTCTTCGTATTTGCGATTGGAGAATTGGGCGATGTTATCGAGAACATTGCTTCGGGCAACGAACAGATCCTTCCATCCGTCATTGTCGAAATCGACAATTCCGTTGCCCCAGCCCGACATGGTGCGAGTCACTGCCAACTGTGCGGGCAGTGTTTGCTCGACGAACTGCCCTCCACCCGCGTTATGAAACAAGGGGAACGATTCGTTCTCGACGGCAGTGTGCCAGAGGTCGGGGCGTCCATCATTATCCACGTCTTTGAAATCTACCCCCATGCCGGATAGCGCACTGCCGCTCTGGGCATAGGCCACACCGGATTCCAGCGCAACCTCTTCGAACCGGTTGCCGCGGATATTATGAAAGAGGAAGTTAGGATGGTTGTCATTGGCTACAAAAATATCGATGAACCCGTCATGGTCGTAGTCGGCGATGGCCACTCCCATTCCCTTGCCGAGGTACTTGGCGATTCCGGTTTCTGCGGAGACGTCGGTGAAAGTTCCGTCGCCATTGTTTCGGTACAAACTATTCGGGAGGTTCGCGTAATTATTGGGGTGACAATAGGCGCGGAGGGTGGGAGTCGGTCCGCAATAAGGGTCTTTATTGACCTCCCACTTGCAGTAGTTCGAGACGAAGAGGTCAAGCAAGCCATCATTGTTGTAGTCGACCCAGGCGGCGGAGACGGACCACATCTTCTTGCCGTCGAGAAGGCCGCCGCCAACGCTGGCTTTATCGGTAACGTCAGTGAAAGTGCCGTTTCCGTTGTTGTGAAGCAGTTGATTCTTCCCCACATTTACGACGTACATGTCGGGCCAACCGTCGTTGTCATAGTCTCCGACCGCCACACCCATTCCATAGCCGATGCCAGCGACACCTGCCTTTTCGGTCACATCAGTAAATGTTCCGTCGTGGTTGTTGTGATACAAGCGATTCCAGTACTTCGGCGTTTCTTTTTGAAGCGACGGAATCGCGGCGCCGTTTACAAGATAAACATCCAGGTAGCCGTCGTTGTCGTAGTCCAGTAGGCCCACGCCGGCTACCATGGTTTCGGGCTGGTTCTTGTTTGGAGTGGGGCTGCTGTCGCTCGAGAAAGTCAGGCCGGAACGATGAGCGATTTCTTCGAAGATGATTGGGCCGCCCGTTGAGCCGGCGAGGAGAAGGCCCGTCCCGAGCAGAATTCCAGATAGAATGCGGGAATAGAACTTCATGCCCAACATTCAGTCTAGCATCTGGCCAAGGCTCGCCTCCGGGCTTTGCCTGGCGGTTGCTTGCCTATTTCTGTTGGCCTCAGGGTCCGCCCCCACAGGCAAGCGCCCTGGCTTTGTAGACGTAGCACCGCGTTCGAAAATTAGCTATACCAGCGATAACAGCCCGGGCGGGCACAAGTATTTTCCGCAGCCTATGTGTGGCGGAGTAGCGGTTTTCGATTTCGACAACGATGGCCGGATGGATATTTTCTTCACCAACGGCGCGCAATTGCCAGAAATGAAAAAGAGCACTCCCTCCTACTACAACTGCCTGCTGCAGCAAAATGCCGACGGGACCTTTAAAGATGTTACGGCCAAAGCGGGGTTGTCGGGTGAATTCCTGGGTTTCAACTTCGGGGTTGCCGTCGGTGACTATGATAACGACGGCTACGAAGATCTGTTCCTGTGCGCGGCGGGACGCAATACTCTGTATCACAATAACGGCAACGGAACGTTTACCGACGTCACTAAGATCTCCGGAATCGGAACGAAGCCGCCCGAGACGCTCAGCGTCGCTGCCGCCTGGTTTGATTATGACAACGACGGCCTGCTCGACCTGATTGTCTCGAACTATACGTACTGGACCCCTCAGACTGACCTGCGCTGCACAATGGGAAGCCAGGAGTATTACTGCGATCCCAGACGATATAAGAGCGTGCCTCATCGCCTTTATCACAATCTGGGCCACGGCAAGTTCGAGGATGTGACGGAAAAGTCCGGATTGGCGAAATCTCCAGGCAAAGGGATGGGGATTTCGATTGCGGATTTCAACGACGATGGCTGGCCAGATGTATTCATCGCCAACGATACAGAACCCAATTCACTGTTCATCAACATGAAGAACGGGAAGTTCGAGGAACGAGGGCTCGAAATGGGAGTTGGCTATGACGAGAATGCCCGCACTGGATCTTCGATGGGCTCGGACGCGAAGGACTTTGACAACGACGGCAGAGTAGATATCTTCTACAACAATCTTCGCCAGCAAGTTTGGCAACTGCTCAAGAACAATGGCCAGTTATTTAATTACGCTTACTCCTCGAAGATTCAATCAATGAGCGTGCCTCACTCGGGATGGAGTAACGGATTTATCGATTACAACAACGATGGGTGGAAAGACATTTACTCGGCCAATGGCGATGTCGACCAGGTGAACGAATCATCGCCTGAGCATGACACGATGTTTGAGAATGTCGACGGGAAGACTTTTATTGACGTGTCGTCGGAGCTGGGCAAGGATTTTTTGCGCAAAGGGTATCAACGAGGCTCAGCATTTGGAGACCTCAACAATGATGGGGCTCTCGACATTGTGGTTACGTCTCTGAATGCCGCACCCAGAATCCTGATGAATACGGCTGATAGCGGCAATCACTGGCTCATGCTCAACCTGATCGGGCATAAGAGCGCGCGGGATGCGATCGGAGCGAAGGTCAAGCTGACCACCGCCTCGGGGCGCGTGCTGTATAACCATGTTTCGGTTAGCGTCGGTTTCATGTCCTCGAGCGACAAACGGGTTCACTTCGGGCTCGGGCAGGAAGGGAAGGTCGCCTCGATCGAGATTCGTTGGCCAAGCGGAATTCGCCAGATCCTGAAGGACATCTCCGCCGATCAGATATTAAACATAGATGAGCCACCGCAATAGCCCGTGGGGTAGGGCAGGCGAAAGCTCCCCTCAACCGCACTGGGGATGACACGGGCAAGTCGGATTACGGTCTGGTCTGAGCTTCCCCTTTCGCTTTCGACTGTTGTGCGTCCTGCTCGGCCTTGAGCTTTTGCACGATCTCGCGTTCGCGGTCCCCTTCTTCTTTTCGCCGCAACCGGTAGTAGACCTGCGCGAGGGAAACGTGCGGCTCAAGGAATTCCGGATACTGCTTGACTAAAGCCTCCAACGAGCGAAGAGCTGGATTCAGGTCTCCCGCCGCAAGGTAGGTCGCCCCGACCTGATAAAGCGCGCCCGGATCCTTGGGACGAACCAGCAAGGCACGGTCGAGCAACTGGTGTGCGCGTTCATAGTTGCCATCCTGCTTCAGGAGGACGGCGAGGCGGACGTTGGACTCAAAATCGTTGGGATTTACGGCGAGTTCCTTCTCGAAGGCGTCGCGGGCCGCCTTCATGTCGCCGCTGGCCATTTGCGCCTGACCCAGGTAGGAATACACGTCCGGCAGATGCGGATTAATCTCTGCGGCTTTGGTGAGATCCGCAATGGCAGCGGGGTACTCCATCGCCTCGAACTTGGTCATTCCCAGGAGGAGATGGGATTCCGCCGAGTCACCGTTGCGCAGGATACGGTCGATCACCGCCGCCCCTTCGTCTCGCTGCTTGTCTCGGAGGAGCGCGGTTCCGAGCATGTAAGCAATGGCGAGATCGTCGGGAGACTTCTTCTGCTCGGGCTGCAATAAATGAATGACGTCTTTGTTTTGGCCCATGCGCAGGTAGCAGTCGCCTAACAACAGCACGGCCTGGTGATTCGCGGCATCTTCGGCGTGTACTCGCACGAGTTGGGTGGCTGCGTCGCTGATGCGTCCCATCTTGTAAAAGGCAATCGCCAGATTCAGACGGGCCTGCGTAAAGCTGGGCGACTGCTTGAGCGCAGCTTTGTATTCCGGCACCGCCTCTTCGTAGCGTCCCAGACCAGCCAAAGCCGCACCTAGATTGGAATGGATGGGCGTGGCCTCAGGGTGAGTCTTCAGGAACTGACGATATTCTTTGACGGCACCCTCAAGATCGCCCGCCTGCTGCTTCTGCATTGCATCTTGGACAAGTTGCTGCGGGGAAGTCTGAGGAGATTGTGCGCGAAGCAGCGTGCCGAATATCAGCAGCAGTAGGAGAGAGAATCTATGCATACAGCGGGGGCCGTGTTCACAAGTTTACAGCAAAAAGAATGGGATGGCCGGAGCCATCCCATTCAAGTTCAAAGCAGATTCTCGTTCTAGAAGATGAACCTGACGACAAACTCGACCACGCGAGCGCCTTGCTTTTCGGTGGTCTTGCCGAAGTTCGTATTGGTCTGAGTCATTTGTCCCGTGTTCGGGTCCTGTTGGAACTGCAGCGTTAGATTGGTGCTGTTGGGGAACGACCACAACGGGTGGTTTAGGAAGTTATAGCTCTGAATGCGGAATTGCAGATTCTTCGATTCCGACATTCTGAAATTCTTGAACAGAGCCAGGTCGGAGTTAAAGTACGCGGGTCCGTATGCCACCGGTAACAAGGTCGGGCCGTTCTGGCCAACCGTAGTTGGAGCTGCAAAGCAATCGCCGTTCACGTACTGATGCTCTCCCAAATGGGATGTGGGATTGCAGGTGACGATGGGATTCAGCTGCACAGCGTTCGTCCCCAAGATGGACTGGTTGTTATACGGAATTCCCTTTTCTAACGGGTCTCCAACTATGCCATTTGCAGTTCCCGGGAAGATCGCGCCGTTCAAGTTCATGTTGTAATTGGTACTCGCGTTGTAGCCACCACTGTAAGTGATGTTTGCGCCACTTTGGACCTGGGTGATACCCGAGATCTGCCAGCCGCTAGTGACGCCGCCGAGGAAACCGTGCGCATGCAGCGGATTTCCAATATCAATCGAGTAGGCAATGTTGAACAAGTGCCGGCGATCGGTGGGCTGCACGCCATAGTTACTCTGCAAGTTAAAGGGATTGATGCTGGCGGACCCATTCGGCTGGCCATTGGCATTCGCGCTGAGAATGCCCATTGCCTTTTGCAGCGTGTAGTTCGCCTGAATGGTGTAGCGCCCTAAGTGACGGCCCCACGTGACCTGCATAGCCTTGTAGTCGGCGTACAAGTTATTGGTGGCCTGGTTCAGATCGCCGTAACCTTCTCCTGTTATTGGGTTGTTCAATGGCCGGTAGAACTTGGGATCAGCATTGCCAGGATTGACTGCACCGAGCATGGCGCCGACGGGCACGAGGTTGAGATTGCTTCCGAACCCGCCGCTGCTTGGCAGATCCCGGCTTCGGTTTCCTACATAACCGACCTCGAGGAGACCTTGCCAAGGTGTTCTTTGCGCGACGGTAAAGCTCCAGCTGTCGGTATACGGCTGCTTGTCATCCCTGGAATCGACCGCCGACGGTCCCGCCGGTGTTGCGGCAACATTCAGGCACGACAGGTACGCAGCGAACAGAGGGGAACCGCCTACAGGATTCGTGGGACAGCCTGGTCCACCAACCCAAGTTGTCGGGCTTATGTTGGCCGTCGCAACCCCCGCAGAGGCGTCCAGGCCATTGGTAAACTGGCCGGAGTGATAGTAGAAGCGTCCCCAGCCACCACGGAGCACGGTCTTACCAGTTCCGAACATGTCATAGGCAGCGCCGAGCCGTGGCTGGTAGAACAGTTTTCGCGTTGGGAAGCCTCCCAGCGGTACGGACGAGTTTTTCGAATGCCACTCGAATCCGCAGAACGTGGGCGCATCCGCGCAGCCAGGCTGATATTGGGAAGGATTAAAGATGGAATAGCCGAAATTCTTCCCGTCGATCCACGGCGTGAAGTGCGTGAATCGCACGCCAAAGTCCAGCGTCAGCTTTCTGGTGGCTTTCCATGAATCCTGACCGAAGAACTCGTAGGTGGAATAATTGATGTCATTGATGCGGTTGAAGTTTGTTTCCTGGTAGGCACTTAGATTGCCAGTCAGCAAATCCGCATACTCATTGCCCCAGCTATACACATTGTTGTGATTTACGGACAAATTACCATTAGTGTTGTTGTTCGCCGGCTGCGCATTGCGAATCCATTCCCAGAAGAAGCCCACTTTCAGGGTGTGATTCCGGTAAACCTTTGCGAGCGTATCGCTCACATTAGGCATGTATTTATTCGCGTACAGCCCTTGCGAGTTGCCTCCGGCCTCGAAGCCGCCGGGATTGAAGACCAGAGCGGCCTCTCCGGAGTTGCCAAACGATGGAATCTGCTTCACGCCGTTATTGAACAACCCGGTATAGCCGTAGCCCACCTGGCTGCGATCGACCTTGGTTGGATTGGCGAATACGTTGGGGAAGCCGATGAAGGAGTAAGTGACGATGGTTTCGTTGGTCATCGTCGGACTGAACACGTGGGTCACGGTTCCTGTCCAGGAATCCGACTTATTTCTACCCTGAATAGGAGAAGGATAAGGAACCTGGTCGCCATTTCTCCACCAGAGGCCGACCGGGAACTGCTGAATCTCGCGCTGATAGTTGTAGCGGACAAATACCTTCGTGCTTGCGCTTACGTTCCAATCTCCGCGAACGGCCCATTGGCGATTGTTCTGGGCGAAAATCTGAGATTGGACGTAGTTATATTGGTTGCTCGCGTCCGGCACCCTATTCGGTGCGGGATACAGTTTTGCGAGGGCGAGCATGTTGGGATCGATACACGCGCCATTCGGAGTCCCCGTACAGGCAGGAATGGTTGTGCCCCCGAAAGCAGCAATGGCCTGACTTGTAAGCTGATAAGGTGGATTGCCCGAAGCAGTGATTGGCAACCCCTCTTTGTTGATTTCGGCCGGCGAGAAGTCTCCCGCTAGCTCTCCGGGCGTGGGCACAGTCGCGCGGAGCAAACCTGTATCAAGGGTCTGGCGGAAATATTCGAAACCAGTCCAGAAGAATAGCTTCTGGCGGCTCTTATTGAAATTGGTGCCCGGGATGATGACTGGCCCACCAAAAGTGCCGCCCGGGTAGTAATAGGAGTTGGCTGGCTGCTGAGTTTGGGTGTGATTGAGGAGCCAATCGTTGGCGTTCAGGACATGGTTCCGGGCCGAGAAGAAGGCGCTGCCATGGAACGTCTGGCCGCCTGCCTTCGAGACCGACGTGATGAGGATGGGGCCTTTTTGATTCTCGGCGGAGAAGTTCGAGGTCAGGACCTTGAACTCCTGCAGAAATTCAGAATTCGGATTTACGGGCGTGTCACAGTTGCAACCCGGGTCAGAGACGTGCGCGCCGTCTGCCGTGATGTCGAGCACGTTGACCGGCAGCCCGTTATAGGAGTAGGCAGCGTTGAGCGGGCTTTGGCTGCCGGAGTCGCCGTTGGCATTGATACCGATGGTCTGACCGTTGTAGTTGGACTTGTTCTGGGTTCCATTGGTGATGCCAAACCCAGGCACGATCTTGATGTACTCGGCGGCATTGCTGCCCACCTGGGCAAAGTTCTCTAGCTCTTTTGTCGTCAATGCAAACGACTTCTCGCCGGAGTCCAGGGTAGCGATCGAATTCATTTCGGCGTTGACTTCCACCGTCTCAGACGTGCTTCCGACCTTCAACGTTACGTTGACGTTGCGCCGTTCGCCGCCGCCCAGCCGAACGTCCTGCGCTTTGAAACTCTCAAAATTCGCGGCTTCGACCGACAACGAGTAGGTGCCTACGGGCACAGATGCGAAGCTGTAGTATCCCTCGGCATTGCTCACCGTATCGCGGGTGGAACCCGAGGCCGTATCGGTCAAGGTGATTTTTGCGCCCGGCACGACTGACTGTGAAGGATCTGTGACGACTCCCGTCAACGTACCGAAAATGCCCTGTCCCCACAGGTTCACGCCCACGAGCAACGTGATCAGACAGGCCACACCCGCCGCTAACTTCAACGTTTTCAACATAACCTTTATCTCCAATTCGCTGATAACTTCTTGAAGGACGGTTATTTAGGACTACGGCGTAGGGAGGGAACGCCCCGGTCCCGTCCCAGTCCGCCTAGATGTTTGGGATAGTGTCTTTCTACTACGGGAGGAGATTACGCACCGAATCAGTACTAGTTGTCAAGAAGAAAATCGTTTTTCTGGGATGAAGTAAGGTGCCAGGGGGGTCTCAGCCCACCGGCGAGTCCGGTTCGACCTGCCTAGAAGCGTTAAACAAAGAACGGGTGAGAGGAACTGGGCACAATTCCCTCATTCCGGGTGGGCGGCCGTGTGAGATTTTGCCTGACAATGATCCCTCCTGGCTGAGCGCGGCGGCTAGACGGACCGCCTTCGCCGTGCTTTGAATTCGCAACGCGGTCTACTGCTTCAGACCTGAAGCGTGCTTCGCTTTATAGTGAAGATCAAACTGGGACTGCAGAAATTTCTGGTACTCTTCACGACTTGGCCGATGACTGGACCCTTGCGCTTGGAACGCGATCGTAGGGCACGCAGTGCAAGTGGCTTCGACGGGAATGTCACCGAGCCATTTCGTTACGCGAATCGTGGGCTTTTTCATCGGCGCTTCGCTTTCGTGGGTGGAGTCTTCCCAGAGGTCAAACGCCAGGCGATTGTGAGCGGATCGCCACTTTCTTCCCGCTCGATCAGCCCTTGCTGTTCCAATGCCTTCACGGTGCTGGCATTCGCGTCTGCCGCGCGCAACACTTCGTCGTCTTTCAAGCGCCGGAGAACTGGGTTGCCACCGAGGGAATCCGTCTCAAGCTGATAGCCCTGCGCCATACTGGCGAGCAATTCTTGCTCACTCTCGGTGAGCTTCCGCGCAATCTTACTTGTTGTTTTCTGGGGCATCCCTTGCATGAAGAACCGTCGTGAGCGGAATCATCCCTCCCATGACCTAAGGAGATGATACGTCATCAGCGGGCAGCAACATGCTGAGGAAACCTGCCGCTCTTGCCCAGGCGCAAAACGGACCTGACGTCTGGGTTTACCACTGGCGCGAATATGGTCCGGCAGGTAAGGTGAATCGCCGCAGTGAGATCATCGGAACGTTCCATGAATTTCCGACGAAGGCGAAAGTGCTCAAGGCGTGTGAGCACCTGCAGCTCACAGCCAACTCCGATAACCCAAACTCCCGATGAATTCCTTTCGGGGCTCTCCTTGATCGGTATGTGGCCGAGGAAATGCCCGAACGGCACTCGAAGGCGAACAGGACGGCGCAAGCTTGTGCTAACGCCTGCTATCATTCGCTGGCCATGTTTCTCCGCGTCCTCACGGCCTGGCTGATACTGGCGGGCGCGACCTACGCGCAAACGCCTAACGAGTTCGACAGCTTCATCCGCCCTTACGTTGCGAGCAACAACTTCTCGGGAAATGTACTAATCGAGCACCATGGCAAGGTCATCTTCCAACGCTCCTACGGATATCTCGACCGCGAGCACAAGCGCAGCAATGGCGACACGACGCAGTTTCATATCGCGTCCGTGTCAATGCAGTACACCTCTGCCGCCGTTCTCCGTCTCATTGACCAACATAAACTCACGCTGGAAACTACCATTGGAAATCTGCTCCCCAAGACTCCCGGCGCAGAAAAGATGACGGTAGCCGATCTCTTGCTGCAGCAGTCCGGACTCGATGACATCAACTCGCACTCGGACTATGGCGAGGTCCTGCAGCATCATCAGACTCCCGCTTCACTGGTCGCGCAGATCGATGGACATTCGCTCTCATTCCCTCCTGGTACGAAGCACGCACGCGAAGAACACTCGGCATTCAACGTGCTTGCGCTCTTGCTCGAAAAAAAGACCGGACACGCATTTCCCCAGGCTCTCGAAGAAATTCTCTTGCGGCCACTGAGCCTTAAAGCAACCTACGCGGATGACGACGGTACCGCGTCGCCTTCCGCCGCCCATGGGTATCAGCCAAACGGCGTTGCCGACCTCGAACCCGTGCCTGCGATCCATTGGTCAGCGAAAGTTGGAAATGCTTCCATCGTCACCACGACTTTAGACGAGCTTCGACTCGTACATGCGCTTTTCGATGGCAAATTCCTCCACTCGCCGATGCACGGTCGCTTACTCGAAACCACGCCGCGGGTTGGTTATGGATGGTTTCGCTCCGACAGCCAGGAATTTGGCGCGCCGACGTACTATATGAACGGCCACTCTCCCGGTTTCGCCTCCTACGTACTGCAGATACCCCGAGAACCCCTCACCGTCATCGTTTTCAGTAACATTTACTCCTCCGCACCCTCAGAGATTGGCGACGGGCTCGCTCGCATTGCTCTTGGTCTTCCGCACGAGACGTTTCACCTGCTGGCGAAAGCTCCCAAGCCGATTGAGCGCTCTCTACATTTCCGCTTTCCGGTTGATTTTTATCAACCGAACGCGGAGATGACGATGTTCAGTCGCAACGGTGATACGTTTCTGCGCTGGCCCAACGGAAACCTGTCGCCGCTCATCCCGATCGGTGTAGACGAATGGGTCGATCGCTCATACTGGGAACACGTCAGACTCGATCACGATCCCAGCGGAACGCCGGCTGCCCTGTATTATGACCGCTTCAAGGGTGATCTGGTCCCTTAAACTCCACCTCGCCTGCCATCAGGGTTCGATAAGTGTGACAGAGCGATGGTCGAGTTCTGAAAACAGAACACACTTGGTAGCCCCTCCCGGGAAGAGTGGTGAGAAATCGATCAAAATACCCCGTCTTCACCAGTTCGTGTCCGATAGAGCTCGCGCCAACACCGTTCGCAAAGTCGAGGTCAATCTCTTACAACTTCATTCCTTCTTCTCGTCGTTCTCCTCCGGAGTCGCATTGCGTTTCTTGCGCATCGACTCTCCCCCCATCTCAATGCGCTAGGCATTGTGATCCTATACCCCACCCCCGTTCGTCGCGCGCTCTAGAAGATAATCTTTGCTCCGAACTGCAGTCGCCGACGGCCAATGCCGTCATTGACGATGTTGGCAGTACCGAAGTTGCTGTCCCCTCCATTCGGGTTATACGACAGGCTACCGAACTGGTTGACTCCGCCGATGTTCGCCGAATCCACATTCACATTCGGAATGCCAAGCCACTGATGGTTGAACAGGTTGAATGCCTGGGCTTGTAGTTGGATCGTAAGGCGCTCGGTGATCTTCGTATTCTTGAAGACCGCCATGTTGATTGTGTTGACGGGCTGACCTCGCTCGGTGTTTCGGCCGACACCGATGAACGGTGATCCAAAAAATTGTTCAGCGGCGATGTTGTTAACGATCCAGTGGACCTGGCTCAAGCTTGTGGCGGCAGCGGTAGTTAAGTTTGTGATCCCGCAGTCTGGAGCGCTGGCACTGCCACAAATTCCGACAGAGTTGAAAGGTGCGCTTGCGCTGCTCAGAATAGGACGGCAGGTGTCGAGCGTGCCCCCGGTGAAGTCGGTTGGATCACACAATCCCTGACCTGAGTTCTGCACGACCGTCCATGGCTGGCCACTGGTGTAACGATACGTGCCGTTTATTTGCCACCCGCCCAGCAAGTGTCCTAGCAGACCAGCCTGTTGATGCCCAAGAGGCAAATCGTAAACCCACAGCAAGCCAAAGACGTGGGGATAGTCGTAACTGCTAACTGCGCGTTCCGCTTTACTGACGTCGAAGGGGCTTTGCGAGAGGTTGAAGAGCGTCCCCAGGCCCGAGAGCGATGAGAACGCCTCGGAGGCGTTGTCAATCGTCTTGCTGAAAGTATAGGAAACTTGCCCGGTAAAACCATGCCAGTTCTGCAGGCGGAACTGGCTCTGCAGTCCGTGATAGATCGAATATCCAGTGTTGGCATACTCGATCACGCGGCTGAAGTTGCAGTTGGCATATCCCACAGGATTGTTGAACTGATCCAATCCAGTGGATCCGGGTAAGCCCGGAGTGGTGCATGCAGTCAGACCCGGAGGAACGAATTTGCCAAAGCCATTGTTGGTCAGCGCCGCCAGATCGGGATTGCCATTAATTTCCTGAAAATTGCCTACGCCGTGATTGCCCACGTAGCGAACTTCAGCCGCCATCCGGCTGCCGATCTGTCGCTGCACGCCCAGGTTCCACTGTTCGGAATATGGATTGCGGAAGCGTGGGCCGAACTGAAGTTCTGTGGCAAAACCCGGATTACCCTTTGGCGCCAACGGGAACAGTGCGGCCCCGATGCTAGCGCCGTCGAGGGTAGGAACATTTGGCAAGCCCGCGGGCGCCCCTGTTGCGTCCGTGATGGTGGCGAGGTTAGTAAACGGAGAAGTTCCACCAATGTTGCTCTGCAGGTTGTAGTAGCTGACGTCATAGGCAATGCGGAAGCCCCCACGAACGACCGTCTGATTGGCACCGAGCAGACGAGGCAACATATGCGGCGTCCAAGCGAAGCCCGCCACCGGAGCAAAATTACGATAATGGTTGGGAATGTGTGGCACCGTGGTCAAGCTCAGGGGTAGCGACTTGTCCCAGAGCGCGTTGGAGCCCTCTTGCTGAGCCACACTCTGGTCGTGCAGTAAGTTGCCGGCCTGCTGATAAAACTCCCATCGCAATCCCAAATTGACCGTGAGATTGTCTTTAAGTCTCCAATCATCCTGAAAGTACAAAGCGACGTCGTTTTCCTTGAAACGCAGCACATTCTGCCCGTATGCAACCTGCGTCTGCAGCGGCGTGTTCTGGATGAATGAGTTGAAGTCCGAATAGATGAAGAACCCATTCTGCTCGAACAGGCCGAAGTTGGGCGAACGTTGCCGATCGTAGGAGCCGCCCCACTTCACCACGTGCTTGCCATGAACCAGAGAGGCATTGTCTTGCACCTCGTAGTTATTGATGATGCGGCCCTGAGGAAACACCAGGAGCTGACCGACGCCCAAGGCGGTGGGATCAAGAATCGCGATCTGAGGCGGACAAACGCCCTGATTCGACAAGAGGCAACTGGGGAAGCCTCCCTTATCGAATTCCGAAACTGCGCGAGAGTAACTGAAGCGAACCTGGTTCAGCAGCGAAGGATTGAACGTGTGGGTCAGATCCAAACCGATTTGTTGATTGCGACCATAGACAGTGTAAATCTGCCCCTGCGCACCAGCCGCTCCACCGATCGGAAGGTTCGACTGCCCCTGCTGTTGAAAAAGATAACGTGCGAAGAAACGATCCTTGTTGGTCAATTGAAAATCGACACGTCCAGTTCCTTCGTAGTCATTGAAGGGCTGTGACAGGGAACGGGTCAGGTTACCCTCCTCGACCGGCACCGTTACCCCGCCCGGGCCGGTAACAGGGACGTTCTGAAGATTGCTAAAGGTAGGGTTTCCTATCTTGAGAGTTGCCGGCCCGAACTGCGCAAGCGCTTCGACTGCAGGATCGTTCGGAAACGCGGTCTGCAACTGCTGAATGCCTGTTGCATCGGGAGTAAGAGCTCCATTGGAAAAGATTGGGGAGCCCGCCGAGCGATTACGCTGGAAATTTGCCGAACCGAAGAACCAAACCTTGTCCCGCCTGATCGGGCCACCAATCGTCCCGCCGAATTGGTTCTGCACATACTGAGGTACTACAGGCTTCGTGCATCCGATATTGGGACTTACTCCGGGCGGACAGAAACCAAATAAAGGACTCTTCTCTTGGTTCTGCAGAGAATCGAAGTGATTGCCTTGCCAGAATTCATATCCGGTGCCGTGAAAGGAATTCGTGCCTCCCTTGGTGACGTAATTCACAACCCCGCCCATGTTGCGGCCATATTCGGCGTCAAAGTTGGTGACTACTTGCAACTCGGCGATGGCGTCGGGATTGCCGAAAAAGAATGATGGGCCGCCGATCGTGTTGTCATTATTGTTTTGGCCGTCCAGCTGGAAATTGTTGGAACGTCCGCGCTGACCGTTGATGGATAGCGCTGCGCCATTCGTATTTTCGAAGCCCCCGCTGCCGACAGTAGCAACACCCGGCGTGAAAAGGACGAAAGAATCGTACGTATTGCCGAGCGGCACACTTGCCACTTCCTGAGTTGTAAATGTCTGTGAGAGTTGGTCAGTGGTACTCTCGACCAAGGGCGCGGACCCCTCGACGGTGATCGTCTCAGTAGTATTCCCCAGGCTAAGCCGGATAGGTCCGAGGGCGGAATCCTTGCCAACTACGACGATAACGTTTTGCGCCGAATACTGCGAAAAGCCTTTCGCCGAAACTCCAACTTTGTAAGTGCCCGGCGGCAACGACGGGAGTTGAATTACTCCCCCGTTAGAACTCGTGGTACTGAAGGTGCGATTGGTCTCCATCTGCGTAGCGTGAACATCGGCACCAGCGACCGTGGCACCTTGGGGGTCCAATACGGTTCCAGAAATTGATCCAGTTACAATGCCTTGTCCGAACGTCAATGCGGTAGCGAGCAGCACGACAACAATGGTCATCATCGCTCTACTGTGGTTGCGAAGATTCTCTGACATGAACGCCTCCGAACGCAGATATCTGTAGCTTGCAACATCTCTGCGTACGTGAATCCGATACGCGCAATCAGTGCAAGATGGTGGCCAAAGTCACTGACGTACCCTCGGTGAGCCTCTGACGATGGTGCGTGCAAAGCACAAACATGGACTACGTTTTGTTGCGGACGGGTAGTGTCGGCGAGCACATCGAAGTATGCGCAATCTGTTAAGACATTGAATGCCTCAACAAAATAAGGCGCGGAGATCTTTCGCAATACTGCCTTTCGTAGTGCGATTACGTCTTCCTCTTTAAAGCAAAGTTCACAATCGTAAGATCTAACAAATCACTGTGGAGTGTGAGTCATCGCTGCACTGTCTAACTCTGTTACGAGGAATGAAAGAGAGCGGCGACCTGGAACAACTGACCAGCAACTTGGGAAGCGAAGAAGTTCTCTTCCAAAAAGGGAAGAGTGGCCGGGCGAAAGATATGAAAAGTGGGACGTTGGAACCTTCCGCCACAAACATTCAGAGTCTCACTGAAGAACTCCAACGCCTCAAAGCAAAGCAAGACAACCTATGTCGTTCGCGGTCTATTTTGGCATGAACACCTGAGTCCGATCGGAGTTTGTCGACTGCAAGTCAAGGACGAATCCATTGTGAACAGCTAGCTACAGCGCCACCTGGGGGGCTGTCACCAAAGCTTCTGCCCCGATGTTATCCACGCTAGTGCCCGACTTTCCAGCTAAACTCGGTGGACGACATCGGGTCGAAGGTCAGACACAGCGCCCCGCGCCCGTAACAATAGTTATTCCAATCCTTAATAATGCAGCTCTCCCGTGCCGATCCTGACCTCACAATATGTCAGCGACGGTCGTCTTCAAGGTAATTCGCGTTCCGGCGATCACACCTAGGATGTGAGCAACCGAATTCCCTAGAGGGTCGTAAGCATCCAGCGTGAATGTACCGGTGTAGTGCTTCCCATCGGGGCTCAAGGTTATGTTTTCAACAATCCGCGTCGGACCGGTAGGGTTTCCAATGCCGCCTGGCGCATTGCTGGTGTCGTTTCCCAGCCACGCGAAGTGATTCAGCTTGTACTTATTTATTCCTACTTTCTTCCAGATGCCCATGCAGAAATTGCCATCCTGCGGTGGGCGCGCGGAGTTCATCAACTCGGTCCCGTCGCTATGCCACGTGATCAGGGCGTTGTCAATCGGCGTACCGTCTGGAGGGCCGGCCTCATTCCCCGAAGCTGTGAACGTTACGTGCCACATGCCAACGATCGGATCGCGGTTATCATCGACAAGCTGGGGTGACGCCGGACCGGTCTGTGGGCTATCGAATGACTGCCTGCGAAGGACCGAATTCGAGTCACCACAGGCCGCGTTTGCGGTCGCGGCGAGCAAGGAACAGGAAGCAAAGGCTAAGAGCAGAATTCTTGATTTGGAACTGTGCATGACGAATCTCCGTGGGCCAGTTGGCCGGCGCCGAAAGATTTACTTTCTAAGATCAAATCGCGCCATTCACAACCGGTGAATTAAAGGTAAAGAAGAGGTGAAGCTGCAAGTAATTGCAGCTTAAGTAATTTACGTCCAATCTATTGCGGTCCGATGCTATACTCCGCTGACCGGCGGAGTGCCACGCCTCGTGCCTGCAAGCCTCATTCACTTCGACGAGTTCTCACTCGATTGTGACCGCTACGAACTGCTCCGCTCAGGTCGTCCGGTCAAGCTCGAGAGAATCCCGATGGAGTTGCTAATTCTGCTTGCCACCAGGGACGGAAACCTGGTCACCAGGCAGGAGATTATCGAGCGCCTCTGGGGCGAGCGCGTTTTCCTGGATACCGAGCATGGAATCAATACGGCAATCCGCAAGATTCGGCTGGTCCTGAAAGACGATCCCGAAAAGCCACGATTTGTTCAGACCGTTACAGGCAAGGGGTATCGCTTTGTCGCCGGGCGAGCGAATGGTAATGCAGGGAAGTCGGTATTGTCGGCTGTCGAAGCACCGTCGCGCCCACAACTGCAGGTTGAGGCACCCGGGGTTTCGAACAATGGCGCGGCGAACTCCCGAAAAGCCGTCGCCCTCTCCCTACTTGTGGGTGGAATCGTGGTTGGTATCGTCATCGCGCTCGCTCTTGTGATGCGTTATCGGACCGACCCTCCGGTTCAGCGCGCTCTGACTCGGATCACCTTCGAACCCGGCCTTCAAATAGGTACTACTTGGTCGCCCGATGGACGGTTCCTTGCTTACAGCTCCAATCGCGGCGGAAAATTGGACATTTGGCTGCAGCAAGCAAACGGGGGCAATCCCATCCAGGTCACCCACGGACCTGGTACGAACTGGCAGCCCGACTGGTCACCCGACGGGAAGTACATCGCATTCCGCTCGGAACGGTCCGATGGTGGCTTGTTCGTTGTCCCTGCGTTAGGTGGCGCCGGTTTAGAAAGGAAGGTATCGTCATTTGGCTATTACCCAACTTGGTCGCCTGATTCGTCGAGAATTCTGTTCCAAACGAATCGTTGGGGCGCACAGGGAGGAAACCGTTTTTACTTGGTTGGGCTCGACGGATTACCTCCTCGGCAGGTTCTGGGAGACGTGCTGAAAAGAAATCACGCTGATGCCCGTTCCGCAGCCTGGCATCCGGATGGTAAGCGCCTAACAGTCTGGATCTGGAATCTTTCCGGAGCAGTTTACGGCGATGAAATCAGATTTTGGACAGTTACAATCGCCAACGAAGAAGTCAGAAGAACTGAACTTGGTCCACAGATTGCTGCTCAGCTCCATGATCTTTCACTCACTGGCCAGCCCGAATGGGAGGATGATGCTCGATTCAGATGGGCACCGTCCGGAGACGCGCTCTACTTCGAGCGGACACTTCGCGGAGCAAAAAATCTCTGGAAGCTTAAGCTCGAACCATTGACACTCCGGGCGACTGCCATTGAACGGCTTACTACCGACGCAGATTTCGACATGGAATTCGCCTTGTCCAGGGATGGCAGACGGCTAGCGTTCACCGCGGAAAATCCGAACAGGCGAGTTTGGCTCTTCCCCTTCGATCCAATTCGCGGCAGGCTCATGGGGGGAGGCGAGCCGGTCACATCAACAAGCGTAGAGGCAAGCGTCTCGGCTCTCACTCATGACGGAACGAAACTCGTCTACGCCGCAATGCGTGCGGGACGTTGGGAGCTTTGGGACAAGTCTCTGTTAAGCGGGCAAGAACGTCCGATCATCGCGGATGACAATATTCGCGGCTTTCCGACCTGGTCTCCGGATGGTAAATTTCTTGCCTACTGGCACGTTGTACCCTCCATCGAGAGAGAGCAGCTCTTTATTTGGTCGGCGGAGACTCGAACGGAATCTCCTGCCAGTCCTGCTGGTGATCCAGGTCTGCATTGGAATCACATCGCATTTGACTGGTCCCCCGATGGTCGATACTTGCTGGATTCTGAAGATTCGCCCGCCACACCAATGGCGGAAATTTGGCGTAGGCCAGCCGCAGTCCTTAATCAATCGTCTGAGGCGCCGCGAAAACTTGCCTCTGATCCGAACCGTAATTTGTGGCAGCCGCACTTCTCGCCCGATGGGAAATGGATTGTAGTCGAAGGTGAGAGGCTCCGTCCTATTGGCGACGAAAGCAGGTTGTTCATAATCCCCGGATCAGGGGGCGAATTGACTCCACTCATAAGCAACGACGAGTCCGACAATCAGGTGCATTGGGATGACAAGCCGCGCTGGTCGCAGGATGGAAACACGATCTATTACCTCTCTGATCGCAGTGGTCTCTTCAATATTTGGGGATTACATTTTGATCCCGCGAAGGGCAAAGCCGTTGGACGGCCGTTTCAAATCTCGCACTTCGATAATCCAGATTTGATGGTGCCTCCCGCCTTCATCGGGAGGTTTGAACTCTCGATCGCTCGTAACAAACTTGTCCTGAATCTTTCACAGAGGGACGGCAATATCTGGATTTTGGAGAACGTAGATAAGTAATACTTGGCATTCCGGTCGTCGACAAGGCATCACTCCGAGATCGTTCCGGCAGTCTTCATGAGCGCGACAATAGAATCGGCGGACCGCGTCTACGCTGAGATGGACTAGGTTGTAGCGCAGCTCGTCCAGTTCCTTTTTTGTGAACACTTCCGGCTTTTCGGAATCCGGACGGCGGGCCATTGTGCGGACAATGTTAATGGTCGCCTTTTTATTCGCTAAAACCCCAACCTTCATGAGGGAATCTTTTTTCACGGAATCCGCACGCGCTTCCGAATGTCGGGAGACCTACGGTCATCACAGAACTTCAACACAGAGAAAAAATCTGTACCCGAATTTACTGATAATGTTGCATCGCAGGGGACGTCATCCCGATAATGCGGCTCATGAAAATTA
The DNA here is from genome assembly GCA_036376495.1 of Candidatus Sulfotelmatobacter sp. Classification (GTDB taxonomy): domain Bacteria; phylum Acidobacteriota; class Terriglobia; order Terriglobales; family Acidobacteriaceae; genus Sulfotelmatobacter. The sequence goes on along the minus strand of DASVAE010000021.1, from coordinate 642 downwards.
ACACTGAAAAGCGACTCGCTCTTTTCCTGCTAATGAGTGCCAGCCTGGTTTGGGGACAGACCGGCACCAGTGGCCGTGCAGCCGATTCGTTCGCGCCTCCTACCGCTTTCCCTGCGCCAACGCCAGCTGCCCTCGCCACCGCCGAACACTCGATCTCGGGACACGACCCCGGCCCCTCAGGCCCGAGTCCTGTCACTGGCCTCCTGAAGCTGCTGCTCGCCAACGTCAACTCGACGGAAGCCATGACGAACATGGAGGCAATCTGGGCAACCGACCGCTATTTTGACTTTGCGAGATTTCAGCAGACCGCAAAGAACGTCGCGGAGATGATGCGGCAGGCAGGACTGGATGACGTTCAGATAGGCCAGGGGCCCGCCGACGGTGTGACGCAGAACGGCTTCTGGACGCAGCCGATCGCGTGGGACGCACATTCTGCCACGTTGGAAATAGTCTCGCCTCAGGTCCCAGAGGATATGCGGGTTCTTGCCGACTATTCGAAAGTTCCTACCTCGCTGTGCCAGTGGAGCGGTCCCACTCCACCAGGAGGCATAGAGACTGAGATCGTGCTGCGGCCACATGACATTCGCAATGCGGACCTGAAAGGCAAGCTGGTGCTTGGCGGCCGCATCTCCAAGACCGATT
>DASVAE010000020.1:0-51206 GCA_036376495.1 Candidatus Sulfotelmatobacter sp. | reverse complement strand
CTCGTCTGTACAGAGATGATTCCTCGGGCGGCGCGGGAAAAGCTCGCTCAATTCGTGGACGTCTTTTGCGACCAGGGAGCTTTCACGGCGCCGCAAACCGAGCAGATTTTTGCTGCCGCCCAAGCCTACGGTCTCGCGGTTCGCGCCCACATGGGACAGCTTTCCCAGACCACTTTGGCTCCCTTTTTACGCTTCAAGCCGGCATCGTTCGATCACATGGACCACGTGAGTGATAGCGATATCCAGCACCTGGCAAAGAATGACACGGTCGCCACCCTCGTGCCCGGAGCGAACTACTTCCTCGGACTCAAAGATTATCCCAACGCGCGGCGGATGATCGATGCCGGCGTTCCAGTTGCCCTGGCCACCGACTACAATCCGGGGACTTCGCCCACCATCAGCATGCCCATGGCGATGTCGCTAGCGTGTACACACATGAAAATGTCGCCCGCCGAAGCGATAGCAGCAGCGACCATCAATGGAGCCTGGGCGCTCCGGCTCGCGGACCGCAAAGGCAGCATCGAACCTGGCAAAGACGCCGACTTAGCAGTTTTTGCAGTCGAAGATTACCGCGAGGTTCCGTACTGGTTTGGAGCAAACCACTGCTCTCACACCATCTTGAATGGGATACTTGCATCTGAAGATTGAAACTTTTCGAGGCGCCTGTTCGTACTGAAAGAAGCACGGCTGTCAGTGCGCCCGTTGGTCTGTAACTGGAGTCGACCGTCCGATTCAAAATTCTTGAGGGAAATCCATGAAGCGAATTTTGGCAATCCTGGGATTTGTAGCGCTGACATTCTCGTGGGCAATCGCTCAACGCTTGCCCGAGGGCATCGCCCGGCCGCAAAACTACAATCTCACCTTCACTCCCGATCTGGAGAACGCGAAGTTTGAAGGCGACGAAACCATCACAATCCAGGTCTTGAAGTCCACCTCTGAAATCACCCTGAATGCGGTCGACATCGATTTCCACGATGTCACGATCACCAGCGGCGCGAACTCGCAAAAAGCCACAGTCACGCCCGAAAAGGCAAAAGAGATGGTGGTGCTGACCGTCAAAAAGCCTCTGCCCGCGGGCACTGCGAAAATACACATTACCTACACCGGCATTCTCAACGGCGAGATGCGCGGACTTTATCTGGGCAAAGATGATCAAGGGCGTAAGTACGCGGCTACCCAGTTTGAAGCTACCGACGCCCGCCGCGCGTACCCCTCGTTCGACGAACCGGATTACAAAGCCACATTCGACATCACCGCGGTTGCCGACAAGGGTATGGCCGCAATCTCCAACCAGAAAGTCGTTTCCGACCAGCCCGGCCCAGGTGAAAAGCACACCGTCAAATTTGCCAGCACGGCGAAAATGTCATCCTATTTGGCAGCGCTGGTCGTAGGCAACTTTGAATATGTCGAGGGCGAAGCCGACGGCATCCCCATCCGCGTGTATGCGACCACAGGCAAGAAGGAAATGGGCACGTTCGCCCTGCAAATCGCAAGCGACATCCTGAAATACTACGACAGCTATTTCGGTATCAAGTATCCATACGGAAAACTTGATCTGGTTGGCCTGCCTGATTTTTCCGCCGGCGCCATGGAGAACACCGGCTGTATTACCTTCCGCGAAGTGATTCTGTTGATCGATGAGAAGCAAGGGTCGGTGGACCTGAAGAAGAGCATCGCTAGCGTGATCTCGCATGAGATGGCGCACCAATGGTTCGGCGATCTCGTCACTATGAAATGGTGGGACGACATCTGGCTGAACGAAGGATTTGCCACCTGGATGTCGAGCAAGCCGCTGGAAAAAATCAAACCGGAATGGAACTTTGATCTGCAGGACGTCAGCGGTAGCGGCGGCGCTCTCAACGTCGACTCGCTGGCGAATACCCGTCCCATTCATCAGGATGCGGAAACACCGGCGCAGATCCAGGAATTATTCGATGGCATCGCGTACGGCAAGACTGCCGCTGTGCTGCGCATGCTTGAGGCCTACCTGGGCGAGTCAACCTTTCAGAAAGGTGTGAATGCTTACCTGAAGCAGCACGAGTACGCCAACGCGACGGCATCCGATTTCTGGGATGCCCAGGCGAAAACCTCCAGTAAGCCGGTGGACAAGATCATGCCCACGTGGGTGCAACAGCCGGGTGCTCCCATCGTAAATGTGAAGGCGCAGTGTTCAGGCAATTCCACCAGCGTGCAACTCAGCCAGAAGCGCTACTACTCCGACCGGGCGAAATTCGAGGCTGCGAATGACCAGCTTTGGCAGATCCCACTGTGCCTGAAAGGCTCGGCCCCGGGCAACGGTGCGGGGAAATGCGAACTGCTCACCAGCCGCGAGCAGAATTTCACGCTGCCCGGATGCTCCAATTGGGTTCTGGGCAACGCGGGGGCCGCCGGATATTACCGCGTAGGCTACCAGCCGGAAGCAGTACGGGCGCTGGCCGCCGATGCTGAGTCCAAGCTCAGCCCGGCGGAGCGCATCTCGGTTCAGAACGATATCTGGGCCTCGGTGCGGATCGCTCGCGAGCCCGTCGGCGACTACCTCGCGTTCGCCCAGGGCCTGCAGTCGGATCGCAATGAAGTCGTTCTCGAGGATGTGCTGGGGCGTCTCGACTACATCGATCGCTACCTGGTCAGCCCCAGCGACAAAGACCATTTTCGTTCCTGGCTACGCCACTTCCTCACTCCCGCAATCAAAGAGGTGGGTTGGGAGCCCAAGCCGGGCGACGGCGATGAGCAGAAATCGTTGCGAGCTCACTTGTTCAATGCACTGGGGTATAACGCGCGCGATCCAGAGGCTCTAACCGAAGCCCGCAAGATCTCGGATAAGGCTCTCGCCGACCCCGCTTCGGTGGATCACGATCTTGCCGGCGTGGCGCTTTCCCTTGCGGCCTTAAACGCCGGCCCGGATTTCTATGACAAGGTCATGAACGCGCTCAAGAACACCAAATCCCCCGAAGAATACTATGAGTACTTCTTTACTCTGCCGCAGTTTACCGATCCCAAATTGCTGGAGCGAACCTTGCAGTTTGCCGTTTCGCCAGAGGTGCGCTCCCAGGATGCGCTGCAACTGGTGACCAGCGTCTTGGCGAATCCCGCCGGTGAAAAGATCGCTTGGGATTTCATTCGGCAGCACTGGCCGGAACTGGAGAAGGCTGGAGGTCCCTTCGCCAGCGCGACCGTCGTGGGTGCAACCGGCGTCTTCTGCGACCCGGGGATGCGCGACCAGGTGACCGATTTCTTTGCCGCGCACAAGGCCGCCGCGGCCGAGCGCACCTATAAGCAGTCGCTGGAACGAATCAACAACTGTGTGGAATTGAAAGCCGAGCAGGAGAATAAGCTTGCCTCATGGCTAGGCCAGCACGGAACCGCCGGCGGAAAGTAAACATGTAAGGACAAGCCCCTTGGTCTGTCCCTCGCTGGTTTTGAAGACCCAGGAACAGCGGAGGGACAGCCTAGGGCATCACCGGCAGGACCAGATGTGAGGGCATATCCGGCGAACAATAAATCCGCTGCGTCGCGGACACAAAATCACTAGCTTTCGCTTGGTAGATGCTGGGCACAAACTTCTGCGGGTTGCGGTCGATCACCGGGAACCACGTCGATTGGATTTGGACCATGATCCGATGTCCGGTCAGAAACACGTGGTCATGATCTCGCAGGGGGATGTTCCATTCCGTGGGCTTGTTGGCGGTGAGGGGATGCGGAGTTTCGAAGCTCTGCAGATAACGGCCCCGGCGAACTTCCATGGCGATGGGCAACTCGTAGCCATTCAGCGACTGGGCGTACTGCCCGGGCTTGGGGCCTTCGTCGGGATTCCACGAATTCTTTTGCGCGTCCTCCGGATACACGTCGATTAACTTCACCACGAAATCGCTGTCTGTGCCCGAGGTCGACGCGAACAGATCGGCCGCGAGCGGGCCCGTGATAGTCAGATCGTGATCGAGTGGCGCGCTGACGAAAGACAGGACATCAGGACGGTTCTCCACGAAGCGTTGGTCCGCGACTTCCCACGTGCGCCAATCGCCGCCCGGATAGGTCGGCGAAACCGGTCGTGTGCGATAAGGCACAGGGTTGGCCGGATCGGATATGTACTGGCGAAACTTTTTGCCCGAGGTCGAGTCCGGAGCCGTAAACGACACAGTCCCGTCGGCGTAGAGATAAAGATTCGTACTCTTGGCTTCTTTGGGAGGCCATGCCGGATACCTGTGCCAGGTATCGGATCCGCTCTGAAATGTGCTGGCCTGCCACTGTGGCTTTCCCCCCTGGTCGTGCAGGTAGTACCGGAAGAAGGGCGCTTCGATGTTTTCGCGGAATTCGCGCGAGGTTTCGTGTCCGCCGAAAGGAATCAGCCCGATGCTGTCTCCCTTGGGCGCCTGCCACTCGCCGTGGAACCACGGACCCGCCACAATGAAGTTGCTATGTTGCGGGTCGCTCTCTTCCGCATGACGGAAGATTTGCCACGGGCCCCAGGGATCCTCCTGATCCCAGAATCCGGCAACATTAAGATTGGGCACTGTGGAGGCATGAAGTTGTCGCACCCACGCTTCCCTTTTCCAGAACTCATCGTAGTCCGGATGATCAATGGTTGAATTCCAGTAAGGAATCGAACCGTGCAAATACTTCGCATTGATGTTGGACAGTGGACCTAAACCCAGGTACCACTCGTAGGTGTCGTAAGTGTCGAAGTCAAAATGGGTGTTCTTGTTTTTATCTGCCTGCTCCATGACCGCATATTCGAAATCGTAGCTTTCCCGCAGGGCGCCGTAGCGGTGGTCGTCGTCATTCATCCACTGATCGACCGGCGAGGCCTGCTCGCTGATAGCCTTGAGCGCGGGATGCGGGTGCAGAAGCGTAAGAGCGGTGGTTAGCCCATCGTAGGACACGCCGTACATGCCGACCTTGCCGTTGTTGTTGGGAACATTTTTCAGTAGCCACTCGATCGAGTCGTAGGCGTCGCTGGTCTCGTTGGTCGCTTTGGGATCGTTGAGGTCAACCCAGGAGGTCAGATCGAACTTGCCTTCCGACTTGAACCGTCCGCGCAGATTCTGGATGACAAAGATATAGCCATCCTGCGCAAGCTCTTTGAGCGAGGCCGGCATTTGCTCCAGCGGTTTCTCAGGAACCCCGTAAGGCGTCCGCCGGAAGAGAATGGGCAATGGACCCTGCTGGTCCACCGGAGTAAGAATTGCGGTTTGCAGGTGGACGCCATCGCGCACCGGAATCATCACTTCCTGCAGCTTGAATGGCGGCTTGGAAGGAGTTTGGGAGGGATTCTCTTGTGCCACGGCGATGGCCAGCAGAACAAAGGGAACAAGCAGCAGGTTAAATGAGCGCACGTTGTTTTTTATCCGAGTTGGGTTAACCGAGCGCGAAGTATATCAACTAGCATGGAGTATGCAAACTGCAAGCGCGGTAATCATTCGAAAGGAAAGAAATCATGAGCAAGTGCAAGGGATATGCCGCGGCAAAACCTAAGGCTCCGCTGGGCCCGCATAGCTTTGAGCGTCGCGAACCGCGGGACCATGATGTCGTGATCGCCATTAAATACTGCGGCATTTGTCACTCCGACATTCACCAGGCGCGAGATGAGTGGAGCGAGTATCAGGAGGAAGCGATCTTTCCCATGGTGCCCGGGCATGAGATTGCTGGAATTGTGACCGCCGCGGGCAGCAAGGTTTCAAAATATAAAGTCGGCGACAAAGTTGGCGTCGGCTGTTACGTGGATTCATGCCGCACCTGTCCCGAGTGCAAGGCCGGGATGGAGCAGTACTGCAGCGTGCAAACCGTCTGGACCTATAACGGCCGCGATCAACAAGGCGCGCCGACCTACGGAGGTTATTCCGACCGAATCGTGGTTGACGAGAATTACGTGCTGCGCATGCCCGGCAATCTTCTTCTGGAGCAGTGTGCGCCGCTGCTATGCGCGGGCATCACGCTGTATTCTCCTCTCCGGCACTGGAAAGCCGGACCCGGGAAGAAGGTCGCTATCATCGGTCTGGGCGGACTCGGCCACATGGGCGTCAAGCTGGCTCACGCGATGGGCGCGGACGTCACGGTGCTCAGCCAGTCCCTGAAGAAGCAGACCGACGGCAAGAGGCTGGGGGCGGATCATTTCTATGCCACTTCTGATCCTGAAACCTTTACCAAGCTGGCGGGCTCATTCGATCTCCTCCTCAACACGGTCTCGGCGCAGATTGATTGGAGCCAGTACCTGGACCTGCTGAAGTTGAACGGAACCATGGTGGTGGTCGGGCTGCCTGAAAAAGACATTCCTGTAGGCGCGTTCTCGCTGACGAGTCGTCGACGCAGTATCGCGGGCTCGCAGATCGGCGGCATTCACGAAATTCAGGAGATGCTCGATTTCTGCAGCCAGCACAAGATTGCCTGCGACATCGAGATGATTCCGATCCAGAAAGTGAACGAAGCGTACGAGCGCGTCCTGAAAAGTGACGTTCGCTACCGGTTCGTAATCGATATGGCCTCGCTTGTGTAGGAACAGCCGCCATCGCCTGTCCGCTCTAGCGCAGCTCGATTCCCTGCTCACGCCAAGCCATGCCTCGCGCCGGAGCCAGCCATGCGCCAGGACGCCGCAGCGCACGGGCGACTATCAAATCATACTGCCGGAAAGTCGCCGGCAAGAGGGAGTAAACCGATTAGAATGCTAGAGATATATGCTTTGTAATTAATACCATGCAAGGATTTATTAACGCGTACCTTTATGGCTCCAACAACTCTGGATCCATTCTCGTGCTGCCCCGGGGCGCCGAGTTGCGAGACCTGGGGGAGCCCGCTACTCCCACTCAATCGTGCCCGGTGGCTTTGAGGTGATGTCGTACACCACGCGGTTCACGCCCTTGACCTCATTCACGATTCGCGTCGAGATGATCTTCAGAACTTCGTGTGGCAGGGGAACCCAGTCCGCGGTCATGCCGTCTTCCGAACTCACGGCTCGAATAGCGCAGGTGTAAGCGTAAGTACGCATGTCGCCCATTACACCCACCGACATGACGGGCAACAGGACTGCAAACGACTGCCAGATCTTGTTGTAGAGTCCCGCCTCTTTGATCTCGCTGACCACGATATCGTCGCACTCGCGTAACAGCCTGAGTCGCTCGGGCGTGACTTCTCCCAATACGCGCACCGCAAGCCCGGGGCCGGGAAACGGTTGCCGCTGCAGAATTTCTTCCGGCATGCCAAGATCGCGCCCGATCCTGCGCACTTCATCTTTGAACAAATCTTTGAGCGGCTCGATCAGCTTCAGCTTCATCTTCTCCGGCAGGCCGCCGACGTTGTGGTGCGATTTGATCACCTGCGAAGGGCCGCGCACCGATCGTGACTCGATCACGTCGGGATACAGCGTGCCCTGCACCAGCCATTTCACTTTGCCTTCGCTCTTCTCGATCCGCCGCGCCTCTGCTTCGAAGACTTTGATAAATTCATTGCCGATGATCTTGCGCTTCTTCTCCGGATCGCTGACCCCTTTCAGCTTGCGCAGAAAACGGTCCGTGGCCTCGACCGCATCCAGCTGCAGGCCGAGCTTGTCCCGCAAAGTCTTCTGAACCTTCTCGAATTCGTTTTTTCGCAGCACCCCGTTATTGACGAACACGCAGGTGAGGCGTGACTTCCCCTTCCCGTCGCGCAGGCCTCGATCTACCAGCACCGCAGCTACCGAGGAATCCACCCCGCCAGAGAGCGCGCAGATAGCCCGCCCGCTGCCCACCTGGGCTTTGATCTGCTCCACCGTCGAGTCGATGAAATGCTGTGCTGTCCACGTGGGCTTCGCCCCGCAGATATGAAAAACAAAGTTCTTTAAAATCTGCGTGCCTTGCGGCGTGTGATGCACTTCAGGATGGAACTGCACTGCATACCATTTCTTGCCCACATTCTGAATGCCGGCCACCGCGTAGTGAGTCTTGGCCATCAGCTCGAAGCCAGGAGGCAGTTCCAGAGCTTCATCCCCGTGCGACATCCACACGGCCAGCTTTTTCGCCATGCCCTGAAACAGCACCGACGCCGAGATCACATCCACTTCCGCGTGCCCGTATTCGCGCTTCTCCGCGGGACGCACCTTCCCCCCCAGCGTGTGCACCATGAATTGCAAACCGTAGCAAATCCCGAGCACCGGCACTCCGAGCTCGAAGACGCGTGCATCGGCGGGCGGCGCGTCTTTGTCGTACACCGACCAGGGCGCGCCAGAAAGAATGATCCCCACCGGGCCATAGCTCTTGATCTCAGCCAGCTTGGCGTTACACGGCAGCACCACCGAAAAAACATTCTGTTCGCGGATACGGCGCGCGATCAGCTGCGTATACTGCGCGCCAAAGTCCAGGATGACGATGGACTGGTTTTGCAACACATTCTGCGGGGATGGGGTTTCCACGAATGAGTTTCTCAAATTCCGAGAGAATGTGTAAAGCTTTTCGTAGAGACATCGCTTGCAACGTCTCTTGTGGGTGCACGACCTGCAGGCCCGGAAAAGAGAGATACCAAGTTACGTCTCTACGATTAGATTCGGAACATCGCTAAGGATCAGTTCATCGCGGTCGATGGTCGTTTGCCCAGGCATGGGCGCCACTGGGATCGGCGGTGGCAAGGGCGCGAACATCTCGTCCGTCATCTCGACAATGCAGACGTAGCCCGCAAGGCGCGCCACGTAAAGCCAATCAGCCAGCGCAAAGTAGACCAGCGTAATGAAGATCATCGCCAGTACCGCGAGCCGCCACGGGACAAGCGGAATAAAGCCCAGCGGCATCGAAACTACAGTAGTGGCACCGACGAAGAGGACCAGATGAGCCACCCCCACCCAGCTGCTCACGGCAAAGATGGCTCCGGTGCGCTTGTGAAAGAGAACCATCGCCGCGGCAATCGCTTCCAGCCAATCGTCGCCGTCCCGCACGACGAAAACGGTTGCGAGCGAAAGCGTCCAATTCAGGGTCGACCAGAACAGCCACACCAATCCGGCAATTGGTACGAACACAAGAAAAGCCAGGCCTGGATGCGGATGCGCATCCGGCGAAACCAGACCACCGAGAACAATAGCGCCGGCAATGCCCAGCACCCCCGCGAGCAACAGGACAGCGCGCAGAACATGAAGGATCAGAAGCGGCGAAAATGGACCGCCGCGCTCACTCGCTTCGCTCCCGCCAGTTCCTTCATGCGGCGCGGATAAGCCCTGAGCCAATCGTCCACGAAAATATTCAAGCATGCCACGCAAAGTCGCGATTCGCCCCAGCGTCCCCGCCACCGTCCAGACCAGTGCGACCAGCAAGATTGCGACCAGCAACGAAAACACGGCCCGGCTCAAGCTTCCGCGCAGGATGTGCAGAATGGCCCGCCCTATCAAATAAGGTTGGCGAGAGCGCAGCAACAGCATCTCTCCTCGGCTCACGGGCAGCGTACTGAGATACTCGAACAGCCCGAAAAAGAACAGGGCGGTCGCCGTCGCACCCACAGCCCAGCGCCAGGTGATTTCCGCCAACGTCAGCAGCGGCCGCCGAAACACAACCCGGAATCCTTCCATCGTGGGCGAAATGCGCGACATGGACATCAGAATAACCTAATCCCACTAATGCGGCTCATGTAGGCAGCCGCCTCGTCCGCCCGTCGGCGATGCGAGCGGAAGTAGCCGAAACATCGTACGACGACATGTTTTGCAACGGCTCCGTGCCGCCAAGCATCCAGATGAGTGAAGCATTTTTTTAAAGTGCCGCGCGCCTCCGGGCGCGACGGCTCTATTTAAAGCGGAATTTTAGGAGAGAGAGAAAACGATATGCGCGCATCGAAATACTTCGCACTACTCGCCGCTTTTGCGCTGATGTTGAGTGTCGGCGTATTTGCAAAGGATAGCAATTCGGGAAACTTTGATCTGCAGCAGCCCGCCAAAATCGGCTCCGCTGTACTTCAACCCGGCCATTACACCGCAGAATGGACCGGTTCTAACAACGCTGTAAAAATCAACATCCTGCAACACGGAAAAACGGTCGCAACTGCCGAGGGAGCGGTCAAGGAACTGCCGGCAAAATCCCCCTATTCAGCTGTATCCATGAAGAACCAGCCGGACAATACGAAGAACGTTGACGAAATTGATTTCAACAACCGTTCGGAGGCCTTGGTCATCCACGGCGGCATGTAATCCACCTACATCAATAGAAAAGGGGCCGTCAATGGGCCCCTTCTTCTCTATTGCTGCGCAGTCTTACCTCACCACCAGGTTCACCATCTTCCCCGCAACGTAGATCTTCTTCACAACCTGCTTCCCTGCCATGGCCGCTTTTATCTTTTCATCCGCCAGGGCACGCTCGAGCACGAACCCTTCCTCGGCATCGGCGGGCACGAGTACGCGGCTGCGCAACTTACCATTCACCTGCACCGGAATCTCAGTCTCTTCTTCCTTCGCAAGGGCCGCATCGTATTTCGGCCAGGGCGCGCGCAGCAAACTTGCCTTCTCTCCCATCATCTCCCAAAGTTCATGGGCAAGATACGGCGCAAACGGCGCCATCAACAACACAAGGTTGCGCTGCACCTCAGGCAAAAATGGACCCGGGACAACCTTCTTCGCGATCGCATCTTCCGCCGCGTACAGCACATTCACCAGTTCCATGATCGCCGAGATGCACGTGTTAAAGTGCCAGCGTCCCTGAAAATCGTCGCTCACCCGCTTGATCGTCTGATGGAGCTTGCGCTGAATCGCGCGCGCCTCCGGAGACATCTCCGACGGCGCCGGAGTGCCGGTATCCCGTCCTGCGTTGCGCACGAAAAATCGATAGACCCGCCCGAGAAACCGCTGGATGCCTTCAATTCCCGTATCCTGCCAATCCAGATCGCGATCCGGGGGAGCCGCGAACAAACTGTATAGCCGCGCCGCATCGGCGCCGTAACGCGCCACCATCTCGTCCGGTGACACTATATTGCCCAGGCTCTTCGACATCTTCGCCCCGTCTTTGATGACCATCCCCTGTGTGAACAAACGCTCTACTGGCTCGTCGTTCTTGATCATCCCTAGGTCGCGCATGAACTTGGTCCAGAAACGTGAGTAGATCAAGTGCAGAATCGCGTGCTCGACCCCGCCAATGTACTGATCGATCGGAAACCAGTATTGGGCTATCTTGCCGTCGAAGGGCGCGCGATCGTTGTGCGCGTCGGTGTAGCGGTAGAAATACCAGGAAGAATCGACGAACGTATCCATCGTGTCCGTTTCGCGCCGCGCGGGACCGCCGCACTTGGGACACGTGGCATTCACAAACTCAGGCACTCTGCCCAAAGGCGAGCCGCCGGTGAGCGTGATATCGACTTTCTCCGGCAGGATCACCGGCAAATCTTTTTCCGGCACAGCCACGATGCCGTCTTTCTCGCAATAAAGCATCGGGATCGGCGTGCCCCAATAGCGCTGCCGCGAGATGCCCCAATCTTTCAGCCGATACGTGACCGTGGCCTTCCCGAACCCCTTCTCCTCGGCATAGGCTGACATTTTCCGGATGGCATCGTCGCAACTGAGCCCGCTGAACGGGCCAGAATTGATCGTCATGCCATCATGCCCCACGAACGGCAACTGCGGCTCGGTCATGGTCTCTTCCGGATCGCCCGACATCGGAAGAATCACCAGCCGGATTTCGAGTTTGTATTTCTTGGCGAACTCGTAATCGCGCTCGTCATGCGCGGGCACGCTCATGATCGCCCCCGTGCCATAGTCCATCAGGATATAGTTGGCGACCCAGATCGGCACCTTCTCTCCGCTGAACGGATTGATCGCGAAGCGGTGAGTATTCACGCCATGCTTCTCGATCTCCCCAATGTCGCCCGCTTCTTTCGCCTTCCGCTGCTCGGAGATTAACTTCTCGACTTCCTCCCCCAGCACCTGGTTGTAATGGGTAAAGTCGGCAACCAGGGGATGTTCGGGCGCAAGCTGAACTGAGGTCGCGCCGTAAATCGTATCGACGCGCGTCGTGAATACGCTGATGCTCGATCCCGCCGGCCCCGCTTTTCCGTCCAGCTTAAAATCCACCAGCGTGCCTTCGCTGCGTCCAATCCAGTTGCGCTGCATGGTCCGAACCTTCTCGGGCCAGTCCTTCAACTTGTCGAGATCGTTTAGCAACTCCTCCGTGTATTTCGTCGTGCGGACGAACCATTGCTCCAACTCCCGCTGCTCCACCAACGTGTCTTCGTGACGCCAGCAACACCCATTGCCGAGGACCTGTTCGTTGGCCAACACGGTCGCGCACTTCGGACACCAGTTCACCTTGCTCTTCTTGCGATACACCAATCCCTGCTCGTACAGCTTGAGAAAGAACCACTGGTTCCACCGGTAATATTCGGGCAGGCAAGTCGTAACTTCGCGGGCCCAGTCGTAGGCAAAACCTAGGCGCTTCATCTGCGCCTTCATGTTGGCAATGTTGCCCAGCGTCCATTCGCGCGGCGGCGTGTTGTTGGAAATAGCCGCGTTTTCCGCGGGCAAGCCGAACGAGTCCCATCCCATGGGATGGAGCACGTTGTAGCCGTTCATCCACATGTACCGAGCCAGCGCATCCCCAATCGAGTAATTGCGCACATGCCCCATATGCAGCGCCCCCGAGGGATAGGGCAGCATCTCCAGCACGTAATACTTTTTCTTCTGCGAGTCGCGTTCCGCGGCGTAGAGCGAGGCGTCCTGCTGGAAGCGCTCAAACCATTTCATCTCCACGCGCTGCGCATCATAGCGCTCGTCGTTTGGACGGGGCACTCCTGTGCCGGAACCACCCGTCACAGCGTTAGCCGTTTTGTCTCCGATCGCCATAAAACACAAGTGGAACCTGGTGAATAAACGTCTATTTTACACTTCGTGCCTGCGGCCGTACCCGCAACTGCTCATCGGCATGACTAGTGGAACGACAGGTACGAAATGAAAGTTTTCGTAGCGACGTTACTGGCCGCGTCGCGCTGCTCCGAACCTGCGCCTTCTGCCCAGCCAGACCTCTTATCCAACCACGTTGCTCAGCGTTCCAATCGGCGGAATGGTGATGCGGATCTCGTCCCCCGCCTGCAACGTGAACGAATCCGGCGGCACCACCCCGGTCCCGGTGAAAAGAAAGCAGCCATGAGGAAAGCTGCTGCTGCGATACAGATATTCCACCAGTTCCTCCGGCTTGCGCTTCATTTCTTGGAGACTGGTCGCGCCCGAGAATGCCGGGGCGCCATTGCGCAGAATTTGCAGCCTGATCTCCGTGGACGCACGCAGCGCCTCCTCAGATATCAGAAGACAAGGCCCCAGCGCACAGCTGCGATCGTAAACTTTCGCCTGCGGCAGATAGAGCGGATTCTCACCCTCAATATCGCGAGAACTCATGTCATTGCCGACCGTATAGCCGGTGATTTTTCCGCCGGGACTGATCAGCAGGACCAACTCCGGCTCGGGCACCGACCAGGACGCATCCTTGCGAATGGCCACCTTCCCTCCGGGCCCAACTACGCGATGCGCCGTCGCTTTGAAGAACAGCTCGGGACGCGCCGCGTGATACACGCGATCGTAGAAATCGCCTCCCCCCGCGCCCTTGGACTCTTCCATGCGCGCGTCGCGGCTGCGAAAGTAAGTGACCCCCGCCGCCCACACCTCCTGATTGCCGATCGGCGGCAATATCCCTTCCGGCATGGAAATCGCGAGTGGCCGCGCATGCTTCAATTCCTCACCTAAATACCCACACAGGTCATCCCGCATCACCAGTTCGTCCCACGACTTCGAGCTGAGGGCATGAAAGCGGCCTTCGTGCTCAGCAGCAATTCCGGATTCCGTGCGATAAAGCTTCATCAATCTCACTCCGCACTGATGAAAAACTTAGGGAAGGAAAATATACTAGCAGGGCTGGCGGGCTAGGTTTCGCGAACGAGTTTCTTGAGTGCCTGCACGTTCCTGCGATCATCGCCCGGTTCGTCGATGGGAGTCTCCGCAATGAACGCTGCATGGGACAACCGAATATTATTCAAAAGCCGCCGAAAGCACTCCAGGCCGATCGTCCCCTTCCCGATGTGCTGATGGCGGTCAAGTTTGGATCCGCGAGCGCCTTTGGCATCGTTGCAGTGCCAGACCTTCACCCGCTTCAGGCCGATGGTCTGGTCCAGGTGCTGCAAAGTCTGGTACGTGCCAGCTTCGCTGACGATGTCATATCCGGCAACGTGCGTATGGCAGGTGTCAATGCACGCCGCCGCGGGAATAATCCCGTCCAGGCGATAGAGAACTTCCGCGACCTGCTCGAAGCTGCCGCCAAGCGAAAACTCCGCCCCGGCGGTGTTCTCGATAAGGATCGTGAGTCCCCCTTTGGCCAAATCTAAGCCTTGCGTAGACGCTGCAATGGCCGCAGCAGTACGGACTAATCCTTGTTCGCGGTCTGCCCCCCGAAACGATCCGGGATGTAAGACAAGATAGTCGGCGCATAAGGCCAGAGCGCGCTCCACCTCCCCTCGAAACGCCTGCATCGATTTGTGCAGAAACAGATCGTTGGAGCTGGCCAGGTTCACCAGATAATTCGTGTGAATCACCAGCGGCTTCAGATCATACTGTGCGCGCAGGCGATTCATCTCTCCGCACTGTGGCTCGGCCAGTTCATACGGAGCCCACTGCCGCGGGCTCGACGAGAACATCTGGAATGTGTTGCATCCCAACCGATAGGCCCGTTCGGCAGCGTTCTGCACTCCTCCGGCAGAGGAAGTATGAATGCCAATCCGCCGGGAAGTCACGCGCGGCGGCCGTCTCGGAGCAGGCTCCTTGAGAATATCGTGCACATTCCGAGTATCTTTCATTTTTCAAACCCGGTTGTGCCCAATTTGCGGTGCAGACCGGGCAACGGTAAACTGAATAAGCGGCTTCTCCTGCAGCCGCCGTCCCGCAAGTCGTTTCTCCAAGGTGAACTTATGTTGGTCGTCATGAAGTCGCACGCTACCGAAGAGCAGGTGCGCGCCGTTTGCGACAAGGTCGCAAAGCTCGGATACCGGGCGCATCCCATGCCGGGAGCGACCCGCACCGCCATCGGCATTACCGGCAATAAGGGCGAAGTGGAACAGGGTACGCTGGAAGAAATGGCCGGCGTGCAGGAAGTGATCCAGGTCTCCAAGCCCTACAAGCTGGTCAGCCGCGATGTCAAGGAAGAGAACACCGTCATTCGTTTTTCTGGAACCGCGGCCACCATCGGCGGACCGGGGCTCGCTATCGTTGCCGGACCATGCGCCATCGAAAGCCGCGAGCAGGCATTCACCGTGGCGGAGCGTGTGCATCGCGCGGGCGCGCAATTCTTCCGCGGCGGCGCTTACAAGCCCCGCACGTCCCCCTACTCCTTCCAGGGACTCGGCGAAGAAGCCCTGCGCATCATGGCGGAAATTCGCCAGCAGTTTGGCATGAAGATTATCACCGAGGCCATCGACCACGATTCCCTCGACCTCGTAGAAGAGTATGCCGACGTCATCCAGATCGGCGCTCGCAACATGCAGAATTTTTCGCTTCTGAAGCGGGCCGGACGCTGCAGCAAGCCGGTGCTGCTCAAGCGCGGCATGTCGGCAACCCTGGAAGAATTCCTCATGGCTGCCGAGTACATCTTGAGCGAGGGCAATTACAACGTGGCCTTGTGTGAACGTGGCGTCCGCACTTTCGCCGATCACACCCGCAATACCCTCGATCTGAGCCTGGTCCCCGCAGTGCAGCGCTTAAGCCATTTGCCCATCCTCGTCGATCCCAGCCATGGCACCGGGAAACGCAACAAGGTCACTCCACTCTCGCGCGCGGCCGTCGCAGTCGGATCCGATGGGCTCATGGTGGAAGTCCATGACCGGCCCGATGAGGCGCTCTCGGATGGTCCGCAGTCCTTGTTTCCCGACCAATTCGATTTGCTCATGGAGCAGGTCCGGCAGATTGCGGCGGTCGTCGGCAGAACTGTGCCCGAAATTGGAATAAGGGAAACCGTAGCCAGCGAATAAGCTCGCTTTACTCTGTTAATCTTTTCCTTCCGCGGTTCGCGGCTTTGACCCTTGCGCAAGCTCCTGTTCACGGCTGTGCTGCTTCCCATCCTGGCTGGGGCCGGGTGGTGGTATTTCCGCGAGCAGTCGTTAGCTGACTACGGCCCGGCATTCCGCGAGTATGCCTACGTCAGCAACGGCAAAAGTAACACCGTCAGCGTCATCGATCTGCGCACCTTTGAACTCGCGAAAACCCTTCGCGTGGGCGTCGAACCGACCGGCCTCGCCATCAACTCGAAAAAGAACGAAATCTATGTGGTCAATACCGGTTCGAGCAACGTCGGCGTGATTGACGCCGAGTCCAATACCGTCGTGGCCACCATTGGCGTCTACGGGCGCCCTTACGCCATCGATGTCTCGCAAGATGGCAAACGGGCTTACGTCGCCAACTCTGCATCCGCCAACGTCAGCGTGATCGATCTCGATAAAAGAGTCGTAATCGCACATCTGCGAGTCGGTTCATCCCCCGGCCTGGCCCGCGTAACACCCGATGGTTCGACGGTAGTCGTTTCGAATCGTGGAGACAACACGGTTTCGTTAATCGATGCCAAGGCTCTGCAGGTTCGCGCCACCTTGTCCGTATGCCAGCAACCCGAAGACATCGCCATTGTGCCCGATTCCAGCAAGGCCTTCGTTTCCTGCTCCGGATCGTCGCAGGTGGCATCGATCCGGTTGCAGTCGCCCGCCCACAACCAGGACCGCGTGCTCGCCCTTCTCGACGTCGGGCGCACTCCCGTGGCGCTCACCATGAAGCCGGACGGCGGCGAAATGATGGTTTGTAACTTCGATTCCAACAGCATTTCAATTGTGGAAACTGGCAACGACGAAGTGGGCAGCAGCCCGGAAATCGGGCGGCAGCCCGCGCGCGCGCTGGTGACTCCGGACAATTCCCGCCTCTATGTCTCCAACTTCGGGTCCAACAGTGTGGCCGTGTACGACATTGATATGGGTCGCCGTCTCACCACCCTGGCCGTGGGTAGCCGTCCCGAGTCCCTGGCGCTCACGCCGGATCAGAATTACCTTCTGGTGGCCGATACCGAATCAGGAGACGTCACCATCATTCAGAAACGCCAGCCCCACCGCACACTCGAAACGTCGGAGTATTCCCTGCTAACCCTGATCCCCGTGGGCGTGCAGCCCAATGCGATCGTCATCAAAGCGTTCATGGCCCGCATGCCAAAACGGTAGCGCTAGGTAATGAGATTTCCTCGCCGGTCAGACCGCAACGTTGGTTCCACAATACCGATCAAACGCAGCCTTCAGCTCGGCGGCAATGGCCGGGGCTTCCCGCGTTTCGATATCGCGGCGCTGCATAAAGTACACCAGCTGCCCGTCGCGGAAGAGCGCAATCGACGGCGAGGACGGAGGATAACCCGTGAAGTACCTCCGCGCCCGATCGGTCGCTTCTTTTTCCTGGCCCGCGAACACAGAGTAGGCGCGGTCAGGCTTGGCCCCATTTTGCAGCGCCATCCGCACTGCCGGACGCATGCGGCCGGCGGCGCATCCGCAAATCGAATTGACCACGACCAGCGCGGTCCCGGAATTTTTGAGCGCCTGATCGACCGCATCTGCCGTCTTCAGTTCTTCCACTCCCAGGCGAGTCAATTCCTCGCGCATGGGAATGCACATCACTTCGGGATACATTGACATGCTGTTGATCCTCTCGGTTGGTATGACTCCATTGTAGCCTGACAGCGTCTCGCCACGTTCGTCTCCCGATCGCCGATGTATATTGAAAGCGATTCCTCCCATGCGCCTTCAGGAAAACGTTCCGCTCGCGCCCCAAACTACGCTGCGGGTCGGAGGCCCCGCCCGCTTCTTCGTGGAGGCCGACTCACCTGACGTGGTGCAAGAAGCCATCGCCTTCGCGACATCGCGCCACTTAGAAATCTTCGTGCTGGGCGGCGGCAGCAACTTGCTGGTCGCCGACGCGGGATGGCCGGGCTTGGTGCTGAAGATCGCCATCCCAGGCATTGACCAGCGCGACGGTTCCAATGGCAGAGTTCTGTTCGAGATCGGCGCCGGTGAATCGTGGGATGGATTCGTAGCCCGCAGCGTGGCTGCCAATTGCGCGGGAATTGAGTGCCTCAGCGGCATTCCGGGCAGTGTAGGCGGCACGCCCGTGCAGAATGTAGGAGCCTACGGCCAGGAAGTTTCGAACACCATCGAGTCCGTCCAGGTCTTCGATCTGCGGGACAATCAGATTCGCGAATTGTGCGCGGAGGCTTGCGGCTTCGCCTACCGCGCCAGCATCTTCAATAGCAGCGAGCATGGACGATTCGTCGTCTTGCGCGTTATGTATGCCCTTGTACCCGGAGGACCCCCACGCCTCGAGTATGCCGATTTGAAGCGCCACTTCGAGGGCAAGCCAGTTCCCACCCTGGCGGAAGTTCGTGAGGCGGTTCTCCAGATACGGGCACGCAAGGGCATGCTGATCGTGGAAGGTGATCCGGATTGCCGCAGCGCGGGATCATTCTTCAAAAATCCGGTGCTCTCCGAAGCACTGCACCATGACCTGCAACATCGAGCCACCGCCAAGGGTCTGATGGTGCCAAGTTATCCCGCACTGGAGCGAAATCACAAAGTGTCCGCCGCCTGGTTGGTGGAGCACGCTGGCTTCCCTCGCGGATACACGCTGGCGCATGCCGGGATCTCCAGCAAGCATGCGCTGGCCCTTGTGAATCGCGGCGGAGCCACCTCCGCCGAGATCCTCGCTCTCAAAGATCAAATCCAAAAACGAGTGGAAGAAGTCTGGGGCATCCACCTGCAACCGGAACCCGTGTTTCTCGGTCTGTAGAGACCTTGCAAGCCGTCCCGCTGCGCGCGTTCCTCCCATGAGAAATTCCTGAACACAATCGAAGGCTGGGCGGTCTTCATGATTGAGGGCAGACGATTGATAGCAGGAGAGGCGATTCTGGACAGCGCGAGCATCGAGCGTGAGCGTGGGGAAAACCCAGACGCCGTGCTCGAAGCTCTGGTCCGAGAACACTCCCAGCTGGTCTACCGGATTGCATACTCCGTGCTTCGCCGCCATCACGATGCGGAGGATGCCGCGCAGGAGACGTTCATGCGAGTGCTGCGCTTCCGCTCGAAACTGGCCGAGGTTAGGGATGCGAAGCCCTGGGTGGCGCGGATCGCCTGGCGAGTGGCAGTCGATCGCAGCCGGCAACGCGGACGTGTAGAGGGAGTAGCTCTCGACAATCCGGAGAGGCCGATTCCAGAAATTGCAGCAGGCGACCATTCCGCAGAGGAGACGGTCCACGGAACCGAGATCGGCGCGACGTTGGAAAAACTGATCGGTGCGCTCCCCTCCAAGCTGCGCGAGCCGCTGATCTTATCCACGGTCGAAGAGATGTCGCCGCGGGAAGTTGCCGAGACTTTAGAAATCAATGAAGCGGCCGTGCGCTCACGCGTGTTCCGGGCGCGTCAGATTCTGAAAGGGAAGCTCGCGCAAAGAATGAGCAAATAAGGGTGAGGCTAGATGCAACAGGGAAATGAGTATCAGAATTCGCCGGGCGATGAAACGGATCGATTGCTCGACGCGGCTTTGAAGCAGTACTCAGCCGTCCAGCCGCGCGAAGGATTGGAGAACCGAATCCTTGCGCACCTGAGAAGTCAAAGCGCCGAACGCGCCACTCACAGCTGGCGGGGGTGGCTCACGGCGGCTGCGGCGGTTGCGGCTTTGGCAGTGATCATCACGATGTCATTGCGGCCACATGCAAAACCGCAGTCGAGGGTTGCGCAGCATCCGTCGGCTGCGCTTCCGGCTCCGAAGCTGACCTACACTTCGCCGCCGAAGAACGCCGTTCAGCGGCCAAAGCGTCGCTTGCAGGCCGCACCTGACACTCAGGTTGCGAAGGCTCTGCCGAAGCTCGACCAGTTCCCTTCTCCGCAGCCCCTCAGCCAAGAGGAGTTGGTCCTAGCCCGGTACGCAATGGAGTTTCCCGCAGAGGCAACGTTGATTGCAAAAGCGCAGGACGAGTACGAAAGAGAAGTGCAGCGCGAAATGAGGAGTACGGACTCGGGAATCAGGCCTTCTGGCTTGGACAAATAAGAAAGATGAGGCATGAGACATGAGGAAATCGCTTTTGATCTGCGTTACAGGATTGATCGTCGGACTGTTCTGGCTTAGTCCAGTGCAAGCTCAAGAGGACTCGACAAAAACAAATTCTGGCCCCAGTAAGGTGCAGCCCGTGCAGCCCTACCGTCTCGACTTTTCCTTTGATGAATTGACAGACGGGAAGGTTACAAACACACGGCACTACTCCATGAATCTCACCGGCGGAGAATCCAACGAGATAAAAATCGGTACCCGGGTTCCCGTCGTGTCGGGAACAACTCCGAACACGCCTTCGACCAACCAGTACCAGTACCTGGATGTGGGAACACAAATCTGGTCCGCGCTGAGAGAACACGGTGACGAGTTGCTTCTCGTGGTCAGGGGCGAGATCAGCAACCTGGATATCGGCACCGGAACAGATCACCCTTTCGCGCCACCGGTGGTTCGACAGATCAAAATATCAGGCGATACTTTGCTGATCGTCGGAAAACCGATCCTGATTGGTAGTGTAGACGATCCTAATTCGAAGCGGCAGTTTCAGCTCGAAGTCACGGTCACGAAGTTGAGGTAGATTGCCCACGTCGGACTGCCCGTTTGGCTTATCCCCGACGTGGTCCAGTTTGTCAGACAGAAAGCGCC
Organism: Candidatus Sulfotelmatobacter sp.; assembly: GCA_036376495.1. Taxonomy (GTDB): domain Bacteria; phylum Acidobacteriota; class Terriglobia; order Terriglobales; family Acidobacteriaceae; genus Sulfotelmatobacter. Next base: position 30,538 of record DASVAE010000020.1, on the reverse strand, counting down.
GCCCCGGTTCGTGCCCATCGTTGATGTGACCCCAAGCGAGGGGCGGGTCAGCGAACCGGCTCGGGCGGCGCTTCGGTTTCTTTATCGGCAAGTTTTGCTGCCTGCTTGAATATTTTGACGAACATTTCCCGCGTCAGCTTGCCGGTCTGCGTGTTCTGGTTCGAAGGATGATAGGACGCCACCAGGATCTTGCCATCCGGCATTGCATAACTCGCGCCATGCCTGAAGACGTAATCTTTTTTGCCCTTGAGCAGGCCGCGACGTTTGACGTAATTCAGATAAGCGTCGAAGCCGATCTTGCCCAGCGCGACCACCACCTTCACTTTTTCCAATCCTGCCAGCTCGCGATCTAGAAACGTCGAGCAGGCCGCGAGTTCCGTGGGTAACGGCTTGTTGTCGGGCGGAGCACAGCGGACCGCGGCCGTGATGTAGAGATCGTTCAGCTTCAAGCCATCGTTGCGGTCAGTGGCGGTGGGCTGGTTAGCGAATCCGGTCTCGTGCAGCACCGGATACATGAAGTTGCCGGAAGCGTCGCCGGTGAAAGGGCGTCCGGTACGATTGGACCCATGAGCGCCGGGGGCCAGTCCCATGACCAGGACGCGGGCCTCGGGATCGCCGAATCCAGGGACAGGCTTGCCCCAGTACTCCCAGTCGCGATAGGCGCGGCGCTTCTCGCGGGCGATCTGCTCGCGATAGCTAACCAGGCGCGGACAGCGAGTGCAGCCGACCACGTCCCGGTTCAAAACGGTAAGCCAAGACACTGGGCCATTACACCATATCGCTCGGAGGCGCAGAAAAGGTCCGCTCGGGGCGGCCACGAGCGATCGGCCTTTTTTTCACCGGGGTCTCGCACCTGCCGCGATGAAGTGTCAGCAACTCGGCGCCGCGGTGTCCCACCTCCGAGGCAGTTTTAACAGACGCGCGGCACCAGTTCAGAAACTGAGTACACCGGAGCTCTACGCGTGGTTTTTCGCAGATTCGGGATTATTTACCTCAGAATGGCTTCTAGACACCTACTACTGCCTCTTCCGGAAACACAATCCGCGCTCGGTGTCCTACTTGATCCAAGAGATAGAGGAGTCCGCCCCCTGAGATGAGTTCGATGGGCTTGTCTTTCGCAAACTCAAACGCATCCGGGCCGTAGCCGCTCGTTGTGACAAGAATTCCTTTGTTTGCTCCTTCGTTCATCATGGTTCCATAGAGATCGCGGACGGCGGCAACTCCAACGGTGTTGCTATACCTCTTCGCTTGAATAACGACCTTACCACCGAGAACTGGACGCTTATCGAAGGCTACAGCATCGACACCACCATCGCGCGATGAGCGAGTCAGTTTCGTCTCTAAACCCATCTTGCCGAACAAATTGCTCACAAGTGCCTCAAATTCATGCGGTGTAAGGTCCATCAGATTTGGACGTTCGTTGAGTTCTGCTATTACATCCATCTCTCCAACGAAGCGCTTGTCTACCATATCGAATTCGACGATTGGCCTAACAGCCAGCAGTTCTCCCGGTTTGCTAGAAAACTGAGCGCCCAGATTCCTCAGACAAAGCAATTGGTCCACTTTGGCTAGGTTTAACTGTTGAAATTGACCTCTTGTAGCTCGCGTCGAAATCAAGCAAGGCCTGACTTCTTTACCAGTGGCACGATCAACGGAATTAACATAGCCGTTAAACACAACCGCGGAAACCTTTCGTGCGACATCCGCCGTGAACACCTCATGTAAGTGCCTCAGCGCAAGTCCTGCAATAAGATCTTGGTACAATTTGTGGACTTCAGCTGGCTTGCGAAGTTTCGGCTTAAACTCGTGTTTCGATTTCACCCACGAAACAGATTCGATTGCTGGGATAACGTCAATCGTGGGAAGCACGGCTTCGATAACGAACTCTGATGACTCGTTCACAAACATCGTCCGAAAGCTTCTCGGGATCGATTCTGGATAAACCGATCTCTTCAGTGCAAGAGTGCAATAACAAGATACTGCGTCGCCTTCCCCCGCGAGGTAAGCTCTTTCGAACTCATCCACACTTGCATTGCGAGAAGCCTTTGCCGCCTCGAAACTTTGCCGGGCCGTCGATAGCTTCGACTGATACTCACGACGCTTTTTTTCATACTCGGCCATTGCCGAATGCGCCTTAATCTCATGAACGAGTCGTTTACTCCTAAAAAGTCGCGAAAACCACGACAGTGCCGGTGTCTCGAATGCGCTTGGATCGGGCGGTGATCCCACCGCACTCTCAGCAACAGATGCTTCCCTGCGCTCGCGCAATCCATCAAAGTCAAGCGCGTTATTCTCTGATAGTGCTGGCATCAAAATATTTCGCAGGTCGTCCGCCTCCTCGTTGAGGAGAAGATTGAGCTCACGCTCTTCGCCTTCTCCGAAGCTAGCCCAGATCCACTGCTGATCTCGCTTCGTTTGGGCACTGCTCATTCTGGTCTTTAGGGTCTCAAAATTGCGATTTCGGGCCTCGTTTCGGAGTTCAATGCGCGACTTTTTGCTTTGTTGCCCCAACAAAACATGGTCTGCTTCAGTCACAAACGTTGCAAAACGGAGCGTCTCAGACATGGATCGCAGAATAAGGCGAACTCCGAGCTACTTTCAGTGACTTTACTCACGGTGGTATCGACAACGGGCAACAATGGGAACCACCCGGAATGTTCTGACGGGAAGTTCACGATTTTCCTGCATACCGCATTGATTTTCTCAGTTTTCCACAGGCGAACTTCTCTTCAATGTGACCGGTGACCTTGACCCGGGCCATGAAAAGCGCACAATGGACTCATGCGCATTCGCATCGCAAGCCATTCAGCTAGAGGCCCCCAGACCCGTCCTGCAACCCGGGTCTGTTAAGTCTCTATTCCGGAATACTTTGCGTGTAAGCCTTTCTTTGACAATACTTTGCAGCCAGCCGCTTGGGGTCTCGGACACTAAACGTATTTACTTTCAATACGTTGAAGAGTTCGGTCACAAAACAATGTTTATACACTATGCGGATAATTCACCTGTAACTCCATATTCCAGAATACTTTACCCCTAAAGTATCTAGTTTTAATACTTTGCGGGCTAAAAGTGGCGGCAATCGTCTCAAGTCCCGCATTCTTAATACCTTGCGAAAAGTGGTCCGATTTTTTTCATTCGCAGCTTCTCCCAGCCTCACTCTAAGTTCCGCAGTCCCCAGCACACGCTTGGCTTCCCGAGACAGGGCGGACGGCGGCATTCGCCCCGCCAGATCACTCGAAGCGCAAGGCTGAGATCGGATCAACTCTTGTGGCTTTTCTGGCTGGGAGCCAGACTGCGACTAGGGCTACGGCGCACAGCAGGATCGGGGTAAAAATAAAGGCCGTCGGATCCCACGTCTTTACTCCAAACAGGAATCCTGTCAGAAACTTCGTCAGCCAGAATGCTCCGCCGATCCCGATGATCAGGCCGATTCCTGCCAGCAGCATTCCCTGGCGAATTACCATGTTGCGAATATTTGCGGCCTGGGCTCCCAGCGCCATCCTTACTCCTAATTCTTGTGTGCGCTGCTGCACTGAGTAAGCCATCAATCCGTAGATGCCGATTGCGGCCATCAGTAAAGCGGAAGCGCCGAAAACCGTGAGCAGCAACATATTGAAGCGTTCGCGCGATGTGGTGAGCACAACGATCTCGTCCATGGTGCGAATGTGAGCCACGGGCAGACCGCCGGTGGCTTCGCGGATGGCGCTGGTGACGGCAGCGGTGAGAGTGTGCGGCTCCATGCGCGTACGCACAATCCACCACAGGGGAGCGATGCGGGAGTTGAGCTCGGTAACTTTGTCGGGCATCTGCGCGACCGGGATGTACATGGTGGGACCAGGATCCTGATTGAGTCCGCCATCGCGGGTATTGCCGACGACGCCGATCACCTGGCGCGGTTGTTCGGCGAAAACGGGTCCCATGCCTGGTCCAATAACCACGCGGTCGTTGAGGGGATCGCCTTTGGGCCAGAATTGGCGCGCCATGGCCTCATTGATGATGACCACACCGGGAGCCGATCCGCTGTCGCGCTCGGTGAAATTGCGGCCGCGGAGAACTGGGACCTTGAAGACATCGAAATAGCTCCAGGAGACGGGGAAGTATCCCGCGCCTCCGGTGTTGGGATTGTTGCCGTTGGCGCGTCCCACGATGTTGAAAGGCAGGCCGAAGCCTCCTTGCAAGGGCAGGCAGCAGGCGGCCGCGGCGGCGGTCACTCCGGGAACGGCGTTGATCCGCTCGCTGCCGTCATGAATCACCTGAGCGACGCCGCTGGATTTTTGAAAACGGTCGCCGCTGATCGACATGGCCATGGTGAGCACGTTGTGGGTGTCGAATCCGGGATCAACAGACTGCAGCTTCATAAACGTGCGAATGAGCAGGGCCGCGCCGATGACCAGCACAAGCGCGAGAGCCATCTCGCTGACGACTAGAACGGAACGCACTTTGCCGCTGCGGAAGCCTACTCCGGAGCGGTTGCTGCTCTCGTTCAAAATTGCTGCGAGGTTCTTGCGGGAGGCGGTGATGGCAGGGACCAGGCCAAAGAAAATTCCGGTGAGCACGGAAATTGCAAGCGTGAATAGCAGGACATGAGAGTCGACCGTGACCGCCGAGCCATCTTCGCCAATGCGGGGGATGCTTCCGGGGTTGATGGCCAGCAAGAAGCGAACGCCGGCGAATCCGAGAATGAGGCCGAGGATGCCGCCGGTGAGGGATATCACCAGGCTTTCGGTGAGCAACTGGCGGACGATGTGCCAGCGCCCGGCGCCGAGCGCAGAGCGGGTAGCGAGCTCCCGCTTGCGCGCGGTGGCGCGAATCAGCAGCAGATTCGCAACGTTGGCACAGGCGATCAACAGTACAAGTCCGACAGCACCAAGCAGGACGTAGAGAGACGAGCGCGTGTCGCGGACCATCAACTCCTGCCACAAGACCACGCCGAAGCTGTCGTTCGGCCCCAGCGTGCCGGGATAGGTGGAGCGATATTGATTGGCGGCGAGCTTCAATTGCGCGTTGGCCATCGGGACCGTGATGCCCGATTTCAGCCGCGCAATCACGCCGAAGTAGTGGGCCTGGTCCTGCGAAGTGAGTTCAAATTGAAAGGGCAACCAGAGGTCAGCGGGATTGTCGGTAACGAATCCGCGGCCGATTACGCCTACAACCTGATAGGGCTGTTCATTGAGCTGAATGGTTTTGCCGATGAGGGCGCGATCTCCGCCAAATCGCCGCTTCCAGAGGCCATAACTTAGCACTACGACATTGCCGCCATGTGGGCTGTCTTCAGCGGTGGTGAAGGTGCGGCCGGCGATGACGGGGGCGCCCAGAATCGAAAAATAATCCGAGGTTACGTGCACGCCTTGCACCTGCTCAGGTTTATCGTTGCCGGTGAGATTCAGTCCGGCGCCGCCGTTGTCATAGGCCGCGACCTGATGAAAAATGCCGGTCTGCTGGCGCCAGATGTTGAACTTGGGCACGTTCGCGCCGGGGAAAGAACCTTGATCGCCAGTGTTCACCAGATGCACCAGGGATTGTGGGTCGGGATAAGTGAGGGGCTTGAGCAGGACTGCGTTGATCACGGAGAAGACGGCCGTGTTCGCTCCGATGCCTACGGCGATCACAAGAATCGCGACCACCGTGAATGCGGGAGCTTTCAGTAATGAGCGGACTGCAAAGCGCACGTCGCGCCAGATGAATTCCAGCGAGATGAGCGAAGAAGCGTCTGGGTTTGGGCGGTTAGCGAGGGTGGGCTGGGGCATTGGAACTCCTGTGAATCAAACGCGTACCGGGAATGGACGCGGCCAGGTATGGAAAGTTAGTGAAATCGTCGGACCTATTGCAGCGGCACGCGGAGGGGTGGATTCTATCGTCGCGCCGCGTAGCTCGGCGATGCGCCTGGTGTAGAGATCTTTCAGGCAGTCGACCCACCACTTATAAATCGTGCACGTCTTCTCGCGACGGGTGAGCCATTCCCGTTGCTGCTTTTGAAAATCCTGCTTCTGATCTGCGCGGAGTTTTTGCAGCGTTTCGCGGTAGATGCGCCCGAGTTCCAAATCCAAGGCGGCCACCGCGGGCGAATAGCAGATGGCTCGATCCAATTCTTTGGTGGCTTTGCTGCAATCGTAGCTGGTCGGAAAGGGGCCCTGCAATTTCGCATGGTCCACGATGAACTTTGTGCCGTCCCACCTGTACCAAACGGTTAAGGGTTGATCGCGATCGGAAGAGTCGCCCCAGCGTACTACCAATTTGCCGCTGTCAAGGGTGAGTGTGTAGTTCGAATTTCCAAAAACAGGAAAGGGCTGATTTACCTGGTCAGACCAGGGCGGGTCTCCCTTCGCGTTGAGGAGCGGCAACTCGCGGAGTGTGCCATCGGGATGCCGGGTGTAGACGGCATGTACGTCTGGCCCCGCCGTTCCCGTCATGCACGTGGAAGCCACCACGATAGCTTCCTGCCGACCATCGCCGGTGAAATCGTAATACTCGAGGTGATCAATGTAGATCTGATCGAGGCTGTCACACTCGTCCACATCGGATCTGCTATTGATGGCACGCTTGATTTCAATTTCCGTGATTTGCTTCGCGGGTTCGGCTTGGCGCGCACTCAAGAGCAACGTCGAAAGGACGCAGATTGACGCGGCTGGCAGGGCGTGGATTGTGTAGCGCATCGGTGCTCCGCGACTGCGGGTGGCCCAAGCTTCGTGTGGAAGTATACCTGGGCTGCCTGGGAGGCGGTCAGGCTAATCAGTCGAAAGCCAGTTGCCCTCGTCCCATAAAAGGTATTTGATTCGCTGGCTGGGGTCGCGTACGGTGACGAAACCGATTCCGTAGTTCTTGATGAAACGGTGTAGGCGGCTGCATCCTCGTCCTCACTCGGTAACTCTAGTCGGCCCGCAAAACATCCAGCGGTTCTATGCAAGCAGCTCGAGTGGCTGGTCGCAACGAAGCCGTGATAGTCACAAAGATTGCGAGCAGAGTTATCGTTGCCAGCATTAAGGGATCCCGAACATTGCCATCGATCCAATGTTCCATCAACCTAGCGGCGAGGAGATTGATGACCATCCCAGAAACAAGGCCGCCCAGGACGGCCGGAAGTACTGATTTCAAAACAGCCTTCAGAACATCACTCCTATGAGCTCCGAGCGCGATACGTACGCCAAATTCATGTGTTCGGTGCGAGACGATGTACGACGCAACGCTATAGAGGCCAACAGCAGCCAGGGACAGGCTCATGAAACCGAATATAAGAAACACGATCATCAAGAATCGTTCGCGCGCGAGCCCCTCGGAATTGAGCCTCTGTTCAGCAGTGGTCATTTCAAGCGTCATTTGGTCCGCGTCGATCCTGTGGATTCGGTCTCGAATGGACGCTACGAAGGCCAAAGGATTACCTTGCGTGCGAACGACAACATCAAAAGCATCGTTGGCGACGAGGGTGTAAGGCACATAGACGGTCGGCAAAACGGGGTCTCTCAAGCCGTCATTCGGAGTATCTGAAACCACTCCTACGATCTGAACCCAACCATCATTGGGTTGAGCTTGAAGCATCCATGCGGTTCTAGCCTTTAGTTCGTCGAGGTGAACCATGTGTCCAAGCGCATCACCATTGGGCCAATAGAGGTGAGCCATGGTTGAGTTAATAATTCCCAGAGGCTGGGCACGAAGCGTCTCTGACTCCGTCCAATAACGGCCCTGAAGCAGCGCAATTCGCAGCGTAGAAAAGTATTCCGGGCTGACTTGCTGAATGGTTAGGGTCTGATTTTCGTCGCTTCGCCAGCCTCGAATCTGGGCACTGCTGCGAAACAGCGAAAGGGGAGGCAACCACGTGTAGGCGATCGCAGCGGATCGGACCCCCGGGATCCGGGCGACATCTTCTCGGACTTGTGAGTAATAGCGGATCCTTTTTTGCCAGTCTGTATATGTGCCGTCGCGCAACGGGATGGTGATCCAAGCAAGATGGTGTGGGTCGTACCCAAGAGATCGATGCGTGAGCCGATCCAATGACCGAATTGTTGTTCCGGCGGCCGCCAGCAGAACCAGAGTTAGTGCTACTTGAGCGGCAACTAGAATGTCATGACGTCGCTTAGCACCCTTGCTACTCGTAAAGGTTCGATTTCCGATCTGCAGCAATTCGCTTAGACGCGGTTTGGAAATTCGTAGCGCTGGCCATGCTCCAAACACGATCCCGCTAAGCACGGCCAAAGTTGTGCTCGCGACGAGCACGGCTATGCTGAGTCCAAAGGCTGCTTCACCCGGGAATGTCCCCTCTGGTAAAAATCGGGGAATTAATGTGCTCCCCCCAACAGCGAGCAAAATGCCGACTGCGCCGCCAGTCAGTGCGAGTGCAACGGACTCAGTCAACAACTGAGAGAGAATACGGTGCCTTGTTCCGCCAATGGCGGCTCGGATGGCCAATTCGTGCGTGCGACTTCTTCCCCGCGCCAAGAGCAGAATCGATAGGTTGGCGCAACCGATTACCAAAAGCAAGGACACCGCGCCCAACAGGAAATAAATCGTTCCCGCAAAGGATCCGACGAAGATGTCATTTAGCGGTACCAAACCGACCTTAAGTTCGCGCGGGAAGTGTTTCGGAGTCTCCTGCGCGAGTTCCTGAATCCAACTCTGGAGCTCTTTTTCAGCTACGCCGAGACCAATGCCTGCCTTAATTCGGGCAAAGACCATGACGGTGCGATCAGGGTCAGCCGAATATGCGAGAGGAGTGTAGACATCGCAACCCCACCATGCGAACCGCGCGGGTAGAACTCCGATGACGATGTAGTTCTCCCGATTGAGTTGGAGGGTTCTTCCAACAACATTTTGCTGTCCCGCAAAATGGTTCTTCCAATAGCGATAGCTGAGGACAGCGACTTTGGGAGGGTAAGCGGAATCCGTAACGTCTTGCGAAGTAAATTCTCTTCCGATTAGAGGTGGAACACCGAAGAACTCGAATGCATTCGCAGAGATGTGTCCAGCTAATACGGACTCCGGAAATTCGCCTCCGGTTTGCGACATAGGCGCTTCATCCATGGCGATAGCGCCATCGAGAACTCGAGAATCCTGGAAGCGCCGGAACTGCGAGGTTGAAAGAAGCAGGTCCGTGAGGAAGGCATCCTTGTCAAAGATGTGGACGTGCATTATGCGGCCCGCATTCTTGTACGGATACGGATCAATGAGCACGGAATACACGACGCTGAACATGAGCGTTGTTGCGCCAATTCCGAGCGCAATTGACAGACAAGAAACTATGGAGAAAAGAGGTTCCCTTCGCATTTGGCGAAATGCAAAAGACAAATCCGCAAAGCGATTCTCAATCCATGGCCACGCCCAAACTTCACGGCCTTGCTCTTCAATGCGGACGACATTGCCGAACTCGCGACGAGCGTATCGAGTGGCTTCTTCCTGAGGCATCCCCTCAGCAACCAACTCCTCAACTTTTTCAGCGAGATGTTGCTGAATCTCCTCGGCTAGATCGGTGGAGAGCCGACGACGAGCGATAATTTGCCGCAGCCACATCATGTGTTTTAGGTCGCAAGTACCTGAGAAATACCCTTCAGCATGCGTTCAAATGAAGAAACTTCGTGCTGCAAGTGCTTTGCCCCTGACTTGGTGAGCCGGTAGAGACGAATTTTGCGGTTAGTCGCGGATAAAGCCCATTCAGCTTGGACCCACCCCTCTTTGAGCATGCGCTGCAAGGCCGGATACAACGAACCTTCTTCGATCTGCAGGAGGCAATCCGACGACTGCTTGATGTGTTTTGCGAGAGCATAGCCATGCATGGGAGAGCGCTTGAGAGTCTGAAGAATCATCATTTCCAATGCGCCCGGAAAAAGATCGCGATTTTCAACGGATTTCATTTGAGGTCTTCCCTATGTGGATCTACCCCTAGAGTAACACAGTATTGATAGCTGAACAGTCTTATTCACCACGAGACTCTTCGGGTTTCTAGCGTCCCGGTCCAAACAGGATTTCCACATAGAGAGGTGTCTCTGGGACGGTCTCTTTCCCTCCTCGAACACGCGCGAATCGCGGGATGATGTCGGTTCCTGTCTAACTTGATTTTCATCTGTTTACTATCTCGACATGTGTCTCTGCGGTGGTCTCTTTCCCTTCTCCCCTCTCTCGTTTGACGCTTGTCTCCCCTGTCTTTAAACTCAGAGGAACGGCATGTGAATGAGCTGGGCTAAAGAGCCTGGCGGGGCCGTCCAGCCACGAAGTTGCCCTGCGTTTGTGACACGAACTGAAAGGTTAACGTGAGTCCTACAGAAACAACTGAGACTAAACAAGACAGCGTCAAGCGCGAGATTTCGGTGGAAGTTCCTGCCGAGGAAGTCACGCGGGAGACCGAAGCGCTGGTGCAGAAATATCAGAAGGTGGCGCGATTGCCGGGATTTCGCGCGGGACATGTTCCGCCTTCCATCATCCGGCAGCGGTTTAAGGAAGACCTGAAGAGCGATGTAGTGGAGTCGCTGGTGCCGCGGTATTTCCGCAAAGAGGCGGAGAAGCAGGGATTAGTCCCGGTGTCGCAGCCGCGGGTGACTGACCTGCATATCCATGACGGCGAGCCTCTGCGTTTTAAGGCCAGCTTCGAGATCATGCCGGAGATCAAGGTGGAGGGCTACAAAGAGCTGCGGGCGGATCATCCTCAGATCGAAGTGAAAGATGAGGAAGTCGAAGAGGCGCTGAACAGTGTTCGCGAACAGCATGCGACTTACATTTCGGTGGAAGGGCGTGCGCTGCAGGATGGGGACTTTGCGCAGGCGTCGATGGATGGGCGGCCGAAGGAAGCGGAGGACAAGACACAACCGGTGCACATGGACGAGGTGCTGATCGAGATTGGCGGGAAGAATACGGTTCCTGAGTTTTCGGAGAACCTGCGGGGGGCGAATGCGGGCGAGGCTCGCGAGTTTGAAGTGAAATATCCGGAAGATTCGACGGACAAGCGGCTGGCCGGGAAAACGCTGGTGTACACGGTGAAGGTACAGGCGATTAAGCAGAAGAACTTGCCAGAACTCAACGACGCATTCGCCAAGGAGCTGGGAGAATTCAGCAGCCTGGACCAGGTGCGGAAGCAGATTCGCGAGAACATGCAAGCCGAGCGCAAGCACGATGCCGAGCGCGAGGCGAAAGACAAGCTGGTCAATGAACTGGTAAAGCGCAACGAATTTGAAGTCCCAGAATCGCTGGTCGATCGCCAGATCGATTTGCGGCTGGAGCGTGGCCTGCGTGCCCTGGCGGCGCAGGGTATGAAGATGGAAGACATGAAAAAAATGGATCTGCCGCGGTTGCGGGCGGGTCAAAGAGACCAGGCCGTGCAGGATGTGAAGTCGTCGTTGTTACTGGATCGCATTGCGGAGCTGGAAAATATCGAGGTGGGCGAGGAGGAGTTGAACCATGAAATTGAAGCGCTCGCTCAGCAAACGAAACAGACTTCGGAGGCGGTTCGCGCTCGTTTGACACAGGATGGGGGCCTCGATAGAATCCGGAACAGAATCCGCAGCGAAAAGACCCTCGAATTTCTGTATCACCAGTCCGCATAAGACAGGCGGACCTTTCGACCCAGCCCCAGGCAGATAGCGGTTGCGTGGGGGCGGAGTGTGGCAGGTGAACGTGAACGATCCAAAAATGATGCTGGTACCGATGGTTATCGAGCAGACCGGGCGAGGCGAACGCGCCTACGACATCTATTCCCGACTGCTGCGCGACAACATTATCTTCATCGGGACGCCGATTGACGACAACATCGCCAACCTGGTGATCGCCCAAATGTTGTTTCTGGCTCAGGAAGATCCGGAGAAAGACATCCAGCTTTACATCAACTCTCCGGGAGGCTCGATCACAGCGGGCATGGCGATTTACGACACCATGCAGTATGTGAAGAACGATGTAATGACGCTGTGTGTTGGGCAGGCGGCATCGATGGCCGCATTACTTTTGGCATCAGGCGAAGCCAAAAAGAGATTGGCACTACCGAATTCGCGGATTCTAATACATCAGCCGTCGATGGGCGGTTTGTCGGGGCAGGCGACGGATATCGACATTCATGCGCGAGAGATTTTGCGTATGCGTGAGATCACAAACCAGTTGTTGTCCAAGCACAGCGGTCAGAAACTGGACAAGGTAGAGAAAGATGTGGAGCGCGACTTCATCATGAACGCCCAGCAGGCTAAGGAATACGGAATCATCGACGATATCATCTACAAGACGGTAAAAGCGGTATGATCGGCCTTCGCGCCCGAGGTTAGTGGACCGAAAACGGCATGACAGGCGGATCTGAGAGCTGGGGAGCCAGTCATACCGTGAACCGCTGAAGGAGTAACAGACTAGTGAAAAGCAAATCGGGTACGGATGAGATTCTACGTTGTTCGTTCTGCCATAAGTCGCAGGATGCGGTAGCGAAACTAATCTCGTCCCCCAGCGATTATCCACGGGCCTACATCTGCGACGAGTGCGTTGCGGTATGCAACTCCATTCTGGAAGATGACCGCGCGGCCACGCCTCCCTCGAGCACTCCCAACCAGTTGCCCAAGCCGCAGGAAGTAAAAGCGTTCCTGGATGAATACGTGATTGGGCAGGAGCAAACAAAGAAGAAGCTGGCGGTGGCGGTTTACAACCACTACAAGCGGATCTTCATGAACCGGCAGAAGACGGGCGACGGGATTGAGCTTTCGAAGTCGAACATCATGCTGATCGGGCCGACCGGGACGGGCAAGACGCTGCTGGCGCAGACGCTGGCACGCATGCTGGATGTGCCCTTCGCGATCGTTGACGCCACCACTCTGACCGAAGCCGGGTACGTGGGCGAGGATGTTGAGAACATTATTCTGAAGCTGTTGCAGGCGGCCGACGGCGACGTCAGCCGGACCCAGACGGGCATTATCTATATCGATGAAGTAGATAAGATCGGGCGCAAAGATGAGAATCCGTCGATCACCCGGGATGTTTCGGGCGAGGGCGTGCAGCAAGCGCTGTTGAAGATTCTGGAGGGGACGATCGCCAACGTGCCTCCGCAGGGAGGACGCAAGCATCCGCACCAGGAATTCACCCCGGTGGATACCACGAACATTCTGTTCATTTGCGGCGGGGCTTTTGTTGGGCTGGACAAGATTATCTCGCGGAGAATGGGCAAAAAATCATTGGGCTTCCGCAGCGGCGAAGAGGCGGAGAAGGAAGAGTCGTTCGCCTCGAAGAAGCGTACCCAGGAGTTGATGCAGGAAGTTCAGCCGGAAGACCTGATCAAGTTCGGGTTGATTCCTGAATTCGTCGGGCGGCTGCCGGTGGTGGGCATGCTGGAGGAACTGGACGAGTTCGCGCTGATCGAGATTCTGACGCGGCCGAAGAACGCGATCGTGAAGCAATACCAGCGGCTGTTCGAGTTCGAGAATGTGCGGCTGAAGTTCAACGACGAAGCGCTGCGGGCTATCGCCCGTCAGGCTATGGCGCGGAAGGTAGGCGCCCGCGGGCTGCGAATGATCCTGGAAGAGCTCATGCTCGACCTGATGTTCAATCTGCCCAGCCAGAAGAAGCTGAAGGAGTTCGAGGTCACGAGGGAGATGGTGGAGAAGCGCAGCGCGTCGTTCGCCCCCGTGATGGAGAAGGCTGGTTAAGACGGGCAGCTCGACTTCGTAGATCGATCGTGTCCTCTGTTTTCCGGCAAGGCTTTTCACCCCAGGGGACACAGAGGCACACAGGGGAAGATTTTCCTCCCAAACACACTCAGCTTCGCTCGCCTGATATTTTTAGGAAGTGCAAGCGTTTGCATACCACGGGCGCTCAGCCTGAGTGTTTGTAGTAGATAGTCCCTACCACGGAATTGCCATTTCCCCTGAACGATGGGGCCATGTAAAATTGAAGGAAGTCGGTTCGGCCGTCGTTACTCCAGGAGACTCAGTGACTACAGCGAAAGAAAAATACGAATCCAGAAAGCTGCCCATGATGCCGATTCGCGACGTCGTCATCTTCCCTTTCATGATGACCCCGTTCGTGGTGGGCCGCGAATCCAGCGTGCGCGCACTGGAAGAGGCGCTGGGGGCGGATAAGAAGATCTTTCTGGCGACGCAGCACGACGCCTCCATCGACGAGCCCAAGGCCAATGAGATCTACCAGGTGGGCACGATCGTAAATATCGTGCAGAGCCTGAAGCTGCCGGACGGGAATATCAAGGTTCTGGTGGAAGGCATCGAGCGCGGGAAGATCCTGCAGGTGACCGATACTGAAGGGTTTATGCAGGCGACGGTGCGGGTTGCGCGGTACACCAGCGAAACCAATCCGGCGCTGGAAGCGGCGATGCAGCGGGTGACGTCGCTGTTCGAGCAGTATGTGAAGCTGTGCCAAGCGCTGAATTACGAAACCATGATTTCCGCGGTGCGGATGGAAGATCCGGCCAAGCTGACGGATGTGATCTCGGCCAACCTGCAACTGTCGATTGAAGAGAAACAGGAACTGCTGGAGATTTTCGATCCGGCGGAGCGCCTGACGCGGATCGCTGATGTGCTGGATATCGAAATCGAGAAGTTGAATGTGGATCGCACCATCCAGTCGCGGGTGAAGCGGCAGATGGAGAAGGCGCAAAAAGAGTATTACCTGAACGAGAAGATCAAGGCGATCCAGAAGGAACTGGGGCGCGGCGAGAAGAGCGAGTTCGATGAACTGAAGAAGAAGATCGAATCCGCGGGCATGACGAAGGAAGTGAAGGACAAGGCGCTACAGGAACTCAAGAAGCTGGAAGCCATGCCGCCGATGTCGGCCGAATCCACGGTCTCGCGCAATTACCTCGATTGGCTGCTGGCGGTGCCGTGGAAGAAGCGGTCGAAGGAAATCCGAAACATCTCGCGCGCGGAAAAAGTTCTGAACGAAGATCATTATGGGTTGGAGAAGATCAAGGAGCGCATCCTTGAATTTCTCGCGGTGCGGCAGTTGGTGAAGAATCCCAAAGGGTCGATTCTGTGTTTCGTTGGGCCTCCGGGAGTGGGCAAGACTTCGCTGGGAATGTCGATCGCGAAGGCTACGGGACGGAAGTTCGTGCGGATGTCGCTGGGCGGAGTTCGCGATGAAGCTGAGATCCGCGGACATCGCCGCACCTATATTGGCGCGCTACCGGGTCAGATTATCCAGATGATGAAGAAAGCCGGGACAAAGAACCCGGTGTTCATGCTGGATGAAGTAGACAAGATGTCGATGGACTTCCGCGGGGATCCGTCGGCGGCGCTGCTGGAAGTTCTCGACCCGGAACAGAATTTCATGTTCGTGGATCACTACCTCGACGTGGAGTACGACCTGTCGCAGGTGTTCTTCGTAGCAACGGCGAACGTGATGCACACCATTCCTCCTGCCCTGCAGGACCGCATGGAAGTCCTGCGGTTGCATGGCTACACCGAGCAGGAGAAGGTCGAAATCGCGAAACAGTTTCTGGTGAAGAAGCAGATGCTGGCGGCGGGATTGTCGGAAAAGAACATTAAGTTCACCGACGATGCCATTACGGCGCTGATACGCTCGTACACGCGCGAGGCGGGGGTGCGAAATCTGGAGCGCGAGATTGGCAACGTGTGCCGGAAGGTTGCGCGCAAGGTGGTCAAAGAGGGCGAGAGCTTCTTCATCACCATCAACCAGGAGAACGTAAACGACTTCCTGGGCGTGATCAAATTCCGCGACACGGTGGCGCACGAGAAGTCCGAAATTGGATTGGTTACGGGCCTGGCGTGGACTGAAGTTGGAGGCTCGATCCTGAGCACGGAAGCCAGTGTAGTGGACGGGAAAGGCAAGCTCACGCTGACCGGGAAGTTGGGAGACGTGATGCAGGAATCGGCGCAGGCGGCGATGTCGTACGTTCGTTCGCGAGCGCCGCGGCTGGGTCTGACGCGGGACTTTTATCGAAATCTGGATTTGCACGTGCACGTACCGGAAGGGGCGATTCCGAAGGATGGACCCTCAGCCGGCATTACCATCGCCACGGCGATTGCGAGCGCGCTTAGCAAGATTCCGGTCCGCCGCGACCTGGCGATGACGGGAGAGATCACGTTGCGGGGCAAGGTCCTGCCTATCGGCGGATTGAAGGAGAAGCTGCTGGCGGCGCATCGTGCCGGGCTTTTCGAAGTGATTTTGCCCAAGGACAACGAAAAGGATCTGGCCGAGGTTCCGGAAAATCTGCGAGGCGCGATGAAGCTGCACTTCGTGGACACCATGGACCAGGTGCTGCAGATCGCGCTGGAATCGCCGCTGCCCAAGGTGGCGGAAGAAGTCCCCGAGCCGATCGCTCCTCCGCTGACGACGGGCAACAGCGACGCTCCGACCGCGCATCAGTAGGGGGGCGACGGGTGGTTCGCTGATTCTTGATCAGTATTAAAGGCCCGCCGGCGCGGGCCTTTTGCTTTGGCCGGAACGCGGGGTTCCCCGCGAGGCGAGTATGACGATTCCCATTCGAGGCACGGCGGCGCTGGTGGTTGCGGCGGCAATCGTCGCGGCCACAGCGATTTGGGTGCCTACATACCGCTGGTTTCTGCTCATCAGTATCGGAATTGGCGGAGGCGTAGCGGGAGGTCTGTATCTCTGGCATAAGTTCCGTCCCGTCCGCGATGATGATGTGGAGAATAAGCGGCCGCTGGGTTTATAGGAGCAGGGATTAGGGACTAGGGATTAGGGCGCAGGCGGCGGGGTTCGGTCCCGTTCGCGATGATGATGTCGAGAATAAGCGGAGGCTGGGATTGGAGTAGGGGGTTGTCAACGCTCAACTGGTTTCCTTTAGTTTCTTGAGTGACTCTTCATACGCAGCCATTCGGTTGCTCAGGTTGGAGGGTATGTTCTGCAAGACTATTTCCCAATTCGCGATTGCGTTCTTTTTATCTCCTGCGGCCGTGTAACCTCGCGCCAGTCCCAACGATGTCCAGAATTTGTCCTGTGGATGTTGTTGTCGATTGAAGGCGAAGATTTTCATCGCTTTATCTTTCTTGTCCTTGCGCAGCAATCCCATGCCATACGCGTACAGCGAATACGCGTCCGTGCCTGAGAAGTGCATCGCTTTGTCGATTAAGGCATCTGCCTCGGAGTCGCGCCCCATCGCTTCTAAGACCGCGGCTTTCGTGGAAAACGTGGAAAAATCTTCATGCCCGATGGTGGCTCCGCGGAACGGGCCGTTGATGGCCTTATCGGCCCATTGCAGCGCTTCCTCCAGGTTGATCTTGTTGTCAGCGCAGAATTGCGCCGCATTTTGCCAATTCTGGTAATTGAACCCTGCCCAGGACTGGAGGTCCTGCCGCATCTTTTCAACATAAAGGCCGTTTACATCGGAGACTTCAATTTTTAGAGGAATGCGTTTCTTTTCCCATTGCAGGTAGGCCACCGCCGAGGCGGGACGGCGATCGTCAAACCCGTAGGTCAGAAATTCGGTGAACGGTGCGTCCTCGGGCATTACCGGCACGCGCAGGGCATCGTCCTTGGGATCGTATTGATAACTTCCCCAACCCAAGTGATTGGAGAAAACCCAATTCCACGGCCCAGTCTTTTCTACGTCCAGAAAGAGAGCGTAGGTACCGGCTTTCAGGGGCTTGCCTTCGAGCTTCACCTCGTGGGAAAAGGTAATGGTTGTGCTCTCGTTGGCGCCGGCTCGCCAGGGCGCGCCCTTGGTAGGGCCGAAGCCTTCGTCGAAGAAGCCGTAATGAACGAGTTCGCCCCAGATGTGTCCCGTGCGATCGTTGTTGTCGGGGTTGTGGACCTTTGGACTATGGTAATCGATGGAGATCTTCACCGGCCCGATCCATTGCGAGACTTCGGCATGCTCGTTGTCTCCGTTTGGAGGGGTGGAAAGTTCCGACGTTTCCTGACCGGCAACTGTTATTGAAAACACCAGAAACAGAAATGGAGCGAGTGCGTGTTTCACGAAGTCTCCTGTATGGCTGCAAAGCAAATGAAGAGATGGAATCAGTGCTTGTGTCGAGAGGCGGACTATCTTCATGCGCGATTCAGCCCGCTGATAATAGCCTTAGACTCTGCTGAAAGCGAATGGTTAGCTGCGTTCATTCGATGGCGTAATCGTGAACCCCTGAATCGGGAAGGATCTGGCAGGCAAGAGCCTCCGTGTTCAGCATCACGCCGAACTGTGACGGGTGTCATCGCGGGGCGTAGGTGAGGTGGAGAGGCTTTCAGTTGGGGCTTTCTGAGTCCTGAGTGCCGAACAACTCAACGCAACTTTGAAAAACATTGCGAATAGATGGACCTTTGCAGGTCCAAAGTCCGTACTTCAATCATGAGGCGACTGCTGGGCAGCCTCGGCGAGGTGTTGCGTGCCATGTGGACGCACAAGCTTCGCTCCTTCCTTACGATGTTTGGGATTGCCTGGGGAGTGGGATCGCTGCTGCTGCTGGTTGGACTCGGAGAGGGCTTTCGGGCGGGGACCGCGAGGAATCTGGCGAGCTTCGGCGAAGACTTCATGCAGATTTACAACGGACGGGTTCCGGCGGTGGGCAGCAGCCAACTTTCTTCTCGCCAGTACTACCTGAACTACCAGGACTATTTGGATATTCGCCATTCGCAGTTTGTGCGGAATGCCACGCCGATCATCTACCGCGGCGACCTTCGCCTGGTGAGCGAGTACGGCAGCAGCAACGGGTATGTAGATGGCTCCGAGCCGCAGTTCGCAGAGATTCGCTACCAGCCGATCGAGCAAGGGCGCTGGTTGAATTGGAACGACGAGCGCGAGCGACAAAACGTGTGCGTGATTGGAAGCGAATTTGTCCGGCTATTGTTCCCCGGGCGGCCAGTTATCGGCAGCAGGATCCTTATCAATGGCGTGCCGTTCGAGGTGGTGGGGACCATGCAGAAGGTAGGCCACGGAAACAACAGCGGCCAGAACATGCGGCTGATCATGCCGTTTAGCACCATGGCTATCTACTTCCCAATGCAGGGGGCAGGTAACGCAAAGGCCATCAAGTACGTCGCGTACCAGCCGATTACACGGCAGCAGCACGAACAGGCCAAGAAGGCTGTGCGGAGTATTGTTGCGAGAAACCACAACTTTGATCCCGAGACGCCGGACGCGTTTGACGATTGGGACTCGATTGCCACCGCCGAAATGGTTGGGAAAATCTCCGATGCCATGGATACGTTCCTGGGAGCGGTGGGGCTGGTGACGCTCGGGCTCGGCGCCATTGGAGTGATCAACATCATGCTGGTGTCGGTAACGGAGCGCACCCGGGAGATCGGCCTGCGCAAGGCTTTAGGTGCTACCCGACGAAACATCCTGTTCCAGTTCTTTTTAGAAGGGCTGATGCTCACTGGAATCAGCGGCGGGATTGGAGTGGGCGCGGCCTACGTGGCCACCAGGCTATTCGGACTGGTGCCGCCGATCGATGGATTCGAATTGCCTCACATCTATCCCGCGACTGCTGTGCTCGCCATGGGCAGCCTTGCCCTGGCCGGCATTATTGCCGGACTTTATCCGGCGAGGCGGGCGGCCTTGCTGCAGCCGGTAGAGGCGCTTCGTCAGGAGTAATGAATGATCCGGGCGAAAGATGTGTTCTCGGAAGCGTATCGATCGCTTAAGAACAACCGCCAGCGGAGTGCGCTCACCATGCTGGGCATGGCGTGGGGGATCGCCACAGTGGTGCTGTTGCTCGCCTACGGCACGGGGTTCTCAACGGCCATCGTCAACATATTCAGGAGCTATGCCAGCATGGCAGCGATGGGCATTGCGGGCGGGCGCACATCGATGCAGGCGGGAGGGAACAAGGCCGGTACCAGTATCCGGTTGACTCGGGACGACCTTGATCGTGTGGTGGTGAATGTGCCTGAAGTGACGCGCATTACGCCGGAATCGTTTTTCGATGCGCCCGTCAGCTACGAGGGGCGTTCCTACACATGGAGCGTTCACGGCGGCAATGCCGCACTACATGATATTCAAAACCTGCAACTGGAGCTTGGGCATTTCTACACTGCTGGAGATTTGCAATTGCGGGCGCGTGTCTGTGTGCTGGGATCGGAATCGCGAGAGAAGCTGTTCTCTGGCCGCTTCCCGCTGGGCGAGAAGATCCGGATCAGCGGCATTCCTTACGAGGTGATCGGCGTGCTTCGGCCCCGGCCCCAGGAAGGCACCGAAAACAGTATCAACCGGGTGGTCTATGTTCCCTTTTCGACGATGAGCGACTTCCGCAATACGTACTACGTAGACATGATCTGGCTGGATTTTATGGGCTACAACTATAAAGGCGTGGAGAAGTCGGTTCGGAATACGCTGGCCGCGCAACATAATTTCCGTTCCGACGATAAACAAGCTCTGTTCGTTTTCAGCATGATGGAGCAACTTTCGCAATTTCGCATGATTACTATGGCGCTGCAGGTGATGCTTGCCTTTATCGGGGCTCTCACGCTAGGTATAGGCGGCGTGGGACTCATGAACATCATGCTGGTGAGCGTAACCCAGCGGACGCGTGAGATCGGGGTGGAGAAGGCGCTGGGGGCTCTCCGCCTGGATATTCTCATGCAATTCTTGTCGGAAGCGCTGGCGATTACTTTTTTGGGCGGCGTTTGCGGTGTCGTGCTGGCTTATATGATTTCCTTCTCGGTCGGTACTCTCACCTTTTACAGTGCGCTTGCCCAGCACGGAGAGGCGGGTGATATTCGGCTGATCATTTCACCCGTTAGCGTATTGGTTTCTACCGCAATCCTGGCGCTGGTGGGATTGGTCAGCGGCATGATTCCAGCCATACGCGCGTCCCGTCTGGATCCGATTGAGGCATTGCGCTACGAGTAGAGCGGTTCCCGTCAGACCCGGAATTGCAGAAGCTGCAGGTGCTCCTTCTTGCTGGGGCTCAGAACGGAACAAACTTAAAATCGCGAATGACTGCCGACTCGTTTTTCGAGGGTGTGCCCTTGAAGCACCAGAGGTTTATGCCTACTGGGGCGGCGGTTTGGGGAATGTTGGTTGAGTTTGAAGAGTAGGTTTCGGTCTTGATTACATCGGCGACAGAGCCGATCGGATGGATGCCATTCATCAGCGTGAATACGATTCGATCGGATCTCCATTCCATCCTGGCGGTCGTGAGGTTTCCACCGCTGACCTGAAAATTGTCTTCCCAGGCGGAAACGCCTTTCGGCTTGTGGTTACCCGTGGAGGGATAAACGGTGAAGTCGGCATTACAAGGGTGGGGACAGGTCTTGTTCCACTGGGAAAATTCAATATCGATTTCATTCTCTGCGTTGGCGCCACTGTGATGAGCGGGCCCGTAGGTGAACAGTCCGAGCACGGTCGTCTGATGCATGTTGTAGACGTCGCCCTGGACAACCCACTGGTAAGTTCCGAATCGCATATCGTCGGTAGTGAACACCTCGCCGGCAGTCCATTTTCCGTCGCGGTTGGTGATCTGGAGATGTAGATAGCCGTCCGGGTCAATGTTGACGTTGGCGGGATCGCCGGGAGCGACGCCCGCCATGGAACCGGCGGTGACTTTCCAGGTGTGTCCGGCCCATTTGATGGTCTGGGCCTGTACGCAGTGAAAGGCGACGAAGAGGATGGTGTAGAGGGACATCCGAAGTAACGCAGTTTTGGCCATGGATCGTAGTCTTTCACTTCGCGAAATTCAGAGATTTCATAAACATAGGCGCGCGCGTCCACCGTAGAGCCGTAGCAAGCTACGTCACTACGGTGAGTGACCTACGAATGAGTATAGCGGGAATCTTTTCCGAGTCGGGCGAGGGCCTGCGAAGCTTCCACAACTCCAGCATCGATCGCGAGGGAATGGTAGAGTTCGCGAACTTCGCGCCAGAATGCTGTGGCACCCCGGAGATCTCCTAACTCTTCCTTCAGAATGGCGAACGGTCGGAGGGCATTGGCCAGATCGAGAGGATTCGCCTCTGGCTCTCCGCGATAAAACTTGAGCGCTTCTTCGTAGCAGGATTGAGCGGCCTCATGCTGTCCGAGATGGCGTCGAACATCGCCCAGGTGCCGGACGGTGTGAGCCAAAAAAAGGGGATCATTGTTCTGGTTGCGGCCCAACGATACGGCTTCTTCGTAGAGCTCCGCTGCTTCGCGATTACGGGCGAGGTCTCGCGCGGTTTGGGCCGCTCCGCACAGGGAGCGAACCAAATTCGGGATGTCCATGTGCTGGCGAGAGAGCTCGACCGCTTCCGCCCATTCACGGGCAGCATCGGCCGGCTTGCGTTCGCGGCGATGTTGCCCTGCGCGGGCGATCAATTCCTCGATTGCGTTATTCATGAATGACGGCGTTCGTGGGATGGTGGCTTCAGGACTCGCTAAAGAAGACCACCGGTCTGAATGGCAAGATCGTTGAGCGCCATCTCAAGCTTGGTGATAGCCGCTCCGATTTCTGGATGCTCCCCGATCTTCTCTTGCAGCGCCTTCAGAATTTCCTGAGCGCTCCTGATCTGCGCTTCTGCTCGCGGACTTGGCTGGGGATTGCGTTCGCTGTTCGTTTTCATGATCACTAGGCCCCCTGTACACTCGCTTAATTATTCTACGCATGCGAGCGCTTAGGTTGAGAACAGATACCATTCATGCAGGATTTTAAGAGAAAGGAGATTTAGCAACAACTGCCCGGCTTCCTGAGTAGCTGGCCTATAACCACCGCTCTGGTGAAATTTGGCCAACAGGAGCGCCGTCATTGGGGCTCGTCCATAGCTTCCGCTTATGCTGTTAACTTACTGAGGGCAATTGATTTCAAGGAACTTTCGCCGCGCCTCAACATTGGCACTCGCCCTGCATCTGCCTGAGAAGTGACTGACGAGAATACTTCAGCATCCCACACCATAAAATACCCACACTGGCAGCGCGAGTTTGAAGCTGTACTTGTCGAGGGCGACCCCCAAACGCTGCGGCAGCGCGTGGATGCAGCAGAATCAGCCCTTTTTCTGCGGTTGCAAGCGTTGGCCGAGAGCGCCGGTAGAAACGAGGAGCGTCAAGCCATTTCCGAGGCTATGAAGACTCTGCGGGCCATCCAGAGGGAAAAGCTAGGCTATCCTGAGTGGAATACAACGTGACAGCCAGTCTGCCTTTGTAGGCATCCAATCTCCGCTGGAGTGGCTTGTCCGATGCCTGCGAAGCGGATTCTAATCGTGGATGACAACGCGGTCGTACGTTCCCTCGTGCGCAAGCTCTTCGAATCACAATCTGACTTTGAAATTTCAGGAGAAGCAGAGAACGGACGTGACGCGATTGACAAAGCTGAAAAGCTAAAACCCGACCTGATCATCCTGGACCTTATTATGCCGGTCATGACCGGGCTCGATGCGGCACCGCTGCTTAAGCAACTTCTACCCGATGCGCTGATTATCTTGTTCACACAACAAGAAGGAAGCGAAGTTGAACGGCTGGCACAGGCGGCTGGTATAGACGCGGTCGTCTCGAAGAGTCAGGTCGCCTCCGAACTGTTTCTCAAAGCTCAAGTCTTGCTTGCTTCGCTAGGACGAAAACACGACCGCGCCAAGTTTCGCGATGCCAGTTAGGAACTCCCAAGATGAGCGGTGTCTTCCTGAAGGAAAATAATCACGCGGGTCGTTGCATAAACTGGGAATTGGCCGATTGGGGTCTGATCTCAGAGTCCCTGCTCGGGCCATTCGAGAGTTAGTGGGCGTTCCTAGTTAGTTGGAGCTGACTTGGTGGTGTTGGCGGCGGCGGTTGCATCGACTGTTGCGCCGGAGGAGCGGGTTAGACGGGGGAAGAATGGGGTCACTTCCAGGGGCATCTTTTCACGGGCGGTGGTCATGGTCGCGGGGGTCATCTTGATCAATTCCACACGGTCATCCCAAGGGTTGAGTTTGACGCGTCCGCCTAGCGGAAGGGCTGCGATCTGGTCGAGTTTGGCGGGTTCGAGAGCGGGCGCAGAATTCATCAGCGCAACCAGGTGATCGACGGTGCCCTTGCGGTCGGTGAGGCTCGTGCCTAAGTGCGGAGTCAACAGCGCTTGCAGGGCGGGGCCGCGGGCTGCCAGCTCGCGCAGGAACAGGCCCGGGGTATTCAGCTTCTGGGCGTAGGGTGAATTTTTTAGCAGGTCCAGAGCTTTCTGGTCGGCAGCGGCTTCCTCTTCGGGAGCGTGCCGGAATCCCAGGTTCTTGTACGTGGACTCATCGGAGAACAACATGCGATCGGAGAAGGCGAACTTACTGGTCAAGTTGTGTCCGAGGATGATGTGGGCCAGCTCGCGGGAGAGCACCATGGCGAGGCTGCCTTCGTCGGGAAGAACGTCGAGCAGGCCGCGGCTTACCACGATGTTGCTGCCGGCACTGAAGGTTTCGAGCGGCAAAGTCAGCATCACTCGGGCGTGCACCGGGCCGGGGAGTTCAATGTTGTTGGTGGCGAGCAGATTGTTGACTACTGTCTCGAGCACTTTATCCACGTCACCGCGGGGGGCGAGCAGGCCGGCGTTCTGCAGGCGCTCGACCACGTTGTCCCCAGCCAGCTGCTGCCATTCCCACTGCGCTTGCAGCGGAGAGGGATCCTGCGCGGTGGGGCTTTGGTCCTTGATGCTGGAGTCGACCTGGACCTCGGTGAATTCGCCTTCCCCGGCGCTCTTCTGCAGGTCATATCCCCAGAGGCGAGTCTGGGACTTAAAGGCGATGTCGTCTTTCGTACTGCTGCCTTCCTCGCTGTAGATGTATGCCGGAACCCAATAGCCGGGGACGAGGTTCAAGCGCCAGCTATCCATGTGGAAGAAGTAAGCATTGCGAGGGCGCGGCTCGTAGGTGCCGTTGAGACGCACGATGTTGAAATCCTGATCTTCGATCCAGATGCGGCCGAGGAAGCGGGCTTTGCGGGAGCCCTTTTTGGGAGTTACGGTGAACACCAGGCAGCGGACATCGCCCAGAAATTCGCGGTGCGCGTAGCGGAAATTGTAGTGCTCGCGATCAAAGCCGGCGAGGTCGGCATAGATCATCCAGGAGAAGCCCAAGGGGTGGTACTGGATTTTGTAGAGCCTCTGGAAGCCGCCCAGGAGGCGGGTTTGCATGCTCTTTTGGTTCAGATAGTCGGTGCGATCGATGGTCTGGTCCAAGTCCATCCGGCCGAGGAAGTAATGATCTTCCACGGGCACCGAGCCGCCTTGCGGGAGGAACTTCAGGTTTTGCAAATAGGTTTCAACGATGGGAGTACGGGTCTTCAGCATTTCCATGAGCGCGTGCTCGCGTTCGATCGCCCGATTCACCACCTGATCCATAGTGGGAGCCACGGCATAGGCGGGGCGCATGGATGCGGCTCCGAGCTGGCGCGCAGGGCTCGGTGGCTGGGGCTCTGACTGCCTGGGCGAGAAAGTTGGGCTAGCGCCAGTAAAATCTGGGGTTTGCGACGCCGTGGCCGGAGATGCAGGCAAGTCCGTCTCTGGCTGCTGCGCATACGCACTCAGAGTGAGAGGTAGGGAGATGGCAATTAGCCAGTGCCAGATACGCATAACAGAACCTAGATCTCGTGCTTCCTGCAGCAGTTTCGGCGATCCCAGTAGGGCCTGGTGCTGGTCACGCGCCCGTCACCCACTTCAGGCGTACGGCCACGTCAGCTAACGAAGGCTTTCTGCTCCATTAGGTAGCATGTGGCAATCTTGATGCCAATGTCTCCGGCGAAGTCAGAGTGGGTTTAACTGCGTTACTTTTTAGCGGGCTAGGAGAGAACGGGCGGTTTGGGTATGCCGCGACGCACAAGGCTCGGGTGGCAGAGTTTTACCGATGTTGGTGCTTTTCGGCCACCAGTTTCGCCAGCTAATAGGCGGTACTGGGGAACCGTATCGCGAGAAAAGGAAAGGATTGTCGCCGCGAACTCAAGCCGGTTCGGGTTGCGATAGGCTTCATCCCGAAAAATGAGGGCGAGGTTGAGGGGTCAATGGCTGGACTTCTGGCATTTCCAGCTCTTCCAAGCTATAGCCGTATTCCCGCACCCTGCTCTCATACTTGGCTACAATTCGTTTATAGAGCGCACGCCCTCGCCTGTCCGTCTTCAACTCTCGCCACGTATTGAAGTAACGTTGATTGCCTGCGGAATCCAGAGGCTGGGGGGAATGCGGGATTAAACCGAGAAATTTGCAGACCTGTTGCAGAGTGGCATCACTGTCTCGAATCAAATCCTCGTACTTGATCTCGAGCACACGGCGCAAGTGCGGGCGGTCTTGCGCAAAGAGGCGATGGCAATGCAGCCAGTGCTCCATCAGCGAATCCATGCTGCAGTCCGTCCACTTGGATGTTGACAGCGACACCGCGATGGGATGGCGCGAAATGACAATGAAGTAGCTTTGTGGGAAGAGGGCTTGCAGAAAGCGGGTTCGGATCAAGTTTGGTGGCGACTTTTCCAAAAGGTAAGGTTTGGCGAGATCCCAATATCGACACCACTCAGCAAATAACTTTATCCGGTTTTGTGAAGTGATCAAATCCGATTCTTCTGTGAGATGGGCCTGTGGCGCGAAACCGAAACGGCCCGGACCGCCGTATTCTTTTGCGGGCGCAAACACGGTTTGGAGATGCTGGCCTTCATCTTCGGGTGCGCCCGTGTTGCGGAATCCGGTAACGTCAGGATGCTGCAGCATCATTCGAAAAAATGGGGACGTGCCGCTACGATGAAGGCCGCAGATAAAGATGAATTTGTGTTGATCTGGAAAAGGTTCCAATGGCTCAAATAGAGTTTTTGACAAGAGATTACGCCTCCCCTTCGCACCAATGCGTTATCGGGCTAACAGACGCTGGGTGTGTACGAACTGCAGGCTGCCGCTTAATTCACGAATTGCGAAGCTTCGACCGGGCGGGGGGGAGAGGTTGGCGGCGTATCTGGCCAGCAGCATCCAATCACTCGGAAGAGCGGGCCCATTGACCAATCTGAATCTGATCCAACGTATCCGGGATTCGGGTGAACCAGCGAAGCAATCAGGGTTCAAATACGCCGCACGGGTACAGCTGTGTGCTTCCGATTGAAGGCGGGAGACAATACTTATTTTGTGTGGTGACACCGCGGGCGGGTCGGGCCAATTGTCGAGCGCGGCCGCGGTGAAAAGGACAGTAAAACAGATTATTAGTATTCGTGAGCTACGTACCCGATCTTTCATTGCGAGCGAGGCGACATTAGTACGCGAGTAGCCGAGATTCTATACGGTAAAACCTGTAGAAGAAAAGGCACGGTAGGTCAGCGACGCATGGAACGTAATAACGAAGAAATGCACCGGTCACTTCGGGGCGCAAGTTTTCGTGAAAAGGCACTGGAGCGGCGCGCCGAGGGAGAGGTTGTGGCGCTGCTCCATCCCGGGGAACTGGAGGGAGATGATGATCATGATCACTTTCTTGCCCCATCTACGCTGGTTCTTGTAGGACGGCCGATTCAGCAGGTCAACCCAGGCAAGGCCGGTAGCATATCCGTTCTGTTGCAGGTAGTCGAGGACCGGAGCAGCAATGGCAAATTGAAGTCCGTGACGGCGGAAACGTTTGAGAACGAGTGAATCGTACTGAATGACTTCGCGGGTTCGCGGATGGATCGTTAAACCCAATTCTTTGGCCGACACGTCGCCGAACCGCGTCCAGGTATATCCGGCCGGCATTCCATTCAGAAAACCAACTGAAACCAAATCTCCTTTGCGGATGCGAGCAGAGACGTCTTCAAGGGTGAGACCAGTAGGAACTAAAGCCGCGATCGCAGGCTGCAAGTCGTCGATTCCGCGAAAGAGGCGCACGACCAAGTCTGGATTATGGGGAATGGCCGGACGGGGACGCGACAAGTCCGCCTCGAAAACACAATACACGCGCACGAAGGACCGTGTCAGACGGTGGAGAATAGTCCAAGGATCGTAGCGCACGGAAAACTTCGATGGGGGCTGAAGAGGCGAAGCACAGAGTTTATCGTGTGCAGGTGCTCCTGTGGTGGCTAATCCGCCACCGATCGAATTGCCGCTTCTGTGCATAGATATTCATCATGCCATCAACAGACCGAGTACATCAGTATCCTCGGCGCTTCGTCCCCGGGACGCTGCTCCGGCGGGGGTAAATAGCCGGCTGGTCTCGTCGGCGACTCTTTTCATTACGCGACGGAGCCGATAACTTCTGATACCCGGCTATAGGCGCAAAAATCGCTTGCTGCTGGGTATGGACTTGACCGGGGATTTTATCAATAGCGAGGGTGTTAATCGGCATCTAATTGCCGAAATGTCGGCCTACCGCCTTGCAGCTGTCACTTTGGTCCTATATGCGATGGCTGTCGCGGTGGGCTGTAGTGCGCGTCACAAACACACGCCTGCGGTGAACACCCCTTCCGTTGCTGAGAAGATTTATGTGCCGGGGGTTGCAGATTTCGGTAAGGTCAATGATTTCCTGTATCGTGGCGCGCAACCGAAGGATAACGGGGTAGAGCAGCTCAAGGGGTTGGGCATCGATACCATAATCGACCTGCGCGGCGAACTGCATGGCTTGATCGAAAAGGAACGACAGCAAGCAGAATCCCTGGGCATGCGCTTTATCAATCTGCCGGGATCTGGTTGGGCCACAGCCAACGATGAACAAATCGCTCAATTCTTCTCGCTGATTCGGGAGCGGCCCAGGAGGAAAATCTTCATCCACTGCTGGTTGGGAGGGGACCGCAGCGGCATGTTCATCGCTGCGTACCGAATCGCCTTCGAGGGCTGGTCGGCGCAGCAGGCCATCCAGGAAATGCGCTCATTCCATTACTTACAGTTTTGGCATCCGAATATGGCACGCTGGGTAAAGGCATTCCCCGAGCGCTTGGCGGAGTCTCCCAAGCTCGCACCTTTTCGGCGAACGGGTACTCAGCCATAGCCTCTTCAACACTTGAAACTCGACTGACTGCGTGCTGTTGCGCTCCAAACGGCAAAGCTGCGAACGGATCGCAGCAGTAACAGCCACTCTATTCGTATTCGAAATTATCAGTTGCTTGAGGCTGGGGCTGAGGTTTCCCTAGACGCAGAGGCTTGAGATCCGGTGCTATCGACGGAGTGTGAAAAGGCCTTCAACTTCAGGTTGGGACAGCTCAGTACGCGGAACGTCTCTCGGTTTCGGGCACAGGAAAATTGAAAACATCCATTAGGAACGATGAACGGCTCGTCAGGGCTGGAATCCTCGACTGTGCTGAAGCCCGGGCCGTCATAGGAAGGCAGCGCACTGGTCGATTGGAAGCTGAGATGGGAACAATGCGAATCATCGGCCGGGGGGCGATGAGTGCTCGGCGGCTTCACGGGTTGCGAAAGGCTTAGCGCTTCTAGAGCAAGGACGGCGGCGATGATCAGCAAGCCTTTCATCTTCAATCCCCCTGAGATTGCAACACTCTAATCTGCCGCGGCGGTTGTTCCTATCGCCTATCGGTGTGAGTAGTGCCCCCACGTTTGTGTGGTTACTTTCGAGCGGGAGGAAGAACTGAAGCGGAGTAGCGCAGGGGGACGTTGTTCTATGGTCTCGTCTGAGCGGCAGCGCCGACCAAGCCTAGTGAAGACACCATCATGTAAGGCAATGGCTCGTGTCAGAAATATCTAAGGCCAAAGTGGAGCGTCGTGGGAAAGAATTCCGTTCCCGGTGGGCACTACGAAATATCGAGCAATCGTCAGCTCAATGGCGGTTGCCGGAGATTCATTCGGAACTGAGATCTCGTGCTCGGCAGATGGCTCGTCCTCCCGAAACATTAAGAGTCTTGCCATTTGCCGAAGCGCGCGACTCCGGGCCGCGGTTACTTCCCTGGGTGCGCAACCTAGAAGAATAGAACACTCGCGCTCAGAATATCGTTCCAGAGCTGACATGACGAAAACGAAACGCTCGAATGAAGGGAGTTGGAGAATGGCAGAGACTTCCTTCTGTGACTCCAAAGGCAATTTATCAATCGTGCGCGCAGTCGCAATGTCTGGTTTGGCGGTCTCCGAGCGGCGTCGGGGCTCGAAGAGCCGAATCGCACTTAGAATAATCGTTCGTCGAGCCCAGGAGCGCGCCCACTCCTTGAAGACCCTGTAACCTTTTACGGATTCCGCAACCCCGTTCACAAAACATTTCTCGGCAGCGTCTCGGCTCCCGGCCAGCAGAAATGACAAGAGATAAAGACTACTCATGTCCTGCGTGAAGATCTGCTCGAAATCCGTACCAGTCGCGTAAGGACCGGGGTTTGGGTACTCTCTCTTATTTGGTTGTGCCATGCTTTTCCATCTCGGGGCTCGCTACCGGTTCAAGCGGTCGCGATCAATCGCGATGACTCGATAAGTTGGATGTATTCTTTTTCGCAATGGACTCAGAATCATGTCCTGTGAAGACCTAGATGTAGCCCATAGGTGGTCGGCTATAAAGCTCTTCGGCGTTTCTTTGGTGTTCTTTCGTTACCCTGCTTGCACGATATTGCTACTTTGAGTTGACAGGTGATCCTGGCACCAGTGAGTGAAGGCACTCGGACCGGGCCTGAACAGCAATTGTGCAGCAGAGCAGCAACCAGGGGCCTGTAGGGTCGAAGGAGGGTCCAGATGAAGAGATCAGTTCCCGCACGGGTGAACTCGTTCCTTAGAGTGGAGCGAAAGCGGCAAGCTATCGAGGTCGCCGAAGCGGCGTGCCTTCTTGAAAACACTTTGGCCAAAGTACCACTGAACGGCGAGCCCGAGTTGCCCAAACA
>DASVAE010000019.1:0-28955 GCA_036376495.1 Candidatus Sulfotelmatobacter sp. | reverse complement strand
CACATCAATCACCACAACCAGCAGCGGCCCAAGAACGGGGATCACGAAAAGAACGTAATTTGCGAGCCTCAGTCCAACACCCAGCAGAACGATCGCCACCGTATAGAGAAAACACTGCAGAGCATGGAAGCGGACGAAGAGGTTCTTGCGATAGGGCTCGAGAAAGAGAAACAGGATCGCGGGCAAGATGGTGCAGTATGCCAGGGCTCCAGCCACGTTTTCCGGAAGTACTCCCACCTTGCCCTGAGCGTGGACGATGACTTGCATCGAACGGCCGCAGCCAGGACAGAACCGCACTCCTGCTGGCATTTGCGCGGCACAATCCGGACAGGATTGAACGGGAACCCGGGTCTGGTCCATTGCGGGCACCTTATCAAAAAGCCTGAGCAAGCCACAAATGAGTGGAACCAACCTAGCGCATTGACGCGTGCCGCGCCCGATAGTAAGTTCGTGCAAATCGTTCCAACTGAGTGGCGATTTGGTGTTTCTTCGCTGATTGGAGAAGAGCATGGCTGTGTGCCCGCAGTGTGGGTTTTCGAATGCCGATAACGCAACTTTCTGCACCCAGTGTGGCCGAAGCTTGCAGTCGCCTGCGGCAGCGCCTCCGTTGCAGGCTACGGGAGTAGTGGTTCCACCAGTCGGCACTACGATCCCGAACTATCTTGTGTTTGCGATTTTGACGACTGTATTGTGCTGCCTGCCTACCGGCATTCCAGCCATCATCTATGCTTCCCAAGTCAATACGAAGTTGCAGCTCGGTGATGTTACTGGAGCGCAAGCGGCTTCGAACAACGCAAAAATGTGGTGCTGGATTTCGTTCGGGCTGGGGCTGATGATGTTTGTTGGTTACGGGCTCGTGGCCACGCTCGGGGTTATTGGCAGCCTGCACCGGAGATAGCTTGAAGATGTTCAGGAGAATCGTTCCGCTGGGCATGGTGGTGTTGCTGGCAACTGCGCTAGTGCTACTCCGAATTTACAATCCTGCCACTTCCAAGCTTTTCCCTCCGTGTCCCGTCCATTACTTGACCGGCTGGTATTGCCCGGGATGCGGATCGCTGCGAGCGATTCACCAACTGCTGCAGGGACACGTACGAGCTGCCTGGGCGATGAATCCCCTCAGCCTGCTGCTCTTCCCGTTCCTGGCTTACGGGCTGGCCCGTGAGGGAATTGGTTACTTGATAGGGCAGCCGTCGCCTCAGTTCGAAGTGCCGGGAGCATGGATCCGCGCTCTCTGCGCACTGATCGTTCTGTTTGGAGTTGTGAGGAATCTTCGCTTTCATCCCTTTGATCTGTTGGCTCCGGGCGCAATGCTGAACTTCTGACGGCTCAATGCTGATGGAGCCACTGTAGAGACGCAGCAAGCTACGGCTCTACGAAGGGTTACCTACTCTGCTGGGATGCCACCGTATTTTTGGAGCCACTTCAACTCTTCGCGAACTTTGATTTTTCCGTGCCAAGGGTTCTTGCCCAGGCCGTGACCTTCCCCGGGAAAGACCAGCAGGGCGTTCGGGACGCCTAGCGAATGAAGCGCATGTTCGAGTAAGTAGTCTTCCAGCACCGCCACGCGAATATCCGCAGAGCCGGCCACCATGTGCGTCGGTGTTTTCACTTTATTGATCTGGAAAATCGCCGCTTCATCGTGGTAGCGCTGCGGGGCTTCCCAGGGACGTCCGCCAAGAAAATAGGCGTCATCGTAGGTAGTATCGTCATTACCCCAGTTGCCCACATGCTCGACCGCGCCAGCGCCCGTGACGGCGGCTTTGAAACGGGTGGTCTGCGTGATCAGCCAGTTGGTCATGTATCCACCATAGCTGTAGCCGCCGATGGTGAGGTGATCGGGATCCGCGACACCATCTTTCACCAGCGCATCCACGCCCTCCAGAATGTCTTTGCCGGGACGCGACACGATCACGGGGACGATCTGCATCAAGAACTTATCGCCGTACCCCGTGGACCCGCGATAGTTGGGCTCGAAGACCAGCCATCCGTTGGTGGCGGCCAGCGCGGCCCATTGATACCAGTCGGCCTCGAAGTGATTGCCGTCGGCATCGGCGGGGCCACCGTGAATCAGCGTCAGCATGGGCAGATGCTTGGCTTCAAATTTTCCCGGAGGATAAACCAGCATGCCTTCGACAGCGCTGCCGTCGTCCGCTTTCCATTGATATGGCTTACCCTGCGGAAGTTCGCGTTCGGCAAAAAGTTGGTTGAACGAGGTAATAGCGTGAGCTTGATCGAGTTTGTCAGGGCCATCGGCCAGGTAAACTTCGCTGGGCTTGCCCAAAGACGAGTAAACGAAGGCCGTGCGCGGCGATTGCACCGCGTTCGAAACATTTTCGTATGTGCCTTGCCATCCGTCGAGGCGGTGCAGCGAATCGGCAGGTTTTGAACTCGAATACATCCGTACTTCAGTTCCGATTCGCGCGCAAGCGAGCACAGAATTTCCCGCAACCGAGTAGTTTCCAACCGGGCCGATGAAGTCTTTGCCCCATTGCTCGATGGCGCCGGAATCTGTGTCTACCCAGTAGAGATGAGGTTGCAGATCACGATAGGGACCGGAAACATCTCCTTCTTCGATGGTGAACAGGACGTGGCGATTGTCAGCTGCCCAGCGCAGTTGCGATTCCACACCCTGGTTTTTGGTAATCCGACGCGGCTGGGCGGTAGTGCCAGTCGCAAGATCAAGCACGTAGATTTCTACGTCCTCGTAGTTTTCCTGGCGCTGGTTGACGGCATTGGTGACGAACGCGAGTTTGCTGCCGTCCGGTGAAGTAAGCATGTGCTCCACCCGCAATGGAGAAGTCGCGAGCGTACGCGCGCCCGGACTGAGGTCGGGATTCTTTTCGGGCTCTCCTTCTTTCTTTTCAGCTTTCGCGGGTGCGGCAAGGTTTCGCAAGAGTTCCGCGTTCACATCAATTTCGAAAATGGAGTCGCCGCGTTCGGCGGTGCGGTACTGCACCACGTCCTTCCATTGCTGCTTGTAATCATCTTTCTGAGCCTTGCTCCAGGGCTGGCGGGTAGCAAAATAGATCTTCTGCGAGTCCGAGGACCAAGAGAAAGCGTGGACGTCCTCTTCTCCCTGAGTGACGCGCACGGCCTCACCGCCGTTTGTGGGGATCAGATACAGCTGGCTGACGGACTCGTCTTTGGAATCGGAATCCGAAACGGAGTCGCCGCTCTTCCCTGCTTCGGTTCGTCGATCGGAGAGAAAAGCGATCCATGTGCCATCCGGCGACCATTTTGGTTCAGAATCGTGGCCGGATTGCGTAAGTTGGATCAGGGTCTTGAGGCCATCCCGGTACAGCCATAGGTCGCCGCGGAAGATTTGCTGATCCCAGTCGGGGCGCTCCGTGGCAATGACGACCGAGTTTCCGTCGGGCGACACTTCCACGCTTCGGAAGCTGACGGCATTGAAGAATTCGTCCAGCGTAAGCTTCGGCTTTTGTGCGACGGAAAATAGGACACAGCTCAAGATCAGGGCGATCAGCAAGGCAGGTTTTCGAATCATAGGGTTCCCGGGGAGAAAAAGCGTTATATAACGAGGGATTCGCGAGAAGCAAGTACCTGGTTCCGAGTTGTGACCCGATAGAGGAGCCCTAAGACAGCGGCGAAAGCGATAACCGAAAGCTGCAGGTGAGTCCAACGGGAAAGGGGTCCAGCCAGGGGCAACACAAACGAGAGATATAGCAAAACACTCATAACCGACCGTGTTGCCGAGCCACGATCTAAACTCCATTCGACCAAGATCAGCAATGCCGGTGCAAGCATGAGCAGATCGTAGACGAAGAGATGCGGGTTGACCAATATCGCGGCGAAGCTCAATGCAGAGTAGCGCAGCGCGAGTTCAGAAGTTGATTTCCAAACGATAACAGCGACTCCGAGCACCAACGCAGAACAGAGGAGGTACAGAACGAATGCGACTTGGTGCCAAGCGATCAATAATGACCAGAAGGAGCGAAGGGAATGCATTTGAATGGGAGCCAGACTGAGTTCCGCCACCCCGATCCAGGTGGAAGGATGGAGGGCCAAAGCAAAGTAGGTCTGCATAACCGCTGGACCGAAGTAGAGCCTCGCGAAAACGAGTTGCGCGAAGGAGGAGAGAACAAGCCCCGCAAGAATGCTCCAAGACCGCGAGAGCAAGAGAATCAGCGGGATGGCAAGTAGAAATTGCGGCTTAAAGATCATACAACCCAAAGCAACGCCAGCCAGCCAATTCCTTCGTTTCCTGAGACTAAGAAACGCAAGCGTGAAACAAAGCAGGACCAGGACCGAGAACTGGCCGCGGACAAAGAAGTGGAATAAAGGAGGAAATGCGAAAGCGGCGGTTATGACGATTGCTCGATGCGGCCGCAAGTTGGGCAGACATCTCCAGACCGCATAGATGCATGCGAGATAGAGCGTCAAGTTGAACACTGCCCAAACGAAAGCGGCCTTTAGAAACGAAAGACGTGCCAAGGCAATAAACAGCAAGCCGACCTGAGGCCCGTACACGTTGACTAAACGCACCCTCGTAGGCTCAGGCACGATGGAGTGCAATTCATCCGTGCGAGCTTTCGCATCGTAGAGCTCTGCGGCACGACGCTGTGCAATCAGACGAGCGGAAATATATGAGGGAAGAAAATCCTGAAACTTGATATTGCCGGCGCGGTCGAACAGACCGGGAGTGGAGTAATCAACCGCGCACACTCCCCACAAGCACAGCCCGAGCAGCATGGCCTGCGCACGCAGACGGCGCGGGTTGAGCCACCTGGCCAAGGAGGCGATCAACGCTGAGACAACCCAGTCTACCGGCTTCAAGGGATCAACTCGGCATTCTTGAGTGCATCATCCATGCTCTGGGCGGAATGCATGGGAGTTTCGATCAGCCGCCAGCCATCGTCATATTTGCGGAATCCGACGCTCGAGCGGTAACGCAGATCGCGCGAGTAGAGCGCTTCCCCGATTTCGTTCAGCGGAAGCCATTTCCACTCAAATTCGACGTCAGCGGAATTGTCATGCTTTGCGATGCCCGTAATGTCGAGCAGTTCCCTTCTGGCGATCGGCAGGGAGATGGAGGACTTCGCGGCCTGATCGGCCGCAATTGCGGAGCGAACCACATCCACGCCGGATGGACTCAGGACAATGTTCCAGCATGGAGGCGGCACCAGCCCGGCCGGGCATGCAACGGTCGCCGCCAATATCCACCCGTGATTCTGCAGTACCAGGTATTCAGGAGAAGGATAATCTTTGCCGGTGACGACTCCAGTGCGGAGCAAGAAGGATTGCTGGGCCTTCAGATCGGGAGAGGCAGAGATCAGGTCCGAGGCTAAACGGCGGCTCAGGAAGTCGCGGGCCGAGCAAGACGATAGCACTAGCAGGAACAACAACGGCGCGAGATGTAGAGTTCTTCGCACAATCGAGGTTGCCGCAGACAGGTGACGGCGGCTGTCCTACATCAGCTTCTTAGCGACTTGTGATTGTAAATAAACGCGAGCGCCTGTGTGGAAGGAAAGGACTGGACGTGATTTGACCGTCGAAGCCGGACGACCAGCGTCCAGGGATCTCAGCAGCGCACTTGGGACATCGCCCTGCAGACGTGATCCGGTATTCCTGGATCAAGTAGCCATACCGACGGATTAGCGGCTCGCGGCACTGTGGACAGTGTGTGTCTTCCCAGTCTCCAACCATGCCCGGCAGATTTCCCGGATAAATGTAACGGAGGCCAGCTTCCCGGCCGATCTCCGCGGCCTTTAAGAGATCTTCCGGCGTGGTATCGCGCGGCTCATTCATCTTGTAATCGCCGTGAAAGGCGGTGACGTGCCATGGGATATCGGGCGAGATGCTGGCTACAAATTCGGTGAGCTTGCGCAGTTCCTCCTCGGAATCGTTGAATCCGGGGATGAGCAGCGTAACGATCTCAAGCCACAGCCCCATGCTGTAAATGCGGCGGATAGTGTCGAGGATTGGCCCGATGCGGCCGCCCAGTTCGTGATAATGGCGGTCATCGAAACTCTTCAGATCAACTTTGTAGAGATCGATCCAGGGCCTTATGAATTCGAGGACTTGCGGAGTACCATTGCCGTTGGAAACGAATCCGGTGACCAGGCCTGCCGCTTTCGCTTCTTTGAAACTTGCGACAGCCCATTCGCTGGTGATCAGCGGCTCGTTGTAGGTGCTGACCAGGACCTTCGCGCCTTGATCCAAGGCGTCGCGAACCAGGGCCTCCGGGGAAACCTCGACAGGGGGAGACACGGCTTGAGGATCCCGCAGCGCCTGTGAAGTTACCCAGTTCTGGCAATAGCCGCAGTGCAGATCGCAGCCCAGCATTCCGAAGCTGTAGGCGAGCGCGCCGGGATAAGCATGGAAAAAGGGCTTCTTTTCGATCGGGTCGCACTGCATTCCGGCGGTGTATCCCCACGGCACGTAGAGAGTGCCGCCACGGTTAAAGCGCACCTTGCAGACTCCGGCCTGCCCGTCCGGAATGGGACAGCAGTGGCCGCAGGAGAAGCAGCGGATGCGATCATTGCCGAGATGCTCGTAGAGCGTTGAATCGGCTTCGCGGACTCTCTGGTCGAGAATGTCGCGCAGGGTGGGCACAGAAAACCTCTTGCATATATTTTAACGCGTCGGGCGGGGATGGCGGCTGAGGGCTTCGACCTTTAACTGTCCGGCTGCGGGTTTTGCATTGGGATGATGGGTCTGCACCCATCGGACCGCATCTGCCTCAATAGCAGTGGTCTGGGAACGGGTGAGGCGCGCTCGAACTAAAACGGCGAGCGTGGTGCTGGCTTCATCGCCACTCATTCGTGCAACTACCATCCAGAAGTAAGCCCGGTTCACATCCTGCGGTACACCGCGGCCGCTGTAGTAAAGAGATCCAAGCTTCGCCTGCGCGGGGACGTATCCCTGTTCGGCGGCCCGGGTGAACCAGCGAACCGCCTCGACCTCGTTCAGCTTCACTCCCTCTCCAGTGGCGTAGCGAAGGCCTAGCGCGTTCTGAGCGGCCACATCTCCCTTCTGGGCCACTTCGAGGAGTTGCTCAAAGGATGTGGCCTCGATCGATGTAGTGGAAGGGCTCAACGGTTGCGGGCTCGCTGACTGTGGGGATTCGGAGGAGGCCAGAACAGTCGGCAGATGATCCTGCGCGTGGGAGTGCAACTTCGTGAGAATCCATGGGCCCCCTTCACTCTGAATCCAGGGAGCCAGGGCCCATCCCAGGGCAAACATGATGGTCGCTGCAGCGCAAACCAACAGGATCAGATGCGACCGCGGCAGGGTGATTCCGGAGGCGTTCTTCTCGGACGCTTCGCTTGTTGTTTCTTCTTTCTTGTCTGGAGCAGCAAAAAGAACATTGCCCGTGTGATAAATCTGGGCTTTCTTTTCGACTGGCTTGAGAAAAGGCAGGTTCTCGACACGGGCTGCGCGATGAGCAGCCTCAATCACGACATCGGCCAGACGTTGTAACACGGCGCTATCGGCATCGGAAAAAGCGTGCGGGTGCGGCGCAAAAACTTCGATGAGCCCGACGGCGTTTTCACCGACACGAACCGGCACAGCCAATAACGAGCGAATCCCCAAGGCTCGGCAACTGTTGCGATCTACACGTGTGTCGGTTTCACTGTCATCGCAGCGCAGAGGTTGCGATCGCTTGACGCACTCTCCGGAGAAGCCGGTTCCGATTTGCAGACGGACCCCGATAGGTGGCGCATCCGAGCCGGAACTGGCGCAGCAGATCATGGAATTGGCATCGGCATCCGCCAGGGCAATGGCAGCGCCGGACGCGCTCACGAGCGACTGTCCACGTTCGGCAATGAGCTGCAGCGCGCGCCGAAAGTCGGAGCCGAGAGCTTCCACCTGCCGCCGTACTGCACCGACGGCGGCCAGCGTATCGGTATAACCGGGGCGCGGTGGGACAGCGTCCTGCGCCAGAGTGAGCGTGGCGACTTCGGTCTCTCCATTCGCCACGCCCGCCATGACATTGACGAACAGCCACTCGCGCAGCCGCGCCAGGGACTCCGAGGGGAGCTCAGAGAATCGGACGCCAGCCCGGCCCGACTCATGCGACCAGACCACCTGTCCCGTGGTGTAGATATGTTCCGGGCACTCGGCTAGCTCAAGGCAGAGGCTGACGGTTTTTTGTACCTCAAGAGGCGTGTGACATTGCAGAGCGATTCCATCTTCGCTGATGTTGAGGATCTCGTGGAGATCGAGCATGGCGCCTTGCGATTGGGCGCTGAAACTGGCGTACGCGGGCGTTTGAATTTTGTGGCGCACGCGCCGGCGCCGGTTGGCTACGGCGGGTGACAGGGACGAATTTATGGCTGCCATGAGGAGGGGGCCCGAACTCTTAACGCGTACATATTAACGCGGGATCGGGCAAAAGTATGCAACCAAGAACACGTTTTCGCCCAAAAAACGGCAACTGCGTGGAAAACAGGCGGGCTCCTTAACCCGCTCGCTGCAGAAGTTCGGCCTGCTTCAGGCTAGAGATGCGGGAGATGGCGGCTACCATCATCCCGGAAAGCAGTTGCATGGTGGCCACATCGTGCTCATCGAAAGCGCCCGGAGAAGTGGACAGTACTTCAAAAACTCCCAAAGTGCGGCGGTAATGGCGGAGCGGGGACACGAGAATGGAACGAACTCCCAAGCGCCTGCAGCTTGCCAGGTCCACGCGCGGATTCCGCTCGGCGTCGTGGCACAGCATGATTTCACCGGTGCGCACTGCCTCGGCAGAGATACCAATATCGGTTTGAAGGCGGACGCCGAGATCCGGAGCAGTACGCCCGGCCCGGGCGCGGCAGACAATCTCATCTCCGGCCCGCAGGGCAATAGCCGCTCCAGTGGCAGCCGTCAGATGCTGGGCGCGTTCGGTGATGGCGCTGATAGCCGGTTCTAGATCAAGCTCGGCGGGATGGATTTCAGCCTCTTCGTTGACGGGCACCGCCTTGAATCCCGAAGCTGGATACGCAGCATTGGCCACACGCAGCTGACTGCGCTGCTCGAGAGAGGGCATGCGGGAGTGCCCGCCAACGGCTATGGCTTCCGGGTGCGGAACCGTGCGCAGTAGATCGCGCACCAGGTTGTTCAGTTCGCAGTCGGTAATCAGGTGCGCGGCCTGCTGTTGGAGCAGCGAGCCTCCCAGCACACGAGAGAGCCCCAACACGGCTT
This sequence comes from Candidatus Sulfotelmatobacter sp., assembly GCA_036376495.1. GTDB lineage: Bacteria > Acidobacteriota > Terriglobia > Terriglobales > Acidobacteriaceae > Sulfotelmatobacter. Next base: position 19,811 of record DASVAE010000019.1, on the reverse strand, counting down.
GGCTCCCGCAGGCCGGGCACGATGGCTTGTTGCTGGTGCTGATCAGCTCACACTGAATGCAAAATGTTGCCGATTGCAGAGGGACAAAATTTAGGTCCCTAAAGGTAGAGCCATACACAGTCTTGCCGAACATAGCTGCTGAACCCTCGCTTCCCGTCCACGGTGCAGTCGAAGGTAAATACAGGGACAGCTGTACAGAAGTAACGCTAGTGGTTCCGGGGTGTGGAAAAACCGGGCCGAAACGCAGCATTCAGCGGGGCGTATATGCAAAATATTGCAGTAGTGCGACGCGGGAGCGATGCCAGCCATCGAGTGGGGTTTGCCGGCATTATTTGTGGCGGAGCGTTGATTTGCGGCAGAACCTGGGGTATTCTCGATTTACATTCACGGTCCAATTGTGGACCGCTGGGGGAACAATGACTTGGACAGCTCCTGCTTTTGAAGAAGTTTGCCTGAACTGCGAAATCAATTCGTACGCCAGCGCCAAGCTGTAACGATACCTCTCCCGCATCGCCCCCTGAGACTAACGGTGCAGGATGATTTCTGCGATGCGCTCGGAGGCATGCCCATCCCACAGAGGAATTGGGCATCCTGCTTGGACCGCAGGTTCTGATTCCTTACTGAGTATCTGCCTGGCTGCTTGCTTCAGTTTCACAAGATCCCGACCTACAAGCTGGTTTGTTCCCAAGGTTACCGTGATCGGCCGCTCGGTGTTTTCTCGAACCGTGAGGCATGGCACGTGTAAATAGCTGGTCTCTTCCTGAATGCCCCCGGAATCGGTGATCACCATGGCAGCCCGGGCCTGCAACGCCAAAAAGCTGAGATAGGGGAAGGGATCGAGCAAGCGCAAGCGCCCGTTCGCCGCAATCGAGGAACCCAGCCCATCCAGGCGCTTGCGGGTTCGCGGGTGAACTGGAAAAATGATGTTGAGTTCTTCGCTCAGTTGCGACAGTGTCGAGAGCATCTCCTGCAACCAGGGCAAATCATCAACATTGGACGGACGGTGCAGGGTAACGAGCGCGTATGGGCCCTCGATCTCAGCCGGAGATTCCCGTTCGGCCTGGGGTAAGAGGCGCACCAGTGTGTCGATCATAACGTTGCCAACCAGGTGAACCTTGCCCTCGTCGATACCTTCCGCATGCAAGTTCTGGTTGCCATCTTCGGAGGGAGTAAAGAGCAGGTCCGAGAGCTGATCTGTCACGAGCCGGTTGATCTCCTCGGGCATGCTGCGATCCCGGGAGCGCAATCCGGCTTCGACGTGCCCCACACAGATGCCGACTTTCGAACACACGAGTGCCGCGGCGATCGTCGAATTGACATCCCCGTAGACCAGCACGAGATCTGGTTTGCGCTCCAGCAAAACCGGTTCGATGGCGGTCAGCACCGCAGCCGTCTGTTGCGCGTGTGTTCCAGAGCCTACACCGAGGTTGCAATCCGGTACAGGCATTTGCAGCTGTTGGAAGAACACGTCCGACATGGCGGAGTCGTAATGCTGTCCGGTGTGAACGAGGCTCTGCCGAACTGCAGAATGCAACGCCAGTGCGCGTAGCACGGGAGCCGCTTTCATAAAGTTCGGGCGCGCACCGACTACGTGAAGGATGTGCATGGGAGCTGGATCAAGGAACAGAGGATTCTATTCGCTTTTAAAGAGACGGGCGATTATCCGGCCTGAGCCGGCAGCAGCGAGGCATCCTGATCCGGCATAGTGATCACCATTGGTTGCGCCAGGGTGCGGTCCAAAGCGTCTGCCAAGGCGGTGGGAAAGATCGCGGTTAGCAGGTTCACATCCAGTTGCAGATCGCGTCTCGAGTAGAGCCGGTAGATCATTAGAGTTCCACAAGCACGTTGGGACGAACTGAGGAGCGACAGCGCAATCGTCCACAAAGAGGAAGTGTTTAGGTGTTTCACGCCGGGTTTCATCCAGCGGAAGGTGCTTCCCGTGTCGGCCGAGAGACCTGCATCGGCAAAAGAGATCATCTGCCCGGGGTTGAGGCCCAAGTTCAGTTGGAATCCGTCGAAATCGTTGCTGCCGAATGCGGCGGTCAGGATGTGCTGAATCTGCTCGAGGTCGCGAGCTACTTTCAATTCCTCGGTGGCGCGCCGGATGGCGAGATTGTTGACAAATATCTGCGGCTGATCGAGAGTGCGTCGTCCTACCCGGGCGATCTCTCCGAATTCGAGATAACCCAGATGCTGGACGCCAATCCAGATGCCAATTCCCAGCACAGCCATAACCAGTCCAAGCGAACTCCCGGTGGGCCACAACAGGAAGAGACTGAGCAGGGCGAATACCGCCGAGACTCCGTAGAGGATGATCACCACCTGGCGATGGGACATGCCGTGCTGCAGAAGTTTGTGATGGATGTGCTCGCGATCGGCGGTAAAGACGGGGCGCCCGCTGATCAGGCGACGAATAATAGAGAGCACCGTCTCCAGAATGGGCAGGCCAAACGACACGATCGGAATGGCCACTGCGACGATCGTCGGGGCCTTCTGAGCTCCATGCAGGGCAAGAGCACTGAGTAGAAATCCGATGAACAGGCTCCCGGAGTCCCCCAGGAAGATGGTCGCCGGATTGAAATTGAAGCGCAGAAATCCCAGGATCGCCCCGGCTAACGCGATCGTCATCACCTCGACCAACACAGGGCCATGGAATACAGCCAGGACAAAGGCCACCATCGTCGAGAACAAGGCTGATCCGGCGGCCAGCCCGTCCAGTCCGTCGATGAGATTGAAGGCGTTGGTGATGGCCAGCACCCAGATCACGGTGAACATCAACTCGACAAACCAGGGCAACGGACGATTCCCAAAGAGAACAGGAATGTTGATGATGCGCAATCCGCCGGCATAGAGCATGGACGCGGCCACAGCCTGCACGCCGAATTTCACATAAGGCCCCACCCCGCGGAGGTCGTCCCAAACACCCAAGGCGAACACCAGGGCGGCAGGTACGAGCACAGTCTGCATAGTCTGGAAAAAGGTGACGGGGTGGAGATTGGGATGATGGCTCGCCCAGCCGGCCCACAGCGCCATACAGGCGGCGAAGCTCAGGAAAATTGCGACTCCCCCCAGACGAGGCAGAGGCACCGAATGCAGGTGCCGCTCATGAGTGGGCGCTGTCACCCATCCCCGCGACTTCGCGAAGTCACGCACGAAGCGAGTGAGGACGAATGACACAAATAGCGCTAATAAAAAGATGACGAAAAAGATCGGATTCAACCGGTGCGACCCTCAAACCGAGCAAGACGGCTTTGCGGCGTCTGCTCCATGGCTCGGAAAAGTACTGCTACACCTACCCCTGGGCTGATAGTGAGTGAATACATTCCTGCTGAGTTTCGAGAGTTCCCGAACTTTAACAGCCTGAGAAACTGACTTCAATGTCTGAGTTGGTGAAAGCTGTGGAAAACTAAGCGAAAGAGTTTGCGTGCGCGGAGTTCGCGACGTTACCGGAGAGATGCCCGCGAGGAGAATGTGCGGCTCAGCGGCTCGTGGACGTGATGTCGCTCAGGATTGTGATGTACTTTTGTGCGGTGCTCGCGCGAGAAAAGTTCTGCAGAATATAGGTCCTGCCCTGCTCCCCCAGTTCTCTAGCCAGTTCACGGTTCTGATTGAATCGGGTGATGGCTGCAACAAGGGCAGCGGCGTTTTCCGGTTCGATCGCGAGGCCAGCGTCAGCATCTTCGAGAATTCGCTGGGCTTGACCTTCGACGCCGAGAATCACTGGACGCGCGCACGACATGAATTCCAGCATTTTGGTGGGAATAACGGTCTTGAACACATCGCTCTTCTTGAGCATCACTAGGCAAACGTCGGATGCGGAAATAAACGAAGGGACCTTCTCGCGACGCTGTTGATCGAAAAACCGCACATTGGTCAGCCCTCGGGATTGAGCGAGGGACTTGATGCGTTCTTTCTCTGAACCTTCTCCGATAAGCAGGAACAGCACATTGGGATCTTCGGACTGAAGCCTAGCCGCGGCATCGAGCAGTGTTTCCAGGCCGTGAGCCATCCCCATTGTGCCGATGTAGCTAACCAGAAAGCGGGATTCGGCACCGAGTTCTTTTCTGCGGCCGGCCGCCACTGCGGGATCGGCTGGCGTAAATAGATCCGTTTCCACGCCGTTTTGAACGACATCAATTTTCTCCGCGGGCACGCGCCAGCGGTTCATCAAATGATCCTTGAATGCGGGAGTAACCACAACGATGCGATCTGCGCGCCGGTACAAGAATCCGGCAATGCCGGCGAGAGCGTGGTGCAGTAAAGAGTTTTCGCCGCCCACGCCGACTGCGGCAAGGGATTCGGGCCAGAGATCGCGGACTTCAAAGACGAACGGAATTCCACGCGTGAAAGCAAGCCACCAGCCCGACAGTGCGACCAACAGTTGTGGAGAAGACGCGATGATCACGTCTGGACGGGGAAGGGTCATGCCCCGCACAGCAGCCGAAATGCAGAAGGAAGCATAGTTGCGCGTGCGCTCATGGGCTTTGCGATTAGGGAGCGGCCAAAGCCAGGTTCGGTGCACACTCACTTGCCCTATTTTTTCGTAATACGTGAGCCGCCTCAAGCGGCTGCGCCATTCCGAAGGTACAACACCCGTGGGATGGTTGGGAAAGCCAGTGAGTACGGAAACCTCGTGCCCCGCGTTAGCCCAATGCCGCGCGAGTTCCGACGCGCGAGCGGCGGGAGCGCCCATTTCGGGCGGGAAGTATTGGGAGATGTAGAGAAGATTCACGAGACATGACAGAGTAGCCCATGCGTGAGGGCTTGGAACAGCCGGCAGTCGGGCTTGCCCGGACTTCTAGTAGTAGCAGAGCTTGAACGCACTCTTGTACCAGAGGGCTCGAGTGCGGTTCGCGCGACTGCGGGCATAGTTTTCCCAGCGGTACGCCATCTCGCCGAATTTCTGTTCTCCCGTCAGGCGATGCATGGCGCGAAGTTGGACGATGTGCAATCGGTGATAGAACGGGCTAGCCACCATCGGCAAACTTGTGCCGGATTGCTCGTATAGTGACCAGAATCCCAGGTCATAGCGCTCCAGGTTATGCAGCAAGGTTCGCACGCCTCGCGAAAAAAGTTCCTGGGCGGATTTGTCCGTTGTGGCAAGGAAGTAATCGTGAACGCCCCAAAGCGCCCAGATGAAGCCATTGAGAATGTGGGTGGGGGGAGAAACGATGTATTCCTCAAACCAAAGATCACCCGATTCGTCGCTGAAAGCGACCCCACCTTGAGAGATGAGCCGTGTAAAGCTCACGAAGGCGCGCTGGGCAGCGTCGAGATAGAGCGAGTTCCCCGATTCCTTATACGCACGCACCAGCGCCGAAATCCCCTGGCCCTGCGCCAGACCCGAATACCATGGTGCTCTTAAGGTATCGCGATATTCCCAGTTGAAGTGGTGAGCCCACACCGCCAACCCTTTGGAGTTCATTTCCAGGTGCTCACAAAGCCAGCCGGCGGTGCGGAAAAAACTTTCGCGCCGCGCAGGATCGCCGCGAAGTCGCCACAGATTGTAGTTGCCCAACCCGTATTGCGCGATCGCGATCGGGTTGTATTGCACACCGATGTGTCCGTGATAATCGAGTTGCGGAATGCCGGCAGCATCAAACGGCCCCGAATAATCCGCCTTCTCCGAAAAGAGCATGTAATAAGGGCCGAGTTCCCGGGCAGAAGCTTCAGGATTCTCTGCCGGAGTTTCGTGCCAGAATGTCAGGTGGCTCTTGCCTCCCAGCAGATAGGCACTGAAGATTCGGCGGTAGTAGTTCAGCCCTGGCATTTAATTGCGAATGTGGTACCCAATCGCACCCGCTGCAGGCAAATCCGCGCTTACCGCAGATCGCCATTCACCTTCCGATGAACGTCATCACGGATTGACCGAGTAGATGGATGTAACCATATCATCCGATTCGACGGCCACGGTTGTTAGGGCGAGGTATTGAGTTCGGTTAGTTCCGTCAGGCAAGAATGCATTTCCATATTGAAAAAACTTCATCGGCCAGCGGTCCTTGCGCCAGCTGAGCAGGGGTTCCCAACGTTGCGGATGGTTCACCTGAGCGCCGTAGATTCTGACCATGGGATCACGGTTGATGTCGCTGGGCTCTACCATCGTGGAAAAAAACACCTGGCTACCGACTCGGCAACCATATATGGAAGAACCGCTGACCCGCGCCAGGCGGGACAGCGTGCCTTCACGGCCGAGATGATAAATATAGTTTTGCTCCAGAGGTGTGTCGGACGCGAAATAGAGGCCATCTTCGGTCGGAACGGCTGCGACAGCACGGGCCTGCTGCTTCCCCTGCAGCACGACTTCTAGGCTAGTGAAGTCGTAGCTGGCGCGCAGGATGCGGCACTCATCTCCGTAGTCGCCGGTCAGCACCCAAAGACACTCTTGCCAGGGGTCGTGGACGATGTTGTGAACGTGTCGAATGGCGCGTTTGGGAAATGTGTACGCAACATCCCATGACATACCGCCATCGGCTGATCCGTAGATGTGTACCTCATCACGAGCGGCATTGTCGAAATACTCTCCCCAGAAAAATCGGCCCCCGGGAACTGCGGTCATGTGCAGCGGCCGCGATCCGCGAACGATGGTGAAAGTTCGCCGAAATTTTGTTTCATTGGCCTTTATAGTGGCAATCGCTCCGGGCACCGCAACCGCGATTGTGCCGGAAGGTAAAAATGCCAGCGCATGAAAGCCGTCACGACACAGCCTGGCAGTCAGACGATTCAGAACCGAGAGCTTGCGATTCCACGAAGGCTTGAAAGCCCCGACTACCTGCCAATTCAACTCCCGAGAAAGATCCGCGAGCGAAGCTCGCAGCAGCTCATATCCCCGCGACGCGTACAGCATATCGCCCTCCCACCCCAATGCGCGCAGGTACGGAACCCGAGCGCATAGCACCAATTTGCGCACATTACTTAGGCTTGGAGTTGAGGTCATGAGCGGGAATCAGGGGAAGAAGGTTGTCATGCAGAAGCAGCTACCGCCTGACTTTTCAAATTCCGAGGTATCCACGATCTCCGGAGTTAGACCCTCGGCGCGGAGCATAGAGTCCAACTGGGGCGTCATGCGGGGCGCGATGTAATGGGCATTCACCACAATTCCATTTCCCATCAAGTGATGGGCCTCATCAGCGTCCAGGAGATGAATCCTTTTCCAAAGCTTATGCACAGATGCCAACGATTCGGCGGACAACGCTCCGGCGAAAATCAAAGCCGCCTCTGCATTCAAAGGGCAGAGGCAAGTGTCCAGGTGATAGCAATAAGGATCGATCAACTCGAGGGACGTGACCGGAATTCCCATTTCGGACATCGCTGCGGAAAATTTCGCAATCGCGGCGCGGGTGCTGCGAAAACCGTATCCAGCATAAATGCGGGAGCATTCATAGTCCCAGAGCAGATCGCCATGGCCTTCGAGGTAGTCATCTTGGCTCAAGGCAAGATCAATCACGCGGAAGTTACGAGCAGCAAACCACTGCGTAAAATACGGAACCTCGCGATCGCGGGACGGGTGCCGCATGCGGCTGGGGACTACGAACTTCCCGTATCCTGCTTTTTCGCCTACGAAAACCTGATTCGCAGCGAACACCATGTCTTCGAGGCCTGGGACCGACTCGACAATATGAATCTGGCATCCATTCTGTTGCATAACGCTACAGAGTTTTTCCCACTGCGTGCGCGCTTTTGCGCGGTCCACTTGCGATCGCGGGGACATGTGCGGATTTTTTTGATCCACCACATCGAAATAATCCGGTGGACACACCAGCACGTTCGGCATACCACAGATGGTAGACGGCGTTGGCGTGCGCAGCAACCCTTGACGGCCTGGCGGTCGGCGTCCGGTGCCGAGAATTCGGCAAGTTTGTAGCGCAATGCGACGGCAATATCGAAAAGGTGGAGCCCGGATATGAATGGTTCCTTAATACCAGAGAATGGCATTCAATCTGCTCGTTTGTGAACTCTCCGAACTGGGGCGAGATTCGAAATTCGGTAGGAAGAATCGACAATGCTCAGTCAATGTGCTAATTCACAATGCGGTAAGCCCTTTCTTAAACTGCGCGAAGGTAAGCTCTTTGTGGTAGAGATCGATCGCGTTCTCCGCCCCGGGGAGAAGATCCCGCCTGCTTTTGCATCTGCTCGCCGGCAACAACGATCCATCGAGCACTTCTGGCTATGTGATGAGTGTGCGCTGCAATGGACTCTGATTTACGATCGAGAACTTGGAATCACACTCATTGCCCTGAGACGTCCGGTCGCGAATGCCGGCTCTCAAGCGGCCGGAAGAGGGGCCGCGTAAGAAACCAGCGCCACTGGTCGTATCCCTCTGTCTTCCAATCCCCGCAAATTTCCGAACGAATCGTGGGAACTCGATTTCCCTACTACATGCAACAAACCGCCGGGCACGGACTGGGCTGGTTGGCCTTGCTTCCGGGCGCAGGCGGCTGTCACCGATTCGAAACTGCTTCAGTTTTGGAAGAATGCTGCGTTCTTCTTGATGAAGTCCTTCTTCTCCTCGGGCACATCCTCCAGCGCATGGATCGAATCCGAGGTACATGCCGGAATGCACGCCCCGCAGTCAATGCATCCCTCAGGATCGACATACATCTGAGTTGCCGCCTCGAAGCCCGGCTCGTCCGTCTTGGGGTGGATGCAATCGGTCGGGCAAACCTCCACGCAGAGGGAGTCTTTGATGCAGGTATCAGTAATTACATAAGCCATGATGAATCAGTCTCCTGGATGAGCACTTCGCTCGCTCGTCATCAGTGTAAGAAAGCCGGGCTCAGAAGGGCGGTGATTCCGATCACATGCAGTTGTGCTCGGTGTGACCGAGATCGAAGGGCGAGGCGGAGAATCATTACGTGCTATGTGAGAACGAATCCGCATGATAAGGATCACGATCAACTGTGACCAGCGTCACAGAAATGATGGGTCGATAGGCATTAAATAAGCACAATTGAACTAGGCCTTCTAGTCATAGGATCGCCCGGCTCCAACCCACAGAACCCCACAAAGCCGTTACCCCAGACGGCGGGAGCCGGGCGCTTGAAGGCCGAGAAGACGCAGCCCTCCCACACCCTTTGATACTTATTTCAGAGTGGTGTTTTCCAGCACTCGAATAAGTGCGTGTCAGCACTGCCACACCCGTGTCTTATAAGCCTCGTTCTATCCCGATCCGCGTGCGCTAACTCCTTGTTTTTATAGATACATGCGACCTGGCCTGAGCCGTGCCATTGAAAAGGCAGTAGCAAGCGTCTCGAGCCTGTGAAATGGAAATCTCAGGAGGAGTTATGCAGATGGCAATCACATTTATCGCGGTCGTCGCTGGAATGGTTTTCTCGTTAGCGGTAGCCCTGCTGGCAGAGGAATTGATCTTCGGGCAGGTGTTCCGGCTTTTCGCCCGGCAGACAGCAACTGAGAAATCGGAAGACAAGCGCTGACAAGTAAAGGAGAACGACAATGCTGGTACTCAGAAATCTGCTGCTGTATGGTGGCTTCGGGATGATTCTCGTGGCCCTGGGAATCTTAGCCTTCGATCTACATCGCGAACTGTTGTATAGAAGGGCGCTTGCCATCCCAGGTATTACGCCAATCCCAAAGGCGCCGGAGTGGAGATGGCGCCGGTCCGTTGCACTGGTGTTTCTTGCTTGGGGCCCCATCCTGGTGGCGTTCAGCATAGTGGTCGTGCCCAGTGGCATGGCCGGCGTTCGCGTGAGCCAAACCAGCGGAACAGAACCGGGAACCCTCTACCCGGGCGTCCATCTCGTCAAACCGCTCGTGGAAGATGTCGCGTTGTTCGATATTCGCGACCAGGTATTCACTACCGGAACTCTGGAAGACGGAAAACCGGCCGTTGCCAAGGCTCCCTCCAAACCAGAACTTCTCGACGTACAGGCGAAGGAGGGACTCACTCTGGGTCTGGCCATTACGGTCCGGTATCGGCTGGATCCCAAACACCTGGATTACATCCATAGCAATTTGCCGCATCCTGTAGAGAAAGAAATCGTGCCCCCAGTGGTGGCGAGCGTCTGGCGAGAACTCGTACCCCACTACACCGTCAAAGATGTGTTTTCGACGAAACGCGAAGAAGTTCGCCAGCGCGCCGCGGGCCTCATCACTCAGAAACTCGCAGCCGATGGCATCGTAGTCAAAGAGGTCATGCTGCGCGACATTCAACTGCCCAAGGAATATGCCGAAGGCTTGGAGACCCTGCTGTTGAAGGAACAGGAGAATGACCGCATGGGCGTCGAAACAGAACTGCAGCAGAAGCAGGTCAAGATCGCGGAACTGGAGGCCGAAGCGGTCAAGGCGCGGCAGATCAAACAGGCCGAAGGAGAAGCCCGAGTTCGCGTGCTGCAGGCCAAGGGAGAAGCGGACGCCATGCAGTACACGCTGCCGCTGAAGGAAAAACAGATTCAGCAAAGCAAGCTTGAGGCGGCGGCGCGCAAGGAAGCTACCATCCAAAATGCGGAAGCGGCAGCGCAAGCCAAAGTCATCGATAGCAAGGCTGAAACCGAACGCCGCAAGCTGCTGGCCGAGGCGGAGGCTGACCGGATCCGGGTGACTGCGGCTGCGGACGCGGAACGCATGCGAAGCGAGGGCGTGATTCTGAAACAAAATCCGCTGCTGATCAACAAGATCGTCGCCGAACGATTGTCCGACAAATTGCAGATCATGATGGTTCCGGCGGATGGCAAGTTCTTTTTCGCCAATGACGTGCTGCGCAGCATGAACGTGGCGAATCACACCAGTCAGAGTGAGCAGGGGGAAGAACAGCCACACTAGCCGGCGGGGATGGGAAAATACTGCTCCCGCCCGGATAGCGGTAAGAAGGCAGTACCGCGGTGTCCAAACAGTACAGAGGGAGAATGCGGCGCCATGCGTCAGCCAATTTATAATTCGGGCATTCCCAGCGTCCTGAAATCGGTGAATGTGCCTTGCAGACCGGCTTGCCTGTTCCGGGTTGCCCGGTTCGGCATGTACTGCCTCATCGTGCTGTTATGCACATTTGCATTTGCCTCTGCCTCTGATTGGAGCAGCGCAGAAAAGCAGCTGGCGCAAAAGATTGCGGCGGTGACCGGCCCCGGCGCAGCAGCATTGACCTTTCAGAACCGTTCATCCCTGGGCAAGCGCGATACTGAGATTGTGCAGAACGGCATGGAAAGCGCCCTCCGGGAAGTCGGCGTACTGCTTGTGAACGACGAGCAGGCGGCTGCATCGATCGCGCTCTCGTTGTCGGAAAACCAAACAGCTTACGTTTGGATAGCCGAAGTTCGGCAGGGCGCGGCTGAGTCGGCTGTCGTCATGGTCGCGGTGCCGCGAACGGTAGCAACAGCCAGGCTTCCTGACTCGATGCCAATGACCCTCGGGAAAACGCTGGTCTGGACTGGGAAGGATCCCATTCTTGATCTCGCCATTCTGGAAGGAGATGCGTCGGCCACGCGGATCGCGGTGCTCAGCGGTGAAGATCTGTCTATTTACCGCCTGCAGCAAGGAAAATGGCTGTTAGAACAGAAGCTTTCCATCAGCCACGCCAAACCGTGGCCGCTCGACCTGCACGGCAGGCTGGTGCCCAGCAGGGGTCATACCCTCGATGTATACCTTCCCGGCACGTTCTGCCAAATGGCAGCCGCCGCGACCCTGAACTGCCAGGAGAGCGATGATCCATGGCCTCTGGGTACTATGAGCAGTCCTTCGGGTGGTTCTTCCACAACTCCCCCGCTGGCCGGTTTCTTTACTCCGCGACGTAACTTTTTCACCGGTGTGATCACTCCGTCGATAGGCAAATTTCATGCGGCGCCCAAATTCTATTCCGCCGCATTCCTACCCAGAGATAAATATGTCCTGTGGCTCTTCGCGGCTACAGATGGGAAACTACACATCCTGGACGGCATTCGAGACCAGATTTCGGGAACCGACTGGGGCAGCGATATTGCCACTGTAAGAACAAGCTGCGGCGCAGGATGGCAAGTGCTTGCGACAAAGGCAGACGACCAAAGCGGCGACTCGGTGCGAGCGTATGAGTTGCCAGACCGGGATCCGATCGCCGTCAGCGCGTCCATCAGTTTGCCGGGCAAGGTCTCAGCATTGTGGACCCAGGCAAACGGCGACAGCGCAATTGCCGTGGCAAAGAATTCAGAAACAGGCAGCTATGAAGCGTACCGGCTTACACTGGCTTGCAATTAGTGTTCTGCTGATCGCGGCTTCGAGCGCGAACGCGGACACGCGCCCGCAATATGGGGGAACCCTGCATATCGCCATGACGATGAGTGCATCGTCCTTGGATCCGGCCGAGATGTCAGACTCGGTGGGGGCACGAAATCTGGTTGCGCTGATTTTCGATACGCTTGTCACGGTGGATGCGACTGGCCGGCCACAAAGCGCCCTGGCAGAATCCTGGCAGACCGTTCGGGGAGATCGGGGATTGGAGTTCCACCTGCGCCGCAACGTGAAATTTCATGACGGCAGCCCGCTCACTGCCGAGATCACGGCCTCCTCCCTGCGCAGAGGGAATCCTGCATGGAACGTCACGGTGACTGGAGACACTGTCACGATCGAAACCGCGGCATCGACTCCTGAGCTCTTGCAGGAAGTTGCTTTATTTCGAAATGGCATTGCCAAGCGAGATGCGAGCGGAATGATGAGTGGAACGGGTCCCTTTCACATCGTTGAGTGGCAAGCCGCCAAACATCTGGTGTTAGCCGCGAATGAGGATTACTGGAATGGTCGGCCCTTTGTTGACGAAATCGATGTTGATATGGGAAGAAATTTTCGCGATCAGATGAACGCTCTGGAAAGTGGCAGGGCAGATTTGGTGGAAGTAGCGCCGGAACAAATGCACCGCGCCGTTTCCCAGCGCTATGAACTCCTGCGCTCAAGCCCCATTGAGCTGATCGCTTTGAAATTCGCCAAGGAGGCTGCTTCTGCCCAGGAGAAGGCTTCCCGTGACGCTCTGCGCCTCAGTATCGAGCGTCAATCCATGCATAACGTCTTGCTGCAAGGCGCGGGACAGTCGACCGCCAGCTTACTTCCCACGTGGATGAGCGGGTACGGATTTGTCTTCTCCACCCAGCCTGATCGCTCACGAGCCCAGCAGGTGCGGGATCAGATTCCGGGCGTACCCTCTTTCGCGCTGGGCTACGACAGTAATGATCCGCTGGCGAGGCTGTTGGCCGAGCGCATCGCGCTGAACGCAAGGGACGCGGGGTTGTCGGTACAGTTGAACGCTTCGGCCACGGAGCTGCGGGTGGTGCGAATTCCGCTGGCGTCGTGGGATCCCTGGACTTCATTGCTAGTTCTCAATAATCAGTTGAGCCTGCCACCCATTGAGGTGAAGGCACATTCGCTCGAGCAATTATTTGCGTCCGAACAGAGCATGCTGGCGAGCGGACGCATCATCCCGCTGTTTCATTTGCCCGTTGCCTATGCCGCCGGGACGAATCTCCATAACTGGACCGTGATGCCTGGCGGAAAGCTGAATCTAGCGAGCGCCTGGCTGAAGAGCTCTCAATCATGAGCTTTCGACGGAAACTTTTTCTCGTTTTTTCCGCCAGTGTCGCCTTGTCAGTCGCCGCCGTTGCCTGGCTGGTGCAGCAGGTGACGCGAAAAGCGTTCGAAGAAACCGAGAATCAGCGCACGTTGCAATTAGCCGGGCAATTTCAGCGCGAATTTAGCCGCCAAGGAGAAGATGTTACAAGGCGAGTCGAAAATATGGCTGCGTCCGATACAGTGAACCGAATGGCGGCGCTGCTGAACCGGACCTCTGCCGGCTCTGCGGAGTACTTTGATCTCGCACGTTCGCTCGCCGAAAGCCACCAACTGGACTTTCTCGAATTGCTCGATTCACGCGGAATGATTGTGTCTTCAGCACAGTGGCCCGCGAAGTTTGGATATCCTGACTCATCGTTCCAGGACCTTGCGCCATTCGCCCAACAACCCGCATTTTTAAAATTGGAGCAACTTCAGGACTCGACCGCTCTGGGCCTGTTCACAGTGCGCAGCAGCGGCGAGGGCGAACATCCGGTATACGTTGTTGGTGGACGCCGCCTCGACAAAACTTTCCTGTCGACGCTGAATGTCGCTCCGGAAATGCGCGTCATGTTATATCAGAATAGAGGAGAGCCATTCTCTGCCGCCCTCCTGGTCGATGCTTCTTCCTCTCCGGAGGATATACCGCCTGCGGAGAAGCTTGCCCCGTTGGTCGAAGCCGTAAGACGCAGCAACCAGGAGATGTCTACGCCTGTCAGGTGGTCATCGGACCGAGCCGATGAAGAGATCTTCCACGCCATTCCTTTGCGAGGTATAGGGAAAGATCATCCACTGTTGGGCATCTTGCTGATTGGACAATCCCGGCGCACCTACGTGGAACTGAGCCGACGAATCCGGGACGCAGCCCTGCTGGCCGGAGGCGGCGGAATCATTCTCGCACTCTTTCTCAGTGGTTGGGCTGCCGCACGCGTCACGCGACCTATTGAACAACTCGCCGACGCAGCCCAGAGCGTGGCCGGCGGAAACTGGGACACTCGCGTGCCGGCGAGCGGACACGACGAGGTAGCCCAGCTCGCCAGTTCATTCAACCAAATGACGACGGAGTTGCTGGCGCAAAAAGAGCGCCTGGTGCAAGCCGAGCGGGTTGCGGCATGGCGCGAGTTGGCTCGACGTTTAGCTCACGAGCTTAAGAATCCGCTCTTCCCCCTTCAACTCACGGTCGAGAACCTGATCCGCGCGCGAACTCAATCTCCAGAACAGTTCGAAGAAGTCTTTCACGAAAGCTCGCAGACTCTGCTCACCGAGCTGGCAAACCTGAAAGGAATTATCGGCAGATTCAGCGAATTCTCGAAAATGCCACAACCGCAGTTGCAGCCAGTGAATGTTAACGAGGTGCTCCGAGGCGTCGCCCAGTTGTTCCAGGCACAATTGAAAGTGCCGGGAAACTCCGCCATAGAATGCCGTCTGGAAACGGACGATAGCCTTGGCCCAATCGCAGCCGATCCGGAACTGCTGCACCGCGCCATTTCCAATCTCGTACTCAATGCGATGGACGCGATGCTGCAGGGAGGAAAGCTCACCTTGCTCAGCCGCCGCGAGCCTCAGAAAGTCGTCATCGAAGTCGCCGATACCGGCGCGGGGCTCACGCCCGAAGAGTGCGCGCGCATCTTCACTCCTTACTACACGAGTAAGCAACACGGAAGCGGTCTGGGACTGGCGATCGTTCAATCCGTAGTAAGCGATCATAGGGGAACAATCGCGGTGCGGAGCGAGCCGGGGAAAGGAACTTCATTTGTGATCGAATTGCCAGAGCGTCCTCAGTTAGCCGACCTCGGCGAGAGAAGCAGGCTAGATGCAGGCGAGCCGGTCCGAAGCTGAGGAGGGTGAGAGTTGCCGTTGAAAGCTCATTTGCTGATCGTCGACGACGAGGCCAACACACTGGCTTCGCTCTCCCGTGCTTTCCGCCTTGCGGGACACGAAGCCACCGTTTGCGACAATGCCGCCAAAGCACTCGAACTGGCGAAAGCACAGAATTTCGACTTGATTCTCTCTGACGTAGTGATGCCGGGAAAGGATGGGCTCGCCTTGCTGGAGGAACTTAAGCAGCAGGGAGTGAGTACACCTGTGGTCATGATGTCGGGCCAGGCACATATTGAGATGGCGGTTCGAGCAACGCGATTGGGAGCGCTCGACTTTCTGGAAAAGCCGATCACGACCGACAAGCTGCTGCTTACAGTCGACAATGCGCTGAAGCTGCAACGACTGGAGCGGGAGAACCGGCAATTACGCCAGCGCCTGGGGAAGCACGAAATCGTGTGGAAGGGCGAGACCATGCGGCGGTTGGTGGCCCAACTGGAGCGCGTGGCCGCGAGCGAGTCGCGTGTCTGCATCCTGGGAGAGACCGGCACAGGCAAGGAACTGGTCGCGCGCACTATCCACGACCGGAGTCCGCGATCGTCTGGACCATTCGTGACCTTGAATTGTGCCGCCGTCCCGGCAGAACTGATTGAATCAGAACTGTTCGGCCATGAGAAAGGCTCGTTCACCGGGGCTTCTGGACGGCACATTGGCAAGTTTGAGCAGGCGGATCAGGGCACGATTTTTCTGGATGAGATCGGCGATATGCCGCTCCAAATGCAAGCCAAGCTCTTGCGCGTGCTGGAGGAAGGCGAGATAGAAAGGATTGGCGGCGACAAGCCTATCGCTGTGAACGTGCGCGTCCTGGTTGCAACGCATCGCGACCTGGAAGCACGCGTGCGCGAAGAAAAGTTTCGCCAGGACTTGTTCCATCGTATTTACGTTTACCCTCTGGTCCTTCCGCCCTTGCGAGAGCGCGGGGAAGATATTCCTGCGCTGGTGGAGCACTTCGCGGAACAGGTGTGCTCGCAGAACGGATGGAAGCCAGTTCCCTTCTCCAGCGAGTCAATGCAAGCGCTGCAGTCGTATTCCTGGCCGGGGAACGTTCGCGAACTGCGCAATATTGTCGAGCGAATCATGCTGTTGGCGACCGATGGGCGGGTCGATGCGGACACGATCCAGATGGCGCTCCCGCACTCTGCCGCCGGCGCAAGCGGTGGGAAAACAGGTAACTCTGGAGCTTTGGCCGAGCGCGTGCAGTCATTTGAGCGCGAGGTTATTCTGGCTGAAGTCAAGCGCAGCCAGAACAACATAACTCTCGCAGCGAAAACACTTGGGCTCGAGCGCAGTCACCTGTATAAGAAGGCGGAACAACTCGGCATCGATCTGCGCACCCTGCGCCGAGAGCAGGGCGGGATCGAATAATTCAGTCAACTTCTTTGCCACCGATAAACGCAGATTTCGCGGATTAGCATGAAAGACATTTCCGAAATCCTTATCCGCGTTGACCTGCGTAAATCGTGCCAGCCAGTTAGGTCAAGCTCCAACCAGAGACTTCGCTTTCAGATCGGTTGCCAGTAAGCGGTGAAACAACTGCTCTCCCGCTTCACGTCGCACCGATAGCCGGCCCGCACCATACGCGCGGGACTTCAACCCGCGCTGCACATCCTCACAGATTCCCAAATCTTCTTCCTGCACACGATTGCCCACGTTCACTGATTCAGTGTTGTAGGCCTTGCGCGATTCGCTTATATCGCTGAAATAGAAATCGAAGACCACGGTACAGTGGTCGGCGTCGACTGGGATTACATAGTTTGTGTCCATGTATCCTTCGTAGCAATTGATCATCAGGTTGGGATATTGCCAGAAGTACCAGGCGCGATCTCCTTTGCGGGTGGTCCCGGTCGCCGCATCTTCCTGCGACGCAACCATGGGGCTCGACTGCAAGCAGTACCGGTCTTCGTTTTCGATCGTGTATTGCTTGTAGTCGAGAACGGAGCTCAACCCCTTGTGCAGGTGAGGAACGTGGTATCCACCGTCCAGATAGTTATCCACGAACACTTTCCAGTTGCAATGGATGTCGTAACTCCGGCGATCGAAATAATGCAGTTGGCCGATGTTCAAGGGCGCGATCCGCTTCACTAGCCCGCCGAGAAACTCTGTCAGTGACACCGCGTCGGAATCGAGATTCACAAAAACAAAGCATTCCCAGGTCTCCACGCGGATGGGCACCAGTCCATTGTCCGCCCGTGCGAACTCTTCTACCCCCTCGAATTCAGGCATGCCCTTGAGAGTGCCATCCAGACCATACTTCCATCCGTGATATGGGCACTGCAGAAATGACGAATGCCCGCAAGCTTCAGTCACCACCGCAGCCGCATGATGCCGGCAGACGTTGTAGAAGGCACGCAGCTGACCATCGGCTCCGCGCACTATCACAACGGGTTCACCAGCGAGCCGGGTACTTACAAAATCACCAGGTTTTTGGAGTTGAGTCGTTCGCCCGACCAGTTGCCAGGTCTTGCTGAATACGTTGAGGCGCTCCAATTCGGCGATGCGAACATCCGTGTACCACGCTCCCGGGATCGTCGACGCGTGCGCCAAAGGCGCATGATCGTCGTAACTGGCAAGAATCTGATCTACCGATAGCATCATGCTCATAAGGTCACCTGAGAAGGCCGGCGGTCCTTGCGCTGAACGGGTTTCGCCGCAAACGCGGTCCGCTCCGCTCCTATGGCTCGTTCCAGAACCGACAGGAACTGCTGAATTCTGGCTTCCTTCTTTTCCGGTAACTCTCCCTGGCGGCGGAACAAGCCGGGATCGAGCTCGGCGGTCAGCAGTGCGTCTTGAAAGCGCTCGACCATCCAGTCGATTATGGACACGATGAGTTCAATCTCCAACTCCTCCCGCAGTTCGCGGCGCTCCAATCCAAAGCGAACGAACTCGACTCGTCCGTAGGGATCCTCGCTGATGAGAAAGCGGTTGATCTCTCTCTTGAGCGCGAGGTCGGTTCCGTAATTGCCCAGCAGATAAATGCGGTAGGGAATCCAATCTTCGTGGACCATGTGCTCTGTTCGAATGAGCCAATAGCGCAGCACTTCGAAGAATCCTGCCTCCCGCACTTCCGGCGGAACGTCCAGATACTTCGAAAAAGAGCGCACCGCGCGCTTGTACACCTCGAGGAACAACGCGTCCTTGCTGCCGAAGTGCTGAAAGATTGAGCCTTTTGCGATTCCCAGGGCGAGAGCGATATCCGCGACCCGCGCATCTTCGTAGCCATGCTCAGCGAAATGCCGGGTCGCGGCTTCCACGATGTGCCTGCGCTTGGCTTGCGAACGAGGATGTACTCTGTCCGGATTGGTGGACGACAAAGTCAGAGGCGGCTTGGTGGCGCTCGCGGGCATGACGTGACTTCAAGTCACGACAGCATAGCCAAAGAGTAGTCGGCTTGCAACTTGGTAACATAAGCAGCACGAAATCGGAACAGCCGGTGGAATACTGCGACTATGACCGTTAGTCACCTCGCAATGGCCAACTACGGCACGGGCTGCGAACGGCTGCAGGGCAGCTATCGTTCCGAAGACATGGTACGGAAAACTAGCGGGCCCGAACTCGAACCCGCATTTGGGTCGCCGCTATCCAGCTTTTCTGAACTGTGGATCCTGCGCGTGTATCAACGGCATTTCCACCAGGTGCTCACTCAGGAACCATACCTGCAGTTCGTTGGTGCGCAGCACATCGCTCACGACCATGTCGTTGGTTCCGTGATCCCCGATTTCAGCGGCACGATCGGCTAGCTCACGGCATTCCCCGATTATGACCTGGTGCGCGTCCAGGAGCCGCGAAATCTGAACCGGCACTTCTTCGCGACCGCGGGGGGGGCGCTCAATTCTGGTGGTCTCTGCAATGTCATGTGCCATGGCTAGAGATATTCCGCCCAGCAACTGAATACGTTCGGCGATGGTGTCCACCATCTCGACTTGCTCTTCGAAATGCTTGTCGAATAGAAGATGCAACTGATAAAACGTCGGTCCAGCAACTTGCCAGTGTGATTTTTTGTAGAGGTCCCGCAAAGTGATAGTGTCGGCCAGCAACTGATTCAGTTGCTCGGTCATTTCCTGACGAACCGGCTCTTCCAACTCGAGCGGCAGCGCATGCGATACGGTGCCATAAGTTTGAATTTCAGCGGCGCGCTGATGAATCCGCGGCTGCGCATTCAGCGATGACTGCTGCCCTGCACGTTCCTTCTTCGTCATAGTAAAAATCCTCCTTGCAATGCGATTCATTGTCCAGCCGAGTGGGTTAATGGATCGATATGCCTTGGATTGTCAGCGGCTTAGATTGGATGCTTGTATTCTGCGCAGCCGATCGAACTGGAAGCGGTGGTCTCTCGCACGAGTTTGACGCGTGCTCAGGCGGTTGCTATCATCACAATGCGGGGTGGAGCAGTCTGGTAGCTCGTTGGGCTCATAACC
>DASVAE010000018.1:0-92708 GCA_036376495.1 Candidatus Sulfotelmatobacter sp. | reverse complement strand
GGACAGGCAACGCATGGATTACAGCTAATTCTATGCGGGCTTTTGCTTCAGAAACATTTCACGACCCAAAGTCGTTCTCTTCCACTCACAGTTCTGACTGCGATTCTCTTAGCGGTTCTTCTTGTAATTGTCGGGGCGTGGCCCATCCTGAAATTCTCGACTATGCGCCGGAGTGAGCCGGTCCCGGCCAGGGCCGGTGTTTTTTACGCCACTTCTATGGCGTTCATGATCGTGGTCATGAACTTGTTAGTCATTCATCTGAAGTACGGTTTTTCGGATCCAAAGACCAAAGCCAATATGGCTGATTTGGCAAAGGCGATCGACGCCAACGTAGGAGCTGAGCTAAAAGAAATCCTTGCGGTGATGGAGTCGATGGGTGGGAGTTCCAAAGTGCGAGAGGCTCCCTACCATGACCATGTCGGCGATCAACCGTGCACCGACGCCTCCGACGGTACCAATCCTTCCACGCAAACCAATCTGCTGAGTGCACTTGGCATCGAACTGGTCAGGTATCCGTATTTCCGTCGTGTGTATGTGTATGATGGACAAGGTTTTGAGCAGGTGCGGTGGAGTGTAGATGCTAAAGCTCCCCCTTCGCTGCGAGTGTGTGACCGTCCTTATTTCCAAGGAGTGCAGCGAAACGACCTTTGGTACCTGACCGACGTGGGGTTGTCAGGGCCGCGCTTTCGAGTTGATCCAATTTATTCGAAATCCACCGGTGAGTATCTCGCCGCAATTGCGCAACCCTACAAAATCGTGAAGGCGCCCAGCAGCTCCAACACAGGAGTTCTCCTGTTGGTTTCTTCGATGCTTTCTTTGATCAATCCGGTTTTGCCTCCTGATTACGGATTTGCCGTCATCGATGAAAGCGGTAAAGTTCTGTTTCATTCCGACGCCACTCGAAATGGGCGAGAGAACTTCTTCGATGAGCTCAGCGACAGTAGAGAATTGCGAGCCACGATTTCAGTAAAGAGAAGGCGCTGGCTCACGCAAACCTATTTAGGACATGAGTCTGCTTTATTTGTTACTCCATTTACATCCATTCAGGGCTGCCCTTGGTCTCTGCTCATCTTTTCAAGCCGTGACGTGCTTGGCGAAAAGGCCCTAGAGCAAACGGTATTAACGATCATGCTTAGCGCGATGTACCTAATACTGCTTATGGGCATCGCTTGGTTGCTGAGTCATCTATTCTCGTGCCGCAATCTGTTGTGGCCCTCGGCAAAGATGCGAGGCGCCTATTGTCAAATCGCATTGTGCGTAACGCTGATGGTTCTGCTGAGTTTTGTGCTGTTCTTTGAATCCAGCCCGAAAGAGATTCTTTGCTTCGCACTGTTTGTTCCAGCATGCACGATTGTGGTCTGTCTTTTGCGAATGGCGAATCGACTCCTTGCTATTCAGTGGATCGCGGGTTTGCTGGGTGGGCTCACCTTGGCAAAATTGCTCTTTGTCAAGTGTGTACGCGGTTTGGACGTAAGTCAGTCACCTTATCTGGCCTTGCTTTTTATCTGTCTGGCACTGTTCGGCATAGGCGTGAAGTCTCTGGCTATGCCGTTCGAGAGATGGCGTCGCCCCGCTGTTTCAACTGGTTACAGTCTTGCCTGTTTTACAGTGATGGTTCTGGTTGCCGGTACACCGTGTATTGGTTTTTTTCGCTTTGCCTATGACTATAACGAGAATCTTGACGCGCGGCGCAAACAAGTGCTGACCCTTGTAGCTTTGAGTCGACGTGAACAGCGAGTTATCCAGCAATATTTTCAAGTCAAACTTTCAGCTGAGCAAACAGCATTTGCTGACGATCTCGGGAAATGGCTTTTTCTTCGCAGGCGACTGCAAGAGGAAAAACGAGATCTTTACGACAAAGCATTTCGCGACCAAGCCGGAGGAGAAGTTATCGACGAGGATAATGCCGGCAGATGGCCGATTTGGTGGGTCCATTTTGTGAGAGATGTCGTACCTACCCGCCCGGGGTCCTTCGGCCCGCTCGTCGCCGACGACTGTACGGCACGATCTCAGTGGCGCTGGAAGGAAGCAGGCATAAATCGAATTCACATTCAACCATCGCTAAAACGCGATCGTGTTTCTGCCACTTCGGACCTCTGCAAAGACAATCCGGGTGGAGACGAGGTTGAGGATGTTCCTCAGCATCTTTCTTTGGAACCACCTACCAACGAATCTTTGAAGGATTCGCCGGAAACATCAGCTCTTCGGCAGTTAGCCCTAGGGGATCCGATGTTTCTGTCTGAGGATCTAACCTATCGGCTGGATACTTTGAAGCCGTGGAGCTTTATTGCGGTAACCGGACTCTATTTTCTTGTGCTACTAAGCGGGATCTTCTGGTCAATGCGGTCCACGCTGACCAAAATGTTCCTGCTGACCTGGAAAGAACCAGAGGTATGGGATTACACTACGCTGCCATTGGCAATCAGAAGGGCAGGCCGATTGATTTTGGTTGGATTGCCAAGGTCGGGAAAGACCGAGAGTTTAGACTCCCTGCGCAAGGGGGTTGGAATCATCGACGTTGCGATCGCTTCGAAGTCCAGAACAAGTGTTGATGTGCCCACGGACAGCACAATTGTCCTTGACCATTTTGAATACCGGATGTCCAACCGGACGATCATGAGTTGGAAATTGAACCTGCTGCGTAGGTTGATCGAACTCAAGAAGAACATCTTGATAGTGAGCACCGTGGATCCCGTGTTTTACATAAAGAGTTGGACTGAAGAACCGTGGAGATCTGAGAGGGTGGTCCTCCGGTCCGCGCAATTGGAGGAATGGAACTGGGTTCTGAATCACTTCACGATTCTTCGACTTGACCCGACTGCTCGTGTCGAATGCACGGGTTACTTTTTTGAGCTGTTGTGGGCTAGCTGTACTTGGGGTGAGAAGATTACGCTTGCTTCACTTGCCGGTCATGGCTGGCCGAACCACAAGAACCATCAGGCTCTGCAGCACCTGCTGAATCGTGGTCTAATTGTAGCAAGCCCTGAGGTGCGTCTGAGCGACCCTCTGTTCGCAGACTACATCTCGGGTACTGCTACTGAAACCGAGCGTCTCTCCTGGCGCCGTCGTGATAAGAGCGGTAATTGGGATGCACTTCGTACGGCGCTGATCATTCTTGCGCTAGGTGCACTAGCCACTATCTTGTTCCTCAGCCAGAAGGACATTTTGGGAATCATCTCCGGTGTGGCGGGCGCGTTAACTGCTGCCACGAAAGTTGTCTCAGATGTCCGGAGTTCACGACCTGCCACAGCAAGGGAAGGGAGGGTGTCTGGGTGAGGATGAGTAGTCCATTATGGTTACGTGGACGCCACACCGAAATTATTGCATTCGCTGTGGGACTTCTTACGGTGTTCGGCACTGTTGTCATTATTTCGCGAATGGGTGACGAGGAAGAACGCCTTACAATCGCCGTTAAGCAGGGGGCCGAAGGAGTAGCACTGAAGGAAGTTGCTGAGAACTTCAGCAGGTCACGTCATTTGCCAGTGGAAGTCGTTGAGCTTCCTTACGATGAGCTTTACGAAGCTGAGCTAAAGCAACTTCAGTCCCAGCACACACGGATGGTCGGCTCAGTTCCACGATTTGATGTCATTATGGTAGACGATCCGTGGATGTACTCATTCGCCTATGGTCCCGGCCGGAGCAGTCCGAGACTGAAAAGGCTCAATAGTCTGTTTGGTAGTCAAACGAGTGACTTTGTTGGTGCCTCCTTAGATGTGGCCAAAGTCTGTCTCGGTGGAAAGCCATGCTCTGATTATTTTGGAGTGCCCTTTGTTGCGAACTCCCAGTTGTTCGCTTATCGGCCTGCCGATTTTTCCAACGCTCCAGATAACGGTCCTTCGACCTGGGATGACGTGTGCGCTGTCTCACTGAAAGTGAGAGACAGGATGGGGTACGTTACCCGAATTGGAGCGGGAAATTCCATCGTCACCGATTTCTTGCCTATTCTGTGGGCGTACGATCCAACCAGTCTCGGCGACCGAAGCGTTGTGCCGCTTCACCACCCGTATGCTGCTCTGGATGTGTTCAGGTTTCTCGTCGGAAGCACCAAGAACCTCGGAAATGCAAGTTTTGACGACTTTGATGTATCCGCCTACCTGCAAAAGGGCCGCACCTCAACAGGTATCATTTGGTCGGCTTGGGCGATGATGCTGGTCGACACGGATCGTGCAGCTCGTGAAATGATCATTTCAAGCTATCGAGGGAACCGATCGGAAAGCAGCTTAACGTTGCAGAATGCCTTGCTTTCGCAACGGCCAGATAGCGGCCCAGCCGAAAACACTGATATCGTCTATAAGGAACGGCTCATTTTCTCTCCTCTTCCTCAAGCAGTTCGCGCCGCGCCCGCACGCCCCGAACTAGGGGTGTGGCTACTGGCAATTCCGGCAGATTCAAGACGCATTGATCTCGCGAGGGAGTTTATCAGGTATGCGACGGATCTGAACGATAACTCCGGCGCGCGTCAGCTAAAAAAGAGCTTAATGGCAGCACACAGCGGTACTCCTCCGCCTCGCAAAAGCGTCTTGGCAATGCTGCAACAGGAACACGAGTACAAATACGAGTATCCCTCGCTCCTTCCGCAAATCAGGTACTCACTCGAACACGCCCGACCTCGCCCACGCACAGCGTGCTGGAAGCAAGCAGAAAAGATCCTGGGAAGCTATTTAGAAAGAATGGTCGATCAACCGGGTCAATCCAGTTGTGCAGTGGAATCGTGCTCATGTACGAACAACTGTGCAGCTGCTTACGGCGCGCATTCCATTGCATGTCAATCGGAACTCCTGAAAGAGGCCAATCGGGAGTTAGCGCCATTGTTAGACGAAGGCAGCTGTGACAAGATACGTCAATTAAGTGAGACACCATAGTTGCCGCGCCTTGCTTTGCAACGTGCAAGAGTGGGATTTGGATTTTGAATCGATGCACGTTTCGCGCCATTCAGCCGAACACTCTCGCCCTGATCGGTGGCCTAGCATAGATCCATGCCGCTGATCCGAAATTTCCGCAATTGCAGTAGGTCCAATCGCATTCCCGCCAAGCATCTTTCCGATGTTGGCAATGCGGCGTCTGTAAGGCGGAGCTACGTCCAATAGGCGAACCCATCGAAGTCAATGAAGAGCAGTTCAACGAGATCATTCGCGAGAGCAAGGTTCCGGTTCTGACAGACTTCTGGGCGTCCTGGTGCGGACCGTGCCGTATGGTCGCGCCTCACGTGGCACAAACCGCCCGAGACCTCGCTGGCCGTGCAGTGGTGGTGAAGGTCGATACGGAACGGTTTCCGAGGCTGGCAGCACAGTACAACGTCCGCAGCATTCCCAACTTTGCCGTGTTCTCTCGAGGTCAGCTTCAGTTCCAGCAGGTGAGAGTTGTAGACGCCTCCACGATGGAGAGTTGGCTCACACGCGCAGCATGACCAAAGGGCGCTACTCTGGATTGTGCCATTACTTTCCGTTTCTCTTCCCGAGTGCAAGCGTCAAGAACTCTTCCCGAGCATCGGTGCTTCTGAACAGACCGCGCATTACGCTCGTCGACATTAATCCATCGCTTTTGATTCCGCGCATCTGCATGCAAAGATGCTCGCCGCGAGCAAGTACGGCCACGTCACGCGCGTCTGTGATCGCCGTTATCTCGTCAGCGATCTGATGAACCAGCCTTTCCTGCACTTGTAGCCGGTGTGAATATTTGTGTGCGATGCGAGCAAACTTTGAAAGCCCGAGAACGTGCTGCTTGCTATGTAGGCCATGGAAATTTCGCACTTGAAGGGAAGCAAGTGATGTTCACACAAGCTGAAAACAGGGACGCCGGCACAGACCACCATCTGATCGGTACGAAACGACTCGAATGCAAATGTGGTTTCGATTCCCCCAGGGTCGTAGTCGATAAACTCTTTCCCCCATCGCGCGAAGCGATTCGGAGTCATCTTCAGCCCATCGCGAGTCGTGTCTTCACCGATTGCCAATAGCAGATTCCGGCCGATCGATTCGAGTCTCCTAACGTTAAGCTTCGGCGCAGGCCGGATAACTTGTGAGCTTGCACACGCAGGCGCCATCCGCGTTCCCGAACCGTTTGTTCGCCCAACTTTGTCGCCACTGGGCTCATCGAAAGAGTTTAAAGACATATTGTGGTCCCTTGCGTCATGCCGAGCTCGATCGGGCGGTCGAGTTTCTAGATTTCGTTCCGCGAATGGCTACTTCTCATGTTCGGCCTCGTTGGCCGCCCATGCACATATCACCTTCTTATCCTGAGTTTCGAGTCGCGATTCAGGATGAAGCGCCTTATATGATTCCGGCGGCATTCTCCCGTTCGAAATGACTCCACAGATCGACTCCAGTTCATCACGCCTGCGGCGTACCGAATACACCGCCCACTCTGAAAAGTTCAATGCTTGCCTGCCTTCGCGGATGTGGTTCTGGATCCACCAGGAAATCGGTACTACGTGGCCGTACCAGGGCAAATGCGTCTGATTCGAGTGACAGTTGCCGCAAGCTCGTACCAGCGTTTTTCCACCTTCTGAACTGCGAAAAGATCGGGCATAGCTTCTCGAAGAATATTGCATTGGATCAGGAACTAGCGGGCAATGCACGTCTGATTGTATTCGTGCAAGAACGTCAGCAGGGCAAGGTGCTCGGAGTTGCTCAGCTGCCCCTTGAGGGCAAGTGAATGTAAGGAGTCGTTCGCATTTGGAAAACTCCTCATCGACATGGTTCGAATAGGCTCATTTCGCTGTCACCCGCACAATCCGCCCTTTCAGGACAGCGGCCCTGCACAAAATTACTGCTTCGTGTTTCCTCGGACCGCGGTCGAGATTCAGCACGAACATGAACCAGCCTTCGTTGTAAATCCCAACGTTGTGACGTTTTACAACGCTGGCCGCGTCTAGTGGCGAAATCCAATTAGCCGAGAAGGAGATTTTTGCGATTGGTTCGGGGTGGAAACATGGGTTGGTGCGAGAAGCGCTTGCCTGGTCGCGACTCAACCTCGGCTGGATAAGAAGTGTGGCTGTGGTTGTGGCTGTACACCCCTAAACATCGACAGCATTTCAAACACTTACGAATGGTTCCCCGTGCGCGCAAGACTTGTATAAGTTGATGGTTAATCGTGAGTTAATGTAAGAACTGAATTTGTGGCTTGGCGTGTCTCTTAATCAGTAGGTTGAAGGTTCGATTCCTTCCGCGCTCACCATCTTTTCAACCATTTACGGAAGTTGATTTCTCGGTGTGCCGTGAAGTCTGCCGTGACTCAGTCCGGCTGCGCCCGTTTTGTTGCTAACAGACTTGGCACGAAGGTTAAAGAAGGACAAGCCCTGCGTTCGTCCCTGCCGACGCCCTCACGTCAGGTACTGGAACTCGCAAAGACGCGAGGAGAAATCACGTCAAGCAAATCGAGGGAATCCACGGAGGCAAACCGCAACAGGGTCAAAGCGCATTTGCGAAAGCCAGCTGGCAACCGACAACTACCTAGTGCAACCGCTCAGTGCTGACATGAATGTCCTATTGCAGGGGATGTCACACCCATGTAGAAGTCAATTTCCTTCGCAACAACAATCCCACCAGACCGCTTCCAGTCAGCAAAAGCGAGGTGGGTTCGGGAACGACTGTGGCTGTGCCGGTGAAGGTGGTATCAGTGCCCAGAACCTCGCCGAATCCAGGTTCTGGGAAGAAAAAGGTGCCAATGCCTTGACCAACAATGCTTAGCGTGAATTGCGCCGGTCCAAGGCTACAACCCACACCATCAGGTGAGCAGTTCACGAGCTGATAGCCAATAATGGTGCCGCTGACCGTCATCGGCACAGCTGTTGTAGTCCCGCTTCCTGAGTAAAAGGCGGAGCCTGTGAAGGTCAAAGTAGCATCGAGAAAGTCGGCGGTTTTGCCTCCCAAGGAGCCGCCGGAATAGGCAGTGCAGTAGGTGCAAAAGGTAGCTGCGCTGTAGATGGTAAATGAAAAGTCGCAGACTGCATTTAAATCGCAGGAGCCAATATTGCTAGGGCCGTCGGGCGTTCCCTGAAACAACGAGAGTCCTGGCCCCGAGATAGAAAAGTCGCCATTGAAACAGCAGATATCAGGTTGTCCTTTCCAAGCCTCCCCGGAAATTGGAATCGTCTGAATGGAGTCGGCAGTTGCAAAAACACTCAGCACGCAGAAGAGTAGCAACAGGAAGATACTCCCGATTTTCATGACCGCCTCCGTGGGGAAAATAAGGCTTGCCGGCGCAACACAGATAGCGCGACGGCTTGCAGGTGAAGTGCCATTTGAGGTGCTTAATTTTCAACGACTCTCGCCGAAGCCGAGCGTCGTATGTGCAATTTCTTGCAGAGGTTCGGACATGAGCAGGCGAAGCATTTCGTCCATGGCTGCCGGCGGGCGTAGTGACCTTCAGATTTTGTCGGTACCTTGTGTGTCACACACTCGCCACAGCGGAACAGTCGTCAAGAACCGATGCAGCGGACGCATCGTCATAATCGATTTCGAGGCTCACCGTTAAGTGGTTTTCCAAGTCATCCTACACTGGCGACGCCATACAAGTAACATGGCTGTCTGGCTCGCGGGAACTTTCGATCAAGATTTAAGGCGCCGGGGGAAGACCAACTCAGGCTCTTCGACGCGATCATTGAGACTCTGCGGCATACTGCCGCTCCGAGAACTAGACGCCGAATATTGCGCCGATCCGGGCAGGACTGTAAACCATGTGAAGCAACACCGTGACGTTCTTCCAGAGTGCCTGTGCCGCGTGATTGGTCTTAAGACCGGCTATCTCACTGTAACCTCGCCGCCTGCCTGTAGCTCAGCCTATTGATCGGTTTAGACTGGTGTTCCCTGGAAGGCTGTTAAGTATTCTGTGATGCCGTTAAGTAACTTAATATGATTGTTTTACAGCCATTTTCCCCTTGCAATTGCTGCATATCGCTGGCAAACTCTGGCTAGCCCCCCGAAAATAGCGAAGTGCTCGATAAGAGTCGGCGTTTGGGTTATTCCCGCTAAATCTTTTGAAGCAAACGGACACCCTGAGCACCCTCAACGCTGATCGCTAGTGCTGCCTCGTTGACGATGAAGAACTCATTCAACATTGCCTCGTCTAGTCGAACGTCGACCCGGATGTCGCACTTGATCTGGACCGCTGCGCTATTTGGCATCGCGCTACTGTTGCTTGCCATCGCACTCCTTCAATATCGCTGGAATATGCAGATCCGGCGAGCCACGGAGATCAGAGTGGGTGCCGATCTGGAATCGGCAATGATGAAATGGCACCTGGATTTGTACGGGGAACTTTCAACGATCTGTATAGGGTTGCAGGTGGGGCCAGATTCGGGAGCTAATGACCGATGGGATGATTACCTGCGGCGGTATGTGGAATGGAGGCGAGTCGCGACTAGTTCCACCTTCGTCGAGAATATCTATTCCAACCCCGATGTTGTCAGCGATATTTACATTTGGGAAACCAGCCATGGGACAGACCCGCGCCTGCTGAGGCTCGATGCCGATAATTTGCGCATTGAACGCTCTGCGCTGCCGACGGAACTGCGACCGCTGCTCGCCCATCTTGAGGGGAGGGCTTCGAACCTTCGAGTCGCGCTGCGCGCCTGGCAAACTGATGCTCCTCCGAGAAATGCGGATCCCAGCGCGGAACCCGAATCTTCGTTGGCCCACAAGTTGCGAAGCACGGCGATTACGGGCTGGCAATTCGACGAGAGCATTCCGGCCATAGTCCACCCAATCGTGCACCACGGCCAGAGATCGTTGGGTGCCAGCGGTCCGGTTGACTGGTTCGTGATTGTTCTGAATCGAAGCACGATTGAGCAGAGGATCTTTCCCGAATTAGCTCAGCGCTACTTCGGAGGGCGGCAAGGGCTGGAATATAAGCTCGCGGTCCTGTCGGTAGGAAAGACGTCACGGCTTCTCTATTCTTCAGACCCGGGTTTTGGAGCCGCTGATGTGAGCAACTCGGATTCCGTGATGAATATCTTTGGCCCGCCTCCGGAAAGCATGGAGGGAAGTTTCTGGCAAAGCGTGAAGAACAAGGAATCGCTGCGCGGGGAGGAGTGGCACAGCTTTTCTGGGCCAGTCTGGTTTCCTGTCATTCAGCGCACGTCGGAAGGAGCCGTGTGGATGCTTTTTCTCCAGCATCGGACGGCCCCGCTACAAGCCTCCATTACGCGAGTCTGGCGTGGCAATCTCATCGTTGGCGGGGCAGTCCTTCTTCTGCTCGCCACCAGTATGTTTTTGCTCGTGATTGCGACCCAGCGTGTACGTGCCGTAGCTGCGTTACAAATGGATTTCGTGGCATCGATTTCTCATGAGCTGCGGACCCCTTTGGCAGCGATGCTTTCAGCTGGACAGAATATTGCAGATGGCTATGCGCCCGATTTGCGAAGGTATGGATCGATCGTCACGAATCAGTCCCGCCAGTTAATGGATCTGGTAGATCAAATTCTGTTATTTGCAGCCATGAAAGACGGTAAGAAAGAGTACGTCATAGAACCCTTGGAAGTTGAAGGCATTCTAAAAACGCTGCAAAAAACAACTTTGCCGCTCCTTGAGCAACAAGGATTCACGGTGCAAGTTGAAGTCCCGAAGGAAATCCCGGCGGCTTTAGGCGATAACAAGGGCGTGCTTCGCTGCATGCGGAACTTGCTGGAGAACGCTGCTAAGTACAGCGGGGATCAGCGATGGATTGGGGTCCGAGTGGAAGTTAACGAGATCGCGAAGTTGGGAAAGGAAGTTGCGATCAGTATCGCGGATCGCGGAATTGGGGTTGATCCTGACGAAATAGAACACATCTTTGATCCTTTCTATCGTGGTGCGCGTGTAGTGGCTGCGCAAATTCACGGTAGCGGCCTGGGACTCGCGCTTGTACGCCAGATCATGAACGCCATCGGGGGCAGGTTGTCGGTGAAAAGCCAGCAGGGGAAAGGGAGCGTCTTTACATTACACCTGAGAACCACAGGCAAGGCGCAGTCAACTACTCGTCAAAGAGCAGCGGAGGCAATGGCGTCGACATGAGGGAAAAGATTTTATTGATAGAAGATGATGACAATCTCGTCACTACGCTCGGGGACCGGCTGCGGGGTGAAAGATATGTGGTCGACATTGCAAAGGATGCCGAAGAGGGACTGGAGAAGATCAATGGGGCGCCTTTTGATCTGCTCATTATCGATGTCATGTTGCCGTACCGAAGCGGATTTGACCTTTGCCGCGACATCCGGCAATCGGGTTTGGCGACGCCCATCCTCTTTCTAACGGCCCGCAGCAGCGTAATGGACAAAGTGGTGGGTCTCAAGCTGGGCGGTGACGACTATTTGACGAAGCCGTTTGAAGCGGATGAGTTGACAGTCCGCATTGAAGCTCTGTTGCGGCGCAAACCGCTGCAGACAGGAGCCCGAGTACATCAACAAGGATCTCTGCGCGTGGACGTGCCTCGTCAAGAGGTAACGCGTGATGGAAAAGTCGTGTACCTCTCGGGCCAGGAGTTCGGCCTGCTGCATTATCTTATGGAGCGGCCTGGCCAAACGGTATCACGAGCGGAACTCTTGCGGGCAGTATGGGGTTACAACGAGAGTACGTATAGTCGCACGGTGGATGTGCACATCTTCTCTCTTCGCCAAAAGCTTGAAGATAATCCCAGTCGACCGGTCCTGATCACTACCGTCCAGGGACACGGGTATAAATTCAAAGCATAAGGTCAGTCAGTAATTGGCTGGCCTGATTACTTGTTCCGCTTCCGATCATCCTCACCTTTGTTACCCGCATAGCTACTGTTCATAATCTCCGTCCGTGAGTTAGCACATCGTCGAATCTCCACAAGCGTTGGGCCAGCCATCGATGCAGGTCATGGTTAATCAGATGGAGTTGTTAAGCGTTATAACAGAGGGTGGACGTGTATTGTGTGAAGTAAAGGTAAATAAGTCGTATCTGCATAATACACGTCCACATATGTCATTACGTAGATATCAACTTAGAGCGATAAGTGTAGAAGGTTAGTGAAACATAGATGTTAATGAGATCAAATGTTGTGTAACGGGCCGCGTAATTGATGGGGCGCAAACATGTACGTTACGAAAAGCCCTACGCTCACCTCACTTCGCGTTCGGCAGGCGGAGAAATGATTCAGCCACCCGACGTAAGTAACGAGTGAGGCCAATGACGATTCGACCCTACAGCCACATCACTCCAAAGCAGGCGCGCAGACACCTCGCGGTGGGATATCCGGAACTGTCGATCGAATGTCCGCAGTGCTATTCGTCTGCCGGACGTAGGTGCTTCATGGGACCGGGCTATATAGGAATTACGCATCGCGTTCGACGAGCTCTCTATCAAGAGCTCCGCAGTCGCAGTTTGGCTACATCCTGTATCGCGTAAAGCTAACACCCCTCCCCCCAGCGTATTGATCCGAAATGATCGAAGTACGTCAGTTTTCCAAGAAACTTTAAAAGACCAATGTCACGCCGCCTCTGGCGGAGAAGACGTGAGGACGTATGGTGAATAGGAAAATCAGCCGGATTTGCTTCGTCATAGCACTGATGTCTTTCGCGAGCATGACGGCAAGTGCTCAATCGTTCCAGGTGCAGTGTCCCACTACGACAGTTACGCATCCGTCGAAACTGCACGATAACAATTCGGAACCCAGCTACGCTGGGCCGACGAACCTTGCGCCCAACTCTCAGGGATTCCTGGCGCCAACGGCGAACGTGAATGGTGCTATTAAGTGCCAGCAGATTTCGGGGGGGGATGGTTTCGCGACAATGGCCGATGGTACGCAGACATATCTATTCGCGTTCGGTCCTTTGTCCGGATTAAAAGACATGGCTGATGGCAAGCCTGGCACTGAGTTTCCGAATGTGTTCAACACGGCTAGCACTGGACTGAAGCCGGGTGATCCTGCAACTGCTAACGGCATTGTGCCTGGTACGTGGCCAGGATTCCCGCTGCCGACGAATGCGCTCCCATACAACGGAGCGGTTGGACTGGCTCCTGACGCCGACGCAATCGCAGGCGGCCTTTGTACCGCGCCGTGCTTGGATGGTCACGTTGACCCACGCCAGGTTATGGATGTCGGCGTAATGAATGGGAATATCCCCGCTCCACTGATGGCAATCGACGAAGACGACGAGTTCTTCCTTACTCTCACAAACGTCGGCATGGTGATGCGCCCTGACTTATTCGAGCAGCACACAGTTCACTTCCATGGTTATCCCAATGCGTCTGCCTTTTATGACGGCGTGCCAGATGCGTCGGTCGCAATCAATATTGGCGGCAGCTTCACTTATTACTACTTAGCACCTGATGCCGGCACTTACTTTTGGCATTGCCACATTACTCCTCCCGAGCACCTGCAGATGGGCATGGTGGGACAGATCTATGTGCGTCCCCGGCAGAATCGCTGGAACGGAGATCTGTATGCCGGGCTGACGACGCAGCAGGGCGATTTGCGGACGAGGTGTGACTCGAGGGACATCCTGTGCAGTAACCCCTTACCCAGGGTGGAGACCGGAGCAAGCAATGATGGATCAAAAAAGTACGCCTATAACGATGGCGACGGCAGCACGCGGTATGACGTCGAGTACCCGCTACAGATCCACGGTTTTGATCCAAACTTCCACTTCGTCGGCATGACCTTCAACCCCGAAGCTTTTGTCGATATGAAAGACAAGTATTTCCTGCTCAATGGGCGTAGCTATCCCGACACTGTGACACCTGGTCCTCTGGCGACGCAATCCACCGACGGAGCTATGCACTTCTCGCAACCGTTGCCCTCGATCATCAACATTCCCGCCGGGGGTCGAGCATTATTGCGCATTTCTGACCTGGACGTTACGGAATATCAAACATTGGCGTCCCTCGGCATTCCAATGCAGGTCATTGCGTTGAATGCCCGGCTGCTGCGCGATCAGGCGGGCAACAACCTTTATTACAAGACCAATTCCATCACGCTAGGTGGAGGAGAGTCCCTCGACGTGATCCTGGATGCGAGTGATACCTCAAAGTATCAGCGAGGTGACGTGTATTACCTCTACACCCCGAACCTCGATCATCTGTCAAACGATGCCGAGAATTTCGGCGGACTGATGACGGAAGTTCGGATCAATTAGGAGCACAGCAAATGAGAGCCATCAACATGAAGAAAGCAACGTTAAAAATGCCATTGCTTCTCGCGATCATGCTCGCAGCACTGTTGCTTGCGCCTGCAGCCTTCGCTGCTGTTCCCGGGATTACGGGGCCGAATCTAAAGCTGACAGCACAGGCTGAATATTTAACCCAGCCTGACGGATCGGCCATCTACTCCTGGGGCTACGGCTGTAACGGGGCACCCAGCGGGTTCGCCCCGGCGGCCGTGTCGGGAGCTTTCTGCAAAAACATGCAAGTGCCCGGACCGACCTTGATCGTCACAGAGGGCCAGACCGTGGTGGTGACTCTGACCAACAATCTGCCGAGTGCTGCGGGAAACACCTCAATCTTGTTCCCTGGCTTCAATGTATCGACTAGCTGCAAAGACGCAACGCCTGTGGGACAGCAAGGATTGTTGACCTGCGAAGCCGTTCCAGGCGGATCTGTCAGCTACACCTTCACTGCTACGACGCCAGGCACCCGCGCTTATTACAGCGGCACCCAAGGCGACCTGCAGATGGAGATGGGACTATACGGCGCGATTGTTGTGCTTCCGTCGCATATCCCCTCGACGTGCAGCAACGGATTGCCGCTGACGAATCCCGGCAACAATGCCGCAGCCAAAGCGCAGAGCGGAGAAACTGACTTTCGTCTTGCCGCTGCCGCATACGATCACCCTTCCACGTGCTATGACCGCGAGTACATGTTCCAGTTTTCCGAGATGGATCCCAGGATTCACCGCGAGGCCGAGCAGCAATCTTCACGGACGTGCACGGGTTGCATGAGTGTTGCCACTGAGCCTTACGTTCCCGCGTACTTCATGATCAATGGACGGTCTATGCCCGACGATATGGACCCCAACTACTCCCCTCAATACCCGCACCAACCTTATAACGGCAATCCCCACCTGCACCCCGGCGAGTTGGTGTTGCTCCGCATCGTCGGTCAGGGACGTTGGCAGCATCCATTCCATGAGCACGGCAACCACGTTCGAGTGCTCGCGCGGGATGGCAATTTAATACTCAGCACGCCCGACACCGCTGACCCCAATCTTGCAGGTCCACTACTGTTCACGACCACTACAACTCCGGGCCAGACGATTGATGGAATCTACTACTGGACCGGAAAAGGCTTGAACTGGGATCCATATGGCCACAACCCAGCATCGGGGGATCCGTTGGCGAAACTGACCTGCACTCCAGATGCGAATGGCTACAACACGGGAACTCCGAGCGCGATTAACTACTTCGAGTGGTGCCAGGACCATAACAAGCCAGTGGAGACAGCTCCCTTTGGAGATGTCTCGGGTGGGGGGCCGGTTACTCTGCCTGATCCGAACATTCTGGTGAACGGTACTTGGTTCGGGGGAAGTCCCTACCTTGGACCGAATGCAACAGTGCGTGCCGTCGGCTCTACAGGAACAACTCCACCATCGGGGACGATCGGCAACTCCCCCACGGAGGAGGCCGCTTTTGCTTTCATGTGGCACTCACACAACGAGCGGGAGATTACCACGAACAATATCTTTCCCGGTGGCATGTTCATGATGATGTTGGTGGATTCAAGAGAGTTTGTGATCGACGAGTCCAACTAGTTACTTGAGGATACTGAGGAGATAGACATGCGATTTACCCATTGCAACATGATTGTCAGAAGAATGTCACTGGCTATATGTATCCTCCTCCTTGAGGCCAGTTGGGCTGTTGCACAGCAGCAAGTGAATCTTATTGCGGAGCCGACGTCGGCCACGTTGTCTGACGGCTCATCGGTGCCCATGTGGGGATACTCCTGCGGGACCACAGTACCGGGTTCAACGGCGAGTTGCGCGAAACTGAATCCGTCCGCCGCCGGTTGGTCGCCAGTTGTGATCACGGTTCCCACGGGGCAGGATCTGCGAATTAATCTGACGAACAATCTTTCCTTCACTCTGCTCGACTCCAGTAAGAACTCTATCCCGACGTCATTGACGATTGTGGGCCAGTTGGGCGGCGGTCTGGGCAAGAACGCAACGTCGACAGAAAGTCCTGAGCACCCGGTTCAGACTCCCACATGGCCTGCTGCCAGCAGTGAACCAGATGGCCCCACGAATACTCCCCCGACGCAGGGACCCCGTGTGCAGTCCTTCGCTACCGAAGTAGCGGCCGGAAGCACGACCAGTTTGACCTGGATGGCGCCGAGGGAAGGCACGTACCTGCTTGAGTCCGGCACGCATCCTTCAATTCAGGGACCTATGGGATTGTACGGAATGGTGGTGGTCACGTCGGCGCCAGCGAATGCCTTGTCTGCGTTCACCGCATACCAGGGTGTGACGTACAACGCGGATGTGAAGCTGCTCTTCAGTGAAATCGATCCGGTTCAAAACAATGCGGTGACCGCCGCCGTCAACACCGCCGGATTCAGTGAGACCAAAGTATGGTCGGGGCAGCCCGGTCATTGCGGCAACCCGACATCAACGGATTACCAGACCTGCTACCCGCCGGCCGTGAACTATTCGCCGCGCTACTACCTGATTAATGGTGTTGCTTTCAATAAGACGAACCCGGCAGCGTCGCTCTTCCCGTCGAGTCCAGCGGTTGTGCCGTCGCCAAGTGGAAAAACGGCGCTAGTCCGAATGGTGAATGCAGGCTTGCGCATGCATATTCCGTCCATTGTGGGAGCACAAACCGGAACCGCGACTCCGGCAACGTCCGGCTTCTCTCTCATCGCAGAAGACGGAAACGTTCTGCCGGGTGTGCACCGCGTGCAGAGTGAAGTATTCATGGCGCCAGGTAAGACGTATGACGTGATGGTCAATGTCCCAGTAGCAACCGCGAGTGCCGCAACGCCAGATGCTCTCCCCATCTTCGATCGCGCGTTGGGCTTGTCTGGAAACGCAACAGCTCGCGATGCTGGCATGATTGCCTACCTCGGAATTAACGGAGGAACAGTTCCAGTTTCACCCGCTGCCCCTGCGGTCGCGAATCCCGACATCTACAATTCAGTGATCTCGGGGAAGACTCTCACGATCTCGGACCCGGCGAAGGGAGTGATCGCGAACGACGTAAACGTGCTTGGCGTCAAGGTGGTAGGCACAGCACCTGCCGGACTCACTCTGAACACTGACGGAACGTTCGTGTATACGGGGGGCGCCCCCACCAGCTTCACGTATTGCGGTAACGGTGCGACTTTAGGTTCGGCTTGTGCGACTGTCACTCTGAATGCTGCCGCCCTTGAGGCCGGTTCGGGCATCACGGTTAACCCCGATGCATATACTTCGAACCTAGGCAAAACCCTCACCATAAAATCTCCTGGCGTTCTGTTGAACGACAGTGACGCGGCTGGCTATCCACTGACAGTCAGCGGAGCGACCCCAGCAACACCTGTAAAGATAGCTATCTCAGGCGGGGGAGAAGTTTCAGTGGGATCGGATGGCGGATTCACCGCGACTGTCCCGGGCCCGGGCACCTACACTTTCAGCTACAAGGCGAAGAACTCTCAGGGCACGGACAGTGCGGGGGATGCAACCGTGACCCTAACGTTCCCGGTGCCGAGCGGACTGCAGGTGACGCTGGTGGACGGCAAATCAAAAGCGGCTCTCGATCCCCAGGATTATCGCTGGATCGTTGAAGAGGACCGGACGTGGTATCAAGACCCCAATTGCTCCACGAATCCGGCGCCGGCGGGTTGCCCCGGTAGCGGCACTGGAGTCGTTCCAGCCTATGGGACAAACTTCCACACCAGTCACATGCCAGTGATAGCGCAGGGCTGCACCGGAAGTAATTCTTGCGAAAGCGGCCAAACGGTTTTGGGAGTGGCGGCAGCTTGTGACGTGGGTAACGGCATCTGCAGGACCGATGTTTCGCATAAGTCGGCGGTAATGCCAAGCGAGGTGGTTCTGGATCCGGCCAAGCGTTACTACATATCCGTCTTGCCGGGTGACGCGATGGACCCCGGCCACGCTATGGGTGGCGCCCCAGTCTTTTATAAGAATGGTGCTTGGCAACCGGTGAAAGTGTTTGTCGAGCCGATGCCGCTCCCGACGGCAACTGTGTCAGCGTTTGTCTTTGAAGATGACTTCCCCATGAACGGGGAGGATGACACCGGCGGAGGTGTGGACGTGTTGGCGCCCAACGAGCCAGGGCTCGGAGGCTTCAATGTTGTGATCTATGACAATGTGGGGCAGTTTGGCGATCCCGCCGGACAGATGACGTATGACATGTTCAACCAGCCATTATCAAACGCATTGGCGGGGACTGTAGACCCAGCGACGGGAAAGGATGCCTGCCCGATTTCGGCGAACTCGCGAACAGGATTTGATGGCGGCACCAGCCCGACCGGGATCACGGCCACGATCACTGTTTGTCCAAAATACGAAGCGGATGGCAAGACATTATCCCCCCTTGCCGGCCAGGTAGTCGTTCGTAACTTGCCGCCAGGTTTTTACGGAGTAGAAGCGCATCCGGGCGCCGACCGCATTGCGCGGGGTGAAGAATGGCTCCAGACAAACACGCTGGACGGCGGCTTTGCCCATGATGCCTTCCTCAAGGCCAGCGAGCCGAGCTATTTCCAGGAATACGGGCCGGCCGGATTCCACGTGGCGATCGGCTTCGCCAATCCCGCAATCATCAACAACCGAAAGCCGGGAGTCTGTGCCAACCGTACCGATTGCACCCATACTGTGACCGGGAAAATAACACTAGCGCATATGAGCCGTACGCCGGACGAGCGGCTTTACAGCACGTCAACCAGTGATGCCTATTCGTTCACGCAGACCTATGTGAGCCTCGGAAGTCCCGACGGCGCGGATTTCGCGTTTGCCAGAACCGCAGACGATGGCACGTTTACGTTCACGAATATACCTGGCGGTGATTGGAGAATTACCGTTTTCGACCAGTGGACCGATCTAATTTTGGATGGCTATACGACGCCAGTTCGGGTTGACGCTCCCGTCGTCAACATGGGAGATGTTGCCATCCATCAGTGGAGGCAGAACCTCTACACTCGAACATTCTTTGACCAAAATGGGGACGGGATCTCAGAGGACAACGAGCCTGGGCTCAGCTTGGTGCCCACCAACATACGGTACCGTGACGGGAGCTACTCAAACTTCAACAGCACTGACTTGAACGGCTTCGCCGGCTTCAACGAGGTGTTCCCCATATTCAACTGGTACGTTGTGGAAACAGATGCGACCCGCTACAAAAACACTGGCACACATGTGGTCTACGACGCGGGTGGTCCGGTGGACGGGTCGCCGGCTTGCGGCAAGCCTGGCATTCCAGCTTGCGGAGATTCGACGATCGGGAAGTTCCTGGCCCGGACTAAGGAAGATAACTCTCTACCCGCTGACTTGCGGGTGCCGGGTTCAGTTTATTGCGATAACGCGGACTGCCTGGGCTTCTCCATCGCGAATGGTCCCGGAAGCAGCGCTTCGAGCAATCTGTCCACCGGACGAATTGATGCTCCATGGGTTCAGAGTTACGGTTGGCAGGGTTTCCTGGGACAGGCTGCCTTTCTGGAGTTCGGCAAGAAGCCCTTTGCGAAGGGTGAGAACGGGGGCATTAGAGGTCACGTCGTGTACGCTTCAACGCGTCCATTTGACGACCCTGCACTGCTGCTCCAACTGAGCTGGGAGCCATTGGTCCCGAATGTCACGGTTAATCTTTACGAGGAAGGAACAGCTCCGGACGGGAGCACCTCGCTGAAACTGGTTGACACTACTCAGACCAGCAATTGGGACGAATGGGCACAGGGTCTGCGATCCGATGGCAAACCCAACATGAACTGCCCGGGCCAGTCCACGTCCGATCCGTTCTATTTCACGCTGTTCGACCAGCCGGAACTCCTAAACCTGGGAACTCCATTGCCGTATCACTCGCAATACAAGTGTTACGACGGGATGCACAACTGGAACCAGCTCCAGCCCGCTCCCTACAACGGTATGTATCAGTTCCCAAGTGTCACGGCGAGAAATCCCCAGACCGGAAAGCCCACCGGGACAAACTGCACGGTATGCGTGGCTGATACCGCCGCCGCACCAACAGATTGGGACTACGGACAACCGATGCTGCCACCCGGCAAGTACGTGGTCGAGATGATTGTTCCTCCGGGCTATGAACTGGTGAAAGAAGAGGACAAGAACATTTTGATGGGGGACGCTTACGAGGCGCCGGTAACACAGCAATTCGCGGGTTTCGGCAACATCTTTATCATGCCGGATCAGGCTGCCGTCAACGCGTCTTATAACGCCAACAATCCGCTGATGCCGACAACGGACGAGGGGGCACAGCCGCGTCACGAAGGTGATACAGGGAGCGTCGAAGTCTTCTGGCCTTGCGTAGGTACCCAGCGCATTGTGCCAGACTACATGAGCCTGTTCCCGGGATCGGGGCAGAATGCTCCGTTTGCGGGTGCTACACGGCCTCTGTGCGATCGCAAAGAAGTGACGCTGGAAGACCAGATGTCAGTGTTAGCAAAGTTCTATGTGTTTACTTCTACGCATGTCGCCGGTCATTACACCGGGATCATCACGGACGATTTCACCTCGGAATTCGATCCCTTCTCGCCCGCTTTCGGGGAAAAGTTCGAGCCACCTTACCTTCCCGTTTCGGTGAAAGATTGGGCTGGCAACGAAGTCTCCCGCGTATATGCCGATCAGTGGGGAATCTTCAACGGCCTAACTTACTCAAGCTGGGGAGTGAACCCGCCCGATCCCAGCGGGTACGTGCCGCAGATGTTCGTGATGTGCATGAACGACCGGGGAACTGACGTGACGCCAGATCCACTTTACCAGGACAGTTATAGTCAGTTCTGCTACGAGTGGCCGATGATGCCGGGCGAAACCGGCTATTTGGACACGCCCGTCATCCCCAACACTGCATTCGCGGAAGGTTACAACCATCCCGACTGCGACTACCCGGATGGCACTCCTGCGATCGCGAGTGTGACGAGCTCTGATGTAGCTGGACCGTGGGTGAGTGATAGTGGGACGGGTCATGTCCTCACAGTTGCCGCCATGGGCAATCAGGCTGTGAATAACTACGGCTATTCGGGCCCGGCGGCTTCCACGGCGCCTTTTAATCAGAAGACGATCATGCGCCACTATGGGTTTGGTAGTACGAGGGGATCGGTGTCAATCGGCGGAGTGAAGCTAGCCGCGGCCCAGATTCTGAGCTGGGATGACACTCAAATTCGAGTTACCGTACCCGCAGGCGTGCCGCAATGTTCCATGCAACAGCAGGAGCAATATGTGCCGGACGGTACGAGTACGGCGCGGTGTGGTGAATTGGTTATCACGACAGCCGCTGGGAAAGAATCGATTGATACGGTGACGATTACGGTTGGCGGCAAGAGTCCAACCGTGTTGACTCCGGGCCAGACGATTCAGTCCGCGATCGACGCTGCTGCTCCAGGTGACATGATCATCGTT
Source organism: Candidatus Sulfotelmatobacter sp. (assembly GCA_036376495.1). GTDB lineage: Bacteria > Acidobacteriota > Terriglobia > Terriglobales > Acidobacteriaceae > Sulfotelmatobacter. The sequence continues at coordinate 71,207 of DASVAE010000018.1, read as the reverse complement.
CCTCCGGGGACTTACAAAGAGCTGCTGATTATGTGGAAGCCGGTTCGGCTGCAGGGGGTCGGGGCGATGTCCACGGTCATAAATGGCGACACCCAGCCCGCCGGGGTAATCGATCCCTGGCGGCATCAGATAAGCTGTCTGTTTGGATTGGCGCTTAATGGGCAACCTTATACGGGCAACGGTCCTAACGGGGGAAATAATCCTTACGATCCGGCTGACGGCGGACTAAGTTGTCCGGGAAACGGCTGGAAGTACTTCAGCGCGACTCCTAACGTTCCACAGGTGGACCGGATCCCATTCGAAGGCATTCTTGGTTGGGACACGACGGTAAACGGCAACCTTGCGGAAATGCTGCAAGAGCCAACTCTGATGGGATCGTATGAAGGCGCTGGAATCACCGTGCTCGCCAAAGGAGTGCGAGTTCCCGCCGGCACCGATTGGTTCGGGGTTGGAGCCGAAGCCGCATATCCTGACGGCACGACTCTTCTTACAGCCAACGATTGCGGAAGGAATAGACCCGGTGATCGGAGGTATGTTGCCAATCCGTTCCCGAGCAATTTCCAGTGCAATCCGTCGCGGATTGATGGTTTCTTGATTACCAATAGCTCCCAGGGTGGCGGCGGCATTCTCGTACACGGCTGGGGACACAACATCGAAATTTCCAATAACCGAGTTCGCAACAACAGCGGAACCCTGTCGGGCGGCATAGAAATCGGCCAGGGTGAATTCGGCGATGGTTATTTCAAGGGCGACGCCACTGCTCCGGCTCCTGGCTCCTGTGAGTCCGGTGGCCCGAACGGCACTCAACTGCCGTACTGCTTCAACACCCACACAAAAGTGCACCACAACATGGTGACTTTAAACTCTTCCACCGGTGATGAACTGTTTACGTCCACGCCGTCTGGAGGTGGCGGGGTCACTTTCTGCATCGGTTCCGACTACTACAAGTTGAATTACAACTGGATTTGCGGAAACATGAGCAGCGGTGACGGTGGAGGCATCGCGCATCTTGGATTCAGCTACAACGGCGACATCTCGAACAACTCAATTCTGTTCAACCAGAGTACCAACCCAACTGTTCCCACCAGCGGCGGTGGTCTGGTAGTCATGGGCCCCGCTCCTGACGGCCAAACCATTCAAAATGGTGTTGCCGTTGAATGCGGTTCTATCACGGATGTGGATTGTGTGCCGGGGTTGAGCGATGGCTCGGGTCCCGGACTGAATATCAATGCCAACGTTTTTCTTGGCAATGCGGCGGAAAGTGGTTCGGGCGGCGGGATTCGCTTCCAAGCCGTGAATGGCACGGAGGTGACGCGCTTCCCCAATAGTCCGCAAAATTGGTATTCGGTCAACGTAACCAACAACATCATCGTGAACAACGTAGCTGGCTGGGACGGCGGCGGCGTAGGTCTGCTCGACTCGCTGGCGGTGAACTTCACCAACAATACAGTGGTATCCAATGACACGACAGCGTCGGCGGGAACACTCTTCAACGCTTACTTTGCCGGCTTGTCCAGTGACCAGTCTCCGCCGCCAGGTACGTGCGTCAACGGGGCCAATGGAGCCTGCACTGCTTCCGCTCCGCAACCCGCTGGGCTTTCGGCATCGCCGAACAGCCCGCAGCTGACCACGCTGCTGCCAAGCACAGTAAGGTGTCCGTCGGGCCATGCCAGTGGGACTCTCCTGAATGGGGATTGCCGGCGAGTCTCGTATCCGCTCCTATCCAACAACATTTTCTGGCAAAACCGTGCGTTCCATCTGGAGGTCGGTGGCACCACGACTGGAGGTACGGACTATCAGCAGTCTCTGGTGACGCTGCATCCCACGTTGAACCAGCCGAGCACGCCGTCCACGGCAGCTAGCCTGAACGGTACGATCATCACCGGAGGTACCGGGGCTTGCGTTGTTGGCGCCAGTTATTGGGATATCGGCGTTCGTGGCGACACAGGGCCGACGAACCACAGTTCCGGGTTCACGCTCTCGCCGCAGTATTCAGTGTTGACCAACACCACGGGCTACCCGGGGCATAACATTGCGCCGAGCGCTCTGGGACTGGTCAGCCAGTACTGCAATGGTTCGCGGATGCCGCCGGAATTTGCCAGCGGCGGCTACCAGGTACCTCCCGGCACAAACGAAGGAACGGTGCCGGTGCCGGTCTTCAGCCTGCTGCCGGGCGCAACGGTGGATGAGGGCAACAACTGGGTCAACATGAAGTGGGGCCCTCTGGCGATGACTAGCCCGATGGCTCCGAATGGCGATTCGCTCGGCAACTATGCACCAGCGGCTGGCTCACCGGCGATTGACGCCATCCCTGTTGTACAGCCGCATCCGTCTACGGACTTCTTCGGAAATCCGCGGCCGAGTCCATCCAACCACACTGCCTTTGATGTGGGCGCGGTCGAGTTGCAGGGCCCTGCGGTTCCGGTTCCGACCCTAACCTCGACCAGTCCGAGTACGGGTCAGCGAGGCACAGTCGTCCCGGTGACGCTGAGCGGCACCAATCTCACAGGCACATCGGCAGTAACTGTGTCCGGGACGGGCATTGGCGTAAGCAACATTACCGTAGTCAATTCCACGACGGTCACGGCGACCTTCACGATCTCCGCGACCGCGACTGTCTCGACCAGAACCGTCAGCGTGACGACGCCGGGTGGAACCAGCAACACGGTGAACTTCACGGTGAACGCAGGCACGCTGACCTTTAGCTCCGCGACGAATGGGACGCTCGCGAGTTTCCTTGGCGTCCGGACGCTTACCTTTAACATCCCGTCGTCACGCACTGCGGTGACGAGTGTTGTGACCATGACGAACACGGGTCCGGCGCCCCTGCAAATCATGGCCGAGACTATTACGGCGAACAGCGCACACTTTAGCGTCACCGGAACCACGTGTTCGTTCACAACACCGTTGGCTGCGGGCGCCGCGTGCACTGTCACGGTCCGATATGCCACGCCAGCGAGCCGGCCATCGTTCCCGAACTTGGGAGCTTTGACCGTCAGCAACAATGGCACGACGTCCGGTCTTCTGGCACTGTCTGGACAATAGTTAGTTAAGGAGCTGAACCAGGTTTCGGGATTGGAGAACTTGCCGATTCCGCAACCTGGTGGTTCCCGACGCTGTGATGCCAGGGTGAATTGATGAACAGGAACACTAAATCAAAGGGAATGCTGATGCTGTTTGCCATTGTGCTGGGATGGAGCACGAGCTATTCGGATGCTTCTGCACAGTCATCTCCGGGCAAACGGGAGGTTTCATCTCCGGCAGGAGTGAAGTCTCCATACGCTGCAGGTGCTCGAAGCTATGGCCGAAATCGGATGACCCCGAAGGCGCGCGAGTATTACATGCTCCGGTGGGGGATCGATTCTCTGAATGTAAGGTCAGTGGAATCCGGCGAGATCATTCGTTTTACCTACCGCGTGCTCGATCCGGAAAAAGCCCAGCCTTTGAATGAGAAGAGGAATGAGCCCTCTTTGATCGATCCCAAGGCCGGGGTAAAACTCGTAATCCCTTCACTTGAGAAAGTAGGTAAGTTGCGCCAGAGCAGCTCTCCCGAAGCAGGTAAGGAGTATTGGATGGCATTCTCGAACAAAGGACGGGTGGTAAAGCGCGGGGACCGCGTGAATGTGTTGATTGGCAGTTTCCAAGCGAATGGGCTAACGGTGGAATGAAGATCTTACGATTGTGCAATCGCCGCGGTTGCAGAATTTTCGCGAAGCTAGCTTCCTTGCTGCCGCTATTGTTGCTAACTGCGAGCATTTCCGCGCAGGTGGCGGAGAGCGCCCGAGGATCACAACCAGTAATCGGCAACCACAAGCGGGCGAGGCCCGAAGAACGGGGCAAAGCATTAGCCAAGTACTTGGAACTTGACGAGAAGCAGCAAATGGCACTTCAGAAGATACTGGAGCAACGACAACAAGAAGTGCAGCAGATGCGGTTCACTCGAGTGCCAGCCGGGAGAGCGCAGGTCGACCGCTTCCGCGCGATTCAGGACAAGACCGCGAACCGCATTCGTGCCGTACTCAACCAGGAGCAAAGGAAGAAGTACGATCTTCTGGCTATTCGCAGAGCAGCTTCCGCAGGATCGAAAACGAGTGTGCAGGATTGGCTCAAACCAGCAACTCCACGATAACGCCGATCTGCCGCTGCGCGGCATCTATCATCCTCCCCGCCGCTTGCCTCGGTTATTCCTGGCCGATGGGAAATTTATGGTCAGTACACGGAAGGAGCTAAGTGTGATGATTTCGGCAACCCGTTTCGCAATGATCCTGGCAATGAGCCTGATTCCCGCTCTGAGTCGAGCCCAGGATTTTTCTGCTGATGTGGTGTATCTATCCGCGGCCGGCGCGGCTGCATTGCCCAGCGGTACTGACGTATCAGGCCACAACGCGTCCAAGCTCTACGTCAGCAACGACAAGATGCGGTTGGAGACGCACGGGCTTATCGGTACTATTCTCCTGGTTAATAGAGACGAGGACAGTGCATACGCTGTATTCCCGTCGAGGAAGGAGTATGAGCCCCTAGCTGGAGGGCTCTCGGAATATTTTTCAGTTAAAGATGCAGAGAACGCGTGTCCCGACTGGCAAAAGGCAGCAGGACAGCAGATTTCGTGTGAAAAAGTGGGTTACGAGGTAACAGGCGGCCGCCAGACAGTGAAGTACAAAAACAAGAACGCCTCAGACTTTGCGACTTCTGCAGTTTGGATCGACTCAGCTCTTAAGTTCGTGGTCAAGTGGGAAGGTGCCGGCACCAGCGCCGAGCTGCGCAACGTTCAGGAAGGTCAACAAGCAGCGAATCTGTTTACGTTGCCATCGGGTTACGGTACTGTCCAACCTCGAAAATCGGCCAACAACAAGGGATTTTCAAAGTGATCATTTATTGTGATCGAGGTGTGCGAAATTTTGGAATGACGCGGAGCAGACGGGCAACACTCCTCTCAGTTGCCATGCCTGCGGCTAGCTTCGCTTTCCGCGGTGATTCCAGTTCGGGGCCAATGCCATGCCCAAGGGTGGAAGGTCCTAGCCGTTCGTAATGGTCAAGAAATGGCAGAAAAGCGATCCCATTCTTTGACACAATTTGGCTTTGAGTGGTGGATGCGCGCAGTCTGAAAGGTGGCTGAGCCTTCGAGATCTCCAGATCATCGAGGTGTAAAGGGAAGGAAAGGCGGAACTTATCCGGAAGTAACGGGTAGGTACTCCAGCTTTCGGAACGAATGGTACGTTACGTGCCGATCTCCAAGGTAATTCCCCCCAAGAAGACCGAAATCAGCCTTAAGAACTAGGGAGAAATCAGATGTGGACTGAAATTACTTGTGGCATGGCCGCAGTTATTGGGGCCTGGAGCGCAGTTTCGCCGACGGAAGCGGACGAAAGCGCGAATGTAGCGCAGAAGCATTTCGCGCTCGATTTTTTATCAGAAGCGGAGAAGCACCTGGAGACGGGCCGACATCAGAGCGCGGCGATCCTGGCGGGCGATGCGCTGCAGGATGCTCTGCGGAAACTGTGCGCGACGAATTGCGTGAGTATCTCGGCCAAGGCGAGTGCCGAAACCATGAATGCGGAGCTGGCCAGCCGAGGTGTTTACGACGATCAAATGGAACAGCGTTTGCATACAGCAGCGACATTATCGGATAAGGCGAGCTGTGGCTTGTGGTCAGACTTCTCCAAAGATGATGTCGAACTCATGCTGGCCGAAGTTCGCGCTTTTGCGGCGGAACACGCCATCGCGTAGCTGCAGAGAGAAGCGCAGCAAGCAGGGGATGAGCGGCGAGCCGCTTTGTTTCTGCGACGTGTGGCTTCACTCAGCGCAGTGACGCACACCTTAGGCTTCTTTGAGTTTCTTCAGTGCGGACTGGTATGCTGCGGTGCGGTTGCTCAGGTTGGCGGGGACATTCTGCAGGACGATCTCCCGGTTGGCAATTGCTTTCTTCTTGTCACCCATCGCTGTCTGGCCGCGAGCCAGTTCCAAGGAAGTCCAGAACTTATCCGGTGGATGCTGCTAATGGTTGAAGATGAAAGTGGTCATCGCTTTGTCTTTCTCGTCCTTCCGGAGCAGCCCCATGCCATACGCATAGACTGAGTAGGCGTTCGTTCCGGGCAAATGCAGTGCTTTCTGCATTAATGTATCCGCCTCGGATTCGCGCCCCATGGCGTCCAGCACGGCGGCTTTTGTGGAAAGCGTGGAAAAATCTTCGAGCCCGATTGTGGCCCCGCGGAAGGGCCCGTCGATCGCCTTGTCGGCCCAGGTTAGCGCTTCCTCGAGATTGATCTTGTTGTCAGCACAGAACTGGGCGGCGCTCCGCCAGTCCTGGTAGTTGAACCCCGCCCAGGATTGGAAGTCCCTGACGCATCTTCGCGAATAAAGTCTATTTACATTCGGGACTGCAATTCTGAAAGGTATACGCTTCTTTTCCCACTGGAGGTAAGCCACCGCAGAATCAGGACGGCGCTCGTCGAAGCCGTAGGTCAGGAATTCGATGAAGGGCGCTTCCTGCGGCGTCACCGGGATGCGCAGAGTGTCATCCTGGGTACCCTACTGAAGAGCACAGCGATGGAGCTTGCCTTAAGTTTCGAGCGGTAGTTTAGATTGCCGTGAAACAGAAGTGTTAGCGCGGTTGTGTGGAACAACGTACTCGGGGAGGGGCACCTGAAGCGTGACTCGTCGAACAGAACGATTTGCCGCTATGCGTTTCCTTAACAACGTGGCCTTTCATTCATTAGGCACTCCGATATCGTAAGCACTCCGGAGAGATTTTATAAAATGCCATAGTTCAATCCACTTCCATCCACGGCTTGGGTCACGAAACAGCATCGGCCAATCCGACGGTTGACTTTCAGGTGCGATTCGCCTTTTGATGTGGACGCAACCCACAGACGAAGATCAAAGCATCCCTACATTGGATAACTGTTTCGTACCGCAATTGGATATCATCAAAGCGATGCGGTTGTGAGGGTCAGGAAAGAGGCAGAATGGCGCGGAGCGCCGGTCGCGTTCGCGACTGGAGTCCACGAGTTCATGGGGCCGGATCCGACTCAGAACGGATCCAGATCGAGACTCTGTTCTGCCGCATCTGCCACTCTGCCTTTCACTCGGCCTCTGACTGCAGCCGCGCCCTGACAGGTTGTAAGCAACACGTTCCGCCAAGGAGGGGCAATGGAAAAGCGCAAGTTAGGAAAAAGCAATCTCGCAGTCTCGGCCCTGGGATTTGGGTGTATGGGGCTGAGCTTCGGGTATGGTCCGGCCGTTGACAAGCAGCACGGCATCGCGGTGATCCGCGCCGCGGTGGAGCGCGGGGTGACGTTCTTTGATACGGCCGAAGTCTATGGACCGTTCACGAACGAAGAACTCGTCGGGGAAGCGGTCGCGCCAATTCGCGATCAGGTGGCGATTGCGACGAAATTCGGTTTCAAGATCGAAAAAGGAAAGCAGGCGGGGTTGGACAGCCGCCCCGAGCACATCAAAGAAGTCGCCGAACAATCGTTGAAGCGGCTCAAGACGGACCGCATTGACCTCTTCTATCAGCATCGTGTCGATGCGGACGTTCCCATCGAAGACGTCGCCGGAGCGGTGAAGGACCTCATCCAGTCAGGCAAGGTGAAGCACTTCGGGCTATCGGAAGCGGGCGCGCAGACGATCCGGCGAGCACACAAGGTGCAGCCGATAACGGCGTTGCAAAGCGAATACTCACTGTGGTGGAGGGAGCCGGAGCGAGAGATTATGCCGACTCTGGAAGAACTCGGCATCGGTTTCGTGCCATTCAGCCCGCTGGGAAAGGGCTTTCTCACCGGAGCGATCAGCAAAGACACGCAGTTCGACACTAGTGATTTCCGCAATGTCGTACCGCGTTTTTCGAAAGAGAATCGCGATGCGAATCAAGCGGTGGTCAATGTGATCGCCGAATTCGCGAAACAGAAGAAGGCTACGCCGGCCCAGATCGCCCTCGCCTGGCTGCTGGCACAGAAGTCGTGGATTGTGCCGATCCCGGGAACGACGAAACTGCACCGGCTCGAGGAAAACCTGGGAGCTGTGAATGTCGAACTTTCGCGTGAGGATCTTCGCGCGCTTGAAACGGCCGCGTCCAAGATTCCGGTGCAGGGCGCGCGTTATCCGGAGAGCCTGCAGAAGCTGGTAGGCCGCTAACAATGGCAAACTGACGCCGGAAGCGAAGGGCACATTGCCCGTGTCGCGGCCGACCCGTTTCTGTTCGACGCATCCGAGCGGTCAGTGTCTAGCGAAGGTGAATTGAGGGATAGCATCACTCAGCGCGCGTGAATGGACCGCCACTGACCTCGCGAACAGAATTTGTTTTTCTTATCTTTGTACTTCCAGTTCCGCTGATGCGGAGTAGCGTTGGAGCACTTGGCTGCGATACGAAATTTGGCGGACAGCGTGAGTGATTCCTAAGAGGCCTGGTTTCATAAAGCAGCGGCGACCCGCGGCAGAATGGCACTGTGGACATTCGACCGAGAGTTCTGGGTGGCCAACGCGCATTCCCTTGCGGGCCTGACCGGACGTGATCTGGGGCTGATTTATTTTCGTAATCATGGTCAGCGATCTCCTTGGCGGGTGCTGCTTGCTCCGAGCCATGCGCCCAAACGGGTGTGATGGCAGCCCTAATTTCTGGGTGGAATTATGGGTGAGATTAGAGTCTTAGCGGCATTGGAAGCTTGCTGTAATGCAAAGATAATAATGAACTTACATTCAATTCACAAAGTTTACATCGGCGTCGATTACGCCGAAGAGTGGCGTTTGGTTCGCAACCGGTCGGAACACCGGTCCCGCTGGTGGTGACGGTGAGCAATTCCGGAGCAGCAGCGCTGACAATCAGCAGCGACGCTGTGACCGGAATTTTCAATAGCAACTTCAGCAAGGGAGCCGACGCGTGTACGGGTGTGACTCTGCAACCGAACGACACCTGTACCGTGACGGTGATTTTCACTCCCACGATTGGCAATGTGAGTACGGGAAGCAGCAATCGCGTCGGCACGTTGGCAATTGTTAGCAACGCCAGCAACGCGCTTGCCTTCTTTAACATCACCGGCACTGCGGTGCAAGCGGTGGTGGGCATTTCCGCACCGAGTCCGTCGATGAACACCGGTGGTACCAGCGTCAAAAACGCTACGATCACGGTGAGCAACACGGGAGGAGCGGTTCTCAACGTAACCGGAGTGAATGTCGTCAAGACGGCGGGGCCTGGCTCATTCACGGTGAACGGCGGTAGCTGCCTTCCGAGTGCAAGTGTGCCGGCAGGGCAGTCCTGCACTGTCGCGGTGAGCTATGACCCAACTGGCAGCGCCGCTTCCTCAACCGGCCATCTGGTCCTAACAGATACGGTGGCCGCCGCAACAACCCAAAGCGGAAGCAACTTCAACGCTAACTAGTTCGGAGAGAGGGGCGATCGAAAGATCGCCCCATTACGATGTTGCGTTACGGATTATCATTTGGCATATGAATTGGAAACGAGTGTTCAGCCAGCGACGGGATTCTAAGGCGATGCTGCTCGCGGGGTTTCTTGCAAGCAGCGTCCTGTTATCTATAGCTTCTGCCCAAGCTGCTCCGCAGAATGGCGCGCAGCAAAAGCCGCCGGTCTCAGCCCAATCAAAACCGTCGTTGGCCAACAGCCCCTCGCACCGACTGCCAAAAGTGGGCATGCCGGCAAGCGCGAGGCACTATTACCAACTCACGTTTGGCGTTGACAATCTGAGCGTCAAATCTGTCGAATCTGGTTCGATGCTCAGGTTCAGCTACCACGTTCTAAATGCTGCGAAAGCAAACGCGTTGAACGACAAGAAAGCTACACCGTACCTTTACGACCTGAAAAGCCGAGCACGGCTCGAGGTCCCCTCTATGGAAAAGGTAGGACAGTTACGGCAGAGTTCTCCGGTTCAGGAAGGTCGCACGTACTGGATGATCTTCGCGAACCAGCAAAGACTGGTGAAACCCGGTGCGCGCGTCGACGTGGTGATCGGTCCTTTTCGCGCACAGGGACTGCTCGTAGAGTAAGACACATCTTCTTTTCTCCCCTGAAGACAGAACCGCTCGTGATGTCGTGTTTGCGTTCGTACTTGCCCCGTAAGCCATTTGATCCAAGTTTTACTGACTCAGGAGCTCTATTCATGCGTCTCACACTCTTTTCGTTCTGCTCATGGCCAGCAGTGCCCATTACACCGGCGTAGCTGCGTTCGCAGGATCGCGGCTGCGACCTCCCCAGTAACGTGATTACCCTTGATCCGGCCGCATAATCGTTAGCCTTGATATGAGCTCCAGAGGCCGAATCGTCTCGGAAGACAATCCCATCGTTGAGACCTCACAACGTCTGAAGATCTGAACTGAAAAGAATGGTGTCCTTCGCCTTGATTTCAACGTTGACGAGGTAACGCCGGATCGCCTCTGTATTGATTTCAATTCCCAGGCCGGGCGAATCTGGTATATGCACGTAGCCGTTTGTGTCACGCTGCAAGTGCCTCAAGGTCAATTGGCGGGCGAGCGGCTTTGGAGCGAAAGGATATTCACAGATCTCGTGAGCGCCCAAACCCGCGTAGGGCTGCAACGAGGCACTCAGAGCGAGATGAGAGGTGAAGGTGTGATTCACGAAGGTTACACCTTTTGCTACAGCATAGTCGGCGGTGCGTTTGGCGGGGCCAATGCCACCGATTCGTCCCGTATCGACTTGAACGAAGCCGACCTTTCCGTAATCGATGAGGTGCCGGGCCATATACAAATTGTGCGCTCCCTCCCCTCCGGCTAGCTTCATTTTGCTTTGAGCCGCCAATTCCGCGTAGGCATGGAGCGCGCTGGTATGAAAAGGTTCTTCGAGCCATAGTGCGCCAACCTGCTGCAGCATCGGGAGGCGGGCGGCAGCTGCATCGACGTTCTCGGCGAATATCTGGCCGACATCGACCATCAGCAGCGCATCTTTGCCCAAGCCCTTGCGGGCAGCGTGAAAATGATCGTTGTCGGTCTGCAGATTGCTGCGGCCGATCGGGCCCCAGCCAAACTTCACCGCGCGGAAGCTCTGGGCGCGCGCTTCGCTTGCAAGTTGGTACGTCTGGGCGGGAGTGTCCCCGAACAGCTGCGAGGCGTAGGGAAGCTTGGGATAGCTCTGGCTGTAGCCCAACAATTTCCAGACTGGTTCCTGCCGGACTTTGCCTAGCAAATCCCAGAGCGCGATTTCGATGCCCGACCAGGTGTGAGGCGCTTGTAGCAGGTCCATACTGTCGAGCTCAATTTGCGCGGCGATGCGCCGAATATCTTGCGGGCCATCGATAGGCTGTCCGAGAACAGACATCGATACCGGGCGGCAGGCTCCGTGAGACATGGGACAAACAAAGGCGGCGATCGAGACCAGAGGCGAGGCTTCGCACTCCCCCCAGCCTGAGTGAGCACCGGCGGCAACCCGCACCAGCAGCGCATCCTGACTGCCGTCGCCTTCGGTGGTCACCTCGGGCATGGAGAGATAAAAGAAATCCACCGCCTCAATTTTCACGCGGACTCCGATATAACTTCGTGCTGAGGATCAATGCGATCTTCTATATCTTGTTTACACCAGCGCGCGACTGACAACCCGGTTAAAAAGATCATTAAACCGATGTTTCGGGCGGCGTAAGTGCCGTATACTCCGGGACCATGCGAGCTTTGGTGTACACCGCCCCGGGCCAGGTTGAGATACAGGAGCAACCGCGTCCGTCCGCTGGGGCCGGGGACGAAGAGATTGCCATCCAGGTTGCCGGGGTCTGCGGGTCAGATATCTCCGGATTTCTGGGGCACAGTGCGTTGCGAAAGCCGCCACTGGTCCTCGGGCACGAGTTAGTGGGGCGTCGCCGCAACGGGCGCCGTGTGGTCGCGAATCCACTGGTGAGTTGCGGGCACTGCAATGCTTGTATATCCGGTGCGCAGAACCTGTGCGACTCCTGGAAGTTGCTGGGCCTGGGAACGACTCCTGGAACGTTCGCGGAATACGTCACGCTCCCGTCGCCACAGGTATATGAAGTGCCTGATTCGCTCACTTCCGAACAGGCGATCCTGGCTGAGCCCTTGGCGAATATCGTTCACATGCTCCGCATTGTGGCGCCCCCTCCTTTCTTCCGCTTCGCGATCGTGGGCGCGGGCACCATGGGCGCACTGGCCTTGCTCGCGTCGCTGCGGATTGGCGCCCGCGACGTGTTGGCTGTAGATGTCAATGACGAGCGGCTGGCCATCATGCGTCAGCTGGGGGCTTCTGCAGTGGTGAACGTGAGCGGGGCCGAGCAGGCCGATCAAGCGAAGAGTGCTGCCGGGCGTGGATATGATGTCGTGCTGGATGCGAGCGGAAGCGCCGCGGCGCGGCAGATGGCTTTCGATCTTTGCCGGCCCGGCGGACAGGTGGTCCTGCTCGGCATGGGTACCCAGCGCAGCGAAGTGAATTTCGTAACCAGCATTCGCAAAGAGCATCGCGTCGTGATGTCTTTCGCCTATACTCCGGCGGATTTCCGGCGTTCGCTGGATCTGCTGATCGCCGGTGAAATCAACCTGACCTCGTGGACGGTGCGAATGCCGCTGGAGCGTGGGCAGGAAGCGATGGAGCGAATGAGCCACAATCCCGGTGTTGCGCTGAAGATGATGCTGCAAGTGGCGAGCTAAGCGAGTGATGCCCGAGACCGCTACTCCACCGCGAGCGTCCATGCCGAGCATCCTCGGCATGCCACGGTGGCTCGCGTTTTCGCTGCTCACCATCCTGGTCTGGGGCACATGGGGAGCGGCTTCGAAAATTGCCTCCGAAGGCGTTGACGCCAATACCAATCAGGTTTTCTTTACCGTTGGCCTGCTGCCGCTCATTGCCCTGGTTTGGCGATCGTCGCGGACGCGAGGCGGAGGCGCCGGACGGCGCGTCGGAATCGGCTGGGCTTTTGTCACGGGAATTCTCGGGGGCACGGGAAATATTGCTTTCTTTCGAGCGCTGGTCATGGGCGGTAAGGCTTCCATTGTTTCTCCTGTGACCGCACTATTTCCCCTGGTAACCGTCATTCTTGCGGTCACGCTTTTGCACGAACGTGTCGGAACCGCGCAGAAAGCCGGGCTGGCTTTGGCGCTGGTGGCGATCTATCTCTTGAGCATGTAGCACAACTGTATGCACGCTTTTCCTGGATGGCTGTGGTTCGCGGCGATTGCCCTGGTTTTCTGGGGGATCACCGGAATCACGCAAAAATTGGCGACGAATAAGATTTCGAGCGAATTGTCTTTCATCTGGTTTGCTTATGCGATGATCGCCATCTCGGCGACTTTGCCCTTACTGGTCCCGATTCACTGGCAAGTGCGGCCGCTGATTTTCTGGGCTGCGGTCGCCGGCGGAACTCTGAATGGGCTGGGCGCTCTGACGAGTTTCACCGCGCTCGAGTCGGGAGGCAAGGCGTCCGTGGTGATCTCATTGATCTCGCTATACCCGCTGGTCACCGTAGCATTCGCTGTCGCCGTCTTGCACGAACGGTTGACCACCGCCCAAGCCGTAGGAGTGGGCCTGGCCATAGTTGCGGCAATCCTGCTTTCGCTCGAGCCTAAAGCACCCGACGTGAAATCCTAACTTACTGTCTCTCACTCATGTGTCCTGCCGCGTCGATCGATCCTACGCAGTGCACTCCCTCCTGCACGAGAAAGCGAACCTCGGTGCGCAAGGACTCTCCCGGCGCGAGCGTGCGGTGCCGGCCTGCCGTTTTCATGGCATCGAAGTTCAGCGGATAGCCGGTGCATGGCTCGAGGACTGCCACGTTGTAGTTTCGCCAGCCGCCATAAGTCGCAAACAACCAGCAGCAAGGGAATACCTGGGGATCGAACTGCAGAGCGCAGGCGAGGCGGGTGGCGGAGTTGGTCAGAGCGCACCAATTGCTTTTCATTTCGCTGCCGTAGAAGAAGTACAACTGGCGAGTGCTCTCGGGAGTGACGCGGCGCAGATCGAGGTTCCCATTCGGAGTCTTTAGGATCGGCCAGTCCTCGCCATCCGATGCGCCAGCCAGAGTGCCGGGGAATGCTGGCTCCAGGTGAACTTTCATGGCCGGAAAATCAATGCGATGCTGGGGCGAGACTGCCATCGCAGGATGCAACTTCCACAGGAAAGGGAAATCGGTTTTGCCGCGATTGGTGAAGCGATGTTCGAATTCGAGGACAGGCTCGTCGCTGCGCAATCGAATTTTCTTTTCCACTTCTATTGAACTAATGGGGGTAATGAATTTCAGGTGCACACCCGCGACGCCAGGCTCCGAGAAAGGCTCTGCAGTCCAGGTGCCTGTCCACAGTTCGCCGTGGTCCGGGTAAGCCTCGCCCTCGATGACGGCAGATTCATCACAGGGGAAGAGTTCGTCCCAGCCTCCGCTCCACACATCGTCGTAGCGCGACCCGAACGGCAACCTGGCGGGAGGGATTCGTGGATTGTTCCAAAGCAAGTCAGCGTCGAGGGGCTTGTAGGTGATTTGCCAGAGTTTGCCTCCGGACTGCGGCAGAACCACGACGCGCATCATCCTGTTTTCAAGTACGACGGCGTCGAGCCCGCGATACGACCAGTCAGTGCAGACGCGCGCTTGCATATCAGCGTTCCTTTCCTGATTTCTCAACCGGCAACGCAGGCTCGGTGCTCACTGTTGCGGCATCCATCTGGCGGATGTATGTGGGCGATACTAAAGGATCGCGCACTATCACTGTGGAGTTTCCTCCGGCGACGATGCCGCAGTCGAACTTCACGTGATGAAAAGAAGCGTGGCTGCGATCCCCGAGCCGAATCTGGGTGGTCGCAAGGTCGGGACGCTGCGCTGCCAGGCGCTGCGCGCCGATGGTAGACTCTTCCACGCTGAGCCGCGCTTCGCCGGCAAAGGATAGCCAATCAGCATAGAGCTCGGAGTCGCGGACGGAAATCTTAGCGTGGCCATCCGCGGTCAGTTCGTCTATGACGCTGTTCTTGAAGGTGAGTTCGGCGTCTCCTCCAGCGTAGACGTCCCAAGTGTCGGCATTCACATCTGCCAACTGAAAGCGGAACGGGCAATCGGAGGCTTTGGCATCGGGAATGATAACCGGAGATGCCGATGTACCGAGCTGGCCGCGAGGCAGGATTAAAGATCCGCGACAACGAGGAAAGATGGCCAGTTGAGCCCGCCCGATGCGGTTGAGGATCACTTGGGTTTTGCCGTGCACGTAGAGAAGGAACAGTTGAGCCGAAGTGTCGGTCAGGTCAGCCTGTGCGAGCGACCCCATGCGCAATTTTCGCGAAAACGGCTGATCGGCCGGGATGTCTGAAAACTCGAGGCGCTCGTCGTCGCCAGTATGAGTGGAAAGGAAAACCAGCCGCAGGTGTTTTCCCACTACAGCGCTCACACGCGAGACTTCGAGTTCGAAAATGGAGAAGTCCGTCAGGCGCGCCTGTACATGGTCGAGATGAAATTCCGAGTTTACCGTCTGGAAATCGTTGACCGTTATAGTTCCTTTGAGAGACCAGATCGGGTGAGCGCTGCCGATTGCGGACATCTTCGAATGGCTAATCGTGATCCTCGCCGGACCTTCACAGCGCAATCCACTGGTGCCGTTTGCGGAATGCGGAGGATCGGAGACGTTGATTCGGACATTCTCGACTTCGAGACTGGCACCGGCCGCTACCGTAATGGGCCCTCGCAAATCGAGATCGAGGTTTTGAAGTTTTACATGGCCCTCGATATGTAGCGCTCCATCGTGCAGGTACGGTCCTCCAGCGCTGATGACCGTGCCATCTTTCAGCGCGGGAAGCGGGGTCTGCGCGAGGGTGGGCACGGACAGCAGGAGAACCAAAAAAGCGAGTTGAGCACAGGAACTGGCCACGATTGCGCGCAAGAGTAATCGATCCGTGGTCTCGAAGCCGAATGTTTTTCGAATATTCCTTGCCAGATTTGGCTTCGTCCGGCACTGGTTGCGGATTTTCCGCGTATCCTGAGGCTATCGGCATGGCATTGGCACCGGGCAGTCTGTTCACGAGACGCAGGGCAAGAACGGGAGCGGTGCTCCGGGTTCTCGCATGGACCGCAATCGTGGCCGCGGGGCTGCATGCATTCGCTCAAGACCAATTCAAAACCTTGGTTCAGAGAGCCTTTGAAATGCATCAACAGGGGCAATTTGCAGCCGCGCTTCCCTTGCTGCACCGCGCCTACGGCCTGCGGCCGGAAGATTATTTTGTCAATCTGCTGCTGGGTATAGATTCGCTCAGGACGGGAGATGCTAAGGGTTCGATTTCTTTTCTAAGAAAAGCATCGCGATTGCGACCGAAAGAGGAATACCCGCAGGCGTATTTGGGCGAAGCCTATGCCCGCCAGACGCTCTTTGCCGAGGCGGCGTCTGCTTACCTGAAAGCAGTTGAGGTTGCCCCGGGCTCGTCAGAGTCTTCGGTGGCCTTTGTAGATTTTGCGCTGGCGCGCTTTGGCGAGATCTCCGCTTTGCTGAGAAGTTCGAACCGGGGCCTGGCTGCGGAATACCGGTTGCGAGCGCTGCCTCTGAAAACGGACGACATAAGCCGAGTGTCGCTTCTGCAACGGGCGGCGGATCTTGATCCAAGTGCTCCAGGCATCTGGTCCGACTTGGCCAGGGCAGCAGTCGAGACTGGCGATACGCATGGCGCTGCCGAAGACTGCCGCCGTGCCTTGGAGTTGAATCCACACGATCTCGTCGCCTGGATCGTGGATGCACAGTTGGCTGCACGAAACGCAGATTGGAAGCGAGTCAATGAACGGCTGAATGCGGTTGCGCAGCGCTCGCCGCATATCTTGTCCGAGGAAGTCGAGACTTGGCCCAGGCAATTGCAGCCAGCCGAAAATGGGCTTTCAGGGGCGGCCGCGAAGTTTTTCACGTGCCTACGAGATCGTCAAGCACTATGCCAATTTGGTATGGCGTCCGCCGCAAGCGCGGGACTGGGTACACTCTTTGAGGAACAACGATGGGAACAGATAACGAAGCTGCCCGCTCCGGGTGTGGCAGAGAAGGAAGCTTGGCTGCGGCGAGGTATCGCCTTCGCGAAGCTGGACGATTGCGAACGTGCGATTCCCGCTCTCGAACGCGGCGCGACCGGCTCATCTCCTGATTTTCACGGGCTCTTTGAGCTTTCGCGGTGCTACTCTCAGCAGGCTGGCCGTGCGGCGCAGCAGGTGCAGCAATCCGCTGAGAACGAGGCAGCGCTGCACATTATGCGGGGCGACATCTTCCTACGCCTGCAAGCCAAGCCAGAGTTGGCGATCAGCGAATACGAGCAGGCTCTTCATGAAAACGGCAACGATCCTTCAGTGCTAGAAAGGCTCGCGGAGGCGCAGTTCGGCGCGGGCAAAGCCGATGTCGCCCGGGCAACCGCCGAGTCTGCCCTGAAGATTGATCCGCAGCGAATGGGAGCGAAGCGTACCTTGGCGCGGATTGCGATGCAGGCTCGCGATTATTCCCGCGCGCTGCCTTACCTGAGGGACCTCGCGGCCCGCAATCCGGCCGACGTAAGCGGACAAGTGGAATTGGCGAAAGCGTGCGCCCAAACCGGAGCCCTGGACGAAGCATGGCAGAATCTGGCACCTGCCCTTCAGCACGGGTATCCCGACGAAAAGGGCACTCTGCACTATCTTCTCGGAACGGTTTTGAAGAAAATGGGGCGGACGACCGAGGCGGAGCAAGCCTTTGCGCAAGCGACCCAGCTTTCGGATGACTTTCAGCACAAGTCTTATCGGGACCAGGATGACCAGCGGTAAAACTCGAATATCACGACGCGAGTTCGTCCGCGCACTGGGTGCGGCCGGCATTGCGTGCACTATGCCTCGCGCCTTTGCCGCCCCGACCAGCGGTCCCGTCCGATTTGAAAACACGGCGCCAGCGAACGGACTCGATTTCGTTTTGCGCAACGATGCCGGCGGGCGCAAGTACCAGGTGGAAACTGTCCTGGGAGGCTTGGGGGTCATCGACTTCGACCGCGACGGTTGGCCCGACCTCTATTGCGTCAATGGCGCCGCGCTGCCCTCGCTGCGGAAAACGGATTTCAAGTTTTTCAACCGCCTGTACCGCAACAACCGCGACGGCACATTCACGGATGTCACGCAGAAAGCCGGAGTACAGGGCCATGGCTATGAAATGGGAGTGGCGGTTGGAGACTACAACAATGACGGCTTCGAGGATCTCTATGTTCTGGGAGTGCACGGGAACATTCTGTATCGCAACAACCGAGACGGGACTTTTACCGATGTAACTCAGGCGGCAGGGGTGAGCGGCGCGACGGTCAAGGGTCACAAGCTGTGGTCGGTGGCCGCAGCCTGGGTGGACTATGACAATGACGGCCGTCTCGACCTGGTCGTCTCCAATTACTGCGATTGGTCGCCGGGAGAAGATCCGGTTTGCGGCGGGCTGAATCCAGCAGATCGTGCCTACTGCCATCCGGATAAGTACCGGGCTGAACCGGTGCTGGTCTATCACAACAACGGCGATGGAACGTTCACCGAAATGTCAGAGAAGGCTGGCATCGGGAACTTGTTCGGGAAAGGAATGGGGATCGCGATCGGCGATTACGACGGGGACGGACGGCCGGATATTTTCATCGCCAACGACAATGACCGAAATCTGCTCATCCACAACTTGGGAGGGGGGAAACTTAGGGAAGTCGGCATGCAAGCGGGAATTGCCTATAACGGCGATGGGCGGCAGATCTCCGGGATGGGCGCCGATTTCCGCGATTTCGATGGCGACGGCTGGCCCGACATCATAATGACGGGTCTGCGAAACGAAACTTATGAATTGTTTCGCAACAATGGAAAACGCGGCTTTGACGATGCCAGCGCCAGCAGCGGATTGCTCGCGCTTAGCAGGGATTGGAGCGGATGGAGTTGCGGCTTCGCGGATTTTGATAATGACGGGCGCCTAGACATCTTCGTGGCTTGCGGCGGGGTGGAAATGAACGAGCCTCAAGTCAACCGTGTCCTGCGGAATGTGGGAGGGAAATTTGTCGATGTTTCTTCCGGAGTGGGAGAGGACTTTCAAGTTGCGCGGGTGCACCGTGGCGCAGCTTTTGCAGATTTTGACAATGACGGTCGAATGGACATAGCCGTGACCTCGATCAATGGCCCGGTGGAATTGTGGATGAACCGCAGTCCGATGCAGCATTGGCTACAATTGAAGCTTCAAGGAACGCGCAGCAATGCATCCGGACTCGGCGCGAAAATCGTGTGCCGCGGGTCGCAGCGCACGCAAACCTGCCTGGTCTCCAACAGCGTAGGTTACGGATGCAGCAGCGATTCGCGCGTGCACTTCGGTCTGGGAGAGGAGCGCACGGTCTCTTTGGATATTCACTGGCCTTCCGGCACCGTTCAACAAATGAGGAATGTGAAGTGCGATCAGCGGCTCTCCATTCAGGAACCCTCGCCCAAGTCGTGAACGTTTCCGTTCTCCCACTGTTGCTTAAACGATAGAAAAAACACCCGTCCGGATAGATGCGGGCGATCACGTGCCCCACACTTTCTCCACCGCGCAATCTGTGTGCCTGATCTCTGTGGGACGGGGCTTCAAGGGGAACTCGGCACTTCGGGAGGATGGGACGATGTATCAATCAAACCAAAGCGAGCGTATCTCCAGCCTGAGAGTACTGGCATTTGTGCTGGCTCTCGTGGGTTTTTTTGTAGCGAGTCAAAGTGGATTCGCTCAGTCATCCAACGGACAGATTACCGGCTTGATCACGGATAGCACGGGAGCGGCAATTGAAGGCGCCACAGTGAGCGCTACGAATACCGCCACCGGCGTGGCTTACACCGGCAAGACAAACAACGCCGGTGTGTACGTGCTGCCGCAACTCATCCCCGGGCCATACAAAGTGTCCCTGAGTAAAGAGGGATTCGCCACCATTGAACGCACGGAAGTGACGGTGCGAACCGGGGATCGTTTATCTTTGGACCTCACCCTCAAGCTGGCCACCACCAAGGAGACCGTGACCGTCACCGAATCGGCTCCTCTGCTGCAGTCGGACCAGTCCAGCCAGTCCACCGTCCTCGACAACAAAATGATCACAGAGTTGCCGCAGTTGAACCGCAATTCTCTCGATCTCACGGGAGTGACCCCGCAGGTGCAGGGCAAGGGGCCGCTCAGTGACAATATAGCCTCACTCGGAAATGCAGCCTATCTAATGGCGAATAACGGTAACTCGTATGCCATCTCCGGTGGCCAGGTGAATGGCACGAGTATTTCCGTCGATGGCAACCAGGTCCAGGACTCAGAATTCAACGCCGTGAATCGCGCAATTCCGACTCCCGACAGTATCGGGGAATTTCGTGTGGAGAGCGGGGTGCTGACTGCCGATCACGGGCGCTACTCTGGCGGCGTGATCACGATGAATACAAAAAGCGGCACCAACCAATACCACGGCCGCCTCTTTGAATACTTCCGCAACCAACTTCTCAATGCCAACAGCTGGTCGAACAACTCGTTGGGCGTGGATCGCCAGGCATTCCACCAGAACAACTACGGCTTATCGATCGGCGGGCCGCTATCGATTCCGCATGTTTACAACGGGTCGAACCGGACATTTTTCTATTTCGGATGGGAAGGGGAGCGCTACAACACGGGGCAAACGGTTACCACGACAGTTCCGACGGCGCTCCAGCAGCAGGGCGATTTCTCGCAGACCATCATCAATTTTCCCAACGGGGCGGGTGGCACTCCGGAATACGCCGCCATCTTCGATCCCTTTCACCTGGATGCAAGCGGGAACCGCATGGCCTATGGTTCCGTTCCGGGAGCACCGGTGGGAGCGAACGGATTATCGGGAAGCAAGATCTGCTCGCAGGCCGATATAACGGGCGGGACCTGCCCCGCTGCTAGCCAGGGTCTCTCGCTGCAGAGCGCGACCTTTGCGCACTACATGGCGCTTTATCCGCAACCGAACAATACGCCGGGAGCGGACGGCTACAGCAACGACCGCCTGGATACCATTGCAGTCACGCGTCCGACCGATCGGTTCTTCCTGCGTATTGATCACAATCTCTCGAACAGCCAGCGCTTCAACCTGAGCATCAGCCGGACGCACATGACCAACAACATCCCGGCACCCTGGCTCCACGCGGCCCGTTCCTACACGTACGATCACGATGTGACTGGTTCCTTGCAGTACAACTGGGTGGCGTCGGCAACATCAATTCTTGATGTCCATCTTGGATTCGGGGTGGCGAAGCTCTACAGCGATGGTGTTTCGGGCGATGGATCGCAGGCGGATCCGAACATCGATACGACCACTTGGGGTTTTGATCCTCTAGTCGTGAATAATCCTTCGCGGACCACCAATCAGATTCCTCCGGTGCTCAACATTGCTCAAGTCGGTGCGACGGGATCGCCGGCGTTCTCCAACGTAGGAGGATCGCAATTCGATACCTTCATCAACCAGACCGAAAACGGAACCGTTGCGTTCACCAAGGTCATGGGAAGGCACACCATCAAAGTTGGCTACGAGCAGTATTACTACCGCTTCAATGAGAACGGCGGAGATCACACGGGAGTGGCATGGATCAACAATGGAGGCGGTTCACAACAGGATTGGGGGAACCCCAGCGATCCCACGACCGGCTTCCCCCTCGCGGAACTTATGATGGGCTCATCCAAAGTGTTTCAATGGGGCAACTGGAACATCTCGCCTTATGGATTCAATGAGGCCGCATATGCGATGGATGACTGGAAGGTCAACCAGAAATTAACTGTGCAAATCGGATTGCGCTGGGATCATGACGGGGCACGCTCGCCGAAGAGTTTCGCTCCCGGCCAGTCATCGCCACTGATGTACGACATTAACGCGAAGAATGTACTTACTCCGAATGCAAATTGGGATTGGAGCCAGGTTACTACGCAAGTGCCGCAGCTCGCCGGTCTTCCGGATCCCGCCTGGATTTCGCAGGGAGCCACCGGGCGGATCGTGCTGCTGCACACGCCCGAGTATCCGCAGAAAAATCTGTACAACACCGACTGGAAGAATTTCCAGCCACGGCTTGGAATCGCTTACGCAATTAATGACAAGACAGTGCTGCATGCCAGCGCAGGCATCATCGATGAAGGCTTGAACGGACTCTCCACCGACTGGTTCAGCTTCTACTACAACACCATCGTGCTCAACCAGCAGCCCACGCTCGACAACCAGCACTGGATCAGCGAACTCAGCCCCCAGGATCACGGGTTGGGTACCTTCCCGCTGCAAGCTTCCGGCGCTCATCTGGGCTACTATCCACCAATCACTACGAATCAGGATTACGGATTTCAGACATTCGGGCAATCGGCGAATCCGAACCAGGGGGGAGCCTCGACGATTAACCATTTCCAAAGTCCGACCGACTACACATGGGACGTCAGCGTGCAGCGGCAACTGGGGCGCAGTTGGGTAGCGACGGCGGATTACACCGGTGTTCGCGGCGTGCATCTGCTGATGCCACTTTGGGGATGGAGCCTGAACAATGTTCCGCTCGATTACTATCCGTCGGGAGCACAGTATGCTAAGACGCATGGTGGAGAGAACATTTTTTCTGCAGAGTCGGTGCCCAATCCGTTCTTTGGGCAATCGCAGACGTTTGCCAGCGAACCAACGGTTCCTCTGGGGCAGTTAATGGGGCTCTCCCCGCAGTACACGAATGTCACACCCGGGCAAGCGACCTGGGGACGATCGTTTGCGAACTTCCTCAACTTGCAAATCCAGAGCCGCGGATACCATGGATTAACTTTGCTCGCCGCCTACAACATTCGCAAGACGCTCACCAATAGCTGGGGAAAGGACATCCAGCACAGCGGTCCGGCAGGTAGGGGCTTGCTGCAGGACCCTCATAACATCATGGAAGCGTATGGCGTGGCGGGTTATGAGATGCCACAAACGCTGTTGCTGAATTATTCCTATGAACTGCCGTTCGGCCGTGGCCGACAGTTCATGAACCGGCACGATACTATGGGCGCAAAGATCCTGGACCAGGTCATCGGTGGCTGGAGCATCGCGGGTGTGAGTACGTGGAATCCGAAAGGCATTCCTGTGCTGATGCCGGATGTTTCTGGCGGTGTCACTGCTCCGGGAGCGGCCTTGCGCTACTCGCTTGCGCCGGGTGTTAAGGTGGTGCAGTCGAAGGATTACTCGGCGGCGCTGGCGAATCCGAACACTGGGACTTTTATGTCCAGCAGTCCGAAGCCGGTGCTGAACTCTGCGGCATTCGTAGAGACGGCGCCTTTCACGCTTAGTAATGCTGCGTTCGTTTTTCCAAACGTGCGAAATCCCGGGGCGTTCTACACCGATGCGACCTTGCTCAAGAAGTTTCCCCTTTCTGCGGAGGGATCGCGATACTTCGAGCTTCGACTGGAGGCGCAGAACGTCTTTAACCACGCGAACTTCAACCAGATCGATAACAATCCGACCGATGCCACGTTCGGGGCCGTGCTGGGAAAGGGCGGTCTAACGGGGGAGACTAACCAGCGCATTATGCAGGTCGGCGCGCGCTTCTTCTTCTAAGCATCTGCGGGGCCGGATCGTCCAATGATCCGGTTCCGCCTTCCGTGCGGAGCCCAGACCTAATGTCCAGAAAAACCCGCGCCGGCGCTCTGGTTTCGCTTCTCTTCGTTTCGCTTTGCACACTGGCGCAAAACGAGGCGCAACTCCGAACTACTGATACGGAAATTACGCTAGAGGCTGCCTCCGACGCTCCCCGCCTGATGAAATTTGTTTTCCCGGGGCAGCCTGAATGGCAGAACCGGAAGTCGGAGGCGCTAATTCCGTTCGTTGTAATTGAGGGACAGCAGATGCCCTGCAACTGGAAACTTAATTCTGCAGCCAGCCAGGTTAGTGAACATCAGGTCGTGTTCGTGTACGAGTCTGGGTCGCCGCATTTGCGGTTGAGTTGGGAGTGGCGTACTCGGCAGACGTTCGGTCCTCTCGAGCACCAGATTCGCATCGAAAACCTGGACACGCGCGAAATCTGGATTCCCATGCAGGATGCTCTGGCGTTCGACTGGCAGGTTGACGCCAAACAGCCATTGCAGCACATCTTCGTGGAAAAAGGCGCGAATACGCCTTCGAACATAGGGATGCACGACGTTCCAATCGCCGATGGATTTCACTGGACAGGCACATCAAGCACCTACGGGGACCTGTTTGAGAACCAGCCGCGTGAAATCATTCCGTGGACGTTGGTGCAAAGAAATGACGCGGCGCGCAGCGGTTGGTATGGCGGCATTGAGTTCAGCGGACGAACTCGCATTTCCATCAAACGAGAGAAGGATTCGGTCAAAGCCGTCTTCGGCCTCAATCCCGACCCGGGTCCGTTTCGCAGTCGTTTGAAGCCGGGCGAGGCGTTCGAATCTCCCATCGTATTCTTTGGAGGATTTCGCGACGGCCCGGACGGGGCGGGAAACATCCTGCGCCCGTGGGTGCGCGCCGTGCTCGGGAACCCGGAAACCTGGAAAGATCCCAACTACCCGCTGGTGGTGAACAACAGTTGGGGCGGAGGCATGCAGGTCAACGAAGAGATCGCCGAGCGGATGATTCGCGACTCCGCCGAACTCGGCGTAGACATGTTTCACATTGATGCCGGCTGGTTTCGCGATGTAGGCGATTGGTATCCGAACCCGCAGAAATTTCCGCGAGGTCTTGCGGTCATCGCCGATGACGCGCACCGGCATGGATTGAAATTCGGCATCTGGGTGGACTGGACGCAGGCCGGATTATCAACGCAGCCCGGAGCATTGAACGCGCTCGATCCCAAGGTGCGGCACTGGATGGTTACCGATATTCCCGCGGATTGGAAGCCAGAGCCCTTCAAAGGCCAGACCATCGACATCGGAGTTCCCGAGGCCAAGCAGTGGGCAGAGCATGAGGTGGATCGCATCATTACCGACTATCGCCTCGATATGCTCGAACATGACGGTTATCTGGTGGCGCATGGTTGTGACCGCAGCGATCATCCTCATGCGGCACCCGATCCGCTAAATAAATGTGTGTACAAAAGTTCCGGCGCATACTTTGTGGATAGCACGAATTCCACGGATGTGAGTTATCACGCGGTGCGCGCCTATTACGAGATCTATTCGGAGATGCGTAGGAAGCATCCCGGACTGTTGCTGGAGATCTGCAACGATGGCGGACGCATGGTCGACTTCGGGACCGCGGCACACGGGGACTATTTTTCGATCACCGACACCTATGATCCACTCTCAAACCGACGCGCGTTTTACGACACCAGCCACGTCTTGCCAGCCGCCATGCTGGAAAGTTACGTGGAGAAGTGGCCGACCCCGCGCATCGAAAATTTCCGGTACATGCTGCGCAGTGGCATGATGGGCTGGCTCACGATCATGCTCGATACCAATGCCTGGTCCGCCGAGCAACATGCCGAAGCCAAAGAAGAAATCGATCTTTACAAGAAAGAACTTCGTGGCCTGATTCGCGATGGCAGCCTCTATCATGTCTCGTCTCGTCCCGATGGAGTTCACTGGGATGGAATTGAATACTGGGATGCGGCACGAAAGAAGGGCGTAGTGTACGCTTTCCGCGGCAGCAGCGAGGCAGAAGAGACACACGCATTTATGCTGCAAGGTCTCGATGCCACCGCTCGTTATCGCGTCAAGTTCCACGATAGAGGGGCGGCCGAAACCGCAACTGGCCGGGATCTGATGGGCGCCGGGCTCAAACTTACGCTGAGCCACCCCAACAGTTCAGAGTTAATCTTCATCGAACTTGCAAGGTAGCACACGGGGAAAGTGGTAAGGGATGTCGCTGATGGATAGGAGCAACGGTTCGGGCCGGCTGGCTGGCCGAGTGGCCCTGATTACAGGCGGCGCGCAGGGCATTGGCCGCGCGATTGCCGCCCTCTTCCAGCACGAGGGTGCCTGCGTCTTCATCCTGGACTGCGATAGCAAAGCAGGCAGCCAGACTGCAGCAGAGCTGACTGCGCAGAATTCATCCTTACCGGTCAGATTCATCGCGGCCGATTTGGGAAAACCTGCTGAGATTCAAAACGCGGTGCGAGCCATTCAACAGTTTCACGATCATGTCGATGTCCTGGTGAACAATGCAGGCATTGAACTGGACAAAACCCTGAACACTCTGACTGTTGCGGATTGGGATCTGGTTATGAACGTGAACCTGCGCGGCGCCTTCCTGCTGGCCAAAGAACTGCTTCCGTTCTTCCCCCCATCTGGAGCCAGCATCGTGAATATCAGCTCGGTTCATGCGAGTCACGCCTTCCCGGATTCCATTCCCTACGCCTGCTCGAAAGCGGCAATGGTCGCGCTTACTCGCAATCTGGCTCTGGACTTGGCCAGCCGGCACGTACGCGTGAATTGCATTTGCCCGGGGTACATCGATACGCGTCTCTGGGAGCACTATCTTCAGAGTTCGGCCAACCCCGCCCAAGTGGCGCAACAGACCGCGGCTCTCCATCCCGTAGGCCGCCGCGGGATCCCGAACGACGTGGCACAAGCCGCTGTATTCCTCGCGTCGGACAGTTCTGCTTTTATCACGGGAACTGACCTGGTCGTAGACGGAGGACTCACGGTTCGCGCCCATTCCTAGAGCGACATTTTCATTGCTTCAGTCGGAATAACGATGGTTCCTGTCGTTTTAAGCATGAACTCCGCCACTTGTTTGTACTAAAATCACTCCCCGTCTGGGGGGGCTGTGAAAAAAGCATCGACCGCATTGAGCGGCGCGTTGAAAGGTGAATTCCAGAAAGACCTCGAGCTGTTCAAACACTTTCTTCTTCTTCTGAACGACACCAGTCCAATTCGCAATGTGGAACTAATGTGGCACGAAGAGGGCGAAGAACTCGATCCCACGAAAGTGAAATTTAAGAGCCGCGTCGGCACCGAGGACGCGCTGGTGCAACTGCAGCCTGTGGGGAGCCCGGAGGGAAACCGTCTTTCTCCGAGCACATTATTTTGCGATCTGGTCCACGGATTCGGTGCGCATGAGGAAGAAACCTGTGCTCGTTCCGATGTTCCCGCAAAGCATCGATGCCGAGCGACAGGCTGTACCCAGGTTTATTCGTGCCATGTGGGTCTGACGGACATTGCAGTGCCCGTGATCTGCGACGGTCACTATCTTGGGACGTTGTTCTCGGGGCAGGTTCTGACCAGTGCTCCGACGCCGCAAGGGTTCAAAGTCGTGCGCGAGACTTTGTCCGGGCAGAAACACATCAATTTGAGCAGCTTGGAACATGCTTATTACCGGGTACCGGTCGTCAGTCAGGCGCAAGTCGCAGAGAGCGTCAGAATTCTGGAACTGTTTGCGCGATACATTTCCAATTCCTGGAAACGCCTGCAACTCATCAGCGAATCGCAACGCCAGCAAGACCGCGAACTAAGTCTGGATCGTAGGGAACTGGCGTCGATTTTGCTTTCGGGAGAGATCGGTGATCTTGAAGAACTGAAGCATCTGGCGCGGCGAGCGGGATTGCAGAGGATTCCGGACCGTGTTCTGGTCCTGCAGATCGAGCAACTGGCTGCGGAAGCAGCGCGCCAGACCACGGTGCCAACGCTAAATCGGATTTCTCACGTGGTCGAGGATTGGTCTCAGAGTCTGCCGGATTCGCTGGCGACAGTGGTCCGTCCTGGGGAGATATGCATTTTCACCAGCCAGGAAGTTCGCAACCGCAGTCACGAGCGGCTTACGTTGCAGGAAATGGCGGAAAACATTCTGGGCAAGGTGCGATCGCAATATCGCGCAAGCGTGCGTATCGGGATCAGCGAGGAGCATCGTCAGCCGGCGGAATTGCTCAAAGCCTACCAGGAAGCTTGTGCGGCGCTGGACGAGGGCGGTTCGAGCGTTTCGTTCTATAGCGACCCGGTGCCGCAGAAAGCCCAGGTCGCGGATGTAATGGCAAGATTGTTGAAAGCGCTACGGCAGGGCAGCAATGTTTCGACTGCATTGCGGGAGTTTCTCGCGCTGGCCATGCCGACGGATCATTCGGCGGGCGAGATTCAGCAATCGCGCGCCATGCTCACGTGGGCCATCGAGCACATGGCGCTTGAGACTTTGAGTTCCGGCGTTGATGGTCTTCAGATCCAGATGGCGAAGCAAAGAGCCACCAGCAGCGTCTTACATGCTCCAAGCCCGTTCGCGGCAGGTGAGGCATTCCGCCGCTTTGCCGATCTGATCTCCGAGGAAATGGCATCCGCCTTCAGCCAGCGTGAACACAAAATTGTTCTGGCTGTGAGCCGCGTGGTGGAAGAGCGCGGCGCGGCCCATGTCAGCATTCAGGATCTTGCCGATGCGGTTCACCTCTCGTGTGGACATTTGAGCCGGGTCTTCCGGAAAACGACGGGAATCACGCTGGAGCAATACCTGATTCAGCAGCGCGTGGAGCTTGCGAAGCGTGCACTGCTGGATCCGCGGCTGAACGTGGCGGAAGTGGCCGAGCGCTGCGGGTTCTGTAATCCCGCGTATTTTGCCTCTGTTTTTAAGAAGCACGTCAAGTGCACGCCTCGCGAATTTGCCAGCCAGCCGCATCGCTGGGAACCGGCAGTTACATCACGATTCTGGCCCGGTATGGCGCGGGCCGGAACTCCAAATTCCGAGCGAGTGCCGGGATCAGACTAGCCGGTTCCGCAGGATGCGGAGCTGGAATTTTGGCACTCTAATGAGGCATTCGGGCGCGAATCAGCACTTTTCTGAGATGTGGAATACGGCAGCGCAACAGTCCGCTTAGAAGCATTAGTGGCGGGCTGGGATGATCCTGACCTGTTCGCTTTGCGGAATTGTGAAGGACAGAGAGGCATGCCTGTCGTGTTCCCCCGGTATCACGCGAACTGGAACTTCTTTTCCATTAAGAAAGCCGCGAACTTGCTCGTCGGAAAACAATAGCTGAGGAAGGAATTCCAGGTCAAAGGGCTCGCCGGTGTTCGCTACCGACAGTTCTATCCCGCTCGAATTACGCTGCAAGGTGAACTGCAGGATTCTGGAGCCGAAACGAAAATTACGAATACTTATGGTGTTCAGGTCCGGCGGCAGATGCGTCTGGAAGCGCAGCTTATTGTGAGGAACGTCCGGATCCAGCCCGAGAATTCCACGGAGGGTCGCGGTCATCAGCGCCGCTGAGGACCAGGTTTGTTCTGGCACCGAGACATCGAGCGGCACATTTGCAGTCCCCGACAGCACTTCCGGGATGTGGCCGGGAGATCCGATAAAGGAATCCTTCGCTAGCGAGTACCACATAGGCCAAGCCTGTTCCGGCCGATGGGCCACGAGGGTAGCCAGAATGTAGGTTTCTGTGCCAACCGGCCAGACGCTGCCGTGGGCGTACGAATCGGGCTGGTAAGCTGGATCATCGCTTGGTATGCTGCGCAGGCCCCAGTTGGTTCGAAAAGCAGGCTGGGCGAGCCGATCGAGAACGAGCTCTCGCTCTCTAGCTGGGAACAAGCGTTGCGCGACTCCCCAGGCCGGTGACGCCATCTGTTGCTGCAGAGGCCGTTTGTCGGCCCGCAATCCCTCGAAATAGTAATTTCGCGCCGGATCCCAGAACTCCATCAAGGAAGCACGGGCGCGTGCCGACGCGGAACGCGCTTGTTCACGTTCGGATGGATGCCCCGTGACAGCAGACAGTTCGGAGAACGCGTCTGCGCCCGCGGCCCAGACAAGCTCAAGCGGCAACTCTTTTTGGGTTCGATCCGCTTCGTTTTCGTTGACGCCGGACTGTTCTAGAGGGATCACCATCAGCCCATCTTCAGGATCAAGATGCTCGAGGCAGAATCGCCAGGCTGCTTCGAGCGATGGCCAGCTCGTATCGAGCAGGGAACGGTCTCCACTCGCTTCCCAGATATTACGCATGGCCAGCAGGTAGAGCGGGCTGATGTCGGTGTGGCGATAAATGTAGGGATACAGATGAAACCAATCGACAAATGAGGCACTCTGCGAAATCTCGTGCCAGATAGCGCCACTGTTGTGGTCCTGATACTTGCGGATGAAGCTCAAGGCGCGCACCGTTTCTTCGTGAGCGCCTTCGGCTTCCAAAGCCCAGGAAGTGACCAGCGCATCGCCGGCGAAGAACCAGGCGTATTGCGGGCGTCGAGTGTCCCACGTTGGGCCATACCCGGCGAGCAGCCCACATCCAAGATCAGGATTGCAGCCCTCCGCCTGGTCCAGAGCAACCGTTGCCCAGGCAAGGGCTTTATCGATCTCAGGACTGCCGGTGATGATTTGAAGGCGATTGTCTCGAAGGGCGCGATAGTGCGCGTCCGCCTGCTGCATCCATGATTCATATCGATTGAGTGCCGCTCCATAGAGTTCGAAGTCGTCATATTGCTTCGGAAGACGGACGGTTGCAACCAGCGGTACGACTGTGTGGGGCAATGCATGTAGACGAAAGTTGAGGACCTTGTCGGTAACCCATGGCTGCCTTCGATCGGCGGGCTCGGAATGCCCGACAATAGCAGGGGAACCAATGCGGGCGCGATATCTGCCGGTGGGTTCTTCAATCAGAAAGCTCTTGTGAGCTTCGTCCCACGAATAAGTCTGCCCACCCATACCGGCGGGCCACATCAAATCCATATCCGGCCGTAACGCTAGGCTGATATCGACGGGTTCTGCTGAATCGACTTCATAGGTTATGATCAGTGCCGGTTTATCCAGCGGCACGAAAAGCCTTTCCCGCACTGCTAGTCCATCCGCGATGTAGTGACGAGTAACCGAAGTAGGGGTGACGGTCGCCGTCCGAGCACATTCACGACCCTCAATAATCTTCTCGCGTGCTGCAATCTGAAAAGTCACTCGGAGGTCGTGAAATATCCGGAATGGATAAAGGTATCCCTCCGTTCCCTCTGGCCCAATCGTGAAAAGAAATCCGCGCTTGCCGATGGAGGATAGGAAGCGGTGCTCCAGGGTTCCTTCCCAAGTCAATGGTGAGGTCGTCGCATTCGCCGGATGAGCCTTGTCCCCGCTAGAAGCCTCTGCGGTGCCAAGTATGGCTGGACAAAGAAGCAGAGCGTTGATGAGGACGATCTTTGAAAACACCACTGCGTCGCGGGACCGTTCCGTTTGGTTCATCACCTTTTTCAATAGCGGCTATCAGTTGGACTTAAAGCAGCCTCTTTAGACTTCGCCGCTTTCTATGTGGCCTTATTCGAGACTTTCCAGTAGACGGAGTATCGGTTGTGCATGACCTGATACAGAGGAACCATGCTAATCGATTGCGACTGCCCGACGGTCTGAAAAGTGAGCGGCTGCCGGGTGTCGGGTTCAATCCATGCAGTGGGATTGGACGCGTCGGCGATGATATCCGGCACCTTTTGCTCGGATCCGGCTTTCGGGCCCGGGTTGCCGTAGCTCATCTCGTTCGGCACCACATCGAACCGGCCGGCAAGCACCAGGGGTCCGTACATAGCGGCCTGAATCGTTTCGTTGTCGGCCATTGCATCGATGTGCAAATCCATCGGCAGGTTCAGTTCGATCTTGTCTCCACTCTTCCACGTGCGGTTCAGGCTGAGATAGCTGCTTGGACTCGCGAACGCGGGTAGCGCCGTTCCGTTGATCTTCACCTTGCCTCCGCGTACCCAGTAGGGAATACGGAGATTCACCGCCAATTGTGCCGGCTTATCGCCGAAGACGGTGATGGTCGTCCCCTGCTGCTGGGGGAAGCGAGTCTCCTGTTTGAAGCGCAGGCCCTTCTCGGGCCACTGCACCTGAGAGTCGATATAGAGATTGACATAGATTGAATCGTCATCATGGAAATAGATCGTATCGCCCAGCTTGGCGTATTCCTCGGAGCCGGTTCCGGTGCAGCACCAGAAAGCATCGAGCGGTTTTCCAAAAGTTTTCCAGTAGCCGGACGCCAGCGGCAGGTAATACATCATGGTGCCGTCTTCCGGGTTGATTGTGCCCAGGCGATGGTTGAATACGAGTCGCTCGTAATAATCCATGTAGCGCGCCTCCGGCGACCAGCCGAAGAGGTGACGCGTGAGCTTCATCATGTTGTAGGCGCAACAACACTCTGCCGTGGTTGGCCCCAGATCGCCAGAGAGTTTACCCGGCTCGGTATTCCAGGATTCTCGGTTGCTTGTTCCCCCAGTACAGTACGAACGCTCATTGACCACTTCGTCCCAGAAATATTCTGCGATGTCGCGGTAGCGCCGTTCGCCCGTGAGTTCGTAATAACGGGCGGCGGCAATCACCTGCGGAATGTGCGTATTCACGTGCAGACCTTTGAGTTCATCGCGGTGATCGGCGAGCGGATCGAAGAACGCTCTCTTGTCAAAGCGTTGCGCCATTCTCAGGTAATACTCTTTGCCGCTGACGGCATAGAGATTCGATAGCACCTCTCCCATGCCACCAAACTCCGTACCGAGCACCCGCTGCATGTGCTCGTAGCTGAGTGGTCCGGTATAGCCGCCCACCCAGCCCGCCATCTTTTCAGCCGTGTCTAGGGCTTGCTCATTGCCGCAGTAGACATACATGTCCAGCAGGCCGGCCATGATTTTGTGGATAGTGTAAAAAGGCGCCCAGACTTCTTGCCGTTCACGGAGGCGGTCGAAGAACTCGATCGGGAACGCGCTCAGATAGCCGCTCTTCATCGCCGTCTGACACTTTGCGAGCTCGGAAACAACCCGGGCCGCGTTCTTGTTGAGGTCCTCATCTCCGGTGCTGGCGTACATCAAGGCGCAAGCGGAGAGATAGTGGCCACCGGCATAATGCCCGCGAAGCTCGCAGTCCGGAGCCTCCCAGCCGCCCAAGGGTTGTGCACTGGAGGGGAGGCCTGCGTTGATCCGGAACGTATGCAAGAGCCGATCGGGAGGCAACGAGCGTAGATACTGCCGATCGGCTTCCATAGCTATCGTGCAGGGGCCGTTCCCTAGGCGGACTTGCGTCAAGGGAAAAGGAACTGCCTTCCACGAAACTTTCTCCCGGGTGGTGGGCTTTCCACCGAGCTTCGGATCCGGCTTGGCATCTACGACCGGATCTTGCGGGAACCCTATCGCAACTCGAGGTAGTATGGCGGTACTCGCGACTGCCGCGGCGCTCGTCATGAAATGTCTGCGTGAGAATTGAGTCACACTGGCCTCCCTTGCATGGCGTAGATATTGTATGCAGCCGGCGGCGGTTCGGGGAATGGTTTACCGAGCGTTTCATCGCTGCAGGGGCGCGCGCGAGATTTCTATCCGAGACCCAGTTGTTGCTGAATCTGCTCGAGCGGAATGCCCTTGGTCTCTGGAACCATCGTCTTCACCCAGATGAGTTGCAGCACCATCATCCCGGTAAAGAAAGAGAACACATAGCCGGGCGGCAAAGCCGAAACCATCTTGGGAAAGAAAGTGGTGAGCGCCGCCGCGAAGATCCAGTGCGTGAAGCTGCCGAGAGTTTGGCCTTCTGCCCGGTGGCGGTTGGGAAAAATCTCGGAGATGAAAACCCAGATCACCGCTCCCTGTCCAATCGCGTGTGCGGCGATAAATGCGAAAATGCACACCGGCACAATGGCGTAGTGCTGGGTGAAGAAACCCCAAGCTACAAGGCCGAGCGAGAGGATGTAGCCGAACGATCCGATGTAGAGAAGGGTCCGTCGGCCGAGACGGTCGATCAGCCATAGCCCGACAAAGGTGAATACCAGGTTAGTGAGACCGATGCCGATGGACTGCAGCAGCGCTGCTTTGGTTGCCAGTCCAGTGAGTTCGAAGATGCGGGGAGCGAAATAGAGAATTGCGTTGATGCCTGAAAGTTGATTGAAAAAGGCGATCAGAAAGGCAAGCAGGATGGGCCGTCTCAACCGCTTCGTCCAGAAGTGTCCGGCGGCAGCCTGTTCGGTCGAGGAAGCGGCGAGGATTTCATCAGCAACCTCGGCAATCTGTTGTTTTGTGCTCTCCGGTTCAATCTTCTGCAGAACTGCGAGTGCACTTGCTCGATCCCCTTTACGACTCAGCAGCCAGCGAGGACTCTCCGGCAGTCCCAGGCAAAACAATGCATAAAGCAAAGAGGGAAACGCCGCCACTCCCAACATCCATCGCCAGGCGTGCTCGCCAATTCCAGCGAGCAGTGCATTCGAAACGAATGCGATAAGGATGCCGAAAACGATGTTGAATTGGAACATTCCCGCCAATCGTCCTCGTTGCTTGGGAGGCGCAATTTCGGAGATATACATAGGAGCGACTACGGTCGAGATGCCAATTCCCAAGCCACCGATGACGCGTGCCGCGATGAAGACTGCAACGTTGGGGGCCAATGCTGATCCCACCGCACCCAGAAGGTAGAGAACACCGATCCAGAGTAGAGTAGCTTTGCGCCCGAAGCGATCCGCGGGCCACCCACCGAGCAGAGAGCCCACGACCGTGCCGTAGAGAGCCGAGGCCATGGCAATCCCATGCACGAAGGGCGTGAGGCCCCACAATGCCTGAATTGTTTTTTCCGCGCCGGAAATGACCACCGTGTCAAATCCAAAGAGGAATCCGGCGAGTGCAGAAGTGAGTGACCAGAAGAAAATGCGTCCGTTCATAGGGAGCTGTAAGCGATGAGCAATGAGCTTTGAGGCGGCCAGATCACTCTGGCGCTCTCATTCATCGCTCATTATTTGGAGCGCTGATTCTAGACTGAACTCCCGTGGATTGCGACTTAATCCCTGGTCAGCGGAAAACTCTTTTCCCGCCACCCACGAATGCCGCCGTCCATCGAGAGCACGTTGGTGTAACCCATTTTTTGCAAGTTGTCAGCCGCCAGCGCGGAGCGGAATCCCCCCCCGCAATATAGGACCATCTCGGCGCTCAGATCGGGAACGCGCCCTTCTATATCGCGCTCGATAATTCCTTTGCCCAGATGAATGGCGCCAGGCAGATGATCTTTCGCATATTCGCTTTCTTCCCGTACATCGACGAGCAGAAACTTATCGCCGCGATCCATTCTTTTCTTTACTTCGTCGACGTCGGTCTCGCGCACGCGGGTTTTAGCGTCGTCAACAATCTTCAAGAATCGGGGAGGATGTTGGTGGGCCATAGCAGGTTCCTTTCGAGATTCGGCGAGCACCATCCTACCAACCCGCGCTCATTTCTGCTTGGCCACTGAGCCGGAATACTCCGCTGATTTTTCAGCTACGATCAAGACGGTGGCAACTGAGCAAAGACGAATCGGGCTGGCGCGTGCGCTTTCGAAACTGGGGTACTGCTCACGTTCGCGGGCTGCGGAATTCATTCTCGCCGGACGCGTGCGGCTGAATGGGGCATTGCGGCGGGATCCGGAAACTCCGGTCCATTTGCAGAAAGACCGCATTGCAGTGGATGGGATTCTGGTTGAACCAGGCCGCAAGATTTATCTCATGATGAACAAACCGCGTGGCCTGGTCACCACCGCTGCGGATGAAAAAGGACGAGAAACGATTTACTCGCTCCTGCGGCGCGAACATGCGCTGCCCTGGGTGGCCCCCGTTGGTAGGTTGGACAAGGCCAGCGAGGGCCTGTTGCTGCTTACTAACGATTCGGAATGGGCCGCCCGCGTCACCGCTCCCGAGACGCACTTGGAAAAAACGTACCACGTTCAGCTCAACTGCGTGGCCGACCCGGCGGTCATCGAAGCCATGCAAAGGGGTGTGTCGACGAATGGAGAGAACCTGAGAGCCCGCCAATGCCGTTTCATACGCTCGGGAGAAAAGAATTCGTGGCTCGAAGTTGTGCTCGATGAGGGCAGAAACCGCCAAATCCGGCGTATGCTCGCCACTGTTGGCATAGCCGTTCTAAGGCTGGTAAGGGTCGCGATCGGGCCTCTGCAGTTGGGAAACTTGGACAAAGGGGGTTATCGCGCGCTCACACTCAACGAAAAGCTCGCATTGGATCACGCGACGACTTTGAATTCCAGGGGCCGACGCCCAAGCGGGGCCGAGGCCTGATCTCCTCATGCTATAGACTCGAAATTCTTCAGTTTCCTTATGACCGATCTGACATTTCTGCCTGCGAGCGCGATGGCGGCGCAAATTCGCGCCAAGAAACTTTCGCCAGTGGAATTGGCTGAAGCGCATCTGGCGAAAATTGAGAGGCTCAATCCCAAGCTGAATGCATTTGTGCAAGTCAATCCAGAACGCGTTCGAGGCGAAGCTCGCGCAGCGGAATCGGCGATCACGGAGGGCCGGGACTTGGGGCCACTCCACGGCGTTCCGATCAGCATCAAGAGCTCGATTGATGTTGCCGGAATGAGAATTGCATCCGGAACGCGGCTTCGAGCCGGAACCATCGCGCGGAACGATGCGCCCCTAGTCCAACGATTGCGGAGGGCCGGGGCCATTATCCTCGGGGTCACGAACACTCCGGAACTGTTAATGGCGTGGGAGACGGACAACCTTCTGTATGGCCGAACTAACAGTCCCTGGGACTTGGAGCGCACTCCCGGCGGTTCCAGCGGTGGAGAGGCGGCGGCGATTGCCGCGGGTATGTCGGCGGCAGGCGTGGGCAGCGATGGCGGCGGCTCGATCCGCGTGCCGGCTCATTTCAGCGGTATCTGCGGGCTGAAGCCGACTCCCGGACGCATTGCTTCGACTGGGCACTTTCCCGCGTCCGGCGGTCCGTTTGCGCTGCTGGGGGTGGTTGGCCCCCTGGCGCGAAACGTGGATGACTTGAGAGTTTTATTTGAGGTGATGCAAGGTCCCGATGATGGCGACCCCTGTGCTGCACCCGTCCCGCTCACCCGGCCGGCCGATCACGAAGTGAGGCGCCGCAAGATCGGCTATTTCGAGGACGACGGCCGTACCCCGGCTGCGCCAGAAATCCGGCGGGCAGTTCGGAGCGCAGCGGATGCATTGGCGCGTGCGGGATTCCAGGTGGAGCCTTTTCGCCCTGAGGGTTTGGAGGAAGCGCGCGTGCTCTGGAAGCGATTCTTTGTGAAAGTCGGAGGCATGGTCATCGAGCCGATGTTTCGCGGCCGAGAACAAGAATGCAGCCCCACGTTGCGCCAGTTTCTGCAATGGTCAAAGGCAGAACCGCAACTGGACGGCGAACTGCTGCTTGAGTCCTGGTTTCGTCGGGATTCGCTGCGCATCGAACTTCTCACGCAGATGCGGGAGTACCCGATTTTACTTTGTCCTCCGGCAGCTGTCGCCGCTTTTCGTCACGGAGAAAGAAGTTGGACTATTGATGGCCACGGTGTTCACTACCTGGACGCATGGAGTTATGCCGAGTGGTTCAACCTGCTCGGGAATCCTGCGGCAGTGGTGCCAGTGAGCCACTGTGATCAAGGCTTACCCGTAGGCGTGCAAATTATTGGGCGCCCATGGGAGGAGGAGTTTGTATTGGCAATCGCTGCGGAAGTGGAGAAGGGCTGCAACGGGTGGAGAATTCCACCACTTGCTCAGAACACTGCCAACCCGATATGACTTCTGATGGGACAACAAAGCCGGTTTCTGCGTCCCTTCTCGACAGCAGCAACTCATTCGCATTCCATCTGAGCGGCTAGTATGTTTGTGCTATTCCGCCTCACGTAACCTCTGTATAAGTTTATGGGCATTGGATTTCAGCGTTGTGGGCTGAAGTCTCAGCGGCTTCGACTCGGCGCATTTGGGGAATGTCAATCTCACACAAATCTGGTCAGATGTTGTCTTGGCTCGTCGTTTTTCTAGCTATATCCGCCGGTTACCTTTACGCGTTTCCCCAGCCCAACATCTTCTATGCGGTGATTGTTGCTCTGCACGCGGCTGCAGGCGTGCTGGCCACGATCCTGATAGTTCCGACGCTGTTTCGAGTGTTCCGGAACGGGAGCGTGGCCGGTAAGTCAGGCTGGTCACTGATCGCGGCAGGAGCGTTGCTGGGCGTAGTGCTAATCGAGACCGGAACGCCTCGCAGCGAGTGGAACAAGCTGTACCTCCATATCATTCTTTCACTGGCAGGACTTGGCTTACTGGGAGCGGACTGGTGGGGCAGACGACGCCGCTGGGAATCCGGCACAGGATCTAAAATCGTGGCCGGAGTCGTCCGGGTGGTGCTCTGCCTGGGAGTCCTTGCCATCGTCGGCTACGAGGCACACTACATCCGCCAGAGTTGGGAATCGCGCAACCGAATACAGAATCCCGAGATGCCACCCAAGACCATGAATGGCGAGGGAGACGGTCCGCAAGGTGATTTTTTCCCCAGTTCGGCGCAGGTTTACGGCAAACAAAAAATTCCGAGCAAGTTCTTCATGGAGTCGGATTCGTGCAAGCGCTGTCACGAAGATATCTATAACCAGTGGTACAGCTCCGCCCACCATTTCTCCTCATTCAACAACCAGTGGTACCGCAAGTCGATCGAGTACATGCAGGACACCATCGGCACCAAGCCTTCCAAATGGTGCGGCGGATGTCACGATCCGGCAGTACTGTATGCCGGTCTGATGGATACACCCATCAAGCAGATTGTGCATCGACCGGAAGCGCAGGCGGGACTGGGTTGCATGATGTGTCATTCCATCGCGCATGTGAAGAGCACGATGGGGCAGGGCGACTTTTACCTGGAATATCCCAAGCTGCATGAATTGGCAGCGACTAAGAATCCCGTCATGCGGACGTTGCACGATTTCCTGATCAACCTCAATCCCGAACCGCACCGACGCGTTTTCCTCAAGCCGTTCATGCGCGATCAAACCCCGGAGTTCTGCTCCTCCTGCCACAAGGTACATCTGGATGTTCCGGTGAACGACTATCGTTGGCTGCGCGGGTTTAATGAGTATGACAATTGGCAAGCCAGCGGAGTTTCTGGGCAAGGCGCGCGCTCGTTCTACTATCCGCCGAAGCCGGCCCAGTGCGCCGACTGCCACATGCCGCTGGAATCCTCGAAGGACATGGGGAACGTCAATGGATTCGTGCACTCGCATCGCTTCCCAGCCGCCAATACCGCTGTGCCTACGGCGAACCAGGATGCGGCGCAACTTAAGCTGACCGAAGATTTCCTGAAGAACGGGCAGATGAGCGTGGATATTTTTGCGTTGTCGCCCGCGCAAGCTCCGCTGAAGCCGGGCGCTGTTTCGCAGTCAGACATGTCCACGACCTTCGCGGTGGGCGAGGAAGCTGAGAGCAAGGTGACCGGGGAGAACACAGGTGAAGTCGCGCCGATCACTGCTCCGCTGAATCGCGTGCAGCCGTCGTTGCGCCGGGGCGACACGGTTCGGGTGGATGTGGTGGTGCGCACCAAGAAAGTCGGACATTTCTTCCCCGGCGGCACAGTGGATGCCTACGATACATGGCTCGAATTAAAGGGCACCGACGAGAAGGGACAGGTCATCTTCTGGAGCGGAATGGTCGAGGATAACGGCAAGGGCCCGGTTGAAAAAGGAGCGCATTTCTACCGCTCGCTGCAGATCGATGCGCACGGCAATCCCATCAACAAGCGGAACGCATGGGCCACTCGCGCCACGGTGTACGTTCGCCTGATTCCCCCCGGCGCTGCTGACACCGTGCATTATCGCGTGCACATCCCGGAGAATGCCGGGAACACGATCACGTTCCATGCACGCTTGTGCTATCGCAAGTTCACCTGGTATGGAACGCATGAAGCCTTCGCTGGCATGCCTGATCCCAGCAAGCCGAACGCCGTTGCTCCCGATTACGACGATCGTCCGACGCTTTTCACCGCGTCCCTGAGCGGAGTTTCGGCTAAAGATGAGAAGATTCCCGAACTGCCCATTGTTGCCCTCGCGGAAGACGAAGTTACGCTCCCCGTCATGGCTCATACCGCGCCCGCGGCCCAACCC
This sequence comes from Candidatus Sulfotelmatobacter sp., assembly GCA_036376495.1. Lineage (GTDB taxonomy): Bacteria > Acidobacteriota > Terriglobia > Terriglobales > Acidobacteriaceae > Sulfotelmatobacter. Next base: position 31,591 of record DASVAE010000018.1, on the reverse strand, counting down.
AAGACAATGGTGAAGAAAGAAGAGTGGCAACGCTGGAATGACTATGGCATCGGCCTGTTGCTGCAGGGAGACTTGAAGGGCGCGGCGGCGGCTTTTCAGAAAATCACCGAGGCGGACCCCAGCAATCCCGATGGCTGGGTGAACATTGGTCGCTGTGCTGTGCAGGAAGGAGACATGGCGCGGGCGCGAACCGTTCTGGAGAAGGCACTGCAACTCTCGCCCAAACTTGCTCGCGCGAATTTCTTCTATGCCAAGGTGCTCCGCTCTGACGGCAACTACGAAGGTGCGGCCGCTCGATTGCGCGCGGTGCTTGCGCAATATCCGCGCGATCGCGTAGCGCTGAATGATTTGGGGCGCATTCTGTTCCTGCAGCGCAAATACGATGAAGCAGTGAAAGTTCTGGAAGCAGTATTGACCATCGATCCCGAAGACCTGCAGGCGCACTACAACCTGATGCTCTGCTATAACGGCATGGGCAAAGAGAAGTTGGCCAAAGAGCACGAGGAGCGTTATTTGCGATTTAAAGCCGATGAGGCATCCCAGGCCATAACCGGCCCCTATCGCCAGCTCCATCCAGAAGACAACAATGAAAGACAGCAGGTGCATGAGCACGTCTCAGTGGCATTACCGAACCGTGGAGCGACAGCCGGCGCGGCTGTCCGGTCGGGCGCAGCCCGGCTCGCTTCTGCCGGAGCATCGAAATAGATGGGGAACTATCTAGCGACAGAGACACGGAGCCACAGAGAATTCGCTTTTACTAAATTCCTACAGGTCTCGGTCCCGCTGTGCATCATCATCGTCTGCCTGACTGGAAATGCTGAGGCCCAAATTCATTTCCAGGACATCACAGCACAAGCCGGCATTCACTTCACACACAACAATGGCGCTTTCGGAAAGAAGTGGCTTCCCGAAACGATGGGCCCAGGTTGCGCCTTCATCGATTACGACAATGACGGCTATCCTGATATTTTGCTGGTGAACGGGACAGACTTCTCGGGGCATCCCCACGCTGGCGCGACCACTCCCAGGCTTTATCACAACAATCACGACCGGACCTTCACCGACGTGACTCGCCGTGCAGGACTGGCGATCCCGCTATTCGGCTTCGGAGTTGCGATCGGTGACTACGACAACGATGGCTTCGATGACATTTTCATTTCTGCTCTGGGCCAGAGCCATCTATTTCACAACAGCAGAAACGGAACCTTTACCGAGGTGACCAAGTCTGCCGGCATGTGGGGGCCGAATGAATTCTCCACCAGCGCTGCCTGGGTGGATTACGATCGCGACGGCAAACTTGACCTGGTAATCGCCAATTATGTGCAATGGAGCGAACAAGGCGATCTCTATTGCACGGTAGACGGCGCGCACAAATCCTATTGCACTCCTGAATCCTACAAAGGGACTTCAGTTCGTCTGTGGCACAACCTGGGTAACGGCAAATTTGAAGATACGACTCAGAAGGCGGGTTTGGGGGATCCCACGTCCAAGAGCCTTGGAATCGCAATTCTGGATTACAACGACGACGGCTGGCCCGATATCGTCATCGCTAACGACACGCAACCGAACAAGCTCTATGTGAACAAAAAGAACGGTACGTTCGAAGAACGTGGCGTAGCCGCCGGAATCGGCTTCAGCGAGGATGGCGTTGCCCGCGCCGGGATGGGCACCGACGCTGCCGACTACGACCGCAGCGGCCATGCCAGCCTGATGATCAGCAACTTCGCCAATCAGATGGTGTCGCTTTACCACAACGAGGGCAATGGACTCTTCGTGGACGAAGCTCCTCAATCCGAAGTGGGTCGCTCGACCCTGATCACGCTGGGTTTCGGCTGCTTCTTTTTCGATTATGACAATGATGGCTGGCCCGACATTTTTGTGGCTGATGGACATATCGAGGATCAGATCGAGCGCGTGCAGAAGCGTGTTAGCTACGCTGAGCCGCCCCATCTTTTTCGCAATCTGGGCGCAGGAAAGTTTACGGAAGTTACAGCGCAGATGGGAAAGTCGTTTGCCGCGGCGAAAGTGGCGCGGTCGGCGGCGTACGGCGACATCGATAATGATGGGTTCCCCGATATCCTGCTCACGACCAACTCGGGTCCCGCGTATCTGTTCCACAACGAAGGCGGACGCAATCACAGCCTGCGCATGAAGCTGATTGGCACAAAATCCAACCGCGACGGGATCGGCGCTGTAGTGCGCGTGATCTCCGGGGGCGATAAGCAGTGGAAAATGCTGCGCTCCGGATCGAGTTATTTGTCCCAGAGCGAATTGGCCCTGACGTTCGGAATGGCTGCCCAGACAAAAGCTGACGAGGTAGAAATTCAATGGCCTAGCGGACAGGTTGACAAACTCTCCAACGTAAATGCGGGACAAACCGTAACAGTCGAGGAAGGAAAGGGAATCGTCGGCAATCGACCATATTCGACGCCGCGTGTTGCCGTAAAGCAGCAAGTAGCGCGAAATCATTAGCATCTTCCGTTGCTGAATTCCCCTGTGTTCCTCCGTGTCCTCTGTGGTTAAATCTTTACCCAGATGAACCTGAAAATCTCAGCCGTCCTGGTTACCGCCTTTCTTGCGGCCTTTGGCCTGCTGTCTCCCACGCCTGACACCAATTTCATCGAGGCGGCTCGCCTGAACAACCTCGGTTGCGCCTACATGAACCAGCAACTTTTTGAGAAGGGGTTGAATGAATTCCAGAAGGCGCTGCAGGCGGATCCGAAGTTTACGATTGCACGCCTTAATGAAGGCGTGGCCTATTCGAATTTGCAGAAGGTCGATGAGGCCAAGGCCGCCCTCGATGACGCTCTGAAGCAGGATGCGAAGAATCCGAACGCCTGGTATAGCCTCGGCCTGCTGGCCAAGAACATGGGAGACGCGCAGGCGTCCATCGACGATTTCAAGCACGTCACCGAAATTGATCCCAACGATGCCGATACCTGGTATTTTCTGGGCTCGGCTTATGTACAGGCCAAGCAATTTCCGCAAGCCATCGACGCGTTCGCGCACGCGTTGAAAATCAATCCGCTGCATGCTTCGGCAGAATTTGGGTTGTCGCGCGCGTACCAGCAGTCAGGGAACGTCAACAACGCTCGCGAGCACCTGAAGAAATTCCAGTACATCACGCAGAACAAAGTCGGCGCCCCCATGAGCTTAGCCTACGGTGAGCAAGGACAATACTCGCGGGCCGTCGAATCGCCACAAGCCAAACTGAAGCCGCCCCCGCAGATCAAGGTGCAGTTTGTGGATGTGACGAAGGAAGCTGGATTAACTTCGGGGTCTGTTGCGGATCCATCGAACACCTTGGGTACAGGGGCTTGCTTCGTCGATTATGACAATGACGGGAAAATGGACATCTTTCTGCCGGACAACGGTGTTCCGGGGATGTCGTTGTTCCACAATATCGGAGGCGGCAAATTCGAAAATGTGACGGCAAAGGCTGGCCTCGATGCCAGTGTTCACGGCATTGCCTGCACTGCAGGCGATTATGACAACGATGGTTTCAGCGATCTGGCAGTGACGTCAAAAGACGCTGTCACGTTGCTGCACAACGAACATAACGGCACGTTCAAGAATGTGGCTCTGTCTGCTGGAATTAAGGGCGCGTGTTGTCTCGCGGGCGTAACGTTTGTCGACTATGACCATGATGGAGATCTGGATCTGCACGTTGCCAACCGTTCCGGTTCCCTCAGCCAGCATGAAACGGGAAATAGCCGCATGTGGCGCAATAACGGGGATGGGACGTTCACCGACGTTACAGAGGAAACAGGTTTAGGCGGGAATTCCGGTGCCAACAGTGCGATCGGGACAGACTATAACAATGATCGAGCGATCGATCTGTTTGTGACCAGCAGCGCGCCAGAGATTCTGGAAAATCCGCGCGAGGGGAAGTTTAAAGAACGCCGCCTGTGGCCCGATCCGGTGCGAATGAGCCTCACGGGAGTTTCAATTCTTGATTTTGATCATGATGGGTGGATGGATTTCGCATTGACCCATCCCGCCGAGCCGGGCTTAACTCTCTGGCGCAATAACGCTGGGAAATCGTTCGAGCGGGCAGAACTTCCGGAAACCAACTGGGTCCGTGCCAGTGGCCTCGCCGCGCTCGACTACGACAACGACGGCTGGGTTGACCTGGTCGCTGTCGGCGAGACGAAAGATGGCAAAGGCGAAATCCGCTTATTCCGCAATCTCGGCCCAGATGGATTCAAAGACGTGAGCGCCGATGTTGGCCTCAATAAGATTCAGCTCAAAGAGCCGCGTGCGATTATCACCGGGGACTATGACAATGACGGCGCAACCGACCTGCTCATCACGCAGAATCACGGCCCCGCCGTGCTGCTGCGCAACGAAGGCGCAACGCAAAATCACTGGCTGAAACTTTCTCTCAAGGGGCTGAACGACAACAAATCCGCCATCGGCACCAAGGTAGAAGTCTTCTCCGGAGGTAACCGCCAAAAATTCGAGATCTACGGATCGAACGGTTACCTCGGCCAGAACTCAACCGATATCGTTATTGGCCTGGGGCAGTCGAAGAATGCGGACATCGTTCGCATGCTTTGGCCCAGCGGCGTGCTGCAGGACGAAGTTGAAGAAAATCAGGTTGCCGGCGACAAGCGTCACGAACTTCTTGAGATCGACCGGCGAGGCAGTTCCTGCCCTACGCTGTTCGCCTGGAACGGCGAGCGCTACGAATTTGTTGCCGACACACTGGGCGCCGGCGTCGTTGGACACTGGGTCGGTCCGGGTCAGCGAGATGTTCCTCGCCCGGTCGAGTACATCAAGATTCCGAGTGGTTTGCTTCAGGAGAAGTCCGATTCCCAGGTCTCCCAAAACCAGCGAGACATGGGGCACCCCAGTAGCGACACCAATCATCGTGGTGGTGCCCCAGTTCCCACCCACGCGGCGAGAAGTGGCAATATTGGAACCCTATCCTTCCGCTTTATGGAGCCTCTGGAAGAAGCCGTCTACCTCGACCGGGTGCGTCTTTTGGCGGTAGATCATCTCGCCGATGAAGACGTCTACCCCAACGAATATTTCGCGTCGAACCCGCCTTATCCGCAGTTCAAAGTCGTGGTGAGCCGCAACCCGCAGCCGCCCGCAGGGGCGTGGGACGAGCACGGCCATAACCTATTACCCGATCTGTTGGCGCATCATTTCATCGGCGATTTTACGATGACACAGTTTCAAGGCTTCGCAAAGCTTCACTCTCTGACCGTTGATTTAGGAAAGCCCTACGATGGCGGCCCGCTCTGGCTGCTGATGCACGGCGAAATCGAGTACTTCACTGCGAACAGCATGTATGCGGCAGAGCAAGCAAAGTTGGCGCCCATCGCGCCCTACGTGGAGGCCCTCGGCGCGGATGGAAAATGGAAGCGCGTGATGGATGATATGGGTTTCCCGGCCGGCGGTCCGCGCACCATGACTGCCGATCTCAGCGGCAAGCTTCCTGTGGGCACCCACAAGATTCGCATGACCACGAATCTGCAGATCTACTGGGACGATATCCTGATTAATCGAACAGCGCAGAGGACACGCGAGTCGAATCACCCGCGTTTGCAGACGATTCCACTGGCGCACGCCGACCTCAAGTTCCACGGCTACCCTTACAAGATCGAAGGCCTTCCGCCGGGCAATGTTCGCTACGTCTACGAGAAGACCAGCGCGACCGGGCCCTACACGAGACCTGTCGGCACGTACACGCGGTACGGCGACGTGCTTCCGCTCCTGACTGCCGTCGATGACAAGTTGGCCGTCTTCGGTTCTGGCGACGAAGTCCGACTCGACTTCGATCCCTCACATCTGCCTGAGTTGCCCAAAGGATGGGTGCGCGACTATTTCTTCGCCGCGAACGGCTACGAAAAAGATATGGATTTCTACGCCGCAGAAGGGAACTACGTCGCGCCACTGCCATTCCTAAGCATGGGCGAATATCCTTACTCACCTAACAAAACATTCCCGCTGGACGACCCGCATGTGAATTACCTGCTCGAATACAACACGCGCCACATGTCAGGAAACGAGCAGCGGGGATACTGGTTCGATTACGGCAAGAGCCGCCAGCCGTAAAAAGTAGGGACAGCCGACCTCGGCTGTCCGGCGCGCCGCAGCCGAGCCCAAGACAAGTGCGGAATCGTTTTAATATTGACATTTCCCGGCTGTCCATAATCCAATAGCCGTTCCCATGGAAACCCGCGCCGCTACTCCTGCCGGTACAACTGCCGTTCCACGCCTGCGCCGCACGCTCACGCTGTGGGACTTGATCTTCTACGGCATCGTCCTTATCCAGCCCATCGCGCCAGTGCCGCTCTATGGAGTGGCGCAGAAGCTTTCCGACGGCCACTTCGTCACCATCATCCTGATCGCGCTCTTCGCAATGCTCATCACGGCCGTGAGCTATGGCCGCATGGGCGCACTTTATCCAACCGCAGGCTCGGCTTACACTTACGTCGGCAAGGGCCTGAATGCGCATCTAGGGTTCCTCGCGGGCTGGGCAATGATTCTCGATTACCTTCTTCAGCCTTTGATCAATACCGTCTGGATCTCGACCGCTTTGCACGAGCGCTATCTGCAGCAAGTTCCCTTTGTAGTGTGGGCTTTGCTCATAGCGGGCATCATGACGGTGCTAAACCTCATCGGAGTGAAAGCTTCGGCCAACGCGAACAAAGTTCTTCTGGCGATCATGTCGGTTGTAGTGGTCGCTTTCTTCGTATTGGCGCTGAAATATTTGTACGGCGGACAGGGATGGGCTGGGCTCTTTTCGCTTCAGCCGCTGTATGATCCCAAACACTTCGACTCTCACAAGATCCTGACTGCGACCTCATTTGCCGCCCTAACCTATATTGGGTTCGATGGTGTAACCACGCTTGCCGAAGACGTGGAGAATCCCAAGCGCAATGTGTTGCTGGCGGTCGTCCTCACTTGCATTTTTGCTGGCGTGTGCAGCGGAATCGAAGCTTATCTGGGTGCGCGCGTGTGGCCCGACTGGCGTTCGTTCCCGAACCTTGAAACCGCATTCATGGACATCTGCAGCCGCGTGGGAGGAGTGGTTCTCTTCAACGCTATGGGCCTGATACTGATCGTGGCCGCGTTCGGCAGCGGTCTGACGGGCACCCTTGGTGCCGCGCGGCTTCTTTTTGGCATGGGACGCGACGGCGTCCTGCCCAAGAAATTCTTCGGGCAGTTGAAGCCAGGGAGCAACACTCCGGTCAACAACATTCTGCTGATTGGTGGCCTCGCATTTGTCGGTGCTGTGCTCCTGAACTACATCGGCAGCGCCTACCAGCATGCTGGGGAACTGCTTAACTTCGGTGCGTTCCTTGCTTTCATGGGCGTGAACTTTGCCTGTTTCTGGCAATTCTTTGTGCGCCGGCAACCCGGAGAGGAGCGTCGCTTCCTGCGCGATGCTGTCCTGCCGATTATTGGGTTTCTCTTCTGTGGTCTGATCTGGGTCAACCTGAACATCATTGCCAAGACCGTCGGAGGAATCTGGTTCGCGGTCGGAATCCTGTACGTTGGCTACAAGACCAATTGGTTCCGGTCGGCACCGGTCATGATTGACTTCCGAGATTCGTAAAAGGCATATAACTCAGACGAATAAGCGGTTGCCCCATTTCTCGCGCGAATTGTGCGGGAGAAGTGGGGCACCGATCAAATTACCTAATTACCCGATTACCGAATTACAAAATCTTCTTTTATTCCGCGTTCCAACCCTTCACTTCCACGCTGGGCTTCGCCGTTCCCAACTCGCTGGCGCGATACGTTGCCGTGATCTCGCGCTTCTCGCCGGGCAGCAAAGAAACATAGTTGTCTTCCCAAATAACTGGCAGAATCTCTTCGCCCTTGGGACCTTTATCCAGCTTCAGCCGCACGAAAAATGCGAGACTCTTGCTGGGATTATCCAAGGTCACATGTGTGATGGCGTCCTCGCCCTTCCGCTCGGTGTGCTCGCTAAATTTCAGCTTCACCTTCGGCAATTCGGAGATGGACGTGTAGTCAGCGTAGGATGCAGTCGGCGTCATCCACCACGTGGTCTTTGCCCAGTCTAAAGTTTCGGGTTTGGTCGAAAGCCAGTAGAAGTTCGAGCCGACCAGCTTCCCAGTCGAGTCCTGCAAACGCAGCACGAGGAAGTAAGTGTTGCTCAGGCCGGATACGTCGGGCAGGGTAAAGATCTTGGCCGTGCTGTCTGCTGCGGCGTCCAGCGGGTTGCCCTGTGTGAACTTCTCCGTGCCATCCAGGTTGTAGATTTTCGTGGTCAGCTTCAGACCCTTAGCGTCTTCGTACTGACTGCTTACGACCCAAATGGAATGGTCGTCATAGCCATAGATCGGATGCAGGTCTTCCATCGCGCGCTTAGCGCCAAAATACCCGCCGCCCGGGCGCAGATAGTAGTCATATAAATGCCAGATCATGGAAGGCCATGCATTATTCAGCATCCATTGGATTACGCCCGTAGCCTGGTACTTGTTGCGGCTGTACGCTTCGTACATGGCGCGCACGCCCTCGTAAGTCTGCATCTGAGACTTGATCGAGAAATCGTCGACATTGTCCGATTTGCCATATCGGTTCGCCAACGCCTCGCTGAACACGTTGATGGTCTTGAATTCTCCGCCACCTGCGTGAAAATTCCAAACCTCGTCGATTGGCCACATGTGATCCTTCCCCACCATGGCACGAATGCTTTCCACGGGGGGAACTGCGGGTCCCATGCTGGTTTCGGAGTTAAAACCATAACCTCCGCCGCATCCACCGGGATTGCACAACTTGCGTCCCGGTTGCCCTTCTGGCGTGTCGACCTGCCAGTAGCTGGGCGCGATGTATTCATAGGGGCCGGACATCTTCATGCCGCTATCGCCGGTAACACTAGTCTTCTTACCCGTGGCGGATGAGACCACTGGATTTGGCCAAAACAAATCCTTCTCAATGTCCAGATACATTTGTTCCACATCCGGCGGCGGCGGATTGTCGCTTCCGTTCAGCCACATTACAAGGCTCGGATGACTACGAAGCCGGTAGATCTGGTCTCGCAGCGACTGCTTGGCGATGTCGAAGTCTTCCGGCTTCCATCGTGGCCAGCGCTCCCAGAAATCGCAGCAGCACCATCCCGCCATTACCAGAATTCCCTGGCTGTCGGTGAGTTGATAGAACTCTTCGGTCTCCAGCTTGCCCTCCAGGCGCACCGTGTTCAGCCCCATATCTTTCACGTAACGGATTTCATCGTGCAATCGCTGCGAGTTCTCGCGCAGCATCATGTCCGGCGTCCATCCCGCTCCGCGAATAAGTATGTTCTTCCCGTTAATGTGAAATGCACGTCCGCCAACCGAGTTGAAATCCGATGTGATCTCGCGAATCCCAAATTGCGTCGTCGACTGATCACTCGCAGAGTCGCTTACATCAAACTCCATCGTCAGCTTATAAAGTTCCGGCTTGCCCATCTGGGCCGGCCACCACAAGCGAGGATTCGAAACCACAAGCTGGGAGAATTTGTCGGGCGTGAAGGTCACATCCTTGGATTCGTTGGGCCCTAGTTCTACATCCTGGTCGAAATCAATGTTCTCGATTCGGCCTTTGAGCTTGCCCTTTACCGGCTGATCCGTGCCGTTCTTGACCTGGGCGGTCACCGTCAACTGCGCGCTGTCATTCGCTGGAGGGTTCAGTTTCGAAACCACGGTTGGATATCTCAGCGCCACCGGTCCGCTGGTGGTCAGGTACACCTCGCGCCACAATCCCATATTCTTGTCGGGGGGCGCCGGGTTCCAATCCACGAAGGTGATTGCCAGATCGTGCTCGGTGGGCGCGAACACCTGAACCGCTAGCACGTTCTCCGCCCCGGGCTTGGCCTCTTTAGTGATGTTGAATTCGTAAGTTCGCCACGCCCCGGCAACGTCGTCCGACTTCGCGACCTGCTTTCCGTTGAGCCAGATATTGGCGCGATAGTTGATGCCGTTAAATTTCAGCCAGACGGTCTTTCCTTTATAGGACGGTGGCACTGCGAATGCCTTCCGGTACCACCACGAGACAGCATACGGGCTGTCGGGTGCCATCGGGATGTTTGAAAAATTTCCGCCAATCGGATAATTCACTCCAGGCAAACTGCGTAGATTTATTCCAAAATAAGGATCGGGGAATATCTTGTCTTTGACTTGCGCCGCGACCACGGTGGTCGGAACGGTCACTGCCATCCAGCCTTTCGCGGCAAACTGCGGAGTGGAAATGACCTCAGGCTTCGCCTCGACCTTCGCCGAAGTCTGCAATGACCACCCTTGGTGCAGCACCAGCCTCGCTTCCGTGGGGTGCATTGAGGCATGTGGGGCTGCCGCCTTTTCCTGAGCTGCCAGGACTGAAACGAAGACGAATGGAATGACAAGGAAGAATGAAAGAAGTACCTGTCTCTTGCCTGAATTCATAGTGCTCCTGTGGGCGCATAACCAGCCATCCGGGACCATTGAAAATTTCCCGACCAGAATGGATAACACTTCTATTAATTCGTTTCAATAGCCGAATTCAGGTGGATGTTGTGGGGCTGCCAATGCGGCGTCTGCGTTGTCAGGTCCCGCAAGAGCGCTGGCCATGCGCCCGCTCCGCGCCCCCCATCGTTTATAATAAATACTTCGTCCCTATCCCTGGAGTGATAAGAAAATGATTCGATTTCTGCAACAGTCTGGCCAGACGACGAAGTATGTGTTAGGAGGCCTCCTGCTGATCATCTGCGCGTCCATGGTGATCACCCTAATTCCCGGCGGGCTGGGGGGGGAGGTTTTCGGCGGCACGCCCGGGAAGGGCATTGTCGCCAAGGTGAATGGCGAGGACATCACTGCCGATGAGGTGCGCCAGACCGCCCGCCAGATGCTCCAGCAGCAGATGCCGCAGGGCAGCACCGCCAACATGAGTATGTTGTTGCCATTCTTCACCCAGCGCGCGGCCGAGCAACTGATTACCCGCCAGGCATTGATCACCGAAGCCGGCCGAATGGGACTGCGCAGCAGTCCGGAAGAAATTAAGAATGAGTTGCAGCACGGCCGCTATGCCGCCACTTTCTTTCCGGGAGGCACCTTCATCGGCCAGACCGAATACGAAGACATGCTGCAGCGCGCGAATCTGACGCCTGCGAAGTTCGAAGAAGCCGTGGGCAATGACATCCTTCTGACCAAGTTGCAAGCCTTGATTTCCGGCAGCGCCAATGTAAGCGACGCTGAAATCCACGAGCAATTCGTCAAGCAGAACACTAAAGTCAAATTTGAATACGCCGTTCTCAAGCAGGACGATATTAAGAAAGGCCTGCACCCTACGAACGAGGAACTCAAGGCGTACTACGACGGTCACAAAGCGACCTATGCCAATTCAATCCCCGAAAAGCGCCAAGTCAAGTACGCGGTGATCGATGTAAACAAACTTGAGTCCAGCGTCCAGGTGACGCCCGACGATCTCCGAAAGTATTACGACGACCATCGCGATCAGTACCGCGTTCCCGAGCAGGTCAAGGTCAGTCACATCCTGATTAAGACCCCTCTCCCCGGACCTGACGGAAAGGTGGACGAGAAGGGTGCCGCCGAAGCCCAGCGCCGCGCCGAAGATCTGCTCAAGCAGGTCAAGTCTGGTGCGAATTTTGAAGAACTCGCGAAAAAGTATTCCGAAGATCCCGGCAGCGCCAAGCAGGGTGGATCGCTGGGATGGATCGGAAGAGGCCAGACCGTGCCCGAGTTCGAAAAGACGGCCTTTTCTCTGCCCAAGGGACAGATCAGCGATTTGATCAAGAGCAGTTACGGCTTCCACATCATCCGCGTGGACGATAAGCAGGACGCCCACATGAAGTCGCTGGACGATGTGAAGAGCGAGATCGAGCCGATCCTGAAGCACCAGAAGGCACTGCAGGCGGCCCAGAAGAAAGCGGACGACCTGCTGGCGCAAGCTCGTAAGCAGAGCCTCGATGCGGCCGCGGCCGCACAGGGCGTGCCTGTCATTACTTCTGACTTCTTTTCCCGCAAAGATATGCTCCCCGGGCTTGGCCCCGCGCCCCAGTTCATGGACGCCGTGTTCACCGAACAGGAAAAATCTCCGCCCGACGAGGCTTCCTCCTCGCAGGGAATCGTCATCTATCAGTTGCTGGCAGTCAGACCCGCAGCAACCCCCAGCTTCGAGGAAATCAAGAGCCGCGTGGAAGATGAATTCAAGAATGAGCGTTCCAATGTGTTACTCACGCAAAAGGCGCAGGAACTCTCTGATCGCGCCAAGGCAGAGCACGATCTGAAGCGCGCTGCTAAAGAACTGGGCGCCAGCATGAAAACCAGCGACTTGGTTCCTCCTGACGGCCAGGTTCCCGAGGTGGGCTCTATGTCGGGACAGGCCGCGGTGGCGTTCACCATGAAACCGGGAGACATTACCGGTCCCGTCAACAATGGGAGCGACGCCTCGGTGCTTCAGATCCTCCAACTCGAGCAGCCTTCAGAGGCCGACTACACCGCGAAGAAAGACCAGATTCGCGACCAGTTGTTGCAGCAGAAGCAGCAGGAGCGCTTCGGACTATTCGTCAGCAACGTCGTCGACCAGATGACCAAAGCCGGCAAGATCCGCCGGAACGACGACGAACTCAAGTCGCTCAGCCGCAGCGGCAGTGAGCAAGGAATGTAAGCTGCTTCATGTCTTTTCCGCGTGCCGCTGGTATTCTGCTTCATCCCACTTCGCTGCCTTCGCATGGCGGGGTGGGAGATTTCGGCCCGGCGGCCTATTCCTTTGTCGACTTCCTGGCGGCCGCGCGGCAGGGTATCTGGCAGGTGCTGCCATTTGGTCCTCTTGGCTACGGCAACTCACCCTACTCGGCTACTTCAGCCTTTGCTGGAAATCCCATCCTGATCAGTTTGGAACGCCTTGCGGATCAGGGCTGGATCGATCGCACGCAAGTGGCGCGCCTGGATGCAGCATCGGGTCCCGTTGACTACGATCGCGTGTTCCACCAGAAAATGCCTCTTCTGTTCGAAGCCGGACGAGTCTTTCTGACATCCGCCTCGGGCGACTCGTTGCGCCGCTTCGAATCGTTCTGTTCCGAAAATTCCTGGTGGCTCGATGACTTCGTTCTTTTCGACGCCTTGCGTGCCAAGCACAAGCTGGCCTGCTGGAATCAGTGGCCGCACGAGTTGGCGCATCGGGAGCCCTCGGCGTTGGCCCAGGCTCGTAAAGAATTGGCCGACGACCTGAGAATACGACGCGCACTGCAGTTTGCGTTTTACGAGCAATGGGCCGACCTTCGGCGCTACTGCCGCGGGCGGAACATTCGCATCGTGGGCGATGTTGCAATCTTCGTGAACCACGACAGTGCCGACGTCTGGATGCATCGCGAGCTGTTTCGCCTGAACGGCAATCTGGATCCGGACGTCGTTGCCGGCGTTCCCCCGGATTTCTTCAGCAAGACGGGACAACGCTGGGGCAATCCCCTGTATCGCTGGGATGTGATGAAAGAGCGCGGTTACTTGTGGTGGATTCAGCGCTTGCGCTGGGCAACCCACAATTGCGACTACATCCGCCTCGACCATTTTCGCGGCTTCGACCAGTTCTGGGAGATTCCCGCAGGTGATGTTACTGCCGTAAACGGCCGCTGGGTCGATGGCCCTCGGGATGACCTCTTCGTGAAGCTGCGCGAAGCTCTGGGTGGACTGCCGTTCTTTGCCGAGGATCTTGGTTTCATTACGCCCGAAGTGCATGCGTTGCGGGATCGGCTGCGAATCCCCGGCATGGCTGTCCTGCAATTCGGCTTCGGAGATGAAGGCGCGCACATGTACCTGCCGCACCGTGCTGCCGGGAAAGTTATGTACACCGGCACTCATGATAATGACACGGTGGTCGGATGGTGGAATTCCGGCGCCGGAGATCACGAGCGCCGCAATGCTGAAGCCTATGTCGGCGCCAGCGATGATGGAATCCACTGGGCCTTCATCCGTGCAGCCGTGTGTTCACCCGCGAGTTTAAGCATCGTCCCGCTGCAAGATGTTTTCGGTCTGGGTAGCGATGCCCGCATGAACACTCCCAGTCTGGACAACGGGAACTGGCGTTGGCGTTTCGCGCAATCGCAACTTAAGCATGAATTCGCCGCGAAATTAGCCCAGCTTGTCGAACTCAGCGACCGCGTTCCCAGATAGCAGAGAGTTTCCGTATCCCCTGCTGTTTAGCGCGCGCCGGCAACTTACTTCTGCGGGCGCAAGCGAGTAGTTGCAGAAGGCACGCGACAACCCTCCTCGCTGTCCTTCAATGCCGATTCGAGTTTCATGCCCAAAACCCCGAGTTCTTCGTTACTCAGCAACTGTTGCATGCGCTCAAACAACTGGCGCTCCTCGGTCCGGATATGTGCGGAAAGGCTACGTGCGAGAACTAAAATCTCATTTGAAGATAGACTGTCCTCCCGCGCGTTGGCGAACATGGTGCGAAGGTTTGCGTGCTCAGAAATCAGCTGCTTCACGAGTGCTCTCAAGTCTTCAAACTTTCCCGCCGCAGGGAAAACAATCTCCTCCTCGGCAGCGAAATGAACCGCTATTTCGGTCTGAACCAGCTGTGCAACCTCCGCTTGCCACGCGCCCAGATCGTTCTGCGGAATGGGCGAGGCGCGCTCGATTCTTACGCACAATGCCAGTGCGTGCTGGTGCTGGTGCGATAACGGAATCAGGCTTTTGTCGCGCAGCACGGTGCTAGGCCCTCGCTCTCTCCAGTTTGCCCTCGGTCTTCACGCCTTCTTCCGGAGTGAACTGGGCGGCGGGGCGCACCGTCAGCCAATCCGTGCGCACGCGCTCCCACTCCTGGATCAACATGTGGTTGGCTTCAAAAAGGCTGCGGATGCGATAGCGCTCCCATCCCGCAATCTCCTCCAGAATCGGTGCCAGTACGGCCAGCGCGCTGGTGCTCAAAACAGTCCGTTTGGCGACTTGGGAGACATTCGGCGCCTCAGACACCGCGATGGTCAGCCCATCTCGCGCGTTGATGTGCAACATGACGTGAATATCGGAACTGCCGTCTCCCGTGTACACGACGTGGTCGGGCCCGGCCACCTTCTCAACCAACAATTTGTCGAGCACTGCGACTTTTCCATATCCTGCCGTGGCGCGGATGATCGTATCGATCTCGCCCGAAGACTTGTAGCGAAACTCCGTGCCAAATATATGATCCGGAGGAACAACGTCCTCCAATGCCGATCTGACGATTTCCACCGGCGCGGCAGAGAGGACATAAAAATCAAACTGATGTCCGTCAATACCCGTATCGAGCAACTGATATAACAGCTTGATGTCGCTCTTCAGACGGATGCGCTTGCCGACTTCACGAAGGTGCTCTTTGCGAACCTTCTCGCGGAATTCAGGATCGTGAAGCAGCAAGTAGGCTAATTCCCCTCCCTGCTGTACCAGATTGATTTTGGCCATGCCCTTGGACTTGCGGGCGAACTCCTCTATCGGAATGCCGACCAGTTCGGCCAATACATATCCCGAATCGTTAAACGTGAGCGTCTGATCAAAGTCGCTCGCGAAAATATATTTTTTCAGAATGTCTGCCATGCCATATTCGATTCACTCGCGCTTTCCATGCGCCATTGAAAGATTTTATTGGGGCCATGGCCCTCGTAAGTTCCTGATTATAGGCCGTAGTCTACCGGATCGACGATGCCTGCAAGCTGTTGAAGGCTGCGAATCCCACGGTATAGCCTGCAGGTGAACCAGCATAAATACGCGTAATAGTTGCAAGCTTTTTGTGTAATCAACACCCCGATTCGCACAAGATTTCAGCCCTCCAAGGGCTCGCAGTCGGAGAGTATCAGCGCTCGCGGCAACCCGCACGTGCTCTCACATCGAGCCGACGAGAGTGTCGTACCAAAGCGATTTGAAGAGCAGGCTGACGCTGTTTCAAGGGAGACCTTAAAACGAATCGCCCTGCTATTTTTGAGTTCCATTTTGGCACAACTAGTTCCTCGTCTTGTGATTCGAATCACAGACCCGCCCCGCAGGTTCCCGCACTATTCCTACACAGCTTTGAGCTTGGTCCTTGTGATCAGGTGGTAAGGCGGACGCTTCCAATGCGGAAAAAGCGTGCCGCACGGCTTGGGCGCTGCTGACGCACTTCCAACGCCAGCGCCAAGCCTGGCCCGACTTCAAGTCGAAAGGTTGGCTATGAGTTTTGCCGATCAAGGGACCCGTCCTCTCGCCGCGGGATTGTTAGCACGCAGGCCTTCAAGATTCGTCATGGCGCTGGCGGGGGTAGCGATCGTCGCGTTGATTCCATACCCCATTGGCACCGCTTTCGGCTTTGCCGAATCCTTCGTGCTGTTTACTCCCATCATTCTGCTGGTCGGAATGTTTGACGGTTTGTGGCTGGGCATGTTCTTTACGTTAGTCTCCACCCTCGTTGCCCGGTATTTGTTTCTCGAGCCCCGCTATGCGCTCGCGATCGGTGGCACCCACAGCGTTACAGGCGTGTTGCCATTTGTGGTCTTGGGCATCGGTATGAGCTTCGTCGGGGATCTACTGCGAAGGCGAACGCAGCGGCTGAAGGAGTTCGAGAAGGCGGTGCAGGGGTTGCAGGAAATGATTCTCGTGATCGACCGAGACTATCGCTATCTGATCGCCAACGACGCTTTCTTACGGTATCGCGGGATTAAACGGGAGGAAGTGATTGGCCATTCCGTGCGCCAAGTGCTGTCCGACGGCGTGTTTGAAAGCTCCGTCAAGGAGAAACTCGACGAGTGCTTCGCGGGCAAAATCGTGCAGTACGAAATGCGTTACGAATATCCGGTGCGGGGCGAAAGAGACCTGCTGATTAGCTATTTCCCCATCGAAGGTGAACATGGCATCGACCGCGTCGCGTGCGTCTTGCAGGATATGACAGAACTGAGGCAGTCGGAGCGTTCCCTGAGGCTCTTTCGAAGACTAATCGACGCGTCAAATGATTCCGTGCTCGTCATTGATCCTGATACTGGTTGCGTACTCGATGTGAATGAAACCGCCTGCCGCGACCTAGGCTACACCCGGGCGGAATTGCTCTCCATGAAGGCTTCCGAAATTGATGCCACTGCGGACGAAGGTGCCTGCCAGGCAATACTGGAGAATCTCAAGATCGGGGAGCCACTCCTGGTAAGCCGGCTGTACAAGCGCAGGGATGGATCTACCTATCCCGTTGAAGCAAGTCTGAAATATGTCGAACTCGACCGCGCTTATGTCATTGCAGTCTCGCGAGATGTCAGCGAAAGATTCAAAGCCGAACAGGCACTGCGCCAGAGTGAGGACCGCTACCGTGATCTGGTGGAGCACAGCGAAGATCTAGTGTGCACCCACGATCTCGCAGGAAGACTGCTGTCTGTGAATGCAACTCCCGCACGTATTTTGGGATACGAACCCGCGGAACTTCTCAATATGCCGATGCGGGACTTGATTGTGCCCGAGTATAGGGACCTGTTCGATTTGTACCTGAACAGAATCAAAATTACTGGTGCGGAGAAGGGACTCCTGCTGGTCCAGACCCGGAGCGGAGAGCGCCGTACATGGGAATACAACAATACTCTTCGTACTGAGGGAGTCACGAGCCCGGTGGTGCGAGGAATGGCGCATGACATTACGGAGCGCCGAACGGCCGAACTAGCACTGTCCAACTCCGAACAACGTTATCGCCGGCTTTTTGAAGAGAATCTGGCGGGTGTCGTAATCTCAAGCCTCGAAGGTCAGATCGTGGACTGCAACAATGCCTGGGCCCGCATGCTCGGTTATGGCAGTGCCGAAGAAATTCACGGCCGACAGGCTGCGGATTTTTATTTCGACCCGGCGCAGCGGCAGGCCGTGATGGAAGAACTCAGACGTGAGGGCGCTTTGCGTGAGCAGGAGATTCAACTTCGCCGCAAGGACGGCACACCGGTTTGGGTTCTATTGAGTGCCCGCTTGCTCGAGGGCCCTGATGAGACACAAATGGTGCAGGGTACTCTCATCGACATCAGTAAGCGCAAGCGTGCAGAAGAAGACCTCGTCCGCCGGGAAGAGGATCTGCGCCGCAGTGAAGAACGTTTCCGCGTTGCCTTGAAGGATTCCCCCATTACCGTCTTCAATCAGGACCGGGACCTGCGGTATACGTGGATCTACAATCCGCAACTGTACTGGCAACTTGACGCCTTGGGCAAAACAGATGAAGAGATTGTTGGTCCCAGAAAATCGGCGAAGCTTACCAGCCTTAAACGCCAGGTTTTAACCACGGGTCTCGCGCTCCGTGATGAAGTCGCGGTGCGCAATGGAGGCAAGGGGTTCGTATTTGATGTGAGTATCGAGCCATTGTTCGACAGCGGCGGAAACGTGGTGGGAATTACCGGTGCCTGCATGGACATCGCAAAAATTCGCGAATTAGCCGATCGGTTGCAGGCTTCCAGAGATCGACTGGAACAAGAAAAATCATATCTCGAGACGGAAATCCGAACCGAGTTGGGATTTGAAGAGATTATTGGAGAAAGCCCCGCACTCCGAGAGGTTCTGAAGAAAGCCCGCATTGTGGCTCCGACTGACTCCACTGTGTTGCTGCTGGGTGAAACCGGTACCGGCAAGGAACTCGTGGCTCGTTCACTGCATTCGCTGAGTACACGCCGGGACAAGACCTTTGTGAAGCTAAATTGTGCTGCCGTCCCCTCGGGGCTTCTGGAAAGCGAATTGTTTGGACATGAGAAGGGGGCATTTACCAGTGCGTTCAGCCAGAAAATCGGACGCATTGAACTAGCCGACAAGGGAACGTTGTTCCTGGATGAGATTGGGGAGTTGCCTCAGGAGTTGCAGCCAAAGTTGCTACGCGTCCTGCAGGATCGTGAGTTCGAGCGTCTGGGCGGCGTTCACACACTGCGGGTGGACGTCAGAATCATCTCCGCGACCAACCGCGATTTGCTGCAGGATGTGATCGACAAGAAATTTCGCGAAGATTTGTACTATCGCCTGAATGTCTTTCCCATTCAGTTGCCCCCCTTGCGGGAGCGAAGAGGGGACATCGCGGTCCTGGTGCAGCATTTCGTTGAAAAGCATGCGAGGCGAATGGGAAAGCATATCGACATAATTCCCGACGAGAGCATGCGCATTCTTGTGAACTGGAAGTGGCCGGGCAATGTTCGTGAGCTGGAAAATATGATCGAGCGCATGATTATCTTGACTACCGGCAATGTGCTGGCCGCTCCTCCCGCAGGCCTCGAGGCCCCAGTTGATTCTGCACCCGATGATCTCAGCGAAATGGAACGTGAACATATCATCCATGTTTTGCGTGAGACCAACGGCGTGTTGGCCGGCGCAGACGGAGCAGCGGTTCGCTTGGGATTGAAGCGGACCACCCTGCAATCCATGCTGAAGAGATTTGGCATTGAAGCGGAAGATTTTCGGCGCGGCAACGGAGCAGGCGGCCATAACTAACTAGTGAGTTGCTCGGTTGCCGGTGAGAAAAGAGGACTTGTCCTACGCCGCGCAGGAACCCGAACTCATTTCACCAGCCGGTTGTTTTTCCTGAGCGCGTCTCGTAGCCTCTCGTGGGGTAACGCAATCACCGTATGGTTATTGATTCCGGTCATCGTCTCTGCCGCCACCATCGCATTGACAACCGCCTCTTCGGTGGCTTGGACGGTCGCCAGGAAAATAGGATCCAGCGAATCATTGGGCAGCATGGCGAGTTGATGGACTCCCGTCGTACCCACCGCACCGGGATTCGCCGTTGAGAAGGCGATGAAAATGTCTCCGGAGCCGTCACCAGAATAGCTGCCGTCACGACCCAATCCTAGCGAGACTTTCTTGGCGATCCGCTTGAGTTGTGTCGGAATCAGAGGGGCGTCCGTTGCAACTACCACGATGATGGAGCCGATATCTTTCTGCCAGACCGTGTGTTCGGGGATCTCACGCCCAACGTTGACACCCGCAATCCGAAGCTGCTCACGTGAACCGTAATTGCACTGGACCAGCACACCAACCGTATAGCCGCCGGCCTTGCTGTCGAGCACTCGGGAACTGGTTCCCATGCCGCCTTTGAATTCGTTGCAGATCATCCCCGTTCCGCCGCCAACATTCCCCTCTTCAACCGGACCCGAATGCGCTGTATCCAGTGCGTGAAATGCGTCTTCAGGCTTTACATGGAATCCATTGATGTCGTTGAGATACCCGTCCCAGGTCTCCGCCACGACCGGAAGCGACCACCAGTAGCCTTCCATATCTGGAGTACCGTGTCTTACCTTCCACGCAATCACGGCGTCGCGCACCACCCCCACGCTGTGGGTATTCGTAATCATAACGGGGCCGTTCAGAAACCCGGAATCATCCACCCATGTGGTTCCGGTCATCTCTCCATTGCCATTCAGTGTGAACCAGGCCGCAAAGACAGCGTCATTGGAGTTCTTGCCTCGCGGATGGATGGCGGTAACGCCGGTGCGGACCGGGCCTTTTCCAATTTCAAGCTTGCCCTCCCCTGAAATCAATGTCGTGTGTCCGACTTCAACGCCTTTGACGTCGGTGATGGCGTTGTAAGCTCCCGGTGTGCCGTCGAAGGGAACTCCTAGATCCCGGGCGCGAGGCTTGGTTTCTGCGAAGAGGCTTGCAGCCAAACAAGCGAATGCCACAAGAAGTCTGAAACTACGCGATCCTGACAAGAACATCCGCTTCCCCCTGGGCACGAAAGCAGGGAGTATACAGGCTGCTGCCTCCATCGAGCCAGCCTTTCTGATCCGTGTGCGTACTTCAGCGCTGGAGTAGAATCGCAATCAGAATATTATCGTGGGGGTTCCCGGATGGATAGCTGGAAAAAGGCAGCCGTACTCGGGTGTATTACAGGAGGGGCACTCTTGTTTATGAAGAAGCGTTATGCGGCAGGAGTCTTGGCCACGGGGGCAGGCTTGGCCGTCCTTGCGTCCGAATACCCTGAGAAGTTTGAACAAGTGCGCCAGGCATTGCCGGATTATTTCGACAGAGGCATGCAGGTGATGGAAATGGCTGCGAAAGCGGGCAGGCGGATTAGCGAAGCCGCCGGTCGAAGTGCCGTCGATGCCTGGGATGAAATCGGCGGGTGATCGGTAGATTCCTACTCAATCCCCAGTTGCTTGCGCGCTTCAGGACTGAGGCGTTCGGGTGTCCACGGCGGAGTCCAGACCACGTTCACGGCAACGTTACGGACCCCGGGCAATTGTTCCAGGCGCGATTTTACCTGCATGCTGATGTTTACATGCTCAGGGCATCCTTGGGCGGTCAGAGTCATGTCCACCGACACGTCTTGCTTTTCACTCTCGGCCGGGGTGAAGTCCACCTTGTAGATCAAGCCGAGATCCACGATGTTGACCGGAATCTCCGGATCGTAGCAACTCTTTAAGGCACTCAGGACATCTTGTTCCGTGACCGGCATTTTCACTGCTCCTGGCATTCAGTGTACAACGGATACGCTGAGCCTGGTACCGGATCGAAGACCACGTTGTCTGATAGATTCACTGCATGTTGAGCTCCGAAACCAAACAAAGAATCCGGCTGGCGCTGTGGTTTTTGTTGGCGATCGCTACTGCTCGAGCCGGGTACATTTTTTACCAGCGTCACGAGGATCGCGTCGCTGCCCAGAAGCAACTCCAGGCCCGCAACGTCGGATATTCGAATCCCGATTATTACGTCAGCCCGAAAAAGCTCTATCCCTACGATCTCAAATCCGCAAGACAATTGACTCAACAACCGGAGTGGGTCAAAGAGGGCTACCGCTACACGTATTACGCGTACGACCCCGCAAGCAAGCGCGTTGAGTTCGGACACGACGCAGGACTGCTCGGACCCATCGAAAAGCTATCCATCACCGATGTTGTTATGGCAACTCCGCCGAAGGGCCCGCAAAAGCGCCAAGTGATGGCTGTGTTTCAGAAGGATGGCAAGAACTACGCGGTACCGATCGGTTATGAAGCCGATGGCGAATACAAAATATATTCGGATGAGATGTTCTATATCGAGGACCCGCATCAGCTGTATAAGCACTGGCCCGCAGATGTCTGGCAGGCGGTGGAACAACACCAGGTCAAACCGGGCATGAACGAGATGCAGGCGGTCTTCGCTATCGGAATGGGTAGGCCCGATGCGGGCAGCAGTTCGGAGCAAAAGACAGTACATTATCCCAACGGAGGTAAGCCGCTGGTGGTTGTGTATCACGGCGGCAAGGCGGCCGAAATCAACGCCGACTCGGCAGGATCGTAAAGCTCTTCATGGGGACGTTAGCGAAACTATGATCAGAATTCACATTTGCGATCTGAAGTATTCAAAAAACCGCGCTAAAAGTTGTTGACGGTTTCGGACCTCCAACCGTAACCTGAATGCGATGCAATCTCACCGTCACCACCGCCATCATCCTCATCATCACGCCCACGGCGCGTCGGCGGGAGTCCACCTGAGATTGCAGAGTTCATAGCCAAGCACTTATCAGGAAATCAGGCCCGCTGAAGCGAAATGCTCAGCGGGCTTTTTCTTTGTCCGGAGGACCATTTGCTAAACGAACTTGATTTCGACAAGATGAGCGGATTGCTTCCTGCCATCGTTCAGGACTCGCAAAACGGAGATGTTCTCATGGTGGGCTTCATGAATCACGAGGCGTTGAACTTGACCCTGCAGAACAGTTACGTGACATTCTTCAGCCGGACACGCAACACGCTCTGGACTAAAGGCGAGAGCTCCGGCAACCGCTTGCGAGTCATTTCTGCCTACACCGATTGTGACCGTGACACCCTTCTGTTGCGGGTGGAAGTAGAAGGTGCAGGAATGGTTTGCCATCGCGGAACTCGCTCCTGCTTCACCGAAGCGCTTCCGCTCCCGGCAACTGAGGCGGCCGCTTCGAGGGAGTCGCGATGAAGCTGCGCATCGGAATCCCTAAGGGCAGCCTGCAGGAGGCCACGCTGCAGTTGTTTGCCCGCGCCGGACTGCCCGCCTACACGAACGGTCGCTCCTACTTTGCCACTACGGCGGACCCGGAGATCGATTGCATGCTGATCCGCGCGCAAGAGATGGCCCGCTACGTCGAGCATGGCGCCATCGATGCCGGCCTCACGGGTCTCGACTGGGTAATCGAGAGCGGGTTGGAAGTGGCCACAGTCAGCGATTTGATCTACGCCAAGCGAAGCCGCGGCAAAGTTCGTTGGGTCCTTGCGGTGCCTGAAGATTCTCCAGCGCAAACCGCAGAGGATCTCTCGGGGTGCATCATCGCGACCGAACTGGTGAAGGTCACCCGGGATTATTTTCAGAAAAGAAACGTCGATGTTCGTGTCGAGTTTTCCTGGGGTGCAACCGAAGTGAAGCCGCCCATGCTGGCCGATGCGATTGTGGAAGTCACGGAAACCGGCAGTTCCCTCAAGGCCAATCGGCTACGCATTTTGGAAACCGTGTTGCAATCGAATACGCAGCTAATCGCGAATAGCTGCTCTTACGCAGATCGGGAAAAGCGCCGCAAAATCGACAACCTGGCTCTCATGCTGCAGGGTGCGATGGAGGCCCAGGACCGGGTTGGCCTCATGCTGAATGTGCGTAAGCACGATCTGACAGCCGTCTTGGGCGTCTTGCCAGCGCTGCAGAAGCCCACGATCTCGCATTTGAGCGATGACGATTGGCTGGCGGTGAACACCATCATAGATGAGAGCGCAGCCTGGGATGTAATTCCTCGTCTCAAGGAAGCTCGCGCCGAAGGCATTGTGGAATATCCCTTAAACAAGGTGGTCTTGTGATGCGGATCTTTTCCGGGCCTGAGGCTTCCGAGATGATCGAGCGCGTCGCTGCCCGCGGACAGCAGGTTGGCCCTTCCGACAGCCAGGCACAACGTATCGTGAACGAAGTGCGCCAAAGCGGAGATTCGGCTCTGAGACGTTTTGCCGAGCAGTGGGATGGATTGCGCCCCCAAGACGACATAAAGATTTCCAAGCAGGAACTCACCGCTGCTCGGCGAAGTCTGACTGCTTCTCTGCGCGTATCGATAAGGGAAGCGGCTGAGAACATTCGGCGCTTTTGTGAACTGCAGAAACCGCGCTCGTGGACCCGAAGTCGGGCGGGAATCACTCTCGGCCAAATTGTCAAACCAATGGAGTCGGTCGGCTGCTACATTCCGGGCGGACGCTATCCCTTGCTTTCTACGGTTCTGATGACGGTGATCCCGGCCCAGGTCGCGGGCCTGAAACAGATTCGAGTCGTCTCCCCCAACCCATCTCGGGAGGTGTTGGGGGTTGCCGCCATGCTCGGTGTGCGAGAGTTCTACCGCATTGGTGGAGCGCAAGCGATCGCCGCTCTCGCGTACGGGACCGAGAGTATTCCCCGTGTGCAAAAAATCGTTGGCCCCGGAAATGCCTACGTCACGGCAGCAAAAAGGCTCGTTGCCTTTGATTGCGCCATCGACTTTCTCGCGGGTCCAACCGAAGCTGTGATCCTGAGTGACCGCGGCAAGCCGGACTTTATAGCCTCCGACCTGATTGCGCAAGCGGAGCATGATGTGGACGCGCTAGTGTTCTTTATCACCACCTCGCGCAAGTTGGCGCACGCTGTTGTTCAAGTTCTGGAACAATTGGCGCAGGGGAATCCAACAGCGAAGCTGGGGCTGGAGAAGGGCGGAGTTTTTATTGCTTCATCGAAGGCGCAGGCACGCGACTGGACAAATCGCGTCGCCCCGGAACACATCACCGTGGATGAGGAATACGCGCCCTTCATTCAAAATGCCGGCTCCATTTTTGTGGGAGACTATTCTGCTCAAGCTGCCGGCGACTACGCTTCTGGTCCGAACCACGTGCTGCCCACGGCAGGACAAGCTCGATTCCGCGGAGGCTTAAGCGTGCTCGACTTTGTGAAAATCATCTCACTGCAGAAACTCTCTCGTCGTGGTCTGCAGAGCATTGCGCCGGCGATTGAGTGCCTTGCCACCGCAGAAGGCTTACATGGGCACGCCGATTCCATTCGAGTGAGGCGCGCCGATGCTTAAGGCCACAGAGGCCGTCCTGACCACGCCGTCGTACCATCCCCCGCTGGCTGGCCGCGCTGGACTACGTCTTGATTTCAATGAGAACACCGACAGTTGCTCGCCCAGCGTGCTTCGCCGGTTGCAGGGCCTCAGTTCCCAGGACCTTGCGAAATATCCTGAGCGCGAGCCAGTGGAAGAGATAACCGCCGCTTTTTTGAAAGTGAAACGCAATGAGGTTCTGCTGACGAATGGAGTAGACGAAGCCATTCATTTACTTTGTCAAGCCTACTTGGATCGGGGCGAGGAAGCACTCATTGTCGTTCCCACCTACTCCATGTATGCCATCTATACCAAGGCAGCAGGAGGGGAAGTGATCCGGGTTCGCGCTGCAGGCGATTTCACTTTCCCGCTGGCAGCGGTGATGAAGGCTATTACGGTGCGAACCCGTCTGATCGCCGTCGCCAATCCAAACAATCCCACGGGGAGTGTCGTGTGCATCGATGAACTGCTCGCCCTGGCCCACTCTGCGCCTCAAGCCGCATTGCTCGTTGATGAAGCCTATTTTGAGTTCTATGGAAGAACGATTCTGGAGCGGCGGCGCGAAGCCTCAAACGTGTTTGTGGCACGTACGTTTTCGAAAGCTTATGGTATGGCGGGTCTGAGGTTGGGCGTTTTGATCGGCGATGAAGAACAAATGCGGGTTTTGCGCCGGATCAGTTCCCCCTATAACGTCAATGCTATCGCGCTGGCGTGCTTACCCGAAGCGCTGGCGGATCAAGCCTACCTCGCAGAGTATGTGGCCGAAGTACTCGAAGGCCGGCAACGGCTCGAACATGCACTAGAACAGCGTGGGATCCAATTCTGGCCAAGCCAGGCTAATTTTGTGCTCATGCGTATGGGGCATTCCAAAACGGATGCCGCGCTCTTTACGGAGCAGATGAGGAATCGAGGAATTCTGGTTCGTGACCGGTCAGCCGACGAGGGCTGCGAGGGTTGTGTCCGCATCACGATCGGCCGCCGCGAGCACGTGAATCAGTTGCTGCAGGCTCTGGATGCAGTTATTGGTGGGCTTGCCGCTGCCCAAGGAGTTTCACACCGATGAGGAAGGGAACCATACATCGCGTGAGCAAGGAGACGCAGATTCAGCTGTCCCTGACGATTGACGGACGCGGCCGGTACCAGGTCTCCACCGGCATAGGTTTCTTCGATCACATGCTGGAGTTGTTTGCCCATCATGGTGGATTCGATTTGAAACTCAAGGCCAACGGCGATCTACATGTCGACCAGCACCACACGGTGGAGGACGTAGGCATCGTACTCGGCCAAGCCTTCGACAAAGCACTGGGCAGTAAGCGCGGCATTCTTCGAGCCGGATACTTCCTGATGCCGATGGACGAAACCATGGGAATGGCGGCGGTCGATTTCTGCGGGCGAACTGCGGCCGTAATCGATACGAAGGTGACGACGCGGCTGGTGGGCGATCTGCAATCCGAGTTGGTGGACGACTTTTTCGAGGGCTTCGCCCGCGGAGCAAAGGCGAACGTGCATGCCCGCGTTCTATACGGGCGCTCCAATCATCACAAGATCGAGGCACTGTTCAAGGCCTTCGCCCGTGCACTGCGCGCCGCCTGCTGGCGTGATCAAAGAATGAAACGTCTTCTGCCCTCTACCAAGGGAGTGCTCTGATGATCGCGATTGTCGATTACGGTGCGGGCAATCTCCGGTCGGTGCAGAAGGCATTTGAGTGGCTTGGAAAGGAAAATGTGATTACTTCCGATCCGGAGCAGGTTTCCCGCGCGTCGAAGATCGTATTGCCGGGGGTGGGGCACTTCGCTTCGACCGCCAGTCTGACCCGTCTGGGCTTGCGTGAAGCCATTGGGAACGCAATCCACAGGGGCACGCCATTCTTGGGTATCTGCGTAGGCATGCAGTGGCTATTCCACGGCAGTGATGAGTCCCCGGTGACCCGAGGTTTGGGACTTTTCGCCGGCAATTGTCAGCGATTTCCGCGGCAAGTGAAATCACCCCATGTTGGCTGGAACTCGTTGCAGATCGATTCTGCCTCACGTTTGTTTCGCGGAATCGAATCTTCCAATTTCGTGTACTTCACTCATTCCTTTCGATGTCCTGTCGGGGACGCAACCGTTGCCTGCTGCAGTTATGGAGCGACCTTCTCGGCGGCCGTGGAGCGCGAGCAGTTGTTCGGAGTTCAATTTCATCCGGAAAAATCAGGCGATACCGGGCTCAAGCTGTTAAGCAATTTTTGTGCACTCTGAATGCTAACCAAACGCATCATTGCTTGCCTCGATGTGGACGCTGGCCGCGTGGTCAAAGGCGTGAAGTTCGAAAATTTGCGCGATGCCGGTGATTCAGCTCAGTTGGCCAGGGCGCACAGCGAATCTGGCGCCGATGAGATCGTGCTGCTGGACATCTCGGCAACTCACGAAGGCAGAGCGACGCTGCTCGACACGGTTCGGCGGACGGCAAAGCAGCTATTTATTCCTTTTACCGTAGGAGGAGGCATTCGCACCCTGAGCGATGCTGCAGATGTCTTCGATGCGGGCGCCGACAAGATCAGCATCAATTCGGCGGCACTGGCAGACCCATGGCTGATCACCTCTATCGCCGAGCGCTTTGGCTCGCAGGCGGTGGTTGTGGCGATCGATGCGAAGCGCTCTGAAGCTGGACAACGCTGGGAAGTCTTTGCCAGCGGAGGAAGAATGCCCTCGGGCAGAAATGCGGTCGAGTGGGCGCGGGAAGCGGAGTCTCGGGGTGCAGGTGAAATCCTTCTTACGTCGATGGACCGTGACGGAACCGGAAGCGGCTTCGATTGCGAACTGACGAGTGCGGTAGCGGACGCAGTGCGAATCCCGGTGATCGCTTCGGGGGGCGCGGGCGGAGCCGCGGATTTCGTACGGGTGTTCCATGCCGGGCACGCCGACGCCGCTCTGGCTGCCTCGATTTTCCATTATGGGTACAACCAACTCGCCGCGCTCAAGCAAGAGCTCGTCCGCCATTCTATCCCCATGAGGTGGCCGTGCTGATTCCCTCGATTGATCTCATGGGCGGGAAGATCGTTCAATTAGTTCAAGGCAAAAAGAAGGCGTTGGAATTCGACAACTTCGAAGATTGGGTTGTTCGTTTCTTGAAGTATCCGCTGGTGCAGTTAATCGATCTGGATGCAGCGATGGGCCGCGGCAACAACTTTGCCCTGGTACGCGAAATTGCGAAGCGCCTGCCGTGCCAGATGGGCGGCGGCATTCGCTCCTTGGACGCGGCAAACGCGGCCCTCGAGTCAGGTGCACGCCGGGTGATCGTAGGGTCCGCATTGTTTCAGGATGGCAACTTGAGCCCTGAATCTGCCGAGAAGTTGGCCATGGAAGTCGGGTCGAGCCGACTCGTCTTCGCCCTCGATGCCGTCGGCGGACTCGTGACGATCCACGGATGGCAGAGCACCACCGCCGTAAGACCGTTGCAGATGATCAGGGCACTTGACCGATGGTGCGACGCATTCCTCTACACCCACGTGGACACCGAAGGACTGTTGGCCGGCTTTCCGCAGGAGGTCATTCGCCCTTTGCGCGCGGCCACCACACGACAGTTGATTGCCGCCGGAGGAATTCGGTCGCAACACGAGATTGACGCACTGCATGCCATGGGCGTCGACGCAGTGGTCGGCATGGCCATCTATCAGGGCCTGATTCCTGCCTAGCAGCCTCTATTGCTTGACTCCGCAGTGGGGCTTATCTTGGAGAGTCACAAGAGAACCCTCAACGATGAACGTGCTAGTCCTGAACGCCGGCAGTTCCAGCCTGAAGTTTCAAATCATCGCGACAGATGTTGAGCAGATCAAGGAGTGCAAGGACGATCGAATCTGCCGGGGAGAGATCGAAAGCATCGGCGGAGAGGCGATTCTGCGAATCCGTTATCGGGTAGAGCCCGTGCGTACGCTCACGGCCGCCCTGCACGACATGGGCGCGGCCCTGGATTACCTGATACGCTTCGTCGCATCGGATCGATCGGGCATTCCCGAGATCAAGAGCAGCGCTGACGTGCATGCGGTTGGGCATCGCGTGGTGCACGGCGGAGAGTTGTTTAAAGAGTCGACGCTGATTGATGATCGCGTCCTTAAAGGAATCGAGGACTGCATCGACCTTGCTCCGCTGCACAACCCCAATAATCTTAAGGGAATCATCGCCGCGCGCGATTTGTTAGGCAGGGATGTGCCACAGGTCGCGGTGTTCGATACCTCGTTCCACCACTCTTTGCGTGCGGAAGCCTACCTCTACGCGGTTCCTTACCATCTGTATCGCCGTCATCGCATTCGGCGTTACGGATTTCACGGCACATCTCACCGCTACGTTGCATTTCGCTATCGCGCTTTAGGTGGGCTCACCCGCGAGCAGACGAACATCATTTCTTTTCACCTGGGAAATGGTTGTTCGGCGGCAGCCATCAAAGCAGGGAACTCTTTCGACACCTCGATGGGTATGACGCCTCTGGAAGGCTTGGTCATGGGCACGCGTTCGGGCGATTTGGATCCGGCGATTGTGGGCATGATCGCGCGGAAGGAGGCTATGTCTGCCTCGGAAGTCGAAACCTTGTTGAATACGCAGTCCGGACTTCTCGGGATCTCCGGCCTGACCAACGACATGCGTGAGTTGCTGAGTGAGTTGGCGGAGCACGACGATCGCAGGGTGAGGCTGGCCATCGGAGTCTTCTGCTATCGCGCGCGCAAGTACCTGGGCGCCTACCTGGCAGCGATGGGAGGTGCTGATGCCGTCGTATTCACTGGCGGCATCGGAGAGAACTCGCCCGATATCCGCGCGCGCATCTGCGACAACATGGAATGGGCAGGCTTGCGATTGGATTTAGACAAGAATGAGGCAATGGTGGGCCGCGAAGGGATGATTAGTTCCAATGATTCCACCCTGCACGCCTATGCCATCCCGACCGATGAAGAACTCCTGATCGCCCGCGATACGGTGCGAGTGATCCAGGGAGTTCCTCATCCGTCCTGATTCAAGAGCGCCTAGTAGGGCCAAATCCAGTCCGTCGCCTCCGGCTTGTCGATGCCGAACTGATGTGCGTAGTTCCGGCACTCGATCTGCTGGTTGAGGAACCTCTCCTTCGCGTGCGCCCCGATTTTCTGTAGTCGCGGCACTCGATCGATAACATCCATAGCCAGACTGAAGCGATCCACGTTGTTGTTGATGGCAAGCTCCAGCGGCGTATTGATGTTGCCTTGCTCCTTGTATCCCCGAACGTGAATGTTGTTATGGTTTGTTCGCCGGTACGCCAGCCGGTGAATCAGTTGTGGGTATCCGTGGAAGTTGAACATGACGGGCTTGTCCACCGTGAAGAGCGAGTCGAAGTCCCGGTCGGGCAAACCGTGGGGGTGCTCGGACGTAGGTTGAAGCTTGAACAGGTCGACCACATTGATGAATCGGATTTTGAGGTCGACAAATTCCTTGCGCAGCAGCGCAGTCGCGGCCAGAGCTTCCTGTGTGGGAATGTCGCCCGCGGACGCGACCACCACGTCCGGCTCGCCCGCTTCGTCATTACTGGCCCAATCCCAGATTCCAATTCCTTTTGTGCAATGGGTGATTGCAGCATCCATGTTGAGATACTGGAGATGCTTCTGCTTGTCGCTCACGATCACGTTCACATAATTCTGGCTGCGCAAGCAATGATCGGCGACAGAAAGCAAACAATTCACATCTGGAGGCAGATATATGCGCGTAACATTCGCACTCTTGTTGACCACCACGTCGAGAAACCCGGGGTCCTGATGCGTAAAGCCGTTATGGTCCTGCCGCCATACCGTCGATGTGATCAGGAGATTCAGGGAAGCAATGGAATCCCGCCAGGAAAGATGGTTGCAGATTTCCAGCCATTTTGCGTACTGGTTGAACATGGAATCGATGATGTGCACGAACGCTTCGTACGTGGAAAAAAAGCCGTGCCGCCCGGTGAGGAGATAGCCCTCGAGCATTCCCTCCAGCGTGTGCTCGCTGAGCATCTCCATGACCCGGCCGTCAGGCGAAAGATTTCCGCCATCTTTATCTTCTGGAAAACGCTCCTCAATCCAGAACTTCTTGCTAACGGAGTAGAGGTCGTCGAGCTTATTTGACGTTGTTTCGTCGGGACCAAACACACGGAAATTGTGCGGATTCAGCTTCATGATCTCGGCAAGCATGCGGCCCAGTGGGCGCGTGTTTTCCGCCAGTGATAACCCCGGTTTGTCCGTGGGATTGGCGTACTCGCGGAAGTCCGGCAGCCGCAGCGCCTTTTTCAAACGACCGCCGTTGGTGTGAGGGTTCGCACTCATCCGCCGTGTGCCAGTGGGTGCAAGCTCTTTGAATACGGGAGCGAGCCCGCCCTTGCCGTCAAATAGCTTCTCCGGCATTTGCGAGCGCATCCAGCTTTCGAGGATTCTGAGCTGCACGGGATCTTTTTTTGCGGCCGGAAGCGGTACCTGATGCGAACGCCAGAAACCTTCCAGGAAGTGGCCTTCCATTTCCCGCGGTGCAGTCCATCCTTTGGGTGAGCGGAGAACAATCATTGGCCAGCGAGGCCGTTCCGAAACGCCCTGCTTGCGTGCCGCCGCACGATGTTCCTGGATCTCGTTGATGCAATGCTCGACGGTCGCGGCCATGGCCTGATGCATGCTGTCGATGTC